>CAZNJB010000004.1:0-119222 GCA_964573255.1 uncultured Melioribacteraceae bacterium
CCCTAAGGGTTGTATACTTATATAAAAATTTATTAGCATTTTTTAGATTATTTGTTGTGGAATAAAATTTAAAAAGATAGTAATAATTCTGCATTCTCTCGTTTCGAAATTTTGATGTTTCAGAAAGATTATTTGCAGTCAATAAAGCCTTTTTACATTTATCGTAAAGTTTTAATTTTAAGTATATAAGACCCAATCGGTTTAAGTCTGTAATTTCACCGGCTTGATTCTTTATTTTTTTATTAATGCTTAAGGATTTATTGGAATTAAATAATGCTTTTTCGTACTCTTTGGTAGCTATATATAATTCACCGAATCTCTTAAATATCTCGCTATTTTTTTCTTGTAAATTATATTTTCTGAGAGTATTGAGTGCTTCATTATAATAGGTTATTGCTTCATCAAATTTTTTCATATTGTAATATACAAAACCGATATTGGTTAGCGTATGAGCATAGCCAGCAGTATTTTTCATCTTATATCTAATATTAGCAGATTTTTGAAGATAATTTAATGCTTTGTCATATTCCCCTCCGTAAGTGTATATTCTACCTAAATAGTCAAAACAATATGAAATGCCAACTTCATTATTTAACTCATCAAATATTTCCTTTGCAACTAACAGATTTTCCAAAGCAATAGAAATAGAAGAGTTCATAAAATAATAGACTGCTAAATTTGTATAGGCGTAACCTATTTGAAGAGAATCTTTTATTTTGGAACCAATACTGAGAGCTTTAACATGGTACTTATGAGATTCTTCCAATCTACCAATTTTTCGATAAATCATACCTATATAATTCAATGTTTTAGGCTTTAACTCAATAATATTGGTTGAATCTAATAATTTTAATGCTCTAAAACTATAATCTAATGCTAAACGCAAATCTTTTTCCCTATTTACCCAACAGGAATCAAGAAAATTACTTATTCTTTTAATTGTTTTATCTTTATCTGGTTTGGCAGAAAAATTCCTTTTCTCTGCTTGAATAAAGCAGGACAAAATTATTAAAATAAGTAAAATCGTCACTTTAATATTCTTTTTCTTCATTTAAATAGAATAATTTATTAAACCAAATTAATATTATCGACAGATTTACCATTTTGTTTAGCGTGCAAAAAAATTCCGTTTTAGTATAGGTTTAATTTTAGAGCTAGACACCGTTTACAAAAACTCAAATACCGCTCACAAAAAATATGTTAAAAGAATTTACTCTTTTGCGATAATCAATTAAAATTAGATTATCAAGAATAAAAAGTCTTATTATTTTAGATAGAATGGAGGTTGAGAAAGATGAGCAAATCATTATTTACAACTGTCAAGTTTAAATCTTTTATACAGATATCGCTTTTTATAGTGTTTATGTCATATATGGTAATAGCAACTATATTTACACTAGATAACCAGAAAAGCGATTCAAAAATACTTAATATAGCCGGTAGGCAAAGGATGCTTTCACAAAAAATGACTAAAGAAGTTTTGGCAATAAATAACTTTAATGATTTAAGAAGGGTAGAATATTTGAAGTCTTTGTCAGAAACATCTTCTCTTTTTAATAAATCCCTTTTGGCATTGATAGAAGGAAATGAAGATATGGGCATTTCCGCAGTTGCTGATCCGAATGTTATACTTCAATTAAAGGAAGTTAAGAAACTCTGGGAACCTTTCTATGAGAGTATAAATATTATTATAAACGAAAATGCCAATAGTGAAAAGTATAAAAAAGCTTTGAACTACATAGAGCAGAATAATATTCCATTGCTTAAAAAGATGAATAAAGCAGTTACTTATTACGAAAAATTTGCTTCAGGCAAAATTGCTAGTTTGATAAATACTTTATATTATTCATTAGGGGGAACATTATTTCTTGGAATTTTCAGCTTCTTTTTTGTAAGAAAAACAATTTCTAATCCTCTTATTGAGACAGTTGATGCAATAATAGAAGTAACAGGTGGAAATTATGATATACAGGTAGAAGTTAATTCTAAAGACGAAATTGGGAAATTACGAGAGAATATTAATAAGATGGCTGCTATTATTAAAGAAAAAATTAATGAAGCTAATCAAAAGAAAGAAGAAGCTGAGAAATCTGCATATGAAGCAAAAAAAGTACAAGAGCAGATTGAACGTCAGCAGAATTACTTAGCTGAAAACACGAAAAAAATATTGAATGAAATGAATAAATTTGCAAAAGGTGATTTAACAGTTTATGTTAAACCAGAAAGAGAAGATGATGAAATTGGTAGGTTATTTAAAGGATTTAACGAGGCAGTTTCAAATATTAGAAATATGATTATAAAGGTGACAGAGGTAGTTGAGGCAACTGCAAGTGCAAGTACACAAATATCTTCAAGCTCTGAAGAAATGGCTGCCGGAGCTCAGGAGCAAAGCAGTCAATCCGCAGAAATTGCCGCAGCTGTTGAGCAGATGACAAAAACAATTATGGAAACTGCCAAGCATGCAAACTCAGCCGCGGAGCAATCTAAAAATGCCGGTGAAATTGCTAAGCACGGAGGCTCAATTATACGTGATACTGTTCGCGGAATGGAAAGGATTTCTGAAGTTGTTGAACAAGCAGCTAATACAATAAAAGAATTGGGTTCAAGCAGTGAAAAAATAGGGACTATAATCGGTGTAATTGATGATATAGCGGATCAGACAAATTTACTCGCATTAAATGCTGCAATTGAAGCTGCGAGAGCAGGAGAGCACGGACGAGGGTTTGCCGTTGTAGCGGATGAGGTACGAAAACTGGCGGAAAGAACAACTAAAGCTACTAAAGAAATTGGAGATATGATTAGTCAAATACAAAAGGATACCGGAGATGCTGTTGAAGCTATGGAATTAGGTACCTCAGAAGTTGAAAAAGGTATGAAGTTAGCTCTTGAGTCAGGGAAATCGTTAGATGAAATTATTCAAAGTACTACCAATGTAATTGATATAATAAATCAAGTTGCCGCTGCTAGTGAGCAGGAATCCACTACGGCTGAACAAATTAGTCGTAGTGTTGAAGGAATAAATAGTGTCACCCAAGAAACTGCTATGGGCATTCAGCAAATTGCCAGAGCAGCAGAGGAGTTAAATAATCTTACAGCTAATTTGCAAAATTTAGTTGTTCAATTTTCTTTTAATAAAAAATCAACAGATGAATTAAGCACTCTAAATGTTCGTGAGAATGGTAAAATAATTATCGGATAATAATGTTATACAAGAATGTTAGAAGCGATCTTTATTAAAAGTGATGTTTAGTAATTATTAGTAATATGGGATAAATATTTTCTATTTCTAAAAATCAATGGATAATGGGTTTGTCTGAAAAAGAAAAGATATTAATAGTTGAAGATGATAAATTAATAAGACATTCCTTGTTTGAAATTCTTACTTTTGAAGGATTTGAATGTATTGAAGCCGATTCCGGAGCAGATGCTTTAGAGAAATTAAAGGATACAATTCCCGACTTAATCATTTCCGATATAATGATGCCGGAAATTGATGGGTATGAATTATTCCAGAAAGTCAAAGAAAAGCAAGCAACAATGTTTGTACCTTTTTTATTCTTGACGGCAAAGGCAGACGAGCTTTCCGTTAGGAAAGGGATGAATTTAGGAGTTGATGATTATATTAAAAAGCCTTTTAACCTTGAAGATTTATTAATTTCAGTCAAAACCAGACTGGAGAAAAAAAGACAAATTGATAGTACAATAAATAGATTGGGTCAAAACATTGCCAAATATGTCCCTCACGAATTAAAAACTCCTTTAGTATCTATTATTGGTAATTCAAATCTTCTGCTAGATTACTATGACTCATTGAAGGAAGAAGAAAAAAAGGAGTTAATCGAAAGTATTAATAGATCGGGATATAGATTATTAGCCAGAATAGAAAGGTTTCTATTATATTCTGAATTAGAGATAACTCCTAAAGATGTTTATCTTTCTTCGGTCAATAAATATGAGAAGATTGACCCTTCACTATATGATTTTATCGAGCTCAGTACAAAAACAATTGAATGCAGTGATAGAATAAACGATTTAATAATTGAATTTGAATCTATAGAATTAAACATTTTCGAAAGAGATTTCTTATTTATTGTAATTGAACTTATCACAAATGCCTGTAAATTTTCTGAGAAAGGATCGCCAATTACCGTTACTGGTAAAAAGCAGAAAGATAATTATTTAATTAAAGTTGAAGATAAAGGCTGTGGCATTCCTATAGAAGAACTTAATGTTTTTAGAGCGTATCAACAAATCAATAAAGAGGAGAACCAGCAAATAGGTAATGGTTTAGGACTCACAATAATTAATAAACTTAGTAAGATTTATAATTTACGCTTCTATTTGCAGAGTAGATTAGGAAAATTTACCATTGCAAATATTGAAATACCTCTCAAAAACAACGGGATGAATGGTATATGATTATTAGGCAGATATTGAATTGAATTTTATTCCCATCAATAATTAATGTTTTTTCTTTAAAACTTGGGCACTTTTTGCCTAAAAGTTAATTAATGTTAATAAAAATAATTCTGAAATAGTAGGAGGTTAAAAATGCCATTATTTGAATGGAGTGATGATTTGAGTGTAAATGTACGTATTCTTGATCAGCAGCATAAGAGGTTGATAGCTATGATTAATGAGTTACATGTTGCAATGAGAGAAAGAAGTAGTAATAATGTAATTGAGAAAATATTAAATGATTTAAAAAATTATACAATATTTCATTTTAAGATGGAAGAAAAATATTTTGTTGAGTATGATTATCCCGGAAGTTTATCCCATAAAAAGGAACATGAGGGATTTATTAATAAAGTTACTGAATTTCAGGAGAAATATAATAACAATAAGATAGGGTTATCTTTGGAAATTATGGATTTCTTAAAGGATTGGCTTCAAAATCATATTTTAGATACAGATAAAAAATATACCAGTTTTTTCAATGCAAAGGGCTTAAGCTAAAATGAAGTATAGAAATTATTATAATGAGAAAGAATAAGTTTTTTACTTCGGTAATTCTGTAGTAAAATTTATTTAGAAGTAAGAGTTTCTGAAAATTGAAATTCAATATTTATATGGGGCAAATCCTACGGTTCGCCCTTATATATTGTTGAGGGTGAAATGGCATAATTCCCAGTTTCCCAATTGTTTTTGTCTAATTAAATGTATATTTTATCCGTTCAGTTCCGAATTCAATTCTATAAAAATATATACTGGAGGTAAATATGAAAAAGATAAACTTATATATCCATACATTCCTAACTGCAGTGTTAATTTTTACTTTTGTTAGTTGTAGTAATAATAACAAGGAAGCAAAAGTTGAAAAGTCCGAAACAATGAAGGTCATTAATGTAAAAGCTCACGATATAAACGGTGATGGTAAAGTTTTCGCTTGTACCAATTGCAAAGTTGTATCCGATGAATCTGGAGAATGTTCAAGTTGCGGCGGGCATTTACACGAAATGAAAGTAGAAGAAGCACAAGCCAAAATGGGAGTTGAGCATAAACACGGCGAAGGAGAATCTATGTATAAAGATAATCACAAAGCCGGTATGGATGTTTCTATGATGGATAAGAATCACGATGGAAAAGTTTATCAATGCCCGATGTGTGCTGATCAAATTTCCGATGAACCTTCTGAATGCGGAAATTGCGGAATGGCTCTAAAGGAAACAACAGTCAAAGAAGCAAATGAAAATTTATCAAAAACGAAGAAAAGTTAGAATATTTTTTCTTTGTGTAAAAAAACTGAATCCTTTCTGAAATTTGAGTCTTAAAATAATTTTATTAATTCGTACGTTCACGGTAATTACTACTCCGTGAATGCTACGAATTTCCTTATCTAAATTCACCTACTATTTTCATAAAATTAGTATTAACTATTTGCGATGAAAAAATTGCTTAAAGTAATGCTTTTTAAAAAAAGTATGCCTGATAAAAAGTTTTTATTTTGATTAAAATCTTACTTCAAATTATCAATATTTTTTACTTCCAAACCCAAAATTATCCCAGTGTAATAACCGAATTTTAAGTTTTAATGCCTGAAGTTTTTGTAGTCATGCATTTGAAGCAGAATTCCAGTCATTTATTTAATAATTGTAAATAATTATTTGTTGCAGTTTAATTTAATTTTGGGCATTTTTACTTCGAGTTTGTAAGTTTTATCAATTGGCACAAAATATGTAAATGCAATCGAAACAAATTTGAGAGAAATATGAAAAAAATACTTCTAATTACTATCACAATTATATTGTTATCAACCACTTTGAAAGGTCAGTGGGCAAACAAATGGGAATCTGCTACACTTACTACCGGAGTAGTGTCAGGTTGGGTCGCTTTCAAGCAAAATGGCGATCAATGGGAAGAAAGATTCTACGAAATCAATGCAACTTCATTTATAGTGTACAGCGGTCAATTTTCTAACAATTCCAATTACACTTATAACTTTACTGCAGAAGAACAGACTGCAGGAAACCAAATTTATTCTGTAGGTTACGATTTAACGGGTGACGGAATAGTGGAATTTTATGTGCTCTCTTATTATGGAAGTTCCGATAATTATAGGGAAGCATTTAAAGTAATTGATATCACTACCGGTTCTACATTATTTGAAATGAATAATGCATCTTATTACTATTCATATCCCGTTATTTGGGATATTGATAATGATGGAATGCTTGAATGTACTTTCACTAGATCGGATTATCCGGATTATAACGGTTACACATACGAAGTTTATGATACCGGTGCTCCGACTTCTGCAAAGATTGGTGAATATGTGCAATTAAATTATTCTTTAGAGCAAAACTATCCGAACCCGTTTAATCCTTCAACAATTATCGAATATTCTGTACCCGAAGCGGATTACATAGATATAAAAATATATAACATTAACGGTGAGTTAGTTAAAAATTTATTTTCCGGCAATGTGAATCCCGGTTCCTATAAAATAAAATGGAACGGAAGAAATGAATTTGGGAATAGAGTTGCTTCGGGAACTTATTTTTACCAATTATCGGCAAAAGGTAAAACCATTTCAAAGAAAATGCTTCTAATTAAATAGGTGAAATTATGGAAAAGTATAAAATAACTCCGAATTTGGCAATTAGCGAAAACGGTTTTCTGTTTCAATCAAATACTGGCGAAACTTTTACGTGCAATTTAATTGGCGTTAAAGTTCTGACAGGTCTGAAAGACGGAAAGTCCCTCGATGAAATAGCCGAGGAAATAATGGATGAGTACGATGTTGATAGTGACCGGCTCGAAAAAGACCTTACAGATTTTATAATGCAATTAAAATCATTTAATTTAATGGAAGAACTATGAACATTGCAGTTACAGGTTTAAACAATATCGACAGTCCGGGACCCGGAGTTCCCGTTATAAGAGGAATAAAAGACTCCGGTGAATTCGAAGGAAAAATTATCGGTTTAATATACGATAGTTTGGAACCCGGAGCTTATATGCCGGAAGTTGCAGATGAAAATTATTTAATCCCTTATCCATCGACGGGAATTGACTCTCTCTATGAGCGAATAAAATACATTAATTCTAGAACAAAAATTGATGTGATTATTCCCACCCTCGATGCGGAGTTGTATGCATTTACAAAATTATCACCAAGATTAGAAGAACTCGGAATCTCAAGTTTTTTGCCTACGATAGATCAATTGAATGTTAGAGCGAAAGACAAATTGTTTAAATTTTGCGAGGATAACCAAATTACTGGTCCGAAGAATATAATCATCAATTCGGTTCAAGATTTATATAAGATTCCTACCGAAATTGGATATCCTGCTGCAATTAAAGGTATATTTTATGATGCGTATATCGTTCATAATTTTGACGATGCGTATTCGGCGTTCACTAAATTAAGCGCAAAATGGGGATTACCTATTATTGCTCAGGAATTTATTGAAGGCGATGAGTACAATGTATGTGCATTAGGCGACGGTAATGGTAATAAGATTGGAGCCGTTGCAATGAAGAAGATGTATATTACAGAAAAAGGTAAAGGCTGGGCAGGCGTTACTATTGATGATCCTGCATTAATCGAAATTTCGGATCAAATTATTTCAAGAACCAACTGGCGCGGCGGTGCCGAGTTCGAGTTCGTTAAAGAGAAGGAGAGCAATAAATATTATTTGCTTGAAATAAATCCCAGGTTCCCGGCTTGGGTTTATTTAACCGTTGGAGCCGGACAGAATTTACCATACGCTCTTCTGCAACTTGCATTGGGTAAAAATGTAGAACCATTTTCCGATTATAAAACAGGAACAATTTTTATCCGTTATTCGTGGGATTTAATCACGGATATAAAAACTTTTGAGAATCTATCAGTGATAGGAGAATTGATCCATGGCTAAAAAAGTATATGAAAGACCGATTATTATTAAACAACAAAGTGGAATGATGAATAAAATTGGAAGTACCTCGTTAATTCCACCAATGACTGAAATAGACGGAATTAGTGTTAATTCGTTAGTTGAAAATTATGGTTCCCCTTTGTTCGTAATATCCGAAAATAAGATTCGTGAGAATGCAAAAAAAATCAAAAGGATATTTGAAACGCGTTATCCCAAAGTACAAATGGCATGGTCCTACAAGACAAATTATTTAAATGCCGTTTGTTCGGTTTTTCATCAAGAGAAATTTTGGGCGGAAGTGGTTTCGGAATTTGAATATGATCGTGCAAGATTATTAGGTGTACCCGGTGAGTTTATTATTTTCAATGGCCCCGATAAAAGTGAAAGTGCATTAAGAAAAGCTATAAATGACGGTGCGAAAATACATATCGATCATTTTGATGAACTTTATACTATTATTGAATTAACAAAGGAAATTGGCAAAAGTGCAGAAGTAGCTATACGTGTAAATATGGATGTTGGTATTTATCCAAAGTGGGATAGATTCGGGTTCAATTACGAAAACGGTGAAGCTGCTCAAGCATTAAAGAGAATTGCAATGACGGATTCTTTGAATTTAATAGGGCTTCATACTCATATCGGTACATATATAATGACAACGGAAGCATACAGAATTGCTGCAGCTAAATTAGTAGATTTAGCCAAAATGCTTTCATCTCAATTTAACATTCAATTGGAATACATTGATCTTGGTGGTGGGTTACCGTCAAATAATACATTAAAAGGTCAGTATTTAGATGCAGAACAGACTCTACCATCTCTGGAACAATATGCGGATGCAATTACTTCTCCTTTACTTGATTTGAATCTACCTCTCGAAGAAATGCCTGTACTAATTATGGAAAACGGTAGAGTAATGGTTGACGATGCAGGATATTTAATAAGCAGTGTGATTGGGATAAAAAGATTATCTAACGGCAAAAGAGCGATTATTATTGATGCCGGAGTTAATTATCTATTTACAAGTTATTGGTTCAATCACAAAATTATTCCTGCTCAGTATTCAGGAACAGGTACGGAAAATTCTGCAGTTTACGGTCCGCTTTGTATGAATATAGATTGTTTGAGAGATAATATCGTTCTTCCTAATTTACAGAAAGGAGATAAAGTTGTAATTCTAAATGTAGGAGCATACAGTGTTACGCAGTGGATGCAATTTATTACATTGAGACCAAATGTTGTGATGATATTTGAAGATGGAAAAAGTGAAGTAATTAGAGAAAGAGAGAAACTTGAAGATATTACACGGTTGGAAAAATTACCTGAAAAATTAAAATTCAAATTATAGTTGATTATGCCGAAAGATAAATTGAAATCTAATATTATTACAACTGTAGATTCCGTTCTTTACAGTTATGCTCAAATATTTTTTAGTAACAGGAGATGGTTCGGTGCTCTGATTCTTGCCAGTTCATTTATTAATCCCCTAATTGGCGCGATGGGATTATTAGGTGTTCTCTTATCGAATGGATTAGCATTGTGGTTGAAATTTGATATTGAGAAGATCAGAAGCGGATTTTATGGATTTAACGGAATTTTATTTGGTTGTGCCGCAGCGTATTTTTTTGAACTATCTCCTTTTATGATTTTATTGACGGTAATTTTTATTGTTATCGTATTCTTTATTTCCGCCACACTGGAACATTTAATGGCTAATGTTTTCAATTTGCCAGGTTTAAGTTTACCTTTTATTATTACGTTATATGTATTTTTTATTTACACAACAAACTATGGCAATATTTTCTTCAGCGGTCTGCATTTTGATAACGGCAACTTAGTTGATTATGTGAATTATTACTTATCCGGTTATTTTAATGCTTTGGGGTTAATTGTTTTTCAATCAAACATAATTGCTGGAATAATAATTTCTCTTGGGCTTTTATTCTTTTCCAGAGTAATGTTTGTTAATTCGATCTTTGCCTTTGTAGTAAATTTGCTGCTGTTAAGATTAATATTTCCACAATATACTACTGACTATTTTATTCTTACTTCTTTTAATTCTATCCTTACTGCATTTGCACTTGGCGGAAGTTTAATATTGTTATCTCGCAAAACATTTGCATTGATTACGCTTTCGTCTACACTGGTAATTGTATTTGCCGGATTTTTTTCAAAGTTATTTTCGGGACAGTTATTACCGGTATTGGTTCTTCCATTTAATTTTATAGTGTTGTCAACAATTTACAGCTTGAAGTTCCGCGAGCATCAATCCGATTTTGTTTTGCTCTATTTTAAACCCGGTTCTCCAGAAGAGAATTATTATTATCATCAAAACCGGAAAGCCAGATTTGAAAGGTTCAAGTATTTATTAGCAGAACTCCCATTCTGGGGTGAGTGGAAAATATCTCAAGGGATTAACGGTAAAATTACTCATAAAGATGACTGGAAATATGCTTGGGATTTTGTTATCGAAGATGATAATGGTAATGAGTTTGAAAATGAAAGTAAATCTGTTGAAAATTATTTATGCTATTCAACTCCGGTAGTTGTACCATTGGATGGTGAAATAGTAAAGGTAGTTGATAATATTAAAGACAATGAGATTGGTAAAACGAATTTAGAAGAAAATTGGGGTAACTCTATTTTAATAGATCACGGTGAAGGGTTGTTTTCTCAATTATCTCATTTGAAGCGTGGAAGTATTAAAGTAGAGGAAGGCGATAAAGTTAAAAAAGGGGAAGTACTTGCTCAATGCGGCAATAGTGGAAGATCGCCATTACCACATTTACATTTTCAATTTCAACTTACAGATCGTATTGGTGATAAAACTTATGAATTCCCGTTTGCCTATTATCTTGTTAAACAAGATGATAAGTTGATATTGAAATCCTTCGATTATCCCCAAGAAGGTGAAAAAGTTAGAAATATTGAAGTTCATAAAAAAATAAAGAAAGCTTTTAATTTCCAGTTAGGTGATGAATTTGAATTTAATTGTAATCTGAATGGTAAAAATTTTGATGAGCACTGGGAAGTAAAAGTAAACATCTACAATCAAATGTATTTGGAAAACGATTTCGGTGACAAAGCTTACTTTTATAATAAAGATAAAGTTTTTATGATGACTGATTATATTGGCAAGAAAAAATCAGCATTATATTATTTCTATATTCTTACTATCAGGATTCCTCTGGGGTATTACGAAAATCTTACTTGGGAGGATGAAATTCCGGTTTCACTTACATTGAACAACCTTTCACGTTATCTCTCTGAGTTTATTCTAATGTTCGATATTCAACTTAATAGTGAATTAAAATATTCATATGCTTCGCGCGATAATAATGACTCCGATTTTGGAATTAACGTAAAACTATTGAATAGAGGTAAGAGATTGTTTTCTTTTGTTAATGAAGAAGGAAATGGAATTTTAAATATTGATAACGAAGGTATAATAAAAGAGTTTTCCTTCGAGTATAAAAAAGATAAATTTAATTCAAAAATAATTAGACGGGGTTAACAAGATGAAAAGGATTTTTATTTCAACAATAATGTTGATAGTTATTTTCTCTTCTTTATTAAATGCCGCACTTAAATCCGAGCGTTTGGAGGCTTTCAATAAATCTATAAATGCCGAAGCAGATTATAATTACAAAGAGGCTATAGAACCATTATTGAAGATTTACGATAATTATGCTTCGGATTATTTGGTAAATCTACGGCTCGGCTGGCTTTATTATAAAATAAATAAATTTGATGAATCACTTAGATATTATTATAAAGCTGTTAAGATAAGCGATAACAGTGTAGAAGCGCTTCTGGGGCTAACACTACCGCTTTCTTCTCAAAACAAATGGGATGAAATTGAAGACGTTTATAAGAGAATTTTAGATAAGGATGAGCAAAATTATACTGCAAATTTAAATTTGGGAAAATACTATTTTAACACTAAAAATTTCTTAAATGCAAAAATTTATTTGAATAAATTGTTCGAAAATTATCCGAGCGATTATAGTGCGAATCTTTATCTGGGGTGGACATTATATTTCTTAGGAGATAATTCTAATGCCGCTGAACATTTTGAACGCGCTTTAATTGCTAATCCGGGAGATTCCTCGGCTCAGGAGGGATTGAATTTAGTAAAATGAAAAAAATAATTTTTATACTGAATATTTTTGTAATTCAAGAGATTGTTTTTTCTCAAATAAAAGTTACTTCTTTCAATCCCTCGACTTATATTACATATGGTTCTTATTCCAACAATGATATATCAAAGAGCTTATCATTTTATGGCACGGCAAGCTTTAATTATAAAGACTATTTAACAGTTGGTTATGAAGGTTTGAGTATAGATGACGAATCTTGGACTTATGACCAAAGAATGATTTCTTTATCATTTACAAAAAATTTGTATCCTTTTTATTTATCCGCTTCTTATTCTTATCTAGAGGGGGATTATAATTATAAACCTTTTCTTTACAAATATTCCGACTTCATAAATATTTATTCCCTTAGAGGAACTTATAATTTCGGTTTGAATTTTTTGGCACTCTCTGCTAATTATCAAAATATAATAGGTTTTTATGATTTAATTGCGAGAAATTACAAATTGTCTTTTACACGTCTGCTGGGTACAAAAATAAGTTTGACTGCCGGATTAAATAACAGTGTAGTAAGTGACGGGCGTAACCTGTTGTCTTATGAAATTAGCGGAAGTTATAATCCTTTTAATTCTTTATATTTAACTGCCTCTATTTCATTTGGTGAAAGAGCCTATTATTATAATTCTGACTTGCTAACATATTTCAATCAAAATGAAACTCAGAAGAGGAATTACAATTTGGGGATATCCTATTTTATCATAAATGAATTGAAAATAAACGGAACGTTCACAAGTTCGAAGTTTAAAGGGTATTCGATAAATTATTATTCACTTGGCGTAAGTTATTATTTATAAGTTAATTAAATGAATGGATTTTATCTCATTACTTAATAATCATAGAAGAAATTGAGATTCAAAATTCCATCTTAATATTATTGGTTTATCATCGATCGCATTAAATATTAGTCTGAAATCTTTCAAATCTTTCTCACCTTCGAA
This sequence comes from uncultured Melioribacteraceae bacterium, assembly GCA_964573255.1. Classification (GTDB taxonomy): domain Bacteria; phylum Bacteroidota; class Ignavibacteria; order Ignavibacteriales; family Melioribacteraceae; genus CAYNUJ01. The sequence goes on from CAZNJB010000004.1 coordinate 13,459, forward strand.
TAATTTATTGCCTCTATCATTGAATTCTGAAAATGTTACTGTAACTCTTAAGTAATCGAATAATACGAAATTATAATCAGCATAAGATCCTCTTATACTAATGACCCGGGAAAAATTTCTTTCATTATTCTCAAGAAAAAAATAACCATATCCATTCTCAAGATCTATAGGTCTATAAGGTTCCGAAAGATTCTTGAAGTACAATTTGAATGATATTCCGTTTGAGGAATCCTTGGGTAGAGAAATATTATACGTGATTTTATTATGTTCGTTAAGTGTGAAACGAGTAAATTCTTCAAGGTTAGATTTAAAGCGTGAGTAAAAATCTTTATTTGTCAACCGTTGAAGAATAGCTTCCATCCTTGAAATTGCTGCTGTTGTTAGCTTATTCAGAAGTATAGCTTCAATTTTAATATCCGAGGACCCTTTCTTTCATTCCCATTGATTCAATCCAATATGTGTCGTAATTAGAAAATGAGAATAACTTTATTATTTTCCTACAATCACCAAGAGTCCAGTTGACCGGATTTTGCTTACTGAGAGTAAAAAACTCTTCTTGTGAAATCTTTGTTATTCGCGTGCAAGAAGTTAATAAAACTAATGCAATTATAAATGTAATCAGTTTTTTCATCTAATTTGTTCATCTGCTTAAAATAAATGTACATTGATATTATGTAATCTAAGGAATATTAAGTCCATTATAACTAAATAATTCAAGGAGTTGAAGGCAAATTTGATAGGGAAGTAGGTGGTCAGTATATTTTTGCTACTATCATATCTAGAGTTAGTGATATTTTTGCTATCAGAAATATAATTTATATAAAAAGCATATGCACCCACACCTTCAGCTGTTAGTCGAGCAAGAGGATGCCAATTCATAAAAATGAATTAATGCGAATCAAAATCTTAATAACGGATAGTTGGAAATTTATTTTTCCTTGCTGTTTACTTTACTAAGTGAAAGCCTTATTTTTGTCTGAGAATGGATTCAATTCTATTCAGTTAATCTTTAGCCTTCAGACGGGTCCAAAATAATTATATTTTTACTGGAGGCAATGATGAATAAAAACTTTTCATTTCTTTTGTTTTTATTAATCCCCATCTATTTTCTTGGTTGCTCAAATTCTACTGAACCAACGGAATCAACCGGCAAACCTATCATTAAAAGTATTGATTACTTTCCCATCTCAGAAAATAAAACTCTGAACGGAACTCTTCAAGGAAAAATTGAGGTATTGGATGAAGATGGAAATATTGTATATGTGGTTTATAAGCCGGAAACGGTTTATAAATTTAAGTTCGGACAAAAAGAGTATTTTAATTTGAAAAATTGCTTTCCTTTCATTGATATATCGGGCAATCAAAACAGCATAAGAGGATATTTTTCACAGAGTGATGGAGAAACAATGGTTGTTACTGATAACCCTAATGATAATTGGGTGATATTTTTACCGGAAGAAATAACTAAAAATAATGCTTGGAGTGCTAATCCTTCAGCTCCCGAAAAACAGCAAGTCAATTGTGTTTATAAGGAATATTTCGGTTCATATTCTAACGGAATCAAGTCCTATTCCTATGTTGTGAAAATAAAAGTATCTTACTATGATTCAACTAAAGTAACTGACTTAACAAATATGTCAAAAGAGGTAGTTGTAAAGTTAGATGTGGATTTTCTTTTTGCTTATAGTATAGGGCTTATACAAGTGAAATTAAATTATTTCAGTGAAAAAACAGATTTAATTTATATCTCATTTAATGATCGGTACTTTGAACATAGTATAATTTCCGGAGAAATTAATTTCTAAATGAAGTATGAAAATTGTTCATAGTTACATTTAGCTAATATCAAAAAAGTAGCTTCTTCTCTTGAAATATTAAGGTACAAGTTCTAATTTATAATTGGACTTTTGTTTTTTAAGAATAGGTCGATATGCAAGAAAAAATTATTCTTACTCTAGATGCCGGAGGAACCAATTTTGTTTTTTCGGCAATGCAGGATTACGAAGAAATTACGGATTCGATTTCCCTCCCATCAAATGCTCACGATTTAGAATTATGTCTAACCACTATCGTTAATGGATTTGAAAAAATCATTGCTAAATTGAACCAATCTCCCTCAGCAATAAGTTTTGCATTTCCAGGTCCGGCGGATTACCGCAACGGAATAATAGGCGATTTAAATAATTTGCCTGCATTTAAAGGCGGAATTGCACTCGGACCTATGCTAGAAGAAAAATTCAATATCCCAGTATTTATAAATAATGATGGAGATTTATTCGCTTTAGGAGAAGCAATAAATGGGATAGTACCTTTTATAAATAACAAGCTCAAAGAAGCAGGAGTAAATAAACGGTATAGAAATTTGATAGGCGTTACCTTAGGTACCGGTTTTGGTGCAGGTATAGTAATTAATGGGAATCTACTTTTGGGAGATAACTCCAATGCCGCAGAGGTATGGCTTATGCGCGATGGAATTGATTGTAACTTAAATGCTGAAGAAAATATTTCAATTAGAGCGGTAAAGAGAAACTATGCCGAGGCTGCTGGAATTGATTTTGAAGAAGCACCGGAACCTAAAGATATTTTTAGAATTGCTAAAGAAGAACTTGAAGGCAATGTTTCGGCTGCAAAGTTATCTTTTGAAATGATGGGGAAAAGTTTAGGAGAAGCTCTTGCCAATATGGCAACTTTAATTGACGGATTAGTAGTAATTGGTGGTGGGATATCAAATGCCTATCAGCTGTTTATGCCGAGTTTAATACGTCAGATGAATTCTACTTATCATTTGGCAGCAGGGAACTCTTTACCGCGATTGGTTCAAAAAGTATTCCCTTTAACATGTGAAGCGGAAATCAATCGATTTTGCAATATGGATAGCATTGAAGTGGTTATACCATTTTCAAACCGGAAAGTTCATTATAATAAATCGAAGCGAATAGGTGTAGGCATAACCAAATTAGGAACCAGTAAAGCGGTTGCAGTTGGAGCATATTCTTTTGCAATCCAAAAACTTGCTGAAAAATAATTTTGACAAAAGAAGAATCATGAAATCTTTCGCTGTTATTTGGTGGTAATTAAGAAGTTTAGTAAATAATATCTATTGATTGTAAAGTAGTTCTTTTATAAGAACTTGACCGCATCTTGATGAGTAGTGATCTGTTATTTAGTTATAATATTCTCAGACTGTATTGCATTATCATCTATTATTAATAACTATAATTGTTTTTCAGGTTTTCTCTAAGAAGGGAATATGATATTAAATATTTGAACTTCAGTGATAATGAAATAATGCCGACTTTTTTTAAGGAGAATAAATTATTAGCAAGTTTAGATAATCTGATATTTAAGTTGTTAGGGAATATTGAATGATCAAGAGATTATTTTTTATAATTGTTTGTATTATCTTCAGCAATTATATCAAAGCACAAACAGATTTTGTAAATGTATTTATCGGAACCGGCGGACACGGTCATACATTCCCGGGAGCTACTGTTCCGTTCGGAATGGTTCAGTTAAGTCCTGATACTGATATACAAGGTTGGGATTGGTGTTCCGGCTATCATTCTTCAGATTCTTCAATAATGGGGTTTAGCCATACTCATTTAAGCGGTACTGGAGCAGCCGATTATGGAGATATTATGGTTATGCCAACATTCGGTAAAATTAATTATCAGCCGGGAAGAAAATCAAATCCTGCTGAAGGTTATCGTTCAAGATTTTCTCATAAAAAAGAGAAGGCTGAACCCGGCTATTATTCGGTATATCTTGATGATTATCTTACTCAAGTTGAATTAACAACTACTGAAAGATGCGGTTTTCACAAATATACATTCTATCAATCAGGACAGATGAATTTAATTGTTGATCTTGAACATGGGATTCATGACAAAGTAAAAGAAGGTTATATAAAAATAGTATCCAATAATAAAATAATTGGTTATAGAAACAGCGGTGGATGGGCAAAGGATCATACTGTCTTTTTCGTAGCGGAATTCTCAAAACCATTTTTATCAGTTCAATTATTTGACGGAAAGAATATTCTTCATAAAAATGAACTGAAGAATAAAATTGTTAAGGCAGCTATTTCATTTAATGTTAATAAATTGGAACAGTTAACAATCAAAGTGGGAATCTCACCTGTAAGTATCGAAGGGGCACAAAAAAATTATAATGCGGAAGTTAAAGAAAAATCATTTAATGATGTTAAAATTAGTGCAGCTAAAAAATGGGAGGATGAACTATCTAAGATCGTTATTGAAGACACTTCGATTAATAATAAAACAAAATTTTACACTGCGCTTTACCATTGTATGATTCATCCTAATATATTTAACGATGTTGACGGAAAGTATGTGGGAATGGACGGAAAGGTTCACTCGGCTGATCACAATGTTTATACCGTATTCTCTTTATGGGATACATTTAGAGCATTACATCCTTTGCTTGCTTTAATTGACAGAGAACGTACGGTTGATTTCGTTAAATCAATGCTATTGAAATATGATGAAGCGGGAATACTTCCAGTTTGGGAGTTAGCAGGCAACGAAACTTGGACTATGATTGGTTATCATTCAGTTCCTGTTATCGTCGATGCATTTATGAAAGGTATAAGAAATTATGATTTAGAAAGGGCCTATGTAGCTGTTAAGCATAGTGCAATGGCTGATCATCAAGGATTAGCATATTATAAAAAAATGGGATACGTACCGATGGATAAAAGCAATGACGCTGTATCGCGAACACTGGAATATGCCTATGATGACTGGTGCATAGCACAAATGGCAAAAAAGCTGAATAAAATAGACGACTATAATTATTTTATACAAAGGGCTCAAAATTATATTAACGTATTCGATACAGTTACTAAATTTACAAGAGGTAGAAAATATAACGGTACTTGGAGATTAAATTTTGATCCTATGGATGCATCAGGATTAGGTGCGGGAGAATTTACAGAAGGCAACTCGTGGCAGTATACTTGGTTCATACCGCAAGATGTAAACGGATTGATTGATATTATGGGAGGGAAGGAAAAATTCATTAAAAAACTCGATCTATTATTTTCTACTAAGATTAAAGATGGATATTACGTCCCTTCCGATATGAGTGGCTTAATTGGCCAATATGCGCATGGTAACGAGCCCTCACATCATATTGCATATTTATATAACTTTACAGGCAGTCCTTGGAAGTCACAAAAATTGATTAGAGAAATTATGGATAATCTATATACGACTGATCTTAACGGTTATCCGGGGAACGAGGATTGTGGACAAATGTCAGCTTGGTTTATATTTTCTTCTTTGGGATTTTATCCTGTTACACCGGGTTCAAATGATTATATAACAGGAACTCCACTTTTTGATAAAGCCGTAATTAAATTAGGGAATGGAAATAAGATTAAGATTCATTCTGAAAGGAAAAGTCCTCAGGATTTTTATGTTTCATATTTATCAATTAATGGTGTTAAATCAACTAGATCATTTCTAAAATATGAAGAGATTAGAGACGGCGCAGAAATAAAGTTTTCTTTAACAAATAAACCGGATTATAATTTCGGAACTTCTACTTTCGATATACCTAAATCGGAAATTAAAGAAAATTTTGTAAGAACCGAGGAATATTGGTTATTTCCTCCGTTTGTAAATACAAAGTCCATTTTATTCAATAAAGCAAAAAGAATAGAATTGAATTGCTCATCTTCCGATGCGATTATTCGTTTTACATTGGATGGGAGTGAAGTAAACGAAAATTCTCAAATTTATAATTCTCCACTTACAATTACAAAATCTACAACTCTTAGAGCAAAAAGTTATAAAGCTGGATTCGAACCAAGTGAAGAATTAAATATTACGTATAGAAGAGCTATCAATAGAAGTGTGGATCCACTCACTCAGACAGAAAAGGATAAGTATCCGTTGTTGAAACTAAAATATAATGCGGCGAAAGAATATACAGGTACTGGATATTACAATTTACTTGATGGAATATTGGGGAGTTCAAATTTCTTCGATGGATATTGGAGTGGATTCCAGGAGAAGGATATTAATGCAACAATAGATCTCGGAAAAAATATTTCTCTAAAATATATTGCTATAAGAATGCTTGAGCAACAAGGCTCGTGGATCTTTTTCCCGGAAAAAGTAGAATTCTATTTTTCAAATGACGGGAAGAACTGGAAACCGTTAGAACAAGATGTTTATAACGAAAAGATAAAACCAAGAGATGAAGGAAGTATCAAGTTGTTCGGAAAGAATTTTGACAATTTAACTACAAGGTATATAAGAATAGTTGCGAAAAATATTGGGCGAAATCCTGAATGGCATTCTGCTTCCGGAGGTAAAGCTTGGCTCTTCGCTGATGAAATAATTATTGAACCTAGAGAAGAGTAAAATTTGTTTTTACATTTTTGAGTTGATTTGAAAAATCTATTTATATCAAAGAAAGTATTGCTTCGAATAAATTGTTATCAGAGGGCGAAAGGGAATATAATATTAATTTTTAAGCGGCAAATTTAAGATCTGGAAATTACTTCATTAAAATGAATGCTTTTAATGTAAAGGCAGTTAAGTTTATTGTATTGAAATAATTTTTAATTAATTTTAGGCTTTCGATTCTATGTATTAAATGTATAAGAAAATATTGAAATTTGTGTAAGGAAATAAATTGATGATAAAAAAAATAATAACTTCTCTTCTACTATTTTCTATTCTATTTATACTCTCTTGTTCAAGAAATAATAATTTATCACTTCAATCTCCTGATAAATCGATTCGAGTAAATTTTCAACTTAGTAATTCAACTCCGACATACCAAGTTATTATTGATGAAGATACTGTTATTGGATCATCACAGTTGGGTTTTAAATTCAAAAATATTCCTCCGATGATAAAAGGATTTAAAATAATGGGTGTCGTACACTCTTCATTTAACGAAAAATGGGAACCGGTTTGGGGACAGTTTTCAGAAATCAAAGATAACCATAATGAAATGTTAGTTAAACTTATTCAAAACGATTCCCTTCGAAGAAAAATGAATATACGATTTAGAGCATTTAATGATGGGGTTGCTTTTCGATATGAATTCCTTGAACAAGAAAACATGGATATTGTGTTGATATCATCGGAAGAGACTTACTTTAACTTTAACGGAGACTACACCGCATGGTGGATTCCAGGTGACTATGACAGTTATGAATATCTTTATAATAAAACAAAATTAAGTGAAATAGATTCAGCGAATACTCCGGTAACAATTCAAGAAAAACGTGAACATTATATCTCAATACACGAAGCAGCTCTTACAAATTATTCTGGAATGACTCTTCAAAAAATTGATTCGAATGAAGTAATATTTAAATCCAAGTTAGTGCCTTATCCCGATGGAATAAAAGTGAAAACCAAAACTCCTTTCGTAACCCCTTGGCGAACAATTCAACTAGGAAGGAAACCAGGAGATCTTGTTGAATCTACAATGATATTAAATTTAAATGAGCCGAATAAATTAAACGATGTAAGTTTTATTAAACCGATGAAATATGTAGGTATTTGGTGGGGGATGCATATTGGCAAATGGACTTGGCACAAAGGAGCTAAGCATGGCGCAACTACAGAAAATGCCATTAAGTATATTGATTTTGCAGCACAAAATGGTTTCGGTGGAGTGTTATTTGAAGGATGGAACAGAGGATGGGATAACTGGGGTGGAAGAGATGCATTTAATTTTATTGAACCATACGATGATTTTGACATAAATAGAATTTCTGAATATGCAAAAGAAAAAGGAGTGCAAATTATCGGTCATCACGAAACCGGTGGAGATGTTCCTAATTACGAGAGACAAATTGATAGTGCTTTTGCTTATTACAAGAAGTTAGGAATTACTTCTGTCAAAACCGGTTATGCCGGAGGTATTTATCCACGCGGATATCATCACCATGGGCAATGGATGGTGAATCATTATAGAAAAGTAGTTGAACTTGCTGCAGAATATGGGATTGCAATCGATGTCCATGAACCAATTAAACCTACAGGAATTTCCCGAACGTTTCCGAATATGATGACTCGCGAAGGTGCCCGTGGTATGGAGTATAATGCATGGAGCGAGGGGAATCCGCCATCCCATACCTGTATCCTTCCGTTTACAAGATTGCTTGGTGGACCGTTAGATTATACCCCGGGAATATTTGATCTTCTATTCAATGATTATAGAAAAGAAAATAGAGTTCATTCCACTCTTGCTAAGCAATTGGCTTTATACGTTGTAATATATAGTCCATTACAGATGGCTGCTGATCTTATTGAGAATTATGAGGATGTACCGGCATTTAAGTTTATTAAAGAAGTTCCAACGAATTGGGATGATACCAAAGTCCTCAATGCTGAAATTGGTGAATATGTTACAATAGCAAGAAGAAACGGCATTGAATGGTTCATCGGATCGATAACAAATGAGGAACCGAGGAAAATAAAAATAAATTTAGATTTCCTTGAAGAAGATAAAAAATATATTGCGGAAATTTATTCTGATGGAAAAGACGCAAATTATCAAACAAATCCGTATTCTTTAACTATTAAAGAGCAGAAGGTTAAAGCAACCGATTCGATAGAATTACAACTTGCTTCCGGCGGCGGCGCTGCAATAAAGATAAGTTACATAAAGTAACTAGAAAATTAAATTTGAAACTAATTATTTTGTTGATGAGAAAAGTATTGGTGGAAGTATATATAGAGAATAAAACTAAATACGAGATAGAAATAGCCTAATTATAAAATATTTTACTTTAACAATGGGGGAGGATATTGCGTTAATGGAGTACTATCAATCAAAATTTCCCAAATCCTTTCAATCCATCTACTACAATAAAGTTTGGTTTGGATAATTCAATAAAAGCAAAGATAATTGTTTATAATAGTCTTGGTGAGACTATTGAAGAGTTATTTAACGGGGAAATTGAAGCCGGAAAAATTTATAGCGTTAGTTTCGATGGCAATGATTATTCAAGCGGAGTCTATTATTATAAATTAATTACGCCGGAAAGAATCGCCGTTAAAAAAATGTTGCTTGTAAAGTAAAAATTAATGCTGCGGAGTAAGATTATAGCTACACCGCAGCAAAATCTCATCTTGTGAAATTATTCCCGGGCTAATTGCAATCCCACTTAAAAATAATTTGGACAATTATTTATTAACTTTTAACGGAATAACTTTGTGATCAATAAAAAGTAACTAAAGTTGTTTTACAACTTTTCTTTGAAACAAGTAGTTGAATCTAAGTATATGCAAATCGACAAAACTAACGCGTTCTCCCAATGCGTCATAAATAGGGCGTAAATAAACTGCACCTTTTTCTTCAAATAGCTCGAATACCTTATCAATTGTATCTTCGTCTACTGTTACTTTATCCATCAATCTGCCGGGGTCAATCCTTTCTACTTGTTCATCATATTTAGTAAGATGTCGTATTAATCCTTCCAGATTAATTTGAAACTCTTTTAAAATATCATCAATTGATTTTCCCGAATTGTAAGCCAATGCAACCTGTTCGAACTTTAACAATTTATTCTTTTTAAGCCTATACTCATTCTCGGCTGTTTCGGTTTTCAATTTTATATTATTTTCTTTGCAGTAAATTCTTATAACTCTTAAAAATTTATTTCCGTATTTATTGAATTTAATTGCACCAACGCCGTGCATTTTTAATAATTCCGATGCACTCGTGGGATAGTTAGCCGCCATTTCTAACAATGTTTTGTCGGGGAACACAGCATATGGCGGAATATTCTGCCGGTCTGCCAAACGTTTTCGTTCTTGGCGTAAAACTTCAAACAAGTTTTTATCATGCGGAATTGAATCATAATTAATAGTTTTTTCTTCAACAATTTCTTTTTCCAGTTTCCCTTCGAAGGTTTTTTCCCCTTTAAGAACCTCAACGCCTAAATGTGTACATTTCAAACTTCCATATTCCGGATCCTGAATGATAAGACCCTGCTGCATCATCTGACGATAAATATTATTCCATTGCTCTTTGCTCAAATCCGTTCCCACTCCATAAGTGGTAAGTTTGTCATGACCGTTTTCAAATATTTTTTTGTTTTGGGAAGCACGCAGAACGTCAATAATATAATTCGCCCCGTAAAGTTGTTTGGTTCTTACCATACACGACATAAACTTTTGAGCTTCGAGCGTTAAATCGACTGCATCGCGAGCGGCTTTATTGCAATTATCGCACATACCGCAATTGTCGTTTTCATAGCTTTCGCCGAAATATCTTAACAAAGGAATACGGCGGCATTGAAAGGATTCCGCATACCTAACGAGAGCGTTAAGATGCTGCTTAGCAACACGCTGTTCACTCTCCTCTTTCTGGTCGATAAAATAGTTGATTTTTCTAATATCGCCGTATCCGAAAAGCAAAATGCAATTGGCTCTTAAACCGTCTCTACCTGCTCTTCCTATTTCTTGATAGTAAGATTCGATATTTTTCGGTAAATCATAATGAATAACAAAACGCACGTTCGGCTTATTTATTCCCATACCGAAGGCAATTGTGGCAACGATTATTTGAACATCGTCTTTAATGAATAATTCTTGATGAAGTCTTCTCTCTTTATCGCTTAAACCTGCGTGATAAGGCTTTACAGAATATCCTCGGGATTCAATTAGCTCGTACAACTCGTTAACTTGATTTCTGCTGAAGCAATAAATAATTCCACTTTCATTTTTATGTTTCGAGAGGAAAGCAAGAAGCTGAACAGTAGGGTTAGATTTTTTCCATACTTGTAGGTATAAATTTTTTCTGTTGAAACTCGCAATAAATTTATCGCGAGTTTTCAGTTTTAAGTTGTTCGAAATATCATTTTGCACGCGTGGAGTAGCTGTGGCGGTTAAAGCCATAATAACCGAATCTTTGAATTTGGTTCGCAAAGGGGCAATTTGACGGTAAACTGGTCTAAAGTCATGTCCCCATTCCGATATACAATGAGCTTCGTCAATAGTTATCATTGATACTTTTATCTCTGAGAGCAGATTAAGTGTTTTGTCAGTCAGTAAAGTTTCGGGAGCTACATATAGCAACTTAACCTGATTGTTTCTTATCAACTCCACATTTTCTCTGTACTCTGCTGCAGAAAGGGAACTATTCAAGTAAACAGCTTGAACTCCAAATTCCCGTAATTGTTCAACTTGGTCCTTCATTAATGAAATCAGAGGCGAGACAACTATAGTTAGTCCTTCAAAAATTAATGCCGGAATTTGATAGCATAAGGATTTTCCCCCTCCGGTTGGCATAATCGCTAATGTATCTCTGCGCTGCAATACATTACTAATTACTTCGCGCTGCATCGGTCGGAATTCGCTATAGCCGAATACTTCGTTAAGTATTTTTTCTGCTTTTGTGATCATAAAGTATTTATTGCAAAGTGAATTTTAAGTTGATTTAACTTATCAAAAATAAAAAAAACTGTTTGATAGAAAGAATTGAATTTAAAGTTTATTTGATTAAGGGGAATATACCGTATGGCTATTTCCCCGTATAGCCATACGGTAAAGGAAGCATTATTTAGTAGAATTTAAATAATGCATATGAAAATTTGTTAAGGTTCTGCGAACACGTTCGCTGTCATCGAATATAATACTTCTTTGAATAGCCCAAAGTCCCCGAGCATCTCCCAATTTATAGAGTGATACTGCAGCCATAATACGCTCTTCTTCTGTGTCTGTGTTATGAAACAATTTCATCAAAGGAATTACAGAGGTTGAAAATCCCAATTCTCCTAGATAGTATGCAGAGCTAATTCTCAGACCCCTATTTTCGGAATTTAATCCCATCAACAGGTTCTTTTCAATTAGTTTATGAGCTTTTTGGTTTTTTTGATGTGGAACTCCTGCAAAAATGTTTATTGTGAGAGCCAATACGAAGACTAATACGGTTTGAGTCTTTAGATATTTCATTTTTCCCTCCGGAAAAATTATTGATTACAACTGTAAAGACGTATTCTTTTTTGATAAGTTCCTCTTAAAAACATTAATTTTTCCAAGTAAATCAATTAGGGGAAATTGAAACCAAATAAACAGTTAAATTGGGGAATAATAAAGGTGAAGGAAATTTGTAGCGCATACGGGATTCGAACCCGTGATCTCCGCCTTGAGAGGGCGGTGTCCTAGACCGCTAGACGAATGCGCCAAATAATATCTTTAAGAACCAATATTCAGTTAATAACTATAAATCAATATTTACGAACATAATTAAATTATGGTACGAAATATATTCTTCTTTTGTAACTTTTGAAAGACGGATTTAATATTGATACAATATCTTTTTTAATTTATTTATATTTGAGTTCTACAATTCGAAAGAAATGATAAAATGAAAAGGTTCGAAAAGCATATATTTATCTGTGAAAACAAAAGACCGCCCGGACATCCGAGAGGATGTTGCGCAGATAAAAACAGTCATGAATTAAAAGTATTATTTAAGAAGAAACTAAAGCATCTAAATTTAAGTACTAAAGTCCGTGCTAATACAGCCGGGTGTCTCGATGCTTGTGAATATGGCGCAGTCGTAGTTATTTATCCGGAACAAGTTTGGTATGGAAATGTGACTGTTGACGATGTTGATGAAATAATTGAAAAACATATTTTAAACGATGAAATTGTTGAAAGATTGACCATTAAAGATGCAAAATACAATCAATAAAGAATTGACTGAAGAAAAGAAAAGAGCTAAGAAAATATTTGATATACTGATGGGGGAATATCCCGAAGTTAAACCTGCTTTGGATTTTAATTCTCCGTTTCAACTATTAATAGCAACAATACTTTCTGCCCAGTGTACCGATGCCAGAGTAAATATTGTAACAAAAGAGTTATTTAAGAAATATAAGACACCTAATGATTATATTTCAGTTGATCAGGAAGTACTGGAAAAGGATATTTACTCAACCGGCTTCTATAAAATGAAAGCTAAAAATATTCGTAATTGTTGTAGAGTATTGATTGAAAAGTACGAAGGTAAAGTGCCGGATAATTTTGATGAGTTAACCAAATTGCCTGGAGTTGGAAGAAAAACAGCAGCTGTTGTTGCAGGTAATGCATTCGGTATCCCGGCAGTTGCTGTCGATACGCACGTTGTTCGGCTTTCCAATTTACTGGGATTAGTAAATACAAAAAATGCAGTCAAGATTGAGCAAAGATTGAAGGAATTATTACCGGAAGATTATTGGATAAATTCTACTCACTATTTTATGGCTCACGGAAGAAAAGTTTGTATTGCACGCAGACCAAAGTGTGAAGAATGTGTTCTTGCTGTTTTATGTCCAAGTTTTAATAAATAAAGGGAAATAATATGGATGTTATGAGAGATAGAGATTATTGCCTTGGTATATTGAAGGAATACACTAAAAGCGAAAGCTTATTGAAACATGCTTTTGCCGTGGAAATTTGCGTTAAAGAATATGCCAAAAAATATGGAGAAGATGAGGCTTATTGGGGAAACGTAGCCTTATTGCATGATTTTGATTACGAAAAATATCCCTCTGCAGAGGAGCATCCGTATAAGGGTTCTGAAATATTAAAAGAGAAAGGCTTTGACGAAGATTTCAGAAAAGCCATACTTTCTCATGCCGAATATACCGGAGAACCGAGAGATACATTATTGAAAAAAGTTCTGTTCGCCTGTGACGAATTGGCAGGATTTATTACAGCGGTAACTTTAGTAAGACCGAACAAGGATATAAATGAAGTAAAAGTGAAGTCCGTGAAAAAGAAATTGAAGGATAAGGCGTTTGCTCGTGCTGTTAGCAGGGAGGATATACTTAAAGGTGCAGAAGACCTTGGTGTTCCTTTGGAAGAGCATATTCAATTCTGCATTGATGCGATGAAAAAAGTTAAAGTTGAGTTAGGTTTATAAAAATGGCAAATAATATATTATTTGTAATATCGAATTTTCTTTTTACAAATAAAAAATGGAAGATTTACTTTTAATTTTTATTCAATAATAAATATTTAATTGGTCAAATTTCTGACTTGACATTTAATTGAACAATTGACTATTTTTTGGCAACAAAAATTTAAGGAAACTGAGTATAGGAAAATTTGCTACCATTTTTTGACTTGTTCTTGTGCGGAATACTTTTTAATTATTCTACTATTAAAGTTTTAATAATTTAGGGTTGGTTATGAATAGCAAATTTTCAATTATCTGTTTCCTTTTTTTATTTTCTGCAGTACTATCTGCTGAGGGCTATAAAATATTATCCTCAAGTAAAAATTCAATAATAGTAGAAGTTAAACCTCATATTATTTCAACATCAAAAGTTGATATAAACGGGAAATCTTTTACTGAAATATTGATCGAAGATGGTCTATTCGATGAACTTCTACCCGGCGAACCTTCAATCCCGTACATAGCATTAAATTTTGGCGTTCCTTCGGAATTTGGAAATACTATTCAAATTTTAAGATCGGATTATAAAATTATTAAAGGAGCGATTAAACCGTATCCCAAATTGGTTAAAGAAAATGGAATATTTACCGAACAGAATGTTGATGAATATATTCAAAATTTTAATCGGCATCAGTTAGTGGAATTCGGGGAATTCGGTTTGGTTAGAGATTTACCGGTTCAAACAATTAAAGTATATCCGGTAATCTTTGAAAGGGATAGAAATGAAATAAAAATATATACTTCAATAATTTTTAAAATTAATTTTGCAACTACTGAAATCAGGGAATCTGAGAGCGCATATGACAAAAAGGAATTAGTACATCTCCGCAATACGGTTTTGAATTTTGATGTTGCTAAAAAATGGATCCGGTCGAATGAAATAAAACTGAGTAAAGAGAACAATCACTCTCTGCTCTCTTCAGGTATTTGGTATAAATTCGATTTGAATGAAGAAGGAATTTATAAGATTACTTTTAGTGATTTAGCCAAGTTCGGTATGGATAACTCGGTTGATCCGAGAACTATTAAAATTTATAATTATGGCGGTTATGAATTGCCACAAGGCATTGAAGATAGTCATTATGATGATTTACACGAAATACCTATTTATGTTGCTGGTGAGAATGACGGTAAATTCGATGAAAATGACTACGTCTTATTCTACGGCAGAGGAGTTGACTTCTGGGATTACGATTCAATTTATCACGATATCAGAAGGAACAAACATCATTACTCACAGAAGAATACCTATTTCATTACTTCAGGCGGTGAATTAGGGAAAAGAATTCAATCAATTGCTTCAACCAATCAATCACCGGCTTACACTCAAGTAACAACAAAAGCTTACGATTTTATTGAAGAAGATAGGATTAATATCATAAAATCTGGACTTGATTATTTAGGGGACGAGTTCAATGTTTCCAATAAATCCAATACGTATATTACTACGTTATCAAATAGAGTTCCGAATTCAGTTATTAATTATAGAGTAAGATTTGTTAATGAGTCGGATTATTCTCAACGGATAATCATTTACGAAAATAATAATCAGATTTATTCTGTTTATGTTTTAGGCGGTTCGGGTTATTCAATTGCAACAGATAAAATCGCCAGTTTCAGTTATTCCGGTTCTCTTGAGAATGAAAGAAGTATGTTGAAAATTCTTTACAATGTAAGTGATGTAGCTTCTAAAGGATATCTCGATTACATTGAATATGAATATACTAAATACTTGAAAGCCGTTGATGATGAATTGTTCTTTTATTCTAAAGATTCGACAACAGCAGTAAATTATACTTTATCAAATTTTAGCAACAGCTCAATTTGGTGTTTCAATGTTACACGTTTTGATGATGTCAAATTGATGCAGCCGTCAAACATTAGCGGCGGTCAATTCAGTTTCCAAGCTGTTGAGACTAAAAATAATGTGCAAAAATATTTGGCAGTTAACGCGAATAAATTTAAAACAATTGCTTCAGCAACGAAAGTAGAGAATTCCGATATTCACGGAATATCACCCGGTGCAGAATATTTAATTGTTACAGTAAAACAATTCAAAGATCAAGCTCAGAAATTAGCAGATTACAGGTCTTCCGGTTCTTGGGAAAATTTATCAACCCAAATTGTCTATATGGACCAAATTTACAATGAATTTTCCTCCGGGGTTCTAGATCCAACTGCTTTGAGGAATTTTCTCCAATATGCATATCGTAATTGGAATCCACGTCCCTTTTATGTGTTACTCTTCGGTGACGGCGATTACGATTCTTACAATGTAGAAGGATTGAATTTGAATTTCATTCCAACGTATCAAACAAAAAAATCTTTTGACGAAGTTTATTCATATCCAACAGATGATTATTATAGTAGGGTAAACGGTAACGACAAAAAATTGGATTTTGCCTTAGGCAGAATAAATATTCAGAGTGTTGGTGATGCCGAAGTTATTGTCTCCAAAATCATAGAATATGAGATGAATTCGGAGAAAGGGCTTTGGCGAAACAGAATAACTTTAGTTGCTGATGATGGTTTAACTTCCAAGGGGAATGACGGTAATATTCATACAGCTCAATCCGAAATTTTAGCTAGTAATCATATCCCAAAATATTTTGATTTAAATAAATTGTATCTTTCTGCTTTCCCAACGGTATCAACAGGATTTGGAAGAAGAAAACCACAAGTAAACGAAGAAATAATTAACGCTGTTAATAACGGGACATTAATTCTCAATTTTATCGGTCACGGTAATCCTGAAGTTTGGACTCACGAAGTTGTATTTGAAAAATCAGTTAGCATTCAACAGTTCAAAAATGACAATTATTTCTTCTTAACTGCTGCAACTTGCGATTTCGGTAAATACGATGATCCGACCGAACAAAGCGGAACGGAGGAAATGCTGCTTAAATATAAATCGGGTAGTATTGGTGGAATATCGGCTGTCCGTCCAGTTTATTCCCGTTCCAATGCCGCACTCGCTTATTTGTTTTATGATTATTTACTCGGTTATAGAGATTCTTCATTTCTACCGAGACCAATCGGCGACGCATATTTCTTGCTTAAGCAAACCAGAACCACTACAAACGATGAAAAATATCACCTATTCGGCGATCCTGCTCTGCGCTTGGACGAACCGCATTATTCGGTTGCAGTTGATTCGATAAATGGAATACCCGGTGGGAATAATGTTCAATTGAAAGCGCTCAGCAATGTGAAATTAAACGGCTCAGTCGTAGATCAATCCGGCAACACTATTACATCTTTGAACGGTGAAGCAATAGTGTCCGTTTATGATTCAAAACGGCAGGTTTATCTCGAGGATATAAATCTAGACGTGGATATGCAAGGCGGATTGATTTTTCGGGGAAGAACTTCAGTTGATAACGGAAAATTTTCTACTTCTTTTATTGTTCCTAAGGACATTTCTTACGAAAATAAAAATGGTAAAATTATTATTTATCTTTTGAATGATAATCAAGACGGAATAGGATTCAATAATTCCTTTACCGTTGGTGGGACGGATTCTTCTGTAACGAACGATAAAAAAGGTCCCGATATTGAAATTTTTTATGATAATATGAATTTTGAAAATTCATATTTGGTTAATCCTGATTTTACATTAATTGTTAAATTAGAAGATCAAACCGGGTTAAATACTACTGGTACCGGGGTAGGACATAAATTGGAAGGCATTTTGAATGACGATGTGGAAAATCCGATTGATTTCACAGACTATTTTATCGGTGATCTGGATGCCGGAGGTAAATCGGGAATAATTAAATATAAATTCACCGATTTAAAAGAGGGAGATTATAAAATAAAAATTAAAGCTTGGGATGTATTTAATAATTTTTCTCAAACCGAAGATTATTTCTCTGTTGTAAATAGCACAGGTTTAGTCATCAGAGATGTGTATAATTATCCCAATCCATTTAAAGATAATACAAGTTTTACGTTTCAGCATAATTTAACCGAAGTAGTAAACGTAAAGATTAAAATATATACCATTGCCGGAAGATTAATTCAAGAGATCGAGCAGAACAATATACTCGATAAATTTGTTAAAGTATTTTGGGATGGAAGAGATAGAGATGGTAATTCTCTAGCAAGTGGAACATATTTATACAAATTAATTGTTTCGAACGCCGATGGTTCAGTTAAGGAAAATTTCCTTGGAAAATTGGCTGTAATTAGATAATATTTAGGTTTTCATTATTTGAAGTTTACAAATTCTTTGGAGGAAATAAAATGATTAAACGGATGTTTGTTATTGCGGCAACTATGGTTATGCTAGGATACGGTACTTTGTTTGCGCAAGGTGAAGCCGCTGTTCCTTTCTTACTATTAGCTCCGGATTCTAGAGCTGGTGGTATTGGTGAATCGGGGGCGGGATTAGCAGATAACTCTGCTGCTATTTTTTGGAACCCTGCAGGAATAGCGTTTTTAGATGGTTCTGAAGTAAGTATTACACATAGTAATTGGCTTCCTCAATTCGGTTTAGACGATCTTTTCTATGAATATTTAACATACAGACAATATCTCGAAGATATTGACGGTTCAATTACTGCTAGTATTACTTATATGAACTTCGGTGAATTTGTCAGAACTCTTTCAAATTCTCCGGATCCAGTGGGTACTTTCAGATCTTTTGATGCGGCATTGACACTGGGGTATGCCACTAAAGTATCCCAAGACTGGGGCTTAGGTTTTAATTTCAGAATTATACATAGTAGATTATCCGATCAACCAACGGAAAACGAACAGGGAAGCGGTGTAGCTACTTCGGTTAGTTTCGATATTGCAGCTATGTGGAGACCTGCAGAACTCAATCTCCCATTAATTGGAGATTTCGGAGATAGATTAAGTATAGGTATGAACTTAAGTAACTTGGGTCCAAAAATTTCTTATATAGATCAGGCTCAAGCCGATCCGATTCCAACCAATTTTAGATTAGGATTTGCAGTAAGATTATTCCAGGATGATTTCAACTCTCTTACCTATACTCTCGATTTTAGTAAATTACTAGTTGATAAAAGTGGTCAAGGGGATTCAACTTTCACATCTGCAGATAGAAAAGATTTTTATGAAGCAATCTTTACCGCTTGGGCGGATCAACCACTGAATGAAGAGTTGAGAGATATTGTTACTTCTATGGGACTCGAATACTGGTATGGCGATCCAAACGATTTTATGTTTGCTCTCCGCTCCGGTTATTTTTATGAAGATCCCAAATACGGAAATCGTAAATTTATTACACTCGGTGCCGGTATCCGTTACGATATTTACGGATTCGACTTCAGTTATATAACAACTTCAGTATTCCCTAACGGTGAAAATCATCCTCTATCCGATACTTTGAGATTTACTCTATTGATTGGATGGGGCGCTAAGCCTACTGTTACTAAAGGATTTCCGAGAGGTATTTAATTAATGAAGAAAATATTTTTCCCCTTATTATTCAGTTTTATTCTTTTGGGCAGTATATCTGCCCAAAATTTTATTCATTCTATTTCTCCGTTCACTTCAGAAGAACGCGTTACTCTCGGCAACAGTTTAAAGATATTAGCTGTGATGGTGGAATTTCAGAAAGACAATTCTTCCAATACTTTTGGTGATGGTTCTTTCGGATCAATTTATTCAAAGGATTATGGAGCGGAGATTATTGACCCGCTTCCCCATAATGCAGCATATTTTAATGCTCACCTCGATTTTGCCGTCGACTATTTTAACAAAGCATCGGATGGGAAATTATTAGTTTCATATGACTTACTTCCAAATGTCATTACCGTCTCAAAGAATATGCTTGAATATTCCACTCCGATAAATTCACAAGATTTATCGCCGCTTGGGAATTTTGCCCAGGAAGTTTGGCAGTTGGTTGACCAAAATTTTTCGGTTGATTTTTCGCAGTATGATATGTTCTTAATTTTTCACGCCGGTGTTGGACGGGATGTCAATCTTCCGGGGAGTTTAGGACTCGAAAGAGATTTGCCCTCTGTTTACTTAAGTAATAAAGCGTTAAAAAATATTTTCGGAGATTCGTTTTCAGGATTTCCGGTTAACGATGGTTCATTTAATATTACAAATACTGCCATCCTGCCGGAAACGGAATCGAGAGAATTGAGTGTAATCGGTGGAAAAACACTGCTTGAACTTTCAATAAATGGTTTACTGGTTGCTAATATTGCATCTCATTTGGGTTTACCTGATTTGTTCGATACCGGAACCGGTAAGAGTGCTATAGGAAGATTCGGTTTAATGGACGGACAGGCGATATTTGCATACGGTGGTTTATTCCCGCCTATGCCTTCCGCTTGGGAAAGAATTTATCTCGGCTGGGCTACTCCGAGTTTAATTCAAAACCCTGGTAATGTTCAATTGAGAGCCTCCAAAGCAATTGTGAAAATCCCGATAAACGACAATGAATATTTTTTATTGGAAAATAGAAATAGAGACGTCAACAATGACGGAGCTACTCTTACAATTTGGCAGAACGGCAATATCTCCCAAAAAACTTTTTTAAAAGACGAACAGGGATTTTACAGTTTTGATATTTCCGCACTGCAAGGCGTTGTCACTTCGGTTGACGAATATGATTGGGCTTTGCCCGGCAGCGGAATAGTTATTTGGCATATCGATGAAAAAGTAATTCGTGAAAACTTATCGACAAATTCTATAAACAACAATAAAAACAGAAGGGGAGTTGACGTAGAGGAAGCTGACGGTATTCAAGATATTGGTGAAGAATTTACTACAATTTTCGGTGATGTTGTAATCGGTGAAGGTGATTCTGTTGATCTTTGGTATTCTACTAATCCATCGGAGTTATATTCAAATACTTTCGATCAAAATTCAAAACCGAATACAAATTCCAACGATGGCGGAAGAAGTTTGGTGCGCATTTTTGATTTTTCCGAAGCCGGTGAATTTATGACGTTCAGTGTAGATTTTGCATCAAATAACATCGAACAATATGCAACATTCCCTCTCAGTTCTTCCGACATAGATAATTTTGTTGCATATAATTTTAATTCTTCAGCTTCATTATTTACGATTGATAAGAATAAATTATTCGAAAATTTAATTAGCACGGGTCAAATATTTGATTTGGGTTTATCAGGGAACTCATCTCCCGCATTTTATGACGATGATGCAAATCTGTTTGTAGCGCTCCCTTCAGAAAATAAAATTCACGTTTTATGGCGTACTGCTCAAAAGGACAGCATTTTAGAATTTAATGTTGGTAATGCAGTTTCAACAAATGCCGTGTGGAATTTTATTGACTTAGAATCTAAACTGCAATTAATTGTGGGAACCGAAACAGGCGATGTTGAAATTTATAATTTCAGCTCTTCCGAGCCAATTTCTTTAATATTAGATAATAGCAATAAACTTTTTTCATCTCCTGTTGAACAACTGGCAGTAACGGATGATTATTATTTAGCGGCATCAAATAATATTGTAAAAAATAATTTTGGAGATGAGAGTACTTTCACTTCTCCAATTAAACAAATTGCACTTACACAAAAAAGCAACGGTAAATATATTTCAATTATTTTAACGAAAGACGGTAAACTCTATTTAACCGATGAATTATTAAATGCCGATTTAATAGCGGAAAATTGCAGCCGTTTCGCTCTTGGCAATATTAAAAACGATTCGGAAAATCATATAGTTTACTTAAGCGATAATAAACTCTTCTCTGTTTCTTTAACAGGAAGTGTTGATGATAATTTCCCTTATTTGAATCCGTTTGAAGCCCCGTTTACAGGAACTCCTCTAACCGCGGAATTAAACGATGATGAATATGACGATATAATATTTTCAGATACTTTGGGAAACATTTTTGCAGTTGATGGCTTTACTGGTAAAGCTATTTCCCCGTTCCCAATTTCAATGGGTGTTAATCTAATAGCTGATATCTCACTATTTGTGAATGGAGACCAATCGAATGAAGTAAATGGAATAGCTTTTGCAACTGAAAACGGAACTGCTTGGGTGTGGAATATGAAAGGGACCACAGCAGGTAAATTTTCTTGGTATTCCACTAACGGTAATCCGCAAAACACAAATTATTCGAATCTTCCTTCAAGCGGCAGTAAAATCAATGAGTATTTCCCTAAGTCTAAAATTTATAACTGGCCTAATCCGGTTTATGGTGGAGATACCTTTATTCATTATTACGTCAGTGAAGATTCTGATATTGAAATTAATATATTTGATTTAAGCGGAAATTTAGTCCAGAAATTGACTGCCTTTGCACCGGGAGGATTTGAAAGCGAAACTAAGTGGAATACCGATGGAATTGAAAGTGGTGTTTATTTCGCTCACGTTAAGGCTGTATCCTCATCAGGCAAAACTGAAATGAAAATAGTTAAAATTGCTGTAATTCATTAATGAAAATAAGTATGAAAAAAATTATCATCTCTTTATTATTAATTGCTTCGGTTACATCCGCCCAATGGGATAGATTTCACCCGGAGTATAAATGGTTTACTATTAAAGGCAAGCATGTTTATGTCCATTTTCATGAAGGCGCCGAAAGAACCGCTAAAACAGTTGCCAAAATTGCCGATGAAGTATGGGAACCGATCACAAATCTATATCAATATGAACCGGAGACCGTTCATTTTGTAATTAAGGATATTGACGATTACGCAAACGGAGCGACATATTTTTTCGATAACAAAATAGAAATTTGGGCTTCTTCATTAGATTTCGATTTGAGGGGAGCGCATAATTGGTTGAGAAATGTTATCTCGCACGAATTTACCCATATGGTTCAAATTCAATCGTCAATTAAAACTACTAGGAAGATTCCGGCAATTTATCTTCAATTCTTAAATTATGAAGACAAGCGAAGAGATGATATCCTTTACGGTTTTCCGAATTTTATTGCTTCCTATCCTGTTGCTATGATAAATGTTCCTGCTTGGTTTGCCGAAGGTACTGCTCAATATATGCGTAAAGAATTTGATTACGATAAGTGGGACACTCACCGGGATATGATTCTCCGTTCTTATGCTTTGGACGGAAATATGCTTTCTTGGAATGAGATGGGAGTATTTTCCAAAACAAGTTTGGGAAATGAATCGGTTTATAATTCCGGATTTGCTCTTACCCGTTATATCGCTCAAAAGTACGGTGAGGACAAACTTAGAAAGATATCAAAGGCTTTAGGTAAACTCACCAATTTTACAATTGATGCAGCATTCGAAGATGTACTGGGTAAATCTGGTAATGAAATTTATGATGAATGGAGTTCTCTTCTTAAAAAAGATTATTTTGAAAGAACCGCATTAGTACGCGAAAATCTTATTCAAGGTAAAATGATTGCTAAGGAAGGATTCGGGAATTTCTATCCTACTCTTTCACCTGATGGTTCCAAACTATATTATATCTCAAATAAAACCGCCGACTATTTCGGTCTATCTTCGTTGTACCAGTTGGATTTAGCTACCAAGAAAGAAAAATCAATTGTTGATAATGTTAGATCAACGGTTTCTTTAACCCCGGATGGCAAGAAAATCATTTATTCAAAATTGAGCGAAGAAAACGAAAATTGGATTAATATTCACGATATCTATATTTATGATTTAGATAGCGAAGAGGAAACCCGGCTCACTTACGGATTAAGAGCAAATAATCCGTCGCTTTCACCTGATGGAAAAACAATTGTCTTCCTTTATCAAAAGGATGGAACTACAAATGTTGGTACTGTGGATATTGAAGGGAAAAATTTCAAACGATTGACATTTTTTGAAAACGGAGAGCAAGTTTACAATCCGAAATTTTCGGAAAACGGTAAATACATTATTTTTGATTATTCATATCATCACGGCAGAGATATTGCCAAGGTTGATGTTGACGGTTCAAATTTTGAATTTATTCTCAAGACCGAACACGATGAAAGAAATTCTGTTGAACATAATGGTAAACTGTATTACGCTTGTGATGAAACGGGAATTTTTAATATTTACTCCAAGGATTTAAAATCGGGTTCTGTTAAAAGACTTACTAATGTTCTTGGCGGAGCGTTTATGCCGGCAGTAGATACTTCAGGAAATATATATTATGCCGGTTATACATCAAAGGGTTATAAAATATTTAAAATAGATGAGGAAGAGCAATTAAAAGTAAATCCCGACAAAAAATATATTGTTAAGGAAAATCCACCTTTAGCAGTTGATAAACCGAACGGGGATTTAACTAAAGAAACAATCGATAGGTTAAAAAACTTCGATGATTATAATATAGAGGATTATAAAGAAGAAAAATACAGGGGAATCTTTACCGGGATGAGTTTCTTCCCCTTTATTCGCTATGACAATTATATTACCGCCAATAAAGGATTGGATAAAATTAAACCCGGTGTTTATTTCACTTCCAGCGATATGTTGAACAGATACACTCTCTTCGGTGGTGGTTCCATAAATAAAAAATTTGAAAGAGATCTTTTCTTGAATTTCGAATACAGGGAACGTGTTCCACTCCTTTATGCTTTTGGTTTGAAACCAAAATTATCATTGGAGTTATATTCAGTTAGCAGGAAAACAGACGTTGATATAGTGTTCGATTCCACTTTAGCGGGATACACTGTGCCGACAGATGTTACATATAATTTATTCGAAGTGGACCTTGCTGCAAAACATAAAATATTCAGCGAAGGTAACGAGCTTGAATTTCGATTCACCTGGAGCCGTTATTCTGCTACCATCGGTAGTTTTATTTTTCCGAATACAACACAACTGTATCCAAGCTCAAGCGATGCATATTTTATCGGAAGGAATTTACGGTTAACTTATACTTATAATTCCTTAGCGCCTACGAAGGATATGGATATTAACCCGGTTGGTAGAAAAGTTGTAATTCGTTATGATTACGAGTTCAATAAATACAATCCGAATAGCGAGTATGAAGTAAAGGATGGAATACTTGTTCCGGTTTATAATAATTTTAATTTCCATAGACTGGAATTTAATTGGAAAGAATATCTAGAAGTATTTAAAGATCATACATTAACTGCACAATTTCGTGCCGGAACCATTTTCGGTCCACCTGTACCTGATTTCTTCGACTTTTATTTGGGTGGATTAGTAGGAATGAAAAGTTATCCGTTCTATGCAATTAGTGGGAATGAAGTCGGCTGGGTAAATATTACTTACCGTATGCCGGTATTTAAACATATTGACAGCCGGCTGGGGCATTTGTATTTCGATAAATTATATTTTTCAGTTTACGGAGATTACGGAAATGCTTGGACCGGTGGAGAACCTAATTTTTCAGATTTTAAAAAAGGCGCCGGTTTTGAGTTAAGATTAAAAATGATTTCTTTTTATATTTTTCCAACAAGTTTATTCTTTAATGCTTCTTACTCCTTCGATAAAGTAAGAAGAAAAACTTTAGGTTCATTTGCTACTTACGGAAAAGAATGGAGACTTTACGGCGGTATTTTATTTGATTTTAATTTTTAACGGTGGTTAAATGAAGAAACTCAGCATTATTATTTTATTGTTCAATTCTCTTATTTTTGGTCAGGAAAATAACCTTAGCGGTTTGTTATCCATTGATAATCATATTGCTTTTGAAGAGACTTATTCAAGCGAGGAGACAAACTCAGATATTCTTTCAAAAGAGAGATCAGTATGGTTAGCGGCAGGGTTATCGGCTTTAATGCCCGGTGCCGGTCAGTTGTATAATAAATCTTATCTGAAATCTGCATTGTTCGTTGCTGCCGAAGCTGCTGCAATAACAGTGGGATTGATTTACGATAAGAAGGGAGACGATCAAACTGCGGTTTTCGAAAACTTTGCACTCGAACATTGGTCTGTTGCGCGGTACGCTTTGTGGACAATTACAAATTTATCTAGCTTGAATCCGAATTTGCAACCGGATAATTATGCAAATTTATTTTTAGATCCAAATAAAACCCAAGTAAATTGGGATGTTCTCAATCGTTTGGAAGAAGATATAGGCGGTTATTATTCTCATAGATTGGCTCCTTTCAGAGATCAGCAATATTTTGAAATGATTGGTAAGTATCAACAATTTAATCCCGGTTGGGATGATTTTGGCGATGAGCATACTCCTTATACGTACGGTGATCCATTAACAGAAAGATATCTCTTTTATTCCGGTTTACGCGGAAAAGCTAATGAATTTTACGATATTGCAGGAACAGCAGTAATTCTTGTTATAGTTAATCATGTTCTTAGTGTGATAGATGCCGCTTGGACTACAGCGTCGTATAACAAATCTCTTGAAACTAATGTATCTTTGCATAAGCAGAATATTGGTTATTTTACGCATTATTATCCAGAAATTAATTTTAAGTTGAATTTTTAATTATGAAGTTACCCTTAGTTTGTATAGTTGGCAGACCCAACGTTGGTAAATCTACTTTGTTTAATAGATTAACCAGATCGAAATCATCTATCGTAGATGATTATAGCGGTGTTACACGCGACCGTCTTTACGGTGAAACAGAATGGAATAATAGAAAATTTCAGGTTATTGATACCGGCGGTTACGTCCCAAATTCAGAAGAGTTATTCGATTCTGCAATACGTAATCAAATTGAAATGGCAGTCAGTGAATCGGATGCAATCCTTTTTATGGTTGATGGCAGAACAGGTGTTTCTCCTATTGACGAAGAAGTTGCCAGAAAATTGCATGAAGCCGAAAAACCAGTTTTTGTTTTGGTGAATAAAACAGATAATACGGAGATGGGATTAGCTGCTTCCGAATTTTATTCGCTTGGTATTGAAAGGGTTTACGATATTTCCGCTTTGAACGGTAGGAATCTCGGAGATTTTCTGGACGAATTGATCTCGGTTCTTCCAACAGGAGAAACTGAAGAGGTAATTGATGACCGTTTGAGAATAGCCATTGTTGGTAAACCGAATGTGGGTAAATCCTCGCTAACCAATGCGCTTTTGGGGTACGATAGAAGTATTGTGACGGATATTCCGGGTACTACTCGTGATAGTATCGATTCGGTTTTGAAATATTACGGTGAAGAAATAATTTTGGTTGATACTGCAGGATTGAGAAAAAAGAAAAAAGTAAGAGAAAATATTGAATTCTATTCTACTGTGAGAACTTTAAGAGCACTAGCAGATTCTGATGTCGCCATTATTATGATTGATGCTCAAACCGGCGTTGAAAAGCAAGATATGAAAATAATTGACGAAGCAATCCGCAGAAGGAAGGGAATGATTCTTGCTATTAATAAATGGGATAAAATTGAGAAAGATTCGAATACGGCTCACAAATATGAGCTGGAAGTAAGGGATAAATTAAGTCAACTCGATTATGTCCCTATCATTTTTATTTCGGCGCTTACTAAACAGAGAATATTTAAATTGATTGATTTGGCGAAAGAAGTTCAAGCGGAAAGAAGTAAAAAAATAGAAACTTCAACTTTGAATGATGTTCTTCTACCCGAGTTTCAAAGGGTAACACCTTCTGCAACTCCTACAGGGAAAGAAGTAAAAATCAAATACATTACGCAAGTGGGTGAAAAGTATCCGATATTCTTAATGTTTGCGAATAATTCAAAATACATTCCCGATTCATATAAACGCTTTGCTGAAAAAACTATTCGGAATCATTTCGGATTTCAGGGCGTTCCGATGACCATCAGTTTTAGGGACAAGTAAAATTTATTTTTCTTTCGTGAAATAATAGTTTCGTTCTGATTGAGTTATACGTAAAGGAAATTAGTGTACGCTGGCAAGTGCACATTACCCTGGAAAAGTTTACTCTGCGTACATTATCTACCATACTCTGAATGTGTTTCAAATTCCTTATATTTGCATTAAAAATTGAATAGCCTTTGCTGAATAAGAGTAAAAATATAATCGTAATAGGCGGAAATGCTGCAGGTCCGGCCGCAGCAGCAAAAGCCAAGAGAGTAAATCCCGAAGCAAATGTAGAATTATACGAGGCTTCGAATTTTATCTCTACCGGTACTTGTGAACTCCCATATCTTTTATCCGGAGAAATTAAGGATTATTCTGAGATTGTATTTTTTGATGAAGAATCTTTCGAACGTGAGAAGGGTGTAAAAGTTTATACTAATCATTTAGTAGAGCAAATCGACAGGCAAAATAAAAGAATTTCAATCAAAAATTTAAAGAATAATGAATCGGTAATTAAAGAATATGACAAATTGATTTTAACTACCGGTTCTAAACCTAAAAAATTGCCGGGTCTGCCCTCAAATTTATCGAACGTATTTACATTAAAATCTATTCCCGATTTCTTAAAAATTCATGACTATTTAACTAACTTTAATGTTAAAACTGTCGGAATTATCGGTGCAGGTTACATCGGTTTAGAAGTAGCCGAGTCATTCAGCAATCTTGGGATGGAAGTATACATATGGGAATTGGAAAATCTCCCGATGCCCGGTGCCGAAGAGGAAATAAGAGTTCTTATAAACGAAAGGTTAAAATCAAACGGCATAGGTTTTAGCGGTTCTGCAAAACTCCATTTCGGTTACGACGGCAATCAATTAAAATATGTAAAGAACGCCAGCGAATTGATTGATGTTGACTTGCTTTTAGTTTCAATAGGAGTATCGCCGAATGTAGATCTTGCAGTTAGCAGCGGATTGAAGATAGGGTCCAATGGCGGAATAATCGTTAACAATAAATTGCAAACTTCCGATTTGAATATTTATGCTGCTGGGGATAATATAGAGCTAAAAAATTCGGTGACAAATGAAAGTCAAATAATCCCGATTGCAACATTAGCTCATCAATTCGGTCACATTGCAGGAGAAAACGCAGCTGGAGGAAATTCTTTTATAAATCCAGTTGTTAGAAATATAGCCGTTAAAATCTTTGAGGATGTTTATACTTCTGTGGGACTAACTACCGGCGAAGCCAAAAGGCAGAATCGGGCTTTTGCAGAAGTGATTGCATTCGCTAAAAATATTGTGCACGTAATGCCCGGTAGTAGAAAGAATTTCGGCAAACTCATTTTTGAAAGACGTACTGGAAGAATTTTAGGCGCTTCATTTTTAGGCGGAAACGAAGTGACCGGTTTTGCCGATTTTATAAGCGGTATGATTACAATGAAGGCAACGGTAGAAGATTTAACAAAAATAAATTTTAATTACACTCCACCTGCTTCACCGTTCATTAATTTATTATCAGTTTTAGCAAGAAAAGCATTGAGGAAATTATGAAAAATTTAACTATAGTGGATAATCCACTGGTAAAAAGAGATATCACATATTTGCGAGATAAAAATACGAAAGAATATCAGTTTCGCTTGGCCCTTAGAAGAATTGCTTATTCACTAGCTATCGAAATAAGCAATAATTTTAAATTGAACGAGATTAAGGTTGAAAGTCCGCTTGAAGTAACGACCGGATATAAATTAGCTCAGCAAATTGTGTTGGTTCCGGTTTTAAGAGCTGGATTGAGTTTTGTGAATTCTTTTGTTGAAATGATTCCGAATGCAAGGGTTGGGCACATAGGATTGAAGAGAGATGAAAAAACATTGCAGCCGATAGAGTATTATTATAAAACTCCTTCTCATTTGAATGTATCCAAAGTAATTATACTTGATCCCATGCTGGCAACCGGTGGAAGCGCCTCTGCCGCAGTTTCCTTTTTGAAAGAAAGAGGCGCAAATGACATCGTATTTGCAGGATTGATAGCCGCTCCGGAAGGAGTAAAGAAACTTAACAGTGATCATCCTGATGTGCCTATTTTTATTGCTTCGTTGGATAGAGAATTAAACGAAAAGGGATATATCCTTCCCGGTTTGGGAGATGCAGGGGACAGAACATTTGGTACGCTATAAATTATTTTTATTTTTTATTATTTCAGTTGTAATACGAGGGCAAAATTATCCGGAACCAAATATCGATTACTTGGTTCGGGCAGGAATTTGGCACCTTGTAGTTAATGATTTTCCGGAAGCAGAGCGCCATTTCCAAATTTTGGAAAAATATTTTCCCGATAATCCGTTAACTCAGCTTTCTCTTGGCATGCTTTACATTGCTGAGGCTGCTGATAAAGGTGAAGAATTTGATTATGCACTTTTAAATCCATTGCTGGATAAAGCTGGAGAGAATGCTGAAAGATTGCTTACAAAAGAGCAATCCGCTTGGAATTATTTTTTAGCAGGAGCTTCATCCGGATTTACCACATATAATAATTATTTGTCGCAAAATTACTTCTCTCTAATATTCGATGGGATTTCGTCCATAAACAATTTTGAATCTTGTTTACAAAAAGACTCTTCATTTTATGCGGCGAATATAGGTATCGGTACTTATAAGTATTGGAAGAGCGATGCTTTGAAATCCTACTCATGGATACCTTTAGTTGAAGACCAAAGAACTGAAGGAGTAGCTCAACTAAAAAAAGGATTGAAAAATTATTCTTATCTTCAAAGTTTCGGAATGGAATCGTTAATCTGGATTTATCTTCACGAGAAAAAATATTCCGAAGCATACACATTAGCAAAGGAACAATTAGAAAAATATCCTAATTCACGTTTTTTCTTATGGGCATTAGCTCATGCTGCCAAGTTTATAAGCAAAGAGGAAGCGATAGAGAAATTCAATCTCATATTAAAATTATATCAACAAGACTCGATAATAAACCAAGTAAAAGAGATAGAAATTCTTCATAAAACTGCTCTCCTATATGAACAGTTAGGGGAATTTAGTAAAGCACTGGATAATTGTGAAAGAGCGTTGAGCTTTACTAATCTTACTCAATATCAGAAGAATTTACTGGGAAATCGATTGGAAAAAGTGGAACAATTAAAGAAAAGATTGGTCAAACTCTTGTTGAGAAAATAAATTCCCCTTGATTTTTATAATTTAATTGAACTTATTTCAATATGACAAATAAACAGGTAAATATTGCCCAAATGTTGGATGACCTGCTGGAAACCTGCCGGCAGAATCTTAAAGTTGTCGATGAAGAACAGATAGTAAAAGCATTTAAGCTCAGTTCCGAAGCTCACAGCAATCACTTTCGAGCTTCTGGCGAGCCTTATATTGTCCATCCTGTTGAAGTAGCTCATATAATAGCAAGAGAAATTCCTTTGGACGATGTTTCCGTTGTCGCAGCATTGTTACACGACGTAGTGGAAGATACTGATTACGGTTTGGAATTTATAAAAAAAGAGTTTGGGCAGACTGTTGCAGAAATAGTAGACGGCGTAACAAAAATTAGCGGAGTGTTTAGAGGCAGAGATATAACGCAAGCTGAAAATTACCGTAAAATGCTTCTCTCTATGGTGAAAGATATTCGGGTAATATTGGTAAAATTTGCCGATCGTCTGCATAATATGCGTACAGTGGAATATATGCCCGAGGAAAAGCAACGCAGAATTGCCAAGGAAACTCTTGAAATATATGCACCTTTCGTTCATAGATTCGGTTTAGGTAGAGTAAAATGGGAATTGGAAGATCTTGCTTTCAAATACTTAAATAGACAAGCTTATGAGCAAATTGCTCAGCAAATAAAAGTAAAGAGGAAAGAGCGCGAGGAATATATAAATAAGTTTATAGGACCTGTTAAAGAGAAATTGGACAATATAGGAATGAAATATGAGATTACCGGTCGTCCTAAACATCTCTACAGTATATATCGGAAAATGATAAAACGAAATACCACGCTCGATCAGATTTATGATTTATTTGCGATTAGAATTATATTGCAAGAGGATGATCCCCATCGCTGTTTTTATGTACTCGGTGTTGTAAACGAAATGTACAAACCTATTCCCGATAGATTTAAAGATTATATTTCTATTCCGAAGAAGAACAATTATCAATCTCTTCATACAACAGTTGTTGGACCCGAAGGGCGATTGGTAGAGGTTCAAATTAGAACTCAAACTATGCACGAAATTGCCGAGAAGGGCGTTGCCGCTCATTGGCGCTACAAAGAAGGAAGCGTTGACAGAGATAAAGAAATTGAAGATTGGGTAAATTGGGTTAGAGATATTTTTGAAACAACATCGAAAGACGAAGCTACAAAAGAATTGCTTGATTCATTCAAACTGAATCTTTATCAAGATGAAATATATGTTTTTACGCCTAACGGAGATTTAATAAGGTTGCCTATAAATTCCACTCCGGTTGATTTTGCCTTTCAAATCCATACGAAAGTTGGATTTCATTGTATCGGAGCAAAGGTAAACGGCAAAATAGTTCCTCTTAATACCGTGCTCCATTCAGGGGATCAAGTCCAAATTTTGACATCTAAGAATCAGCATCCGAGTCCTAGTTGGCTGGAATTCATTCAAACTCATAAAGCCAAAGAGAATGTAAGAAAATATATTAATAAAGAAGAAGAGACTTTAGCCAATTTAGGAAAGGAAAAGTGGGAAAAGAAGATAAAAAAATTAAAATTATCTTTTTCTCAAGATGATGTGTTGAAATTAGCATTAAAATTAAAATTTGATAATTCCAAAGAGTTCTTCAAAGCGCTCGGGCGAGGACAATTGGATATTGATGAAATTCTGAATCCTCAAGCAGAAGAGCCTAAGGAGAAATTTAGCGAGCTTGAATTTGATAAATTCGCAAATACGGCACGATCAGCTGCCGGTGGCATAGTAGTAGAAGGGGAGCACAAGGGAATTGTATATAATTATGCAAAGTGCTGCAGTCCTATCCCCGGCGATCCGATTGTTGGGTTTATTACTGTCGGCGAAGGAATTAAAATTCACCGTAAAGATTGTAGCAACTTGTTAAATATGATAGAAAAAAACGAAGATCGTTTAATTCCTGTTAATTGGCCTTATGAAGAAGGAAAATTATTCGTTGCCGGAATAAAAGTAAGAGGTGAAGACAAGCCGGGAATTTTGAACGAAATCTCCAAATCGATTACAAATTATAAGGATACTAACATCAAATCGGTTAATATCTTTTCACACGATTCAATTTTTGAAGGTTCCATTGCTGTTTACGTAAAGGATTTGAATCACCTTAATAGATTAATAGAAAGATTAAAGAATTCAACCGGAATATTTACTGTAGAGAGGTTCCAACCTTAATGGAAAAGAAAAGAATATTGGCAATTGATTATGGCGAGAGACGTATTGGAATTGCGGTGAGTGATCCTTTAAATATTTTCCCTATACCCTTAACAACTCTGGATAACGATGGCAAATTGTTTTCCAATCTTGTTAAAATTATCGAAGAGAAGAATATCGGAAAAATTTTGCTTGGATACCCATTGAAAGAAAACGGTGAGAAATCCACTAGTACTGAAAAAGTTGAGAAATTTCGAGAAAGTTTGGAAAAGAAAGTTAATTTGGAGATAGAATATATAGACGAGAGGTATTCGTCTTCCATTGCAAAGGAGCAAATTATTTCAACTGTGGTTTCAAAGAAGAAGAGAAGAGATAAGAAAGGTGTCGATATGAGAGCGGCGGCAGTATTTTTGGGGGATTATCTCGAAAATTTCAATAAAACTTAAATGATAAAAATGTAAGAATTAAATTGACATTCATATCTATAAAGATTATTTTCGAAAAGAATTTTCACTAATTTTGGGAGCAAATTTATGACTTTAGACGCATTAGGAATGATTGAAACCAAAGGCTTGGTTGGGTCTATTGAAGCTGCTGATGCAATGGTAAAGGCAGCAAAAGTGGAACTCATCGGTAAAGAAACTATTGGCGGCGGATACGTAACTGTAATGGTTCGCGGCGACGTGGGAGCAGTTAAAGCTGCAACCGATGCTGGTGCTGCTGCAGCACAAAGAGTTGGTGAATTGGTTTCTGTTCATGTAATTCCGCGTCCTCATAGTGATGTAGAGTTGATTTTACCTAAGAGACAGAAATAATTTCCCATAAAATATGAAATTAGCATTAGGTCTTATAGAAACTAAAGGGCTTATTGGAGCCATTGAGGCAGCCGATGCAATGGTAAAAGCAGCACAGGTTAAACTTGTGGCAAAGGAAATAGTTACCGGAGCTCTAGTTAATATTAGAGTAGAAGGTGAAGTAGCTGCTGTTAAATCCGCTGTTGATGCCGGTGCAGCCGCTGCACAGCGTGTTGGAGAGCTGGTATCGGCTCATGTTATTCCTCGCCCTGACGATCAACTCGATGATGTGCTTTCTTCCCTGAGCAAGGGGTCGGAGAAATCTGAACAAGTTGCTAGTGAAGAAAAGGCAAAAGCAGATCAGGTTAAGGAAGAGAATGCAGCTGAATCGGCAGAAGATGAGACGTTTATTATTGAATCCGATATTGTGGATGCTCGACTTGAAGCGGAGGAAACCATTGAAGATGTTCCTTCACCAAAAGAAGAGGAAGAAAAGGAGGAGGAGCAAAGTCTCTTTAGTTCTGAGATACCTACTACTGAAGAACTTGAAAAACTTAATGTTCATCAGTTAAGGCATTTGGCGCGGTCTATCGAAAACTTCCCAATAAAGGGAAGAGATATTTCGAAAGCTAATCGTCAAGTTTTGATAAATTATTTCAATCAAATTAGATAATTTAATTTTTACCCATAAACCCCACTTTCCGTGGGGTTTTTTTATATTTGAGCATGAAAAAGAAATTTATAACCATTTCATTAATATCTATATTTTCAATTTTATTGTGGATATTCGTTTCGTTATCTAACGAATATTTCACAACTATATCTCTACCGGTGAAATTCATTAATGTACCGGAAGGATATTTAATTACAGATCTCTCATCTGATGAAATTGCAATCAGTTTAAAAGGGAATGGATGGCTTCTAGCGCAACTAACATTCGGCAGGGAATCTGTTTTCGAAGTGGATGTAAAGAATAAAATCGGTTCTCAATCGATTCTTATGAGGAATCAAGTTGCTCTAAATTCTTGGATTAGTTCGAATTTACAAATAACCGAATTGTCTCCCAGTATCTTGTCTTTTAATGTTGAAAAATTATTTGAAAAGGTTGTACCGATTAAGCAGAAGTTTAAAGTGATCCCCAAAGACGGATTTGGGATAGTTTCTTCACTTAAAATTGAACCTGCCTTGGTGCGCTTAAAGGGTTCTAAGAAAAATCTGGAAAAAATTTCTTTTGTTGAAACTTATGAAAACACTTATTCGGATTTAAGTGAACCTCTAAATACCGAAATAGAAATAAAACCGATAAAGGATATTATACTGGTACCGGCTAAAATTAAGGTGGAAGTGGAAATTGAAAAAATTGTAGATAAATCTATTGACGGTGTTACGGTTCAAACTACAAATGTACCTAAGAATCAAAAATTGGAAATAATACCTACTCAGATACAAGTTATTTTAAGAGGAGGACTGAATAAATTAGCTTCGATAAACGGATCTGATGTGAAAGCATTCGTTGATTTTAACGACGCTTTGCGCGATACGCTCGGAACAATTGTACCCAATATTGTTCCGCCTGAGCATTCAGAAGTATTAACTATTAAACCACAAAGATTAAAATATATAATTAAGAAGTATTAGCATGTTTATTACGTTCGAAGGATTAGACTTTTGCGGTAAATCCACACAAGTGGAGTTGTTGAAAAAATTTCTTGAAGAAAAAGGGAAAACCGTTATCATAATTAGGGAACCTGGCGGAACGAATATATCCGAAAAGGTGAGGGAAATTCTGTTAGATAAAAATCATACCGAAATGAGTATTGAAACAGAATTACTTCTGTTCTCTTCGAGTCGTGCTCAATTGGTAAGGGAAGTAATAATTCCTGAATTGAAAAAAGGGACTTATGTTATCTCCGACCGCTTTCACGATTCCACAATTGCTTATCAAGGATTTGGCAGAGGATTGAATATTGATTTTATTTCCGAGCTTCAAAATTTTGTGATTAATGGTGCAGTACCGGATATCTCATTTTATATTGATATGCCTTTGGAAGAAATTGCAAAACGAAAAGCCAAAATGAAATCCCTCGATTTAGATAGGATTGAGCGTTCTAAAGATGATTTCTATAATAAGGTGCGTGAAGGATATTTGCATCTCTGTGGAACTCAAGATAGATTTATCAAGTTGAATGGTTTGCAATCAATAGAAGAATTGCATCAGACAATTGTAAGCAAACTTGAAATGAAAGGGATTATATGAAAAAAGCGGTTTATTCCATTATAGTAATTTCTGTTCTCTTTTTCAGCGGTTTCTTTATTGGTAACGGAACGGATATTTATTTCAGAATAAATAAAAGCATTGATACCTTCGGTAAAGTTTACAGAGAAATTACTTTAAATTATGTGGATGAAATTAACCCCGAGGAATTTATACTTGCCGGTATAAAAGGGATGCTGAATTCTCTCGATCCTTATACTGTTTATATTGACGAATCAAAAAAGAAAGATTTGGATATTATTACTAAAGGTAAATACGGCGGTATTGGTGCTACTGTCGGAATAAGAGACGACAAGATAACAATTGTGGATTTAATCGAAGGCTATTCGGCACAGAGACAAGGATTAAGAATCGGTGACGTTATTATTAAAGTGGATAGTATTGAGATCAATAAAGAGAATTATTCAAATTTAGGATTATATCTAAAGAAGGCTCCAGGAACTGAAATTAAGATTACGATAAAGCGAGAAACCGAGTCTGAACCAATGACTTTTAATTTAGTTGCCGAAGAAATTGAGATTAAAAATCTCACTTATTTCGGCTTTTATCCAGAGAACAGTTCGAATGCATATTTGAAACTCAGCGGATTCAGCAGAACTGCCGGAGAGGAAATAAAAAATGCATTAATGGAATTGAGTGATAAAAGAGAGATCAAATCAATCGTTTTGGATTTAAGAGGAAATCCCGGTGGACTGCTAGATGCGGCAATTGATGTATGCGAGAAATTTTTAAAAAAGAAATCTATTATTGTTTCCGTTAAAGGCAGAGATGATATTGAACCTAAAGTTTACTATTCCCACGAAGAACCGGTTGCAAAAGAAAAAAGACTGGTAGTTCTTATAAACGAAGGTTCAGCGTCGGCGTCGGAAATAGTTGCCGGAGCGATACAAGACCACGATAGGGGAGTGATTTTAGGAGAAAAATCCTTTGGTAAAGGGTTAGTTCAAACTATTGTTCCTCTCGGTTTGAACACTTCACTAAAATTAACTACTGCTCGTTATTTCACTCCAAGCGGAAGGTGCATTCAGAAAATTGATTACTCTAAAAATTCCAATGTGTTTGAAAGTCATACGACAAATAACAACGGAGCATTTCAAACCGACCATAAACGGGAAGTATTCGCCGGTGGTGGTATTATTCCCGATACTATTGTCTCAAACAAAATTGATTCATATTTGATTTATAATTTATTAGCACAGGGATATTTCTTTAAATTTGCTACTCGATATTATAATGAATATAATCCTGAGAGTTTGGATAATATAGATAGTAAAAAATTATTTTCCGAGTTCAAAGAATTTTTGAATAATGAAAGGTTTAATTTTAAAACTAAATCTGAAAAGTTTTTAGAATCATTAAAGAATTCAATTGAGGATGAATTTAATTCCGGTGAATTTGATGCAGCTATCGATTCTATACAGAGGAAGATAGAAAAAATTAAATCTACTGAAATCGATAAATATGCCGATAAAATTATTATTGAAATAAAGAAAGAATTAGCTGCAAGAATTTCCGGTAGGAAAGGCAGAATATTAGAAAGTTTGAAATTCGATGAGCAATTTAATGTTGCTTATGATATTTTAAATAATAAAGAATTATATCAAAATTTATTGAACATTAAGAACTAATTTGAGAGGCGAATAGACACAAAGATTTTAGTTAGTAAAAATCCTCTTTTCGATAGATGCCCCGATGGTAATAAGCTTGGAGCACTTCATAATCCCAGAGCAAGAAATTCTCGCGAAAGAATAATTAAAGGCTTTACATTTTATAAATTATATCGTTGTAAAAAATGCGGCTGGCGAGGATATCGTTCCACTCTTACTATTACTAAACGGTCAGGAAAAATTATATTATCATATCTTTTATTAGCTGCATTTACCGGATTGCTGGTTAGATTTGTAATTGCTAAATTTTTACGTTAATAATTTCCGACAGAAGCTAGTAATTCTTCTTTGTCTGAATAGTCATCTAAATAAAATACTTTTATATTTGTTCTGTTTTTAACCAGCCAATTGAGTGAGATTTTAAGGCGTTCAAGGTCCTTGTCCTCTAAAGCTTGAAAAATATTAATAGTACCGTTATAATAATCATCCAAAGCATTCATAAATTGATCTTTCTTATCCAGGAAAAAATCTTTTATGAACATCTTCCCTTCTACCAACAATATTAACTCGTTGTTTGAGAATGAATTTATTTTTATGAGAACTTTGGCTTTATTAACAGGACCATTAATTAGCGTTGCCTTATTAAATTGATCTAACAGTAAGTTTACCGTATCTCTAATTTCTGCAGCTTCCTCGTATCTTTTTTCTTCGGAAAACTTTTTCATCTTATTCAATAATCTGTCAACAGCAATTTGATTTACTCCAGAAAGAAAACTGTACACTTTGTTTAATTCGTCGTTATACTCTTCGAAAGAATTATCCATAATGCAAGGTGCAAGGCATCTTCTGATATCCAATAAATAGCATTTCTTTTTCTTCGCGAATTCTTTTTCGGTACATTCTCTTAATAGGAAAGTTTTATCAATAATTTCGAGCAATGTATTGGCAGTATCCCTATTATTATAAGGTCCGAAGTAATCATTACCGTCAAAGTTGAAACTGGTTGTTAATTGCGGAGTTGTAAATATCTTATCTTTATCTATTTTTATGAAATAAGTCCGCGGATAATTTTTTAATTGAACATTCAGGGGCGGGTCAATTTCTTTAATTAGTTCGGTCTCTGCAATAAGAGCCGAAAGTTCGGAACCGGTAATTTGAAAACTAAGATTGGATGATCGTCTAACAATTTTCTTCGATTTAGTTCCTGCATGTGAATAGAAATAATTCTTTACTCTGTTTTTTAAGGATTTTGCCTTACCGATGTATAAAATATCATCTTTCCGATTCTTAAAAAAATAAACCCCCGGTTGATATGGCAGGGAATTAAAACTATCGGCAAGTGTCTTCTTCATCATAATAATGCTGTTGGATTTGGGAACACCCTGAAAATTTATAACTTCATTAATCGTTTCAATTCCATGATCATTTTTCAACATATCGAGAAATTTAATCAATATTTTTGCTGTTACTGTAGCGTCTCCTAATGCTCTATGAACATTCTTATGCGTTATTCTCAAATGCTGTGCAACCTTGCCGAGTGCTTTACTCGGAATAGCAGGTAATAATTTCCTTGCTAGTTTCAAAGTGCATAAGGTGGGATTAAGCGGTGGCTGCAAACCGGCTCGAGTGAATTCACTCTTTAGAAAACTATGATCAAATTGAATATTATGCGCTGTAATTACCGAATCTCCGATGAAGTCTAGTATTTCTTCAGCTATATCCTCAAAAAAGGGCGCTCCATTTAAATCATCATCGGTAATTCCGGTTAAATTTGAAATGTAGTACGGAATGTTCATCTTTGGATGGATTAGTGAACTGTAATTTTCGATGACTTTCAAATTCTTAACTTTTACAATTCCTATTTCAATCACTCTTGCCGTTTTACTCGATGTTCCCGTCGTTTCAAAATCGAGTACCGAAAATTCGCAGTTATCAATCTCTATGTTTTTTAATTCCGTACTTTCCATATTCAAAAATATCTAATCCAATTCGACAAACTTAAAACATATAGCTAGGAATTGAAAGAAAAAGATAGATATGGTTCTAAATTATTTGATTTAATAATTTGGGTGAGTAAAATTGGGAAGAATTATTGAATAGATCTTACTTTTTATTCTTAAATATTTTTTATCCGAGAAGAGATAAAATATTTATTTGATAAGCATTAATCTTTTTTGCATCTTTTAATTTAATAATTTTGAGGATATATGGAATTAAACATTTTATTCGTTGGCGATATAGTTGGACAACCCGGTTTGGAAATGGTGGAAACTTGGTTGCCGAGTCTACAAAAAAAATACAGGGCAGATATCACAATAGTAAACGGTGAAAATGCTTCCGATGGGAAAGGCTGTACCGAAGTAGAAGGTAAACGTTTATTTGATCTTGGGGTTTCAGTTATTACAGGCGGTAATCACACTTGGGATAAACATCAAGCTCAGGAATATTTAAGGAGTGAACCTCGAGTTTTGCGTCCGCAAAATTATCCAAAGGGAACATACGGCAAAGGATTTTACATCGCAAATACCAATAAAGGGAAAGTCGGTGTATTGAATCTTCAAGGCAGAGCTTTTATGCCGATGATTGATTGTCCTTTCCGTACGGCGGAATGGGTTCTTAAAAGAATAAGAGAGGAAACCAAGGTTATATTCGTTGATTTTCATGCGGAAGCTACTGCGGAAAAACTTGCTCTCGTTAACTTTTTAGATGGGAAAATTAGTGTTCTTGTAGGAACGCATACTCATATTCAAACTGCGGATGAAAGAATATTTAAGAATGGGACAGGATATATAACAGATGTAGGAATGACCGGTCCTTATGATTCAATTATCGGTATGAAAACCGAAGCTGCAATAAATAGATTCTTATATCAAACTCCGCAGAAGTATCAAGCAGCGACGGGACAAGTTCATTTATGCGGAATTTATGCCAAGGTAGATTCTGAGACGGGTAAAACTCTTCAGATTGAGAGAATATTATTACCGGAATTTGAGAGGAAGATAACCTGATGGAAAAATTCCGGCTTCCCAGGCTTGATAAAGATAAAGAACTCCAATCTTTATTAAGAAAATATTGTAGATTAAATTACGGCGATATTTGGGAAGATCCGGTAAACAAACATAAAGTAGGCTGTATTGATATAGCCGAGCAAAATAAAGTTAAACGGTTATTCGGGAACGAAAGGATTTCATTAGCTATTCATGACCCACCATATAATTTAGTTGCGTTCGAGGAGCGGAATGTTGAATCGTTTGTTCGCTGGACAAAAGATTGGATTCTGCTTACTTACGATCTGATGAAAGAAAATGCTTCACTATATTTATGGCTTGGTGCAGATCAAAATGATGGCTTTTCTCCTTTCCCTGAAATTTTACAGATGATGAAGAAGACACCTTTCCGTAGTAGAAGCTTTATTACAATGAGAAACCAAAGAGGATACGGTACAATTAAAAATTGGATGGCTATACGTCAGGAGCTTCTTTATTATATAAAAGGTAAACCGGTTTTTAATTCAAAGGAAGTTTATACGAATATTCCAAAGGTTGTTCGTGGTTATTATAAAGAGGTAAACGGTAAATTAACCGAGAATATAGAACGCAGCCGGTCACAGTTTATCCGTTCCGGCAATGTATGGGTAGATATTCAACAGGTATTTCATTTGATGGAAGAGAATGTTTCAGGCTGCTTTGCTCAAAAACCTTTGAAAGCAATTGAGAGAATTATTGCCGTATCTTCTAACAAAAGAGATTTGGTGAGTGATTTTTTCTCTCATTCGGGGTCCACTTTATTAGCCAGCGAAAAGTTGAAAAGAAAATGTTATACTATTGATATAAACCCTATTTATTGTGAAATTTCGATTCGCAGATTAGAAAATTATAGAAATACCGGAAAAACAGGTTGGCAATTATCTAATCCTTTCGAAAAAGAAATTAGACGAGATAAAGAAATTATTTCTTATCTTAAGAAAAGATATAAATTGTCTTCGCTGTAAATGTGTTGGAGAAGAAATGACTATTATCGATGGCAAAAAAATTGCAGCTGAAATTAGATTAGAATTAAAACATGAAGTAGAAAGGTTAAGAAATGAATATGGCAGAGCACCGGGTCTTGCAGCAGTGTTGGTCGGTGATAATCCCGCATCGCAAGTATATGTTAGAATGAAACATAAAGCGTGCGAAGAAATAGGGATTTATTCTGAAGTGATAAATTTGTCCAGTGAGACGACGCAAGATGAGTTGTTGTTAAAAATTGATGAACTGAATAATAATCCTAAAATTGATGGAATTCTAGTTCAATTACCTCTGCCTGATCATATTGATGAAGATAAAATTATAGAAGCTATCTCTCCGTTCAAAGATGTTGATGGTTTTCATCCGGTGAATGTCGGGAATTTGGTAATAGGAAAAGATACTTTTTATCCTTGCACGCCTTATGGAATAATGGAGTTGATAAAAAGATATAACATTGAAACTAAAGGAAAACATGTTGTTGTGGTGGGCAGAAGCAATATAGTCGGTAAACCTATTGCTAATATGTTGCTTCAAAAAAGAGAAGGCGCAAATGCCAACGTTACGGTTTGTCATTCTGCAGCGAAGGATGTAAAAGTCTATACGAAAGAAGCTGATATCTTAATTGCTGCAATTGGAAGAGCAAATTTTATTACAGCCGAACATCTTAAAGAAGATGCAGTTGTTATTGATGTTGGAATTAATAGAGTTGAAGATCCGACTGCCAAAAAAGGATACAGAATAGTTGGAGATGTGGATTTTGAGAATGTTGCATCAAAAGTATCGTTCATAACACCGGTTCCCGGTGGAGTTGGACCGATGACAATAGCGATGTTAATGAAAAATACAGTGGAATCTTTTAATAAACAGATTAAGTGATATGAAAAGTTCAATTATAGACAAAGTGGTACAGCAAGTTTTTACTGAAAAAGCCTTACACGATTTTTATTGTGTTGGAGAAACGTGTGTTGGGTGGGAAAGAAACGTTGTAGATCAGCCGGAAGCGGTAAAAAATATTATTGATAATGGCGCCGAAAGAATTGCTGCGGGTTTAGGAGTAGGAGATCAGTTGCCGGATATCGGTCTTGCACGAATGATTGATCATACTTTACTTAAGCCTGAGGCAACTCCTGAAGAGATTATCAAACTCTGCGATGAAGCGCGGACTTACAGTTTTGCTTCGGTATGCGTTAATCCCGGTTATGTTAAATTATGTGCCGAGCAATTGAAGGGAACTAATGTAAAAGTATGTACGGTAATTGGATTCCCTTTGGGAGCTACAACTACGGAAGTAAAAAGGATGGAAGCCGAACAAGCATTGGAAAACGGTGCCGAAGAAATTGATATGGTAATAAATATAGGCCGCTTGAAAAGCGGAGATTATGAATACGTGTTTCATGATATAAATCAGGTTGTTTTAGCCGCTAAAAAACATAATGCAATTTGCAAGGTTATATTGGAAACCGCTTTGTTAACGGACGAAGAAAAAGTAAAAGCATGTTTGATTTGTAAGAACGCAAAGGCGGATTTTGTAAAAACATCTACCGGATTTAGCAAAGGTGGAGCAACTGCTGGCGATATAGCATTGATGAGATACGTTGTCGGCAGTGCTGTTGGTGTTAAAGCATCAGGCGGGGTACGAACTTTAGAAGACGCTAAAAAAATGATTGCAAGCGGAGCTTCGCGTATTGGTGCCAGTGCCAGTGTTAAAATTATGACCGGAGAAAAATCGGAAGCTGGTTATTAATGATACTCGATCTTGTAATCACTA
Source organism: uncultured Melioribacteraceae bacterium (assembly GCA_964573255.1). Lineage (GTDB taxonomy): Bacteria > Bacteroidota > Ignavibacteria > Ignavibacteriales > Melioribacteraceae > CAYNUJ01. Next base: position 56,868 of record CAZNJB010000004.1, read on the forward strand.
GTAGCGGCGACGGTTTCAACTCAGAAATCCCTTCAATAAAGGGATGCGAATCTTGGGCTTCTGAAGAAGATAAAGCAATTGAAAGCGCAATTGAGATGCTACGATTTTATTTAAATTTAGAACCCGATGTTGAAATCAAAGTTGATAAAGCCCGGACTACTAAGAATAAATCGGTTTATAAATTAGTATTCAATAAATAATATGCGTCAATTCACTACCGAAAGAAGATTAAAAAAAATAGAAAGAACTATCCGTGCCAGACAGCATTCACTTCGTGTTGTAATGGAAAATATACACGATCCGCATAACGTGAGTGCAATTTTTAGAACTTGCGATGCTGTAGGCGTTCCCAAAATATCACTACTTTATACACTTGAACCATTTCCGAAAATCAGCCGTACTTCATCCAGCTCTGCTAATAAATGGGTTGAGCACGAAAAATTCGATAACACCGATTTGTGTTTCAATTCTTTGAAAAAAGAAGGATTTAAGATTTATGCAACATTGTTGGATGATAAGGCTGTAAATATCTATGATTTGGATCTTACCGAAAAGGTTGCAATTGTAATGGGAAATGAGCATAGAGGCGTTTCGCAGGAAGCCGCAAAACATGCCGACGAATTAATTTACATTCCAATGCGGGGAATGATTCAAAGTTTAAATGTTTCCGTTGCCACGGCTGTAGTTTTGTACGAAGCTCAAAGGCAGAGAGAACTCAAAGGGATGTATGAGCGAAGTGAGTTGCCGGAGGAAAAAATTCAAAATTTAATTGATGAGTGGTGTGAAAAATGAAGCAGAAAATTGAAAGTATTCTGAATGTTTCCGGTATGCTCTCGCTTCCGGGCGATAAGTCAATTTCACACCGATCGGTTCTTTTTTCTTCGATGGCTAAGGGGAAATCAGTAGTTTATAATTTTTTGAATTCTGCAGATGTAATTTCTTCCATCGATTGTATGAGGGCATTAGGTGCGGAAATAGAGATCTCGGAAGATAAACTTATCATTTACGGAAAAGGCAGGAACGGCTTTGTGGCACCCGAGAAAAGTTTATATGCTGGTAATTCTGGTACTACCGCAAGATTAATTTCCGGAATTTTAGCTGCTCAAAATTTTAAAAGTGAAATCATCGGAGATGAATCTTTATCCCTCCGTCCAATGAAAAGAATTACAGAACCATTAAGTTTAATGGGAGCGGAAATAGAATCTACGGAAGGACACCTGCCGTTAAAAATTTACCCATCATCTCTTCATAATATTGAATATACACTTCCGGTTGCGAGTGCGCAGGTAAAGAGCGCTCTAATTTTAGCCGGAATTCATTTAACTGAAACAACAACTATAATTGAACCGTTGCAGTGCAGGAATCATACGGAAGTAATGCTGAATATTCCGGTGAAAAAGAGTGAGAAGGGTAATGTAATTGAAGTGAATGATTCTTTCTACCCTGAAGCTAAAGAATATATTGTCCCTGCAGATATATCAACAGCTGCTTTTTTTATTGTGTTGGGATTGATCAGTAAAGATTCTGAATTAATTTTGAAGAACGTACTTTTAAACGAAACACGAGCAGGTATTATCGAAGTTCTAAAAGCAATGGGCGGAGATATTGAGATTGTTGATTTTAATGAAGTTTCGGGAGAGAAGGCGGGAGATTTAATAGTTCGTTCGAGTGAATTAAGAAATGTTGAAATTCCCGAAGCAATCGTTCCCAATATAATTGATGAAATTCCAATCCTTTCGGTTGCAGGATTATTTGCCGATGGGACATTTGAAATAAGGAATGCTTCCGAATTAAGGGCAAAAGAAAGCGACAGAATTAAATCTTTAGTAGAGAATTATAAATTATTGGGTGTTGAAGTATCCGAATTTCCAGACGGTTTTTCTTTAAGCGGTGAATTCAATAGTAGTTTATCCCCGGTATTTAACAGCTTCGGAGATCATCGAATTGCAATGACTTTTTCAATTTTATCCACTCAGTTGGAAAACGGTGGCACGATAGAAAATTTCGATTCGGTTGTTATCTCAAATCCGCAATTTTTATCTCAACTGAAATCCATAGCGAAGTTTTAAATATCTATAATTTGATGTGAAAAACGATTTATTGATAAGCGAGAATACAACTGCTTAATAAAATCCTTTCCGTATTTATTCAAATAATAAACAATATTTAATTCCCTTTCCTGAAAGTTATCGTTGGGATAGAGGAGATTTCTAACGCGTTCAATCTGACGAAGTGAATCTTCGTATCTTCTCGATTGAGCCTTAGCAACTTTATCTTTTAGATTTTGTAAGTTCTGAAAAGTTCGTTGCTTATTTTTATTTATAGCATCAATAAGGGTTTTATCAATTGCGGAAATATGCTCTTCTAAATTTTGATAGATCTCGGTAAATTGTTCCAAAGTGTTATCGAAGAGGGTATTAATATTGTTATCGTCTAATTTTTCAATAACTCTATTGGAGATGTTTTTAGAATTTATAAAAATCTCCGTTATATCTAACCCGATTTTATTCAGTATTCTTTTGGAGTTATTTTCAAGCAGAGTAGCAGATGAACGAGGATAAACAATCGGATAGGGGAGAGTATAGAAATCGTATAGTGGTTTTAACTGTGCAAAATAGCTTATCTCTCCAGGGCCTCCTACATAAAAAGCATTTGGGAAGATATAATCTTGGCACACAGGGCGAAGTAATACATTCGGACTAAAATTTTCCGGATAGTTGTCAATTTCTTCGAGTAATTCTTCTTTTGTAAAACGCTTTCTTTTCCCTTTTAAACGGAATTCATTTTCACCCGGCTCTATTAAATATCTTCCACCTTCGTAATTAATAAAGAGGTTAACCGGTTTTACTTTTACTTGTGCGTGATACAAATCTTCCAATTCGGCGCTTAAAGAAACCAGAGAATCAGTATGTTTTTCATATTCTGCTATCTCTTTAAGAAAGATTGGTTTTAGAACTTCCTTTACTCTAATATCGGTAGGATCAAATACAATTAAACCGTATTCGTCAAAGAAGTTCATCATCATTTTTTTGAATGAGGATGAGAATGTTTCTTCCGGATTATAGAATTTCTGCAACAACTCTATAATTTCATCAGTAAATTCCGTAGGACGAAGTGAATTTTTTATCTCATTGATCACATCGTCAATCGACTGCTTGAACTCTAATTTTCCTACGCTTCCTCGGTTGACATCATCTTCTTTGCCGTCGTTATAAACTACTCTTTTTAAATTATTGTTGTTATCCAGAATATTTATGAATCTTACTTCTTCAAAATCGTGATCATCTCCGGCAAGCCAAAAAATCGGGACGAAGTTAAAGTCATCATATTTTAATTTTAAATATTCGGCTAATTTTATTGTTGTAATTGCTTTGTAAATAGTATAAAGAGGACCGGTAAAGATTCCAACCTGTTGACCGGTAGTAACAGTGATTGTGTTTGGTTCTCCTAATAGTTTAATATTACTCTTCGTAGTTGAAGATGAATTTAAGGTTGCATATTGATCCGCAATGATATCCTGGATAATTACTCTGTCAACAGAGTAGTTGTCTAATAAATTCGTAAATTTATTGTTTAAATTATCAGTGTTCTTCGTATCTGGGTCGAAAAATCTTTCTACTTTTTCAAATTCGTATAAAAAATCAAGGAATAAATTCGGTTGTCCCGGTAAATCGGAAAATTTTATATACATCAAAACTCCTAATTTTTAACTTCTAAAAATAACAATAAATAATCCAACTGAGAACTTTTGTAAATGCGAATATAAAAGATGAGAGTTATTAAGTGAGTAATGGTCCTGACAAATTTTATTTTAATTGCAAATAAATTGATATGGTAAATAGTATTTTATTTCAGTGATTCATTATACCAAATCAGGTTTATAAATAACAATTGATTGAAAGCATTAAATTTATACTTAATTATTTGTATTTTTGAAAACGAAAGACGAAAAATAAGGATAGATATGAAGAGACTATTGTTGATTATTCTGTTGATTATTCAATTAACTACATTTGCTCAGAACAACAAAATAGAATTTAATTTTTTACCCTCCGGTTTACATTTTATACCCTTAAAAGCAAATTTTAGAGAAGCTAGAATCGGCGTGATGATTTACGGTGATAATGCTGATCTTAAAGTAGATATTGGGAATAATATAGATTTGCTCGATTTTCAAATTCCTGCTAAAAAAATGAGATTGACACTCGGTATAGAGTTTATGGCTTATGCATTAGCAACCGATTATAACGGGCTTCATCTCCAAATAGATGCGCTGGATGGATTTTTCGGTGGGAATGCGTCTTTTTCTTCAGGAGAAAATAAAGATAAATTTATCGCGCGGTTAAGGATTATTCACAATTCTGCGCATTTTGTTGACGGGCACTACGATTTGGAGAAAAACGTATGGATAAACGGTAAGAAACCTTTTCCATTTACTCGAGATTTTGGTGAGCTATTAATTGGTAAGTATATTGAGCAAAATAATTATAAAATGAGGTTTTATATTACTCCCACTTATTCAACATTAGTACGCCCGATGAAAATTCAAAAATGGTCTTTAAGCGGAGGATTCGAGATAGCTAATGATAACATTATTGATAAAATCTTCGAACATCCGACTAATCTTTATATTGCAGTTCATACATTCCTGATGGGTATGCCTAAATATCAATTAACTACTAATTTTATGGGAGGTATAAAATTCGGTGAATGGAACGGCAAAGGTGTGAGCTTTTATCTTTCATATTATGTGGGGAATAATATTTTTAGTGAATATTTCTATAATCGAATTTCTCGGCTGGGCGTCGGATTCTTTGTCGATTTTAATTGATTGCTGCCGTGAAAGAAAAAACTAAAAAATACATTTTATTTATTTCTAAAGTATTCATTACGGTTGGACTACTCTATTTTGTCATCGAATATGTTTCACTCGAGAAAATACAAAATATCTTTTCATCCGCTGACGGATTATTTGTTATTATTGCTATTCTATTAATGCCCGTATCAATTTTATTCCAATTTTATAAATGGAAAATGATTTGTAGAGAATATCTAAATGAATTAAATGAGAAGGAGGTTTTGTCTTCACTCTTTCAAGGATATTCAGCAGGATTATTTACCCCATTAAGAACCGGTGAATTTTTTGCCAGGAAAATACCGTTAAAATATTCTTCCATAAAAAAAGTTACACTAGCAACGTTTATCGATAAATTTTCTTCGATGTTTGCCTTACTCATTATTGGGGGATTATTTACCATTATATTGATTGTTCAACATAAAATTATTTCAAGCGAAGTTTTCTTTCTTTTTATTGTTTGTTTTGTAATCCTGATTTATTTGTTGAAAGATTTTGTGTCGACCGGCTCATTATTAAATCGAATTGCAAACTATTTTAAGAAAATAAAATTTTTTGAAAAATTTATAGATAAATTAGTAGCCGGTACAAAAGTTAATAAATCCGTATTGAAAAATTCTTTTATATTATCTCTTCCAATTGCGATTGTAATTCCCCTGCAATATGCTTTTTTATATTTTGCATTTGATCCGAAAATAAACTTATTCGACGGTTTCCTTTCCGCAAATGCAATTTTACTAGTTAAGAATATTATACCACCTATTACATTCGGTGAAACCGGTGTGCGGGAGGCAATTTCGATGTTAGTTTTTGACCATTTGTCCTTTGATAAGGCTGTAGCTGTTAATGCGGCGATAATGATATTTTTTATAAATTTAATTATACCCGCTTTAGCGGGATTATTTTTCACGCTAAGGAGTAAGTGAATTGCTTTTAATTTTACTAATAATGTTTACTGCTGTATTCTATTCCTCTTTTATTTTACGTATTATCACGGGAATAAGAAATCTTAGATCAATCACTCCACTTGAAGAAAATGAATTGCCCGATGTTTCCTTAATAATACCATTCAGAAATGAGGAGGAAAATCTTCCTGGATTAATTCGATCTCTCGCTAACTTGGAATATCCGCGTGAAAAATTAGAGATATTATTTGTTGATGATCATTCAACCGATAACAGTAGGGAAATATTAGCAGATATTGTAAAGCAAGAAAATGTAAAATTAATTTCTACGAATAAAGAAGGGAAGAAACTGGCAGTTGATTCGGCTGTAAGAAATGCTAAAGGTGAAATAATTGTAATTACGGATGCTGATTGCACGCATCCGAAGAAATGGATTAAGACACTAGTTAGTAATTTTGACGATCAAACGGGATTTGTAGCCGGGGCGGTAATGTTCTCTGCGTATAATAGCATTTTCGATAGATTGCAGCAGTTGGAATTTGCCGGACTTGTAATTTCATCCGCAGGATTAATTGGTAGCAATCAACCGTTCTCTTGCAGTGCAGCTAATATTGCATTTAGAAAAAATGTGTTCTTTGAAGTGGAGGGATATAAGGGAAATGAAAATATCCCATCCGGCGATGACGAATTTCTTATGCAAAAAATTGCTTATTCAACCGAATGGAAAGTTAAATATGCAATTGGTAAAGATGTTTTGGTTACCACTAATACAAATAAAAATTTAACTGAATTTATCAACCAAAGATCGCGGTGGGCAAGTAAAGGATTTAATTATTCAAACAAACTCTTAACAATACAACTGATATTAATATTTTTCTACTTTTTATTAATTCCAGTCTCTCTTGTTTGGGGAGTAGCTGATTCGAAATATTTTCTTACCGGAGCGCTTGCATTTATTTGGAAAATTGTGTGGGACTACATAGCTATGAGATTCGGTAAAAAATACATATTCCCTATGCTTTCGTTGAGATATTTTTTATTAGCCGAGTTATTTCATATCCCATATATTTTAGTCAGCAGTATTTTGGGAACTTTCGGATTTTACAATTGGAAAAATCGTAAGGCTTAGAATGAAGTTATTTTATAACCCACCAACTATTATAAAAAATATTTTCCCGCAAACTAGGTGGACTACTTCGAATGATAAAGTCTTGCTTACATTCGACGACGGACCAATTCCCGAAACAACTCCAATTATTTTGGAGGTATTGGATGAACTGAAAATTAAAGCCCTATTCTTTTGTGTGGGGGAGAATTTGAAAAAATATAATTCCCTTGCCGGAGAAATTATCAGCAGAGGACATTCAATTGGTAATCATACTTACAATCACGCAAATGTAATGTTCAAATCGAGATCCTTTGTTGAAAGACAGGTGAAATTATTCGATGATGAATTTGTTAAATTATTTGGAACAGAAACTTCTTATTTCCGTCCACCGAAAGGTAGGATTCCTATATTTACGGGCAAAAAAGCGCTTTCAGGTAAAAAAAATGTTATGTGGAGTCTCCTGACGTACGATTATAAAAATGATTTAAATATTGTTAAATTTGCGGTTCAAAATTATTTGGAAGCAAATTCAATAATAGTATTGCACGACAGTTTGAAAAGCAGAGATATTATAAAAGAATCTATAAAATTTATTGCCGAAGAAGTAAGAAGACGGCATTATGAATTCGGAGAGCCTGAAGAATGTTTGAAATAATCTTTTTGGTTGCCGTATCACTTTACTTCATTCAAGTATTGGTTTTCAGCATTTATATCCGGAAAAAATTCCCTCAATTGAATGAGGATGAATTACCTTCGGCTACTATCATTGTTGCGGCTCGGAATGAAGAAGATAATATATTGGATTGCATTGTTTCACTGAATAGTTCCGAATATCCTGAAGGTAAATTGGAGATTATAATTGTTGACGACCATTCTACGGATTCAACTTGGCAAATTGTTTCTGATTATATAAAAGACAAACCTAAATTCAAATTAATTAAAGCCGAAAAGCAATTCGGTAAAGTAAAAGGGAAGGCTAATGCTATTGCTAACGGTATTGAAATCGCTAAAAATGAGATAATACTTACAACTGATGCCGATTGTACCGTTTCTCCCACTTGGGCAAAAACATTGGCTTCTTATTACACTGAGGATGTTGCAATGGTTTGCGGTTATACAAATCAAACTACCGAATCCATATTTGCGAGAATTCAATCTATTGACTTCCTCTATTTAATGTCTGTTGCTTCCGGAACAATGAATATGCGCAAACCGACAAGCTGCATCGGTAATAATATGTCTTATCGTAAAGATGTCTATTATGAAGTTGGTGGTTACGAATCCTTGCCTTTTAGTGTTACAGAAGATTTTAAATTATTAATGGCATTTAAAAATCTCGGTAAGTATAAAATTATTTATCCAATGAATGCTGATGCACTTGTTACTTCTAAAGCTTGTAAAGATTTTAAATCTCTTTACTGGCAGAAGAAACGTTGGGGTGTCGGCGGTTTGGAAGCTCCGATTTTTGCTTTTATGGTGATGTTTTCAGGATGGTTTGCACATGCTTGCGTTATTGCGATGCCGTTTTTCTTTTCGGTGAATGCTTTTTATTTACTTATTTTAAAATTGCTGTTGGATTATTTCTTATTAAAGCATATTCATAAAGTATATAGATTATCAATTAATTTTATCGATTTCTTGATTTTTGAAATTTATTTTGTTTTATATGTCTTTTTATTACCTTTGGTTGTTTTTGTTCATCGTAGAGTTGTTTGGAAAGATAGGGAATTTAAGTAAGATAAAAGTATGCATATGAAAAGACTATATTTACTCATTTTTGCTTTTACTATTGTAGCTAATGCGCAGACAGTTGAATGGTTCCCGGATGATTTGACTGTTCAACCTTTCACGGCAAATTTTTTAGAACCGAGAATGGGTTTTATGTTTGAGTTGAATAAAAACGATATAAGGCTTGAAATTGGCAGCTCGATGGATATTTATCGTAGCAGTATTAATGATGGTACTCAAATATCTTTCGGGGCGGATTTATTCACATATACTTTATTAAGAGGTGAAAAAGATTTTCATTTTCCTGTTGATGCTGTGGATTATTTATTCGGTTTGAACGGAGCCTATATTATTAAACAAAATAGTAATGAATACGGTGTTAGAACAAGATTTAGCCATATTAGTGCGCATTTTGTTGACGGGCATTACGACGGAACTACACAACAATGGAAAAATAATCATAATCCTTTAGTTTACAGCAGGGAATTTCTGGAAGTTATCGGATTTTACAAAGTCAATAATCTTCGTTTTTACGGAGGCGCAACTTATATTATTCATATAGATCCGACAACGATAGGTAAAGATATTTATCAGTTGGGATTTGATTATTATTATGGCGGACTTTTAGATGGAAAAGTGATTCCATTTGTCGCTTACGATTTAAGAATTAGCAATCTCGATAAATATTATTCGAACAATTCTGTGATGGTTGGATTGAAATTCGGGAAAATAAATTCTAAAGGTTTTAGAATTTATTTCGAATATTATAAAGGAAAGAATATACACGGTGAGTATTATTTTGATAATGAAGAATTTTCATCATTTGGATTTAATTTGGAATTTTAGTGGACGATAATTTTTACAATAGCAGGTTTGGGGTTTCGCGCGGAAAGAAGAAGAGTTTCTTTTCATCTACTCTTTTTCATATACTTCTTTTTGTCATTACGTTTATTACTACTTTAATTGCCGGTATGCAATGGATAACGGCAAGCGGCGGGCCCTATGAAATATCATCTTTTACGACTGCTTTACCTTATACTTTCTCCATTCTTTTCATTCTTTCTTGTCACGAATTCGGACATTATTTTGCGGCAAAGTATCATGGTGTAGATGTAACATTTCCATATTTTATTCCATTTCCACCGATTCCATTGTTTATTAATTTCGGTACTATGGGAGCTGTTATCAAGACTAAAACTCCAATCCGTACAAATAAAGCAATGTTCGATATAGGAGTTGCCGGACCAATTGCCGGTTTTATCGCAAGTTTGATTATTCTAATTTATGGATTTACTCACTTGCCTCCGGTTGATTATTTGTTAAATATACATCCGGATTATTTCAGTCCGGAATACGGGAAGAACGCTCTTAGTTTAACGTTTGGAGACACTCTATTATTTTCATTTTTAAGGGATTTATTTGCTGATCCAAATGCGTTCATTCCACCTATGTCGGAAGTTTATCATTATCCTTATTTATGCGTTGGTTGGTTTGGGTTGTTTGTAACTGCAATGAATATGATTCCCGTTGGTCAACTCGATGGCGGGCATGTTGTCTTTTCTTTATTCGGTCACAAAATACACGAGCATGTTGCGGGAATATCAATGTTAATCTTAGGCCTTTTCGGCTTTATGGGTATTTTCGATTCCTTGCTTGAGTTAAATTTAGGTTTTGGATGGAGCGGCTGGCTCTTTTGGGGATTAGTCCTTTATTTCGTAATTAAATTAAAACATCCTCCGGTTGAACATTTCGAAAAACTGGGATTAGGCAGGAGGCTTTTGGGTTATTTTTCGTTATTGATTTTATTACTTTCATTCTCACCTGCGCCTTTAGTACTATCTTTATGACTTGACAATTGCAAATGCCTTGACTAATTTGCAAACCAAAATGTGAGGAATTACATATAGGAAGATTGTTACTGATTTTGTTTAACCGGGAAGAGAAATTGAATCGGAAAACCTATTTGCGAATTTCCTTACATTCGTTTTATCCCTTCAAACTCTTCTCAATTATCTAATGAATAAATGAAAAACTATTTAATTATATCTGTTATTGCCTTATTACTATTTGGCTGTGAAAAAAGTTATGACGGCGTTATCGATCCGAGGAATGAATTCTTATCATTCCGTTTAGTCAATATCGATATGCCCGATACGGTGATCTATGCACAGGACGATTCAGTGGTCACCATTGTTGCTGAAATACAGAATGCTCAAAGTATCGTTAATTTACAATTTGATATTTATAATGATGCCGGTGATTTAATCAATCCTTCTAACGAAATGAAGGATAACGGGGATATAGTTGGTTATCACGATTCAACAGCGAATGATTCTAAATTCTCCGCATTTATTACATTCAGTAACAGTGATCCGAACGGTGATTATTATTTTAGATTTAATGCAACCGATGTAAATAATGAAAATAAATTGCTTGGTGAAAAGAGATTAGTATATTTTAATAATCAACCGAGTTTTCCGCCAATTATATCGAATCTTTCAATTCCGGATTCGATTAATAGGGAAGTGAATTTTGTCTTTAGTGTTCAAGTATCCGATGGTAATGGTTTAAGCGATATTAAGGGTGTTTATTTTGAACTTTACAGACCCGACGGAAGCGTTGTTTATTCGGATCCGAATACACAGACTACGAAATTCTTAATGTTCGATGACGGGGATTTGAATGGTCGCGGAGATCAAACCGCAGGGGACGGTATTTATTCATTCAAGAATAGTTTCGCTTCAACTGCACAAACCGGATTTTGGCATTTCGAATTTATTGCCATAGATAAAAGTGATTCATTAAGTAATAAAATTGTTCACGATCTTTTAGTTAAATAATGAAAAAGAAAATTTTATTAATATTGTTTTTCCCTGTGATTTTGTGGGCACAATTATCCCCTGAAAATTACCTTCTTAGCGGTGAAAAATTATATAAACAGGCTGCTTCTTCGCCGAAGAGTAATTCAATTCTCGATATTTTAGTTATTGGAGATACTATTTGGCTCGGAACGTCAAGAGGATTGAGCCGTTCTACGGATAACGGAATTAGCTGGAAAAATTATTATGAACAGAATGAATTCGGTAGAGCAAGTATTTCGGCTCTAGCCTACGGTAACGGTATTATTTGGGCTGCACTGGGCAATACTGTAAATATTAATGGAAATAATCTGCCGGAAGGTGCAGGAATCCGATATTCCTCTGATAACGGTGAGACTTGGAATGTTATTCCGCAGCCGGTGGATGCCGAAGATGATACGGTAATTGTTTACGGTATAAATAATATCCGTGCGCTACCAGTTACAACCAGAATTAATAATATTACCTACGATATTGCCGTTACAAAAAATGCTGTATATATTGCTTCATTTGCTGGTGGTTTGAGAAAATCTACAGATAACGGTGCTACTTGGGAACGTGTTGTTCTTCCACCCGATTATCTCGATGAAATTCATCCCAATGATACATTGAGTTTTTCGCTTCAGCCTGTTAGCGGTGCATTCGGTAATGAAAATAATTTAAATCACCGCTTGTTTGCAGTGGCAGCCGGCAAAGCGAATGAATTGTGGGTCGGTTCTGCCGGTGGAATTAACAAATCTACAGACGGTGGAGTAAGCTGGATAAAATTTAATCATTCAAACCAAAGCAATCCAATAAGCGGTAATTTTATTACAGCTTTAGCTTACGATTCTGTTTCAAATTCAATTTGGGCTTCTACTTGGAAAGCAGAAGGAATTACCGAATATTACGGGGTTTCCCGAAGTACTAACGGCGGCATCACTTGGGATGTCTTTTTAACGAATGAGAGAACTCATAATTTCGCTTTCATCAATTACTCACAATTAAATGACGTTTTAGTTGCAACCGACAATGGAATTTTTAGATCTCAAGATTTAGGCGATTCTTGGTTCCTTCCTTCATTAATTGTTGATTCGAATACAGGTCAATCGTTATTAACGACTGTATTTTATTCTGCCGACTCCCATCCCGTTAACAACAACTCGGCTAATATTTGGCTTGGGACAGATAACGGATTGGTAAAACTGTACGAAAGCGGAACTGCTTGGGAAGGAGACTGGCAAATCTTTCAAGCATCCGAGGAAATTACTAATGAAACCGTTTCCTTTGCGTTCCCAAATCCTTTTGCACCGGGATTGGAATCGGTTAAAATTAAATATATTGTCGGTGGAACTTCTGCGGAAGTCACTATTCGAATATTTAATTTTAGTATGCAGTTGGTAAGAACGTTATTGCAAAATGCTACAAGATCGGCTGGTGTTGATCAAATTGAAACTTGGGATGGGAAAGACGATTCAGGCTCGTTTGTACCAAACGGGGTTTATTTCTATAGAATTGATATCCCGGGCAAAGATCCGATTTATGGTAAAATATTGGCTCTAAGGTAGTGAGGTTCTTTTGAAAAAATTATTTGCAGTCATATTATTTTTATCAAGTTGTTTGCTGGCTCAATATAATTCAGCTTCCAGATATCCCGGCTCATTCAGCAGAATGGGGTTTTCCGGACGAGGAATTGGAATGGGAAATGCTTTAACGGCTGTAATTGACGGGAATTTAAGCGGATATTATAATCCGGCGGTTTCTTCATTTCAAAAGGATATAATTGTTTCGGCAGGTTATACCTATTTATCACTCGATAGGAATCTCAACTTCTTTTCCTTCGGAAAGAACTTTGAATTGGGAAAGAAAAGAGATGAAGAAGGGAATTGGTCTAAACCGAAATCTATTGCGGGTATAAGTGTAGGACTAATAAACTCGGGTGTTTCAGGAATTGAAAGAAGAGATAATCAAGGAATTAAGACCGGAGATATTTCTACATCCGAAAATTTATTCTTTGTTGCAGTTTCCAATCAATTTAGCGATAAAGTATCTGTAGGTTTGAACATTAAATTTTATTATTTCAAATTGTACGAAAGCATTACCAGCACAGGAGTTGGATTTGATGCCGGTTTGCTTTACAGATTAAATGATAATCTTACACTTGCTGCAGTCTTTAGTGACATCAATTCAAAATATAAATGGAATACAAATGAAATTTACGGTACACTCGGCAGCATTACTGAAGATAAATTCCCGTTAAGGAAAAAGTTCGCAGCTTCGTACAATTTTAGGAATATCGGTTTACTTCTAAGCGCAGAGTATGAAATGATTGATTCCGAAAATAATTATTTTAGAACCGGCGCCGAATATGAAATTATTAAACGATTTATTATAAGAGGCGGGGTTGATAATGTGAATGTTTCAAATTCCGATATTCCGGTTAAACCTTCTTTCGGTTTTAGTTATGAATATTTATTGGACGATAATGTATTAAGTCTCGATTATGCTTACGGCTTTGAGCCATATTCTCCATTTGATTTTCATGTTGTTTCACTAAACTATAAATTTTGATAATTATGAAAAAACTATTTTTTGCTTTTATAATAATTGTTGCCACTAATATAATTGCGCAAAGTAATTCCGGTGGACTTGCCAATTTAAAATTAGGTGTTAACGCAAAGACCCTTGCTATGGGCGATTTAGGAGTTGCTTCAGCTAATGGTGCTGCCGCTTTTTATTATAATCCCGCTTTATTGGGCAGCAGCAGTAATATTCTTTTTTCACATAACTCATATATTCAAGATGTAAGTAACGATTTTCTTGCAGCAAGTTTTTCCGTATTTGGTCTTCCGTTAGCTGCAGGTTTTTCAACAACTACAATCCCAAATATTGAAGTAAGAACAAAACCGGGTGAACCCGACGGTAAATTTGACGCACATTATTTTTATGCCGGGTTTTCCTCTGCGTTTCATTTATACGACAAGCTTCGTGGCGGATTCACAATCAAATATCTTTACGAGGGATTATTTTCCGATGATGCCACCGGTTACGCTATGGATTTCGGTTTGGCATATTCTGATTTTATGATTGAGAATTTATCGCTAGGAACCGTTCTTAAAAATATAGGTTCGATGCGTCAACTGAGGAATAAATCTACACAGCTTCCTACTGATTTCAGATTGGGAGCAAATTATTTCTTCAGTTTAAATAATATTGATGCCGAAATTTCACTTAACGGAGGAGTGCAAAAATATTTGAGAGAAGATGAAATTCATCTCCATGCGGGAGCAGAAATATTTTATGCAAATACTGTTGCTTTCCGGATCGGCTATATTACCGGATACGAGGCTAAAAACATTAGTTTGGGTCTAGGATTAAAATGGGGTTCAATATTTTTTGATTATTCGTTCGTGCCTTATAGCTTCGATCTGGGCAATTCGCAATTTGTCACTTTAGCTTATCACTTCAATTAAAAAGATATTGATAATTATATTATCGAACGAATAAATTATTTCAAAAATCGATAGTTTTGTGGAGTTGAATATTAATAGTGTGGTTAAATGGATATTGTAGTTTATTCAGAAAAATACAAAGAGATGTGGGATGAATTTGTACTGCGTTCAAATAACGGTACAATGTTTCATCTGCAAAAGTTTTTCGATTACCACGAACCGGGGAAATTCGATTGGCATCATTTGATGTTTTTTGAAAAGGGTAATCTGAAAGCAGTACTTCCGGGTACTCTGGAAAACGGTGTTTTCGAATCACCTATCGGCGCTAGTTACGGTTCTTTGGTAACTGAAGATATTACATTCAGAGAAACTTTGGAATTGGTCGATAATATGCTCGATTACGGCAGAGCAAACGGAGTGAAACAATTTGTGCTCACTTCAGCGCCTATGATCTATGAAAATTATCAGAATCAAAATCTTGAATTTGCAATGTTATGGAGGGGCTTTAAATATCAATTGCATTATATTTCCTCGGCTATTAAACTCGACCCCATGCGAGAGATTATCCCACGCTTTCAGTCAACAATAAGACGCAATATCCGCAAGTCGTTGAAAAATCCGGATATCAGGGTAGAGGAGAATGAAAGATACGATGAGTTCTACCCGATTTTGTTGAACAACAAAGCCCGGCACAATGTAAAGCCAACTCATAGTTATGAGGATCTACTTAGGTTAAAAGAGTTAATGCCGGATAGGTTGAAGTTGTTTATGGTTTATTATAAAGAGAAACCGATTGCCGGCTCGCTTATGTTCTATCCGAATAAAAATGTAGCGCTCTGTTTTTACAATATGCTTCTTTACGATTATGCGGAATTGAAACCGATTCAAAGAGTGATGTACGAAGTTGTTAAGGATGCCACCGAAAATGGTTATAAGTACGTGGATATCGGTGTTAGTCAAGATACATCCGCCGAAAATCCGATGACTCCCAGCGAAAGTCTGATCGAGTTCAAAGAAAAATTCGATGCTAAAACTATAATGCGAAATACACTGGAGATATACCTCTGACAGATGAAGAAAAAAGCCGTAATAACTTTTTTGGGCAACGCTCTTTTCGATTCGAGAGTAATGAATTTATATTCATCTTTGAAGAAACGAAATGTAGATGTTACGGTTGTATGTTTTGATTACAGAGGTTCCGGCGTTAAATCAGACAATAGTGATTTCCGTATCTATTCAGTTCGAAAGGAAGGAAACTCCCTCTTATTCTATTTGAAATTCATCTTTTATCTGATAATAAATTTATTAGCAAAAAAATACGATTATTATTTTGCAGAAGATATCTTTACTCTACCCTTTGTCCAATTTTTCTCGGGCTTTTACGATTCCAAATTAATTTACGATTCACGTGAACTATATCCGTTTCTTGCAGGGCTGCGGAAGAAATCCTCAAATCAAAAAATTATTTCAGCTGTAGAGAGGCGTTATATCTATAAAGCCGATTATGTTTTGGTTACTGGCGAAATGGACGGTGAATTTTTAAGTGAATATTATAATTTAAACAACATACTTTTACTGCGGAATTTGCCGAAATTGTCAGGCGGTATAAAGCCTGTAAATTTAAGACAGGAATTGAATATTTCCGAAGAGGACTTATTAATTGTTTATCAAGGAGTCTTGTTGGAGGGACGGGGAATAGACTTGCTGATAAAAGCGGTAGAACATTTCAGCGATGTTCACTTAGTTGTTTTGGGAGACGGGGAATTTAAAAGCAAATTCGAAAGTTTAACGAAGGAGTTAAATTTAGAGAGTAGAGTGCACTTTCGGGGTATGGTTGCTCAAGATAAATTATTAAGTTTTACCGCAGCAGCGGACTTGGGAGCGGCATTGATAGAAAACTTGAGTAAGAGTTATTACTATGCTTTGCCGAATAAACTGTTCGAATATATTATGGCGCAAGTTCCTGTTATTGTTAGCAACCTTCCGCAAATGAGAAAGATTGTTGAAGAATATAAAGTTGGATATGTTTTGCAAGATTGGAATGTGGATAGCTTGGTTGAATTACTCCGAAAAATTAAATCGGATAAAAATCAATTAATGAATTTGAAGCTGAACGCTTCGAAAGCTTCGCAAGAGTTGAACTGGGATAGGGAATTTGAGACAATTGCCGGAGAGATTTTAAGTTGAAAGGAATGGGGAAACGCATTCTTATTTCCCGCCCCGATAGATTGGGCGATGTCATTCTATCCACTCCTTTGCCGAGGGAAATTAAAAAAACGTATCCCGATAGCTTTGTAGCTGTTATGGTTCGTGAATATACAAGGGATGTATTTCTTAACAATCCTTATGTGGATGAAATAATTATTTTTGATCCCGAGCAAAAAGGGATGAAATATTTTTTGAGTAAAAGAAAAGAGATTGCATCTTACAATTTTACGGATGCTCTCATGCTGCTTCCGAATGAAAAAATAAATTATTTGCTATTCCTCGCCGGTATACCGAATAGAGTTGGTGTTGGTACAAAGTTGTATCAGGTAATTACGTTTACTAAAAGTGTTAGCAGAAATAAATATATCCCTTTACGTCACGAAGCTGATTACTGCATGGATTTGGCAAGAAAAATAGGCGTTAATACATTTGATATAAGAACCGAATTATTTTTAACCGAAGAGGAGATTAGAAAGAGCGAAAGCTTAAAGAAGGTACTGGCTCCGCAAGGAGAAAAAATTATTTTGCTCCATACTACTTCGGGTAAAAGTGCTCCAAATCTTCCTCCGAAAGAATACCTTCGTTTGGCTGAGAAAATTCGTGACGATGACAGGTTTAGTCTGGTTCTCACGGATATAGAGATGCCGGATGAGTTAAAGGCATTTAAGAACGGCAAATACGAAATAAAAAATTTGAGAGATTTGTTTGTCTTGGTTAAAACCGGGGATATTTTAGTCTCTGCGAGTACGGGCCCGGCGCATGTAGCAGCGGCTCTTAATGTTAAAACATTAACGGTCTTTTGTCCATTGCCTGCTTGCTCCCCAATGTTATGGAGTCCGATGGGTAATGATGCAAATTATATCTTACCCGATGAAGATTACTGTTCAAATAAGTGTCCCGGTGATCCCCATATATGTGATTATTCCGGAGAAGGTGGTTTAACAGCAGATAGTGTATTTGCTGAACTGGAAAAATTTATTGCTTAAAGTCTAAATTATTATCTGTACCTGCGCTGTAGGAGGTAAAACTTATTTGTCTCGAATCTCTAACGGAATCAGAGATATTTTATTTGAACTTCAGGACAAAGATAATTTTGTTGTAACCGGAGGATTACTATTAGATAAAAATAGAATTGTTACTTTCTGATAAGTTTTACTATATTTTGCGTTCAAATTTTAAAAGTTTGCCAAGCGCCGACTAACAGGTTGTTGCCCAACCCCGTCAGGTCCGGAAGGAAGCAGCGGTCAGCAATTAATCTGTGTAGTTGGTTAGCTTGGCATTTTTTATTTGTTTGAGTATCTCATTGAATATGTCAGTTATTATTTGGCGATTTTTGAAATTCATAACTTTTTTCGATGAAACTCATCTAGTTTGATAACGCTTTTAATTTTTCCCTATTGAGTTAATATTACTTCTATTGCATCCGTACTAACCGAAGAATTATGGTCAATCAAATATATATTGTAAATCCCGCACATTTTCTTTACTTTTGGCTTAAAATTATCTGTTTCATAAATAAAAGGACAGCTTATGAAATTGGATTGGAACCAATTCGTCGGTCAGACATTAAATGTTACTATGTTCGAAAATTATGGAGTGGTTTATGGTGCTAGAAAGGGAGAGCAGCCAACATTTTATGAAATCGTTTTTAAAACCGGTAAATTACTTGCTGCATACGACGATGGAATATTGCTGGAAGCTGTCCGTGAAAATCAAATTATCAAGGTTTACGTTCCTTACGTTTCGATTAAATGCGTTGAGATTTATTAGTCTATTACTCATATTTTTTTTCGCATCTGATCTACATTTAGCTCAAACATCAATTAAAAGCCTTCACTGGGGCAGCGGTAGCCTCCTCAATTTCCCCGTTGTTTTTCCCGATAGTTCCGATAAACTCATAATTGATTTTGATATACAATCGGAGTTTTATCCGGAATTGAGTATTGTATTTAAATTTTGCGATAGAAATTGGAATCCCTATTCATCGGTGTTTTTACAGGCCCAGGGAAAAGATATTGCAACAGAGTTAAGCTACACCCGACTTCCTTCAACCGTTACGGGAGCCGATTATCACTATAGAGGTAAATTTCCGAATAATGAAATTGAATTCCCATTTTCCGGCAGATGGATGTTTTTTATCACTTCCCTTTATGATACTTCCGATGTTTATTCCTGGGGTGAATTTTTCGTAGTTTATGAATCCATTCCTGTAAATGTGGAGGTAAATAAGTTGAGGCGAGAGGGTGCTATTTCTAAAAATACAGTTTTGGATAGAACCTATGAAATGCGCGTGAATACTCGCTTGAATGAAAAGCAAAATGAAATTTGGTTAAGGGGTATTGAGGTAATTGAAAATAGGAAGCTCAATTATCCGGTTGAAATAAATAGAACCGATTTCAGTGAAACAAAATATTTTGAGATGGAAGATGTTGATGAATTTACGTTCATTTGGAAAGATATATTACCCGGGAATGAATACCGTCAAATAGACTTTCGAAACGAAAATAAATATCCGAAAGAGAACACCCCGATAAATTATCATCATATTGAAACAGAGCGGTTCTATAACTTTGGGAAGAGGGATATGAATGGTTCTTTTATATTAAAGAATTTTAATAATAGTTATTCCGATTATATGGATGTATTATTTCAGCTAAGGGTACCGGATTACTATAATAAAGACATCTATTTGGTAGGTTCTTTTAATTATTGGGAACTGTCGCCTTGGTATAAATTGGAGGGAAAAGACGGTTTATATAAAATAAAATTGGAATTGAAAAGGGGAAAGTACGATTATCAATATGTAACCGTTCCTAAAGGCGGAGGTTTTGAGGAAGCAGATTGGTACGAATTAGAAGGGAATTTTTGGGAAACCTCGAATGAGTATCATATTTTTGTAAACTATAATTCGCAGGAATTAGGTGGTTATGATAAAATAATTGGTTATTACAAATATATATTGAACGGAGATGGAAAAGATTAAAATTGGTGTTATCGGAACAGGACATTTAGGAAGACTTCATACTAAATTATTGAATGAAATCGAGAAAGCTGAATTAATCGGTGCATTTGATTTAGATAAAGAAAAATTGAAAGCAGTTACTGATGAATACGGCATAACAGCTTACGATAGCGTTGAAGGGTTGTTGAACGATGTTGAAGCCGTTTCAATTGCGGCAACCACATCGGAGCACTATAATTTAGTTAAGACCGCGCTGAACAGTGGAAAACACGTTTTGGTCGAAAAACCTATTACTTCCGAGATTTGGCAGGCGGAAGAATTGGTTGAGCTTGCAAATGAAAAAGATTTGCGTTTACAAGTAGGTCATATCGAAAGATTCAATCCCGCTCTGGTTTCTTTGGATGAATATAATTTAAAACCGATGTTCGTTCAAACAGACAGGCTTGCGCAGTTTAATCCTCGTGGTACCGATGTTGCGGTTGTATTGGATTTGATGATTCACGATATAGATATAATTTTGAATTTGATTGGAAGTAAAGTGAAGAATATTCACGCCAGTGGTGTTGCTGTGGTTTCGGATACAATTGATATAGCGAATGCACGCATCGAATTTGAGAATGGAGCTGTTGCTAATGTTACGGCGAGCAGAATATCCCAAAAGAAGATGAGAAAAATGCGTATGTTTCAACGGGATACTTATATTTCTCTCGATTTTGATTCCGGTGTTTCGGAAGTTTATCGTTTACTCCCTATCGATGGCGAACTCCCGGAAAATTATTTTTCTTATGGGGAAATTGGCATTGGCGAACGTAAAAAATTATTGGTTTATGAACATCCCGAAATGAAAGAAATTAATGCACTTAAACATGAATTAAAGCTATTTGTTGAAGCTGTTATAAACGGAACTCGTCCCGTAGTATCCGGTGAAGACGGTCTTCAAGCATTAAGAGTGGCAGCGGAAATAATCAAAAAAATTGAAGAATCGAAAATTGTATGAGAAAGAAAATATTATTTATAACTCTTCTGCTGTCTGTCGTTTCAGCATGCAGTGTTTATCAAACTATGATGAACATTTCTCGGCTGAAATATAAATTGAAGAATGTTTCAAATTTTAGAATAAACGGAATTGATATTTCTGGAAAATCAAATCTGAAAGATTTTGGAGCAATGCAGGTTATTCAGCTTACTTCTCTGGTGGCAAAAGGAGAACTCCCTGTTTCTTTTACGTTAAATATTGAAGCCCAAAATCCGAATGACGGTAGTGGCGGTTATCCTCCTACCGATATAACGATAAGAGAATTTCCGTGGAAATTATACATTAACGATAAAGAAACAATATCCGGGGATATAACCGAACCGATAAAGGTTCCCGGCGTTGGAGAAAAAGTAATTATTCCGTTAACTGCTGAATTGAACTTACTCAAATTTTTTAAATCAAACGGATTTAATGATGCCGTTAAACTTATCTTTGCACTCGGGGGAAAAAATAGTAACCCGACACATTTTAAAGTAGTCGCACAACCGGTTCTTGATACTCCAATAGGTAAAATGGAATATCCGGTACCGGTAACAATTGTATCTCAAGAATTTAATTAGGAGTTGATTAAGATTAGATGTATGCTATTGGTGTAGATTTAGGCGGAACAAATATTAAACTTGGAGTTGTTTCCGATAAAGGGAAAATAATTAATAAAACATCCTTAAAAACTTTTGCGGAAGAAGGACCGGATAAGATAATATCCCAAATATTAAAAGGAATTGCGTATCTTCAAAAACGAAGCGGCGTTAAAATTAAAGGAATCGGAATAGGCGCTCCCGGCGTAGTTAAACATAAGAAGGGAATAGTAGAACACCCACCGAATTTACCCGGCTGGGAAAAGGTTCATCTTGCTAAAATTATAAGTAATCAGACAGGAGCGAATGTATTTGTAGAAAATGATGCTAATGCCGCCGCTGTTGGCGAGATGATATTTGGTGCTGGAAAGGAATTGGATAGTTTTATTGTTGTTACTCTCGGAACGGGTGTTGGCGGTGGAATAATCCGTAAAGGTAAAATATTCCGCGGTGAGACGAATGCCGCCGGCGAGATTGGGCATGTTTCTATTGATTATAAAGGACCAAAATGTAATTGTGGTTCTCGAGGTTGTATTGAAGCTTATATAGGCAATAATTATTTGACTAAAAGAACTATTACCGCTCTCAAAAAACATCCGGATTCGATGCTGAATAAAATCTTAGATGAAAACGGCGGACATCTGTCGCCCAGAGTAATTAACGAAGCTGTAATTGCTGGTGATGAATTCGCTAGAAGTGTTGTAATTGATAGCGGTAATTTATTAGGATTTGCCCTCTCATCCGTTGTTAATGTTTTGGATATTGCCAACGTTATAGTAGGCGGGGGAGTTGCCGGATTCGGTGAATTGCTATTCAGCAGTATTGAATCTACTCTTATGGAAAGGGTATTGAAATCTTTAAGAGAACGGATTTCGGTTCTTCCTGCTGAATTAAAAAATAACGCCGGAATAAAAGGCGCATCATCTTTGGTATTTTATAATCTATAATTTTTTAGTTGAATGATTAAACGTGCATTAATATTATTCATTCTTCTTTCGGCAAATCTTTTTGCTCAAACCGTTGATAGCTTGGCTACTGCAATAAATGATTCGACTATTGTCGAAGAAGATTCGGTTAAGAGCAAATCATTTGATGTGGATGCGGTTATTTACAGCAGCGCCTCGGAATCATTAAGCTTCGATATTAAAAACAAGAAGATGTTTTTAGTGGGTGAGGGGGAGTTAAAGTATAAAGAAACTAACTTAAAAGCCGGTAAAATAAATGTCGATTTCGAGCGAAATGAATTGAAAGCATTCGGCATCCCTGACCCGGAAGATTCTTCGCATTCAAAAATTATTCAAACCCCGGTACTTTCGGAAGCTGGAGAAAATTACGAAGGAGCTTCGTTAAAATATAACTTTAAAACACAGAGAGGATTTATTTCTGTTGCTAAAAATAAATCCGGTAAATCTTATTACAAGGGAGAGGCTGTTAAGAAAGTAAATAAGGAAGTTTTCTTTATAAAAGACGGAATGTACACTACTTGCGAATCTGATACGCCGGATACATATTTTTCCGCTTCCGAGATGAAAGTAATTCAGAAAGATAAAATTATTGCCAAATGGATTTTAATGTATGTCGGCGGGGTTCCGCTTCCGATAACTCTCCCTTTTGGAGTCTTTCCCAATCAATCCGGAAGAAGGTCTGGAATAATTGCACCGGGATATGGAATGGATCCCAATAGAGGACAGTATTTTAGAAATTTCGGTTACTTCTTTGCTATTTCCGATTATATGGATTTGGCTCTCACCGGCGATTTTTATACTAAAGGCGGATGGGGAGGAAGAGGACGTTTCAGATATGCAAAGAGATATAATTTTAACGGTAATTTAACCGCGGGTTATTCTAATATTACTATTGGAGAAGAAGGCGATCCAACCAGAAGTGAGCAGGAGGATTGGGATTTAGCTTGGCATCATAATCAAAAGTTTAATCCTACAACACGTTTGGATGTGAGTTTAAGATTTCAATCTAAAAATTATTTTACAAATAATTCTACAAGTTATAATGACTTACTCACTCAAGACATAGTTTCTAATGCTACCTTCAGTAAGCGTTGGGATGAATCGGGAACGAGTCTTGTTATAAATTATAATCGTGTCCAAAAATTGGAAAACGGAGACATCACGGAAATTTTACCGAGAATTTCGTTTAGTAAAAAGATGACCTATCCTTTCAGGAAGTCTTCCGGTGCAACTAAGAATATGAAATGGTATGAATATATTGGTTATTCGTATAGAGGTGAATTTCTGAATAGAAGAATAAAGACGGGGGGGGATTTAAAAATACGAGGTGGAATTAATCATTCTTTTAGCATAAGCGCTTCTCCTAAAATAGGATATTTTAATATTTCACCCCATTTAAATTATTCCGAGAAATGGTATAACAAAAGAACAGAAAAAAGGTTGTTTACCAATACTTCCGATTCGGTTGCTACATATGATGTAATTGAAAGGGATATTCACGAATTAAATGCTGTAAGAACTTTCAGTTTTGGTGTTAGCGCATCAACAAAAATTTACGGAATGGCTCAGCCAGAAATATTGGGTATTAAGGCTTTTCGTCATACTATTTCGCCGAGTATTTCTTACAACTACAGCCCCAATTTTAGTGAAGATAAATGGGGCTACTACGATTCTTATATTGACAAAGATGGTAAGGAAGTTCGATATGATAAATTCGGACGTGAAATTTTTGGCGGGGTTTCAGGAATAGAGAAGCAGACTCTTTCTCTTTCCATCGGAAATTTATTCGAAATGAAAACGATGAAAGACCCAACGGATACTACAAGCAGGGAAAATAAAATACGTTTGTTAAATTTTAATGCAAATGTAAGTTACAATTTTTCAGCCGACAGTCTGAATTTATCCGATTTGAGATTAAGCTATCGTACACAAATTGGTGAGTGGGTTAACTTTTCAGGTTCTTCCGGATTCACTTTTTATGATTATGACGGGAACCGCCGCATAAATAGATTGCTCAGTTCTGCGGGGAAAGGACTGTTGCGTATGAATTCTTTTAGTTTAGCTATCTCGACTTCTCTAACCGGAGATAAGTTGAAAGGCGAAACGCGCGACGGTAAAGAGGAGGAATCGGAATACGGTACTTTCAAAAAAACGGATTATATCGCTTTGTACGACGAGCAACCTCCCGATTTTACTATCCCTTGGAATCTTAGCCTTCATCTTAATTATAATATCCAAAAAAGCAATGCAACCGATATACGAAAATCAGCATCTGTCGGGATGAACTTAGGCTTCAATTTAACTAAGAATTGGAAATTTACTGTTAATGGAAATTATGATTTAGTCCAGAAGAAAATTTCTGCTCCTCAAATTACAATTTATCGTGACCTTCATTGTTGGGAAATGAATTTCAGCTGGAACCCATTAGGAGTTTACCGCGGATTCCGGTTTGAAATAAGGATGAAAGCTCCCGAGTTGAGAGATGTTAAAGTAACAAGGACTAAAGGACTTTTCACGGGTAGAAGATGATAAGAAAATATTTTATTGACGGCAATAACTTAATCGGTAAATCGAATAGCTTAAAATATATTCAGGCTAAAAATCCTCAGCAATCGAGGGAGAAATTGGTTTTTATTCTGGAAAGATATTTCCGTACGAAAGGTTATGACGTTGTAGCTTTTTTTGACGGATACCCCCGTGAAGCTATTAATTCTGTAAAAGTAAATATAGTTTATTCGTACGACCGTCCGGCCGATGATTGCATAAGGGATGAGATAGAAAGGGATAGAAATCCCAAAACAATTGCAGTCGTAAGTTCTGATCATTATGTGATGAATTCCGCCAAAGCGAATGCTTGTACCGTCTTAAAATCCGAGGAATTCTGGTCTATGATAAATAATTCTTATTCAACTGATGAGGAAGCTGAGATACAGAAAAGTATTTCGGAAGAGGAAATAAAGAGATTATTTGATGTGGATGAGGAATAGAGGAAAAAATAGTTTATTAAATTTATTTTAGTTCTAAAACATTTTTAACTTGACTGCAATTCTCTCGAGCGCCAAATAAAAAAGTAAAAAAAATATTGGGGCAGAAATGAAAATTACAAAATCAATAATTGTTTTCATTCTATTCGTAACTAATTCGATAATATTTTCCCAAAAGTTAAATAGTGTCAAATATTTCAATCAAAACAATTTTGATTATCTCCTTGAACAAACAAATCCTCCTCAAAATGATTTACGGCATACCCATTCATTTTATAATATTTTAGGTCAAGTAATTGTCGGTGGAATTGGAAGTGTTATCGCACCGGCACCTTTTGTCGCTACTGCATTTGTTAATGCTCTTGGAGGGGGCAGACAAGATGTGACAGACCTGATGATTTTATTGAGTGTCCCGGCATATTTATTTGCTACATCAGGGGGAGTTCACTGGATTGCAAGCAAAGAAAATTCAAAGCATAACTTTTGGGAGACTTTCAAATATGCTTCTGTTGGAATGGGTGTTGGTGTTGGGATAGTATCCATTCTTTCTACTCAATATACCACAATCCCCGGAGTTTGGGTAGCCGTTTCTTACACATGTCCGTTGATATTTTCAATTATTTATTCTACTTCCATAGCGGAATGGCCGACTGAAATAAGTAGAAATTATTTTGAAAATAGCACATTAACCCTTCAGGAAATACACAACAGAGAAATGATTTTTAACATCAATATTTTGAGGGTGAATTTGTGAAAAATATACACAGTGGAAACAAAAATTTTGTTGAATAGGAATATTTATTAGGCTGCATAATAAAAATATTATTTTCTTTTTAATCTTTGCTTTAATTAATTTAATATTGAATGGTTGTTATTCGTCGGATGAAATTTCCAGAAGAGGAAGTACTTTTGTCCAAGTATTTAAAATAGTTCTTAAAGACGGTAGAACTATTGATTTTACGGAAGATAAATCGGGCTACGGATATTTGAGGAAAAATGAAGTTGTACAATTTAATGATGACGGCGAAATAAAAACTTTTCCTCTCGATAATATTGATAAAATCTATACCGAAAAATTTGACCTTCCAAAAACAGTATTTACATCAATAGGGATAACTGTTTCTCTGTTTTCTACATTGCTTATGTTGTTTGCAATGTCATTCCACAATGGTGTTGGCGGGTAATTCTATTTCGATTATATTTTACCATCATAATTCCATAAATTACCGACTGATTATGAAGAAATATCTTATAATTACAATTTTTACGCTACTCTCGGTA
Source organism: uncultured Melioribacteraceae bacterium (assembly GCA_964573255.1). Lineage (GTDB taxonomy): Bacteria > Bacteroidota > Ignavibacteria > Ignavibacteriales > Melioribacteraceae > CAYNUJ01. The sequence continues at coordinate 83,767 of CAZNJB010000004.1, forward strand.
ATATCCTTATCTAATTCTTGGGGACAGAGTATGAATGAATTAAGAGAAAAAATTCTCGATAGGATTAATCCAATCGAAGGAATCTTTGGCATTGTTTTTAAGTCGTTGGAGAATGATGAAATACGATTATTTATAAATGAACATGAAGAATTTCACGCTGCAAGTACGATGAAAACCCCAGTAATGATAGAAGTATTCAAACAAGCGTATGAGGGTAAATTCTCACTCGAAGATTCAATTGAAATAAGAAATGAATTTACAAGCATCGTTGACGGAAGCAAATTCAGTATGGAGATTACTCGCGATGAGGGGGAGGGATTTTATAAATTTATAGGGCAGAAAAGACCTATCCTGGAAGTAGTGGAAAATATGATTACTGTAAGCGGTAACCTGGCAACTAATAATTTGATTGAATTAGTTGGTGCGAAAAATGTGACCGAAACTATGAGATCGTTCGGAGCTAATGAAATTAAAGTATTGCGGGGAGTTGAAGATATTAAAGCTTACGAAATGGGATTGAGCAATACTACCACTCCTTACGATTTAATGATAATTTATGAAGCCATTGCAAAAGGAAAGGCTGTGAATGAATCCGCTTGTAAAAAGATGACTGAAATTCTATTAAGGCAAAAATTTAATTCGTTGATACCGAAATATTTGCCTGAAGAAGTAAAGGTTGCTCATAAAACCGGTTCAATTTCCGGTGTGCGTCACGATTCCGGCATAGTATTTTTACCTAACGGACGCAGTTACGTACTAGTAATTCTATCCAAAAATTTGAATGATACCGAGCAAGGCGAAGAAGTTATTGCCCTTATTTCCAAAGATATTTATGATTTTATTAACAAGTTGAAATGATGCATGTGAAAAAGATTCTATTATTTATTGCGATTTTATTTTTAACCTTCTCCAAAATTTTCCCACAATATTCACTGACGGTGCAAATTGCCGATGGTATTATTTTTCATAAATTGGAATTACGCGGACCTATTGCCGTGCAGTACCTTGAAGTGGATTTAACCAAGAAGAATATTTCCGTAGAAACCGCAATTGCAAATGATTATTTAGGTAACGGCGGTGAGCGCGTTTCCGAGCTTTGTGAAAGATTGAATGCAAAAGGATATAATATCATTGCAGCGGTGAACGGCGATTTTTTTGGAGGTAAACCTGCTCAAGCTCAAAATTCAATGATAGTTAACGGTGAATTTGCCAAGGGAAATAAATTGGACCGTTCAGAGTTCGCATTATCATTTGAGGGTAAACCTTTTGTTGAGAAATTTAAATTTGACGGTGAAATAATTTTACGTGATACCATTCTGGCGATTAAATCGTTAAATATGAAATCGAATGGGAACTCGATTTCAATTTACAACCGTTTTTACAACAAACGATTTGCCGTGGATTCATTGAAAGGCTTAATATTACTGAAAGCACTAAATAAATTAACCAACAATGATACTCTGCTATTCTTGGTGGAAAAATATTTCGGAGATTATTTTTTAGATACACTACAGAGAAACGAATATTTAGTTGGGAAAATTGATGAAGAATTCCTGAATAATAGAATTACTGAAGAAGACACATTAAAAATCTATTTAGGTACTATTCCATCCGTTGGAAATATTAAAACATTAATCGGTGGATTACCTCGATTGGTAATTGACGGTATTCCTATTGAAGATTTTAATGGTGTTGAAGGACTTAAGAGCAAGAAGTTTATAGGGAAGAATCCAAGAACGGCAGTCGGTTTTAATGAAGATTCAACAAAGTTATTTATTGTAACTGTTGACGGACGGCAGACACACTATAGTTTGGGAATGACGCTGCCGGAATTAGCAAAGTTTATGAAGAAGATCGGGTGCTATCAAGCAGTAAATTTAGACGGAGGAGGGTCCACTACAATGTGGGTAAACGGGAAAATAGAGAACAGTCCATCCGATAAAGAAGGTGAACGTCCGGTGCATAATGCACTGATTGTGAGAATTACCAAATGAGATTATCGGTGTGGAATAGGAACTCTCATTTTTGTTGATAGTTTGGGATTGTAAGTCAATTATATGTGAATTTTAATATAATTGCGGCTTGTTTTCAGACAGCTGACTTTTGTTGTTTATGTACCTGAAAAATATTTAATAAATCAGAATTTGCTTTAAAATATTTTTACAAATAATAGATTCCTTTTCGTTAATGGAAATTATTTTTATTATCTTTGATCCCGAGTTTTTAACCAATTATTAGCGCATTATGAGTTACAAAAATAAGGTAAAGTATATATTTATCACTGGCGGTGTTGTATCCTCATTAGGGAAAGGAATAACCGCAGCTTCACTCGGTTTATTACTTAAATCACGCGGATATTCCGTTACAATTCAAAAATTCGATCCTTATATCAATGTCGATCCGGGGACGATGAGCCCATTTCAACATGGTGAAGTTTACGTTACAGATGACGGTGCGGAAACGGATTTGGACTTGGGACACTACGAAAGATTTCTCGACGTTAATATGTCCAAAGCCAATAATACTACGACCGGACAGGTATATTTTGACGTAATAACCCGTGAAAGACGAGGCGATTATTTGGGTGCAACGGTTCAAGTTATACCCCACATCACCGATGAAATAAAAAAACGTATGAAAGCCATTGGTGAAACAAATAAATACGATGTTGTAATCACCGAAATTGGCGGTACAATTGGTGATATAGAAAGTCTTCCTTTTATTGAAGCGATGCGTCAATTGATGCTTGAGCTTGGCAGAAAAAATGCAATTAGTATTCATGTAACTCTAGTGCCATACATCAGTTCAGCGAAAGAATATAAAACAAAACCGACTCAGCACAGCGTTAAAAATTTATTGGAACTCGGTATTCAACCTAATATATTGGTTTGTCGTTCGGAAGTTCCGCTTTCTGCAGGATTGAGGAATAAGATTGCTCTATTCTGCAATGTATCTCAGAAATCTGTTATTTCCGCTCACGACTGTTCAACAATTTATGAAGTACCTCTAACTCTTTATGAGCAAAATTTGGATAGAATTGTTCTTAAGAAATTAAAATTACCCGATTTGGATATTGATCTCGAAGAGTGGACTCATTTTGTTGAGAAAATAAAAAATCCTTCCAATCAGGTAAATATAGCTGTTTGCGGAAAATATACCGATTATGTAGATGCATACAAAAGCATTTCGGAATCATTTATTCATGCCGGTGCGGAAAATGATGCAAAGGTGAATATAGATTATCTTTCATCCGAAATTTTCGAGGATGAAAGTAAGCTTGAATTATTAAAGAAATACGACGGTATTTTAATTCCCGGCGGATTTGGCGAGAGAGGAATTGAAGGGAAAATAAATGCAATTAGATATGCCAGAGAAAATAATGTCCCGTTTTTCGGTATCTGTTTAGGATTGCAATGTGCCGTTATTGAATTCGCCAGGAATGTTTGCGGTATTAAGAAAGCAAATAGTGCCGAATTTGTGAAGAATAAATTCAGTGTGGTTCATATAATGCCCGATCAGAAAAAAATCAAAGAAAAGGGCGGAACGATGCGTTTAGGTGCTTATCCTTGTGTTCTTAAAAATGGAACCAAAGCTAAAAAAGCATATAGGAAAATGAAAATTTCAGAGCGCCATCGCCATCGTTATGAAGTTAACAACGATTTTAGACCGATTCTTGAGGAACATGGAATGGTATTCAGCGGAACGTCTCCCGATGAACAATTAGTCGAGATGATTGAACTGCCGAACCATCCATGGTTTATCGGCTGCCAATTTCATCCAGAGTTGAAATCACGGGCGGCTAAAGCGCATCCTCTTTTCAGGGAATTTGTTGCCGCAGCTGTTGAATATTCTCAAAAAGCAAAAAAAGGTTGATGTTCAAGCGGTTTTGGTTAATTTTTTTATTCCTATTCGGTTCTAATTCCATTTTCGGACAATCCGAAATCAAATTACTGAAACAAGGCTTAAAATATGCTTACAACCTCGATTTGCAGAAAGCTGATTCGGTATTTAACAAATTCATAGATTCATATCCCAATTCACCTGCCGGATATTATTACTTATCTCAAAATCATTTTTGGAAATATCTCGGCTGCAGGGATCAAGCCGAGTTGATGATTTTCGAAAGATTCAGTGATTTGGCTCTCAACAAAGCCGAGAAAAATATAAATGATAGAAACGATAACTTCTCCAAGTTCATTCTCGGTTCGGTGTTCACACTCAAAGCAGCGGCTAACACGACTAGAGGAGATTCCTGGAAGGCATTTTTGAACGCAAAAAATGCGGTGAATCAATTCGAGGAAATTTTAGAAAAAGACCCGAATTATTTTGATGCGAATTTAGGTTTAGGTATTTTTAATTATGCATTAAGTTTTGTGCCGGGTCTTTTCAAGTTTGCGTTGGATATAACAGGATTGGATTACGACAGAGAAGAGGCTGTAATTTATTTAAATAAAGCTTTCGAAAAGGGAGAGTTGACATCGGATGAAGCCGCTTTTCATTTATCCAAAATTTATTTTGAATACCTGGGAGACTATCGGGAGTCACATTATTTTATAGACTTGCTAATTGATAAATATCCCGAGAATGTTCTTTTCTATTATCAAAAAGCTTTGTTGGAAATTGAAATGAAAAGATTGGACGAAGCGGAAAAACTATTGACTAAAGTGATAGAAATGAACAAACGCTATTTTTCTCAAACAACGTCATTCTCTAATTTTTTACTCGGAGATATCTATTTTAAGCGAAATAAATTTCAAAAAGCTGTAGAATATTTTGAGAAATTCTTCAATTCTACCGCCACAGTCGATTATTTAGGATATGCCAATTTCAGGTGTGCCTTGGCTTATTACTTTTTGGGTGATTCAGTGAATTATCGACACTACTTATTATTAGCCGGAAACGGTAATCCGGATGTTGACGAAGATGAATTTGCCTCCGAAATGAGTACGAAATTGTTAGGTGATAAAATTAGTGCCGAACTAAAGAATTTCATAATTGCCGATAATTATTACTCCGCTGGTGATATGGATGGCTGCTTAAATTTTATCGATTCGGTTAATGTCGAAAAATTAAATTCTATAACAATAATCAAAGCTGCTGCACTAACTGAAAAAGGTAATTATGCCGAATCAATTAAATTGCTGGATGATTTCGGCTACGACAATTTGTTATTTGAGTGGTTAAACCCTTTCGGACATTTGATATTGGGAATCGATTTTTGCAATACAGGACGCAATGAAGAAGCAAAGGAGCAATTCAATATTGCCGAAAAGAATGCAGATGGTTACCGGTCAAATTATATCAAATCTAAAATTAATTATTGGAGAACAATAATTAATAAATAGTTGATGAATATTTCTTCCATTTTTTTTCTGAGATATGAAAATTTCTCGAGATTTATCTGAAATTAAAGAAGAATAATAGAATAAAAAACGCGAATATTTCGGCAAATATTAAAGTGTGGGAAAAGTATCCCGAAAAAATGGTGATTACTCGTAAATCCTTAAAAATAAGTAATTTATGCCATCTCTCTAATTGATTCTTTCCGATTACTTCGGTAAATTCAAATCTTAAATTTTTTAGAATTTTTATGACCAAAATCGCTGTTTTTGTTTCCGGCCGAGGATCGAATTTCAAGGCTATTTATCAAAAATTAAAGGAATCCGGAGCTTCCGGAAGTATTGTAATTCTTGTTTCTAACAAAGAATGTCCTGCATTAGAATTTGCTAGAGAAAACGGAATTGCTGTCCGGCTTGTTTCGACCGTCGATAAAAGCGGTTTTGTAACTTACAGACAATTACTCACAGAATTCAAGGAACTGGGAATTGGATTAATCGTCTTGGCGGGATTTCTAAAAAAAATCCCGGATGAGTTCATTGATGAGTTCCCAGATAAAATAATAAATGTTCATCCTGCTTTACTTCCTTCATTTGGGGGTAAAGGGATGTATGGGATGAATGTACACCGAGCGGTATTTAAGTCTTCGGCAAAATTTTCTGGCGCAACTGTTCATTATGTTGATAAGATTTATGATCATGGAAAAATTATTGAGCAGGGAATTGTTGATATTCACGATGTTGAATCTCCTGAAGAAATTGCCGAAAGAGTTTTGAAAATTGAGCATGAAATTTTTCCTGAGGTTGTGTTAGCTTTTGTGGAAGGAAGGATTAAATTAAAGGATGAAAGAATTATTTTAATCAATAGGGGAGTAAATTGAGAAAATATGCAATCTTAAGTGTTTCCGATAAAACGGGAATAGTTGAATTTGGGAAGGGGTTGACAGAGTTTGATTATACAATTCTGGCGACCGGAAATACTGCTAGAGTGTTGAAAGACGGGGGCGTGGAATGCACTGAAATATCGGATTATACAAAGTTCCCTGAAGTTTTTTCTGGAAGGGTAAAAACACTTCAGCCCCAAATTTTCGGTGGAATTTTAATGCGGAGGGATAATGATGAAGATTTGAATGAAGCCGAGGCAAATGGAATTCATCCGATTGATATCGTTTGTGTGAATCTTTATCCTTTCCCGAAAGTTGTAAATAGAGATGATATTTCGCTTGAAGAGAAAATAGAAAACATCGATATAGGTGGACCGAGTTTAATTAGAGCTGCTGCAAAAAATTATAAATTCGTTTCGGTTTTAACTAATCCTGCTCAATATGACAATTTTCTCGAAGAATTAAAAGGCGGACAAGTTTCGGATGATACACGTCAAAAATTAGCATACGATGCTTTTTCACATACTTCATATTACGATACTCTAATTGCAAACTACTTCGAAAAAGAGTTTAATTTTGAAAGAACTCATTTTAGAATTAACTATCCTTTAACACAAAAATTACGTTACGGTGAGAATCCTCATCAATCTGCTGAGTTGTATGGTAATTTCTCCGATTATTTTGAATCTATTCACGGTAAAGAATTATCATATAACAATATAGTTGATATGGTTGCTGCCGTTGAGGCAGTTAATGATTTGGGAGATAATGCGTGTATCATCGTTAAGCATACAAATCCTTGCGGTTCTGCAATTGGTGAATCCGTTTTAGATGCATACACAAAAGCACTTTCTTGTGATCCGGTATCTGCTTTTGGCGGAATTGTAGCTTTCAAAAACGAAGTGGATGTTGAAACTGCAGAAAAACTAAATGAGATATTTTTAGAGATTGTATGCGCTCCTTCATTTAGTGATGAAGCTCTGGATTTATTAAAGAAAAAGAAAAACAGAAGAATTATCGTTATAAAAAAATTCCCGGAAGTAAATCATCCAATTATTAAATCAGTTCCGGGCGGCGTATTGATTCAAGATTCTGACGCATCGAACATAAACGATATTGAATTGAAATTGGTTACCAAGCGTGAATATACCGAAGCGGAAATGGAAGATTTAAGATTTGCTTGGGTAATTTGTAAACATACAAAATCTAATGCTATCGTGTTTGCAAAAGACAGAAAAGGAATAGGCATTGGCGCCGGACAAATGAGTCGCGTGGATGCTGCTCGAATTGCCGCCGAAAAAGCAAAATTAAACGGTCACAACTTAGAAGGAGCCGTAGCCGCTTCTGATGCGTTCTTTCCATTTCCTGATGGATTGGAAGAAATTGCTTCGCATGGAATTAAAGCTGTTATTCAGCCGGGCGGTTCCGTTAGAGACCAAGATGTAATTGAAGCTGCAGATAAACTTGGTGTGGCAATGGCCTTCACCGGAATTAGAAACTTTAAACATTAAGGTTAAGCGTATGGGATTCTTAGACTTTCTTTCGACTGACATTGCAATTGATTTAGGTACTGCCAATACTTTAATTTGGATAAAAAGCAAAGGCATTGTACTTAATGAACCATCTATTGTTGCATTCGATAGAAATACTAAAAAAATAATAGCTTTAGGCAACAAAGCAAAAGAGATGCAGGGAAGGGAGCATCGAGAGATTAGAGTCTCCCGTCCGATGCGCGACGGTGTGATTGCGGATTTTGAAATTGCCGAAGGAATGATAAGAGCCTTCATTAAAAGAGTATCTTCCGGTGTTTTCTCTGCGCGCAGAGTTGTTGTTGCGGTTCCGAGCGGTGTAACGGAAGTTGAAAAAAGAGCCGTAAGGGATAGCGCAGAACATGCCGGTGCAAAAGAAGTTCACTTGATTGCCGAACCGATGGCAGCGGCTATCGGAATTGATATTGATGTTGAAGAACCTGTCGGTAATATGATAATTGATATTGGTGGAGGTACGACTGAAATTGCAGTTATTGCTCTTTCCGGTGTTGTAAACGTCGAATCGATTCGCATTGCCGGCGATGAAATGAACAATTCAATTATGCAGTTCTTCAAAAAGAATTATAACCTATTAATCGGAGAAAGAACCGCAGAATCTATTAAATGCAAAGTCGGTTCTGCCGTTCCTCTAAAAGAAGAAATTACCATTCAAGTTAAAGGTCGAGATTTAGTTGGCGGAATTCCCAAAACTTCTGAAGTAAGTTCGGTTGAAATACGCGAAGCATTAAATGAAAATATCATTCAAATAATTGAATCCGTTAAACAAACACTCGAAAGAACTCCTCCGGAACTCTCTGCTGATATTCTCGATAGAGGTGTTATGTTAACAGGTGGCGGCGCTCTGCTAAAAGGATTGGATGAAAGAATTCGAATGGAGACTAATCTTCCGGTCCACGTTGCCGAAGACCCGCTTACCGCTGTTGCTCGCGGAGCAGGGAAAGCAATAGAAAATATTAACAAGTATTCTAAAGTGTTTATTAAAAAGAGAATTTATTAATGGAGTTATTCTTTGTTTAAGATATTAAATGATTATAAAGAATATCTTCTCCTAATTCTGCTTTTAATTATAAGTTTAATTCTCTTATCACAAAACAACCATCCTAATATCCGGAAAGTACGTAAACTTGCATTCGGTACTTTTGCATATGTTAATTCCACTCTCAATTCAATTAGTGATTTTTTTGATGACGATTCCGAATTGAAAAAAGCTAAGGAATTAAATGCTAAACTGATGCTTCAGTTAAATTTACTTCGGGAATACGGACTGGAAAATTTTGAACTCAAAAGTTTGCTTGCCTATAAAGAAAGATCCGATTTTCAACTTGTTACAGCTAAAGTAATTTCGAGATTAACTTCAAGAACCGAAGGTTCACTTATAATTAACAGGGGTAAAAAAGATAGTTTATCTACCGGTATGGTTGTGATTAACGAAGAAGGTCTTATTGGACTTATTACCGATGTTACTGAGGATTTTTCTTTAGTAAGGACGATTAATAATACTAACTTAAAAGTAACAGTATCCAATCAGCGAAGCAGAGTAAACGGAATAGTAAGTTGGGACGGACAAAAAATGGTAATGAAAAACATCCCCACCACTTATGATTTTCAGATTGGGGATAGAGTAATTACTTCGGATTTGAGTACTGTCTATCCGCCTTCTATTCCGGTTGGTATAGTAGTCGAAAAAGAAACGGATATATCGGGTTTGTTGGGGAATATTATCGTAAAACCTTTTGCCGATCCAGATAAAGCTACTTATTTATTTGTGATAAAATTAGTAATGAGTAAGCAAATTGATGATTTGGAACTAAACTTGTTTAAGGAAAAGCGATGAATCGATTACTTGTTCCTGTGTTATTATTTATTCCGTTAGCGGCTGCTCAATTATTGCTGGCTCCGATAATTACGTTTAATTTTATCGGTCCCGACTTTCTTGCAATAATTGTTACTTATTACGGTGTAAGACACGGGCATATTTTCGGTTCATTGTATGGTTTTGGAGGAGGCTTGCTTTTCGATTTAATTAGCGGAGGCTTGCTGGGTGCTTCAATGTTTGCTTATACGATAACGGGATTTATCGCCGGATATTTTTATAAAGAGGATGAATATCATCATTTACATTCATTCCAATTTATGGCGGTTGTTTTGTTAACATCGTCAATAGGCTCATTTATTTATTCATTATTTTCTGGAGCTGAAATAAATTCGTCCTTTCTCTTTTTACTTTTCGAAGAAGCATTGCTGCCCGGGCTCTATACTTCGCTCTTAAGTTTTCCCGTTCTATTCATTAGAACCGAAAGGGGAATTCAATGATAGATTCAATCGATATGATTGTTCGCAGAAGGATTGTTTTTATCATAATAGCGGGTATGGTTGCAATTATTTCATTTAAATTATTTAGACTTCAAATACTGGATCGTGCAACTTTTGAAGAAAAGAGTCGTGAAAATTCGATCAGAAAAATAGTTGTTGACGCACCGAGAGGAATTTTTTTAGATAGAAACGGTCAAGTCCTTATAAGCAATAAGCCTTCTTACGATATTCAAATTATTCCTTATGAATACGATAAATCATTGAACCCTATACTCGAAAAAGTTTTACAACTTGATTCCGGTTATGTCGAATCGGTTCTAAAAAAATACAAGATGTATTCCAAATACGCCCCTCGTCTAATTAAGCGTGATGTTTCCTTCGATGTTATTTCCTGGTATGAAGAAAATGCAGGAAAGTTGCCCGGTGTTCAGTATGAAGTAGGTATGCAACGGGATTATTCATTCGGTGTTAACGGTGCGCACATGTTCGGATATCTCAATGAAATTAGTGCCGCAATGTTAAATAAAAATAAAGATAAATATGACTTGGGTGATTTTGTGGGAGTTAGCGGACTGGAAAAAACCTACGAAAAATATCTTCGCGGTGAAAAGGGGTACAGATTGCTTGTAGTAGATTCACGCGGTAAACCAATTCGAAATTATGAGAACGGTAAGAAAGATAAATCGCCCACTAAAGGGATGGATTTAGTTTTAACGATAGACAAAGCTACGCAGGTTAAAGCGGAAGAATTATTTAAAGATAAGCGGGGAGCCTTAGTTGCACTTAATCCGAAAAACGGAGAAGTAATTGCCTTCCTGAGTGCACCGGAATATGATCTTTCCGAATTTGGTAAAGTGAAATCGATAGAGTATTTGAGGCAATTGAACACCGACGATTCGAAGCCTCTTTTCAATAGAGTTACAATGTCAATTTTATCGCCCGGTTCAACTTTTAAAATGCTTGTTGCTTTGGCTATGCTTCAGGAGGGTGTAATTTCCACTACCGATAGGATAGTATGTAAGGGCGGTCTTCAAATCGGCAATAGGTTTTTTAAGTGTACTCACGTTCACGGAAAGGTGAATGTTATTGAAGCAATCGAAAAGTCTTGCAACACATTTTTCTATAATTATATCTTTAAGCTCGGATTGGATAATTATGAAAAATATTCTAAAAAGTTTGGATTTGGTTCCAAGACCGGGCTAGATATTCCTTCGGAGGCCAGGGGTATTGTCCCTTCTAAACAATATTATGACAGAGTTTACGGCAAAGGAAATTGGAATCGCGGGCAGTTGATAAGTTTATCGATAGGGCAAGGTGAATTAAGCGTTACTCCGATGCAATTAGCGCAATATACAGCATTGCTTGCTAACGGAGGTTTTTCTATTAAGCCACATCTTGTAAAAGCATTGAAGAATAGTGAACTTAATTCTACGGAATTACTTCGCTTCGATACTTTAAGGGTGAGCGGTATATCGAAGAAATATTGGGATACAATACGAAAAGGGATGTACAATGTTGTAAACGGCAAAGGTACTGCAACAAATATTAAGATGAAAGAAATAAAAATTGCCGGTAAAACAGGAACTGTACAAAATCCGCACGGAGCCGACCACGCTTTATTTATTGCCTTTGCTCCTTATGATGACCCGCAAATAGCGGTAGTGGTTTTAGTTGAAAATGTTGGATACGGTTCAACTTATGCTGCACCGATTGCACAGGAAATAATTAAAACTTATCTGCGCTATAAAGAACCCGATTCGGAAAATGCTTTGGTGAGAAATTAATGCGAATTAGTTATAACATAAAAGATAAATTTGATTTGAATGTTTTTGCAAGCGTTATTGCCTTAGTAATAATAGGGCTTGCGGCAATTTACAGCTCAACTATTAATCATCCTACAGCGAGCGGGAATTTTCAGAAGCAATTAATTTGGGCCTTCGTATCGCTCGGTACTTTTTTCATTATATATTTTTTACCAAAGCAAACATTTCGTGTTTTGGCTCTACCATCCTATGTAATTACAATTTTTCTATTGTTAGCTGTTCTTGTGATGGGACATAAAGTTTACGGCGCACGCAGCTGGATGAACTTAGGACCTTTCGGATTTCAGCCGTCGGAATTTGCAAAGATCAGTGTGATTCTAATGCTTTCCTACTGGCTTTCGAGAGGCAATAGAGATATAAATAACATTACCGATTTGGTTGTAGCTTTAGCAATCGGTTTTTTGCCGATAGTATTAATTTTATTGGAACCTGATTTAGGTACAGCTATTGTTTTTACTGTTATCACATTGTTTTTAATTTTTTGGGCGGGAATAAATCTCTTTGCATTATTTGTTGTACTTTCACCTGGAATAATAATGCTAGCTTCTCTATTCGGTTTCGGGGCAATGCTGCTTGCATTGGCGGGAGTGATTGTCGCGTTGTTTTATTTTAAGCGGAATTTGTTTACAAGCGCATCTGTTTTCGTAATGAATTTAGCTTCCGGCTTTTTCTTTGATTACGGTTTTAAATTGCTTAAGCCCCACCAGCAAAAGCGAATAGAATCTTTTATAGATCCTTCTGCCGATCCTTTGGGGTATGGTTATAATGCATTACAAGCCAAGGTTGCTATCGGTTCAGGTGGATTTTTAGGTAAGGGATTTCTTCACGGCAATCAAACCCAGTTAAGATTTATTCCTGAACAATGGACTGATTTTATTTTTTGTGTTGTTGGAGAAGAGTTCGGCTTTTTAGGAAGCCTCATTTTAGTTATATTATTTGCCATTATACTATTTCGATTTCTCGATATTGCTTCCAACTCCAAAGACAAATTTAGCAGTCTCGTTGTTATTGGCGTACTCACAATATTCTTCGTTCATTTTGCTGTAAACATCGGGATGAATATCGGACTATCTCCGGTAATAGGAATCCCTCTTCCGTTCGTTAGTTACGGGGGAAGTTCCTTGTTGTCTAATTTTATTCTTTTAGGAATAGTGTTTAATATTTATAGAAATAGAAAAGAGAGTGCATAATGAATCCAATTGAAAAAATTCAAAATAAACTAAATGATGGCAAACATATATGTGTTGGGTTGGATAGTGATATAAACAAAATACCAAAGCACTTGCTCAACGAACAAAATCCATTATTGGAGTTCAACAAAAAAATTATTTCCGCTACAAAAGAACATGCAGCTGCATATAAATTGAATTTTGCTTTCTACGAAGCTTTGGGAAGTAAGGGGATAGAAATTATGGCGCAAACTTTGGAATTTATCCCCTCGGATATTTTAACTATAGCAGATGCAAAAAGGGGAGATATTGGAAATACTTGCGATAAATATGCTCAAGCAATATTTGACGAATTAAATTTTGATTCCATTACGCTTGCTCCTTATATGGGGTATGATTCAATTAAACCATTCTTAAACTATCGCGATAAAATTCATTTTGTTCTCGGCTTAACTTCAAATAAGTCTAATGAGGATTTCGAAAAATTAAAACTTGCAGACGGAAAATATTTATACCAAAAGGTAATTGAAAAAATCAATGAATGGAATGCTGACAAAAATATGGGCGTGGTATTCGGTGCAACTAATTCCGAAGAGTTACGAGAAAATTTAGAACTTCTGAAAAATTTATATGTTTTATTACCCGGTGTGGGCGCACAAGGAGGAAGTTTAAGTGAGATCAGTTCTATTTTTTCTTCTAGAGGAATGAATGATTATATTGTTAATATAAGTCGTGGTATAATCTTTTGTGATTCTTCCGAAAATTTTGAAGTTAAAGTGGGCGAACAAATGGCTGAATATCAAAGTCAGTTGTTTTAAATTAAATTTGTTGGTTTTTAAATATATAAATGCTATTTTTAGTGCAGTTGGATGTCCTTTTATAAAAATCTTCTGCCCGCTATTGGTGGAAAGTTCAAAAAAAATTTGAGGCAAAAATGCATCGGACACCGAAAATGTACGAGAAAGAACTTTATTCTGTTTGGCAGAATAAAGTTAATCATACCGAATTATCTACTAGATCTGGTTCTGAAATCGAAATTGTTGATCCCGGTGAATTTAACGAAGATTCTTCCGGACCGGATTTTTTGAACGCAAGAATTAAAATAGGCAACCTTACTTATGTGGGTGATGTTGAAATCGATAAGGAATATAATGATTGGAAACATCACGGACATAACATTGATAAAAAGTATAATAAAGTAATCCTTCACGTTTGTTTCCAAAATAAATTTAAGCAGAGTTATGTCTATACAAAAGATGGTAGAAAAATTCCGTCGCTTTGTTTAGCCGATTTCCTCAGTGAAGATGAAATTCAAAAAATTAGTAAACAGATTCAGGATAAGAATAAAGAGTTAGCATATAAGCTCAAATGTCTCGAGCACCAAGATGAGATACAACTTTTTATGAAGAAAAAGTTTGTTGCTCAACTTGGCATTAAACGTTTCGAAAAAAAATGTTTGAGATTTTATAGCAGACTGAAAGATTTGAAATATCTAAACGATCTTCAAATAAAAGAACCTGATATTAATTACGATTTGAGTGAAGAATATCAAAACCGCAAATTCAATCCTGAAGATTTTAAAGATAAGCAATTATGGCAGCAGTTATTGTATGAGTTTCTTTTTGAAGCCTTGGGATATTCCAAAAATAAGAATGCGATGTTAAAATTGGCTCGCTTAATAAATTTGGATTTCATCAATAAATTAGGGAATGATTCCGATCTTCATTTAAGATTAGAGACTGCATTTTATTACATATCTGGTTTAGCTCCAAAACAAGAAACGCTTCAAGATAATGGAAAGTCGAACTACGTAAACAAATTAGTTGAAAACTGGGAGATTATAAGTAGAATTTATAACGGCAGTTTAATGGATGAAACGGAGTGGCATTTCTTCAAATTGAGACCGCAGAACTTTCCCACGATTAGAATTGCCGGTGGAATAGATATTTTAATGCAACTGCTATACGGCGATTTGATTCCGAAAATTATTAAGAAATTTTCTGAAATCAGGAAAACCTCTATTTTAATTGGTGCAATCAGAAGTCTGTTTATTGTAAAATCGCACGGCTATTGGCAAAAACATTATGTGTTCGATAAGCAAAGTTCCACCGAAATAAAGTATTTTATCGGTTCCGCTCGTGCAGACGAAATAATGATTAATGTAATCTTACCCTTCCTTTCAGTTTACTTTGAAATCTTCGGAAAGACGGAACTATCTAAAAAAGTGTTATACGTTTATAATTCATTCCATCAAAATAACACGAATAAAATTGTGCATAATATAGCGGAAAACATTGGAATGACATCCAATTTAACGAAGACTGTTTATATACAAGGAATGATAGAATTATTCCGCAGTTATTGCTCTAAGGGAAAATGCCTTGAATGTGATTTCGGAAAGAAAATATTTAATTAGTTGTCCCTTTTAATCTTTTAATCTCATCCCGCAGTTTTGCTGCCCTTTCGTAATCCTCTTTTTCGAGTGCTATTCTTAATTGATCTTGTAATGCAGCTATTTGAGCATCTTTTCCTGCGGTAAAAGATTTTGCTTCGGGAGTTTCAAAAGGATCATCCTCGTCAATTGCTTCTTCCGGAGAAATTTCTTCTTCACCGGATGGTACAAACGAAGCAGCGCGCATCACATCTTCTGAAACAAAAATTGGTGTTTTAGTTCTTACTGCCAAAGCTATAGCATCGCTAGGGCGTGAATCAATTTCGTTGGTTAAGCCGGATATCTCTATAATGATTCTTCCGTAAAAGGTATTATCTCTCAAATCACTTATTATTACTTCCTGGATAGAACCGCCCAAACTTTCGATTACGGATTTCATTAAATCGTGAGTTAATGGTCTAGGTGGTTTGATACCTTCCAATTCTAAAGCAATAGATTGAGCTTCGAAGGTGCCAATAATAATTGGCAATCTTCTTAAACCGTAAGTCTCTTTCAGCAGGAGGGCATATGCGCCTCCTGCCGAAGGACTTGATGATAAACCTAATATTTCAACTTGAACTTTATCCAAAGTACTTCCTATCCGGCTTTAATCTTTTTTATTTCGTTTATCAATTCAGGTACTATTTCAAATACATCGCCAACCATACCGTAATCGGCAACTTGAAAAATAGGTGCATCACCGTCTTTATTGATAGCAACAATGTATTTTGAAGAACGCATACCAGCTAAGTGTTGAATAGCGCCGCTGATTCCTAGAGCAATATACAAGTTTGGAGAAACAGTTTTACCTGTCTGACCAACTTGTTCTGCATGAGGTCTCCAGCCGGCGTCTACGGCAGCTCTAGAAGCTCCCGTTGCAGCACCTAATTCTTTTGCTAAATCTTCAACCAAATTCCAGTTTTCCGGTCCTTTTAATCCTCTACCTCCGGAAACTATAATTTCGGCTTCCGCAACATCCAGTTTACCTTCTGCTTTTGTTTCCGCAACTACTTTTGTGCTCAAATCAACATTGTCGAGTAAGAATTCTTCAATTTGAGCTTCAACATCTGAACTGGCTTCAGCTGGAAATACATTCGGGCGTACGGTAAATATTTTCTTATCACTCTTAATAACCACATCAATTAAAGCTTTACCTGCGTATACAGGTCTGGTAGCTAAAAGGTTTCCATCTTCGCTCGAGAATTCAACGCAATCCATTGCGATACCGGCATCAAGTTTAGCTGCAATTCTCGGTGCCAAATCTTTACCCATAGCTGTATTAGAAAGAACCAAAATATCCGCTCCGGCTTGCTCCATAAATTCTGTGAGAGCTTTAGCATAAGCAGATGATGAATATTTGTCGAGCTCACTATTTTTGAGAAAATTAACTTTATCGATTCCAAATTTACCAACACCGGATAAGTTATTTATTTCTGATCCGATAGTTACTGCTTCAACACTGCCTCCATCCAACTCTGAAATTTTCTTGGCTGCATTAAAAGCTTGTAGGGAAGCTTTTTTTATTTCTCCACTACGTTGTTCCAAAAAGACTAAAATTTTATTTGCCATCTTCAATTCTCCTTAAATTACTTTTGCTTCTTCTCTTAAAAGTTTTACTAATTCAGCAGCAGATTCGACTATTCTGCCCGGTTCTTTTGCCGGTGGTTTCTTCATACGAATTACTTCGACAAAATTATCTGCCGGAGCAATTTCTTTTTCTTCGATAGTCTTTTTCTTAGCTGCCATAATTCCTTTAAGGGAAGCATAGCGAGGCTCGTTCAAACCTTTTTGAGCAGTAATTACAAGAGGTAAAGTAGTTTCAACGGTTTCTTTACCGCCTTCAATTTCTCTTTCGGCTATTACTTTTCCGTCTTCAATTTTCAATGATACAACAACACTTACGCAGTTATATCCCAATAATTCTGCGGTCAATTGACCAACTATCGAATTATCGTAATCAACGGATTGTTTACCGAAAAATACTAATTCGGCTCCTTGAGCTTTAATTTCTTCGGCTAAAGCTTTTGCTACCGAAAGTGAATCGCGTGGGTTTTCATCTTTTAACAATACACCCGAATCGGCGCCCATTGCAAGCGCTTTACGAATAGTTTCTTTACTTTTTTCGCTTCCTAAACTAATAACAACTACTTCACCGCCTAAGGATTCCTTCTGTTTTAATGCCTCTTCAATTGCAAACTCGTCGTATGGGTTTACGACGTATGTCACACCATTGGTGTTAATGGTTTTGCCATCTTCACCAACTATTACCTTGGTAGCGGTATCTGGAACGTGGCTGACACAGACAGCAATTTTCATAATTCCTCCTCGAGATTAGTAATATATTTTCATATAATAGTTTTCTAAAGTTACAAAATTATATATTAATTTATTTTGTTATTGTAAATATTTTAGTTTAATTGAAGAAAATTATGATGGCTGAAGAAAAACCTATAGAAATTTTCGATCCCGAGGTTGATGAATCAACCGATGTTGGATTGCCTATGAAGGTAATCCTATTTAATGATGATTGGCACACATTCGAAGAAGTTATAGTACAGCTCATTAAAGCAACTAAGTGTACTTTTGAAAAAGCTAGAAGCCTGGCTTTTGAGGTACACGTTAGAGGCAAAGCAGTTGTATTTGAAGGTCCATTGGAGAAATGCCTGAAAGTTTCTGCAGTTCTCGAAGAAATAGAACTGCATACTCAAATTGAGGCGTAATTTCTTAATAAATGAATTATATTTGAAGTCTTAATTAATTAAGATTTGGTGAAAATATGCAAATAGGATTAGTGGGATTACAGTTTTCCGGGAAAACTACTTTATTTAATACTTTAACAGGTAAAGAAGAAACAGGATATTCTCAAGGTGACGAAGCGGTGCTTGAAGTTGTAAAAGTACCCGATGAACGATTGGATAAATTAACTGAAATATTTAATCCAAAGAAGAAAGTTAACGCAACCATTGAAATTTTTGATACACCCGGTTTGCGTATGTCTGACGACGGTAAAGTAAAAATTACTGCTGCGTTTTTAAATAATGTTAGAAATAATGATGCGCTCTTTTTTGTCGTTCGTCAGTTTGCTTCCGATTCGGTTTCTCATCCAATGGGAGATATTGATCCTGCCCGCGATATCGAATTTTTGGAAACCGAATTTTTGTTGTCTGACTTAGCCTTTCTTGAAAACCGTCTTGAAAAATTGAGAAAGGATTATCAGAAGAATAAAGATGACAAAATTAAACGTGAACTCGAATTAATGGAAAAGTGTTATGCTCACACGGAGAAAGAACTTCCGTTGAGAACACTCGATTTTTCGGAAGATGAATTAAAACTTCTTTCGGGTTATCAATTGTTAACGCAAAAAAAATTAGCAATAGCCGTTAACTTCGACGAGGATTCAATTGCAGAAGCGGATTCAATTATTGATGAAATTAAAAGCAATTTGAAGGATACTACGGTAACTATTATTCCTTTCTCCGCTCAGATTGAATTTGAATTATCAAAATTAGATGAAGATGATAAAGCGGAATTTATGAGCGATTACGGAATTAAGGAATCCGCTCTTTCAAAAATTTTGAGAACTTCGTATGAAATTTTAGGTTTACAATCATTTTTTACGGTTGGAGAGGATGAATGCCGCGCTTGGACTATCAAGAAAAATTTTACTGCTCAACAAGCGGCGGGCGTTATTCACACCGATTTTTATAACCGTTTTATACGAGCCGAAGTTGTTCATTATCTTGATTTTATTGAACACGGTTCGTTTGCAAAATGCAAAGATGCCGGTGTTTGGCGTCTTGAAGGGAGGGATTATATAGTTAAGGATGGTGATATTTTAAACATTAGACACAATTAAAATTAAGGAGTTATAATGTCACAAAGTACAATTGAAGGATTAGAACCTAAATTATTGTGGAATAATTTCTATAAATTAACACAAACTCCAAGACCTTCAAAGAAGGAAGAAAAAGTAAGAGAACTTGTTAAATCTTTTGCCATAGATAATAATTTTGAATTCGAAGAAGATGTAACAGGCAATATCGTAATCAAAGTACCTGCAACCGAAGGATACGAAAATGCTCCCACGGTTGTTATTCAAGGGCATATCGATATGGTATGCGAAAAGAATAAAGGTACAGATCACGACTTTGAAACTGATCCCATTCGAATTAGAAGAGAAGGGGATTGGATTACTGCCGATGGTACAACACTCGGTGCAGATAACGGAATTGGAGTGGCAGCTGGAATGGCTGTAGCTTTAGACCCTGAAGCGGTTCACGGGCCACTGGAACTTTTATGTACAGTTGACGAAGAAACCGGAATGACCGGTGTAAGCGGCTTACAGCCCGGATTTATTTCAGGGAAATATTTACTCAATCTGGATTCGGAAGAAGACGGTGTTTTTTATGTTGGTTGTGCCGGTGGGCAGGATACCGTTGGAGTTTTTGAGATTGAATGGAGAGATAATTACAAGGATTTTGTTCCGTATGAAATTATGATTACCGGTTTGAAAGGCGGTCATTCCGGATTGGATATTCATACCGGTAGAGCCAATGCAATTAAATTATTAGCTTATTTATTAAATAGACTGAGAACTGTAAAATATCGCGTAACGGATCTTTCAGGCGGTTCTTTAAGAAATGCAATTCCCCGGGAAGCCGAAGTGAAATTACTTCTTAAAGAAAAAGACGTTAAAACCGTTGAAAGTATAATAGAACAATTCAAAGCTGATATGCTTCTTGAGTATAAGGTTACCGATCCGGGACTCGATATTAAATTTACTAAATTGAGTACGAGGAGTGAAAGAGTATTTCGCGGTAAATTCTTCAAGAAAGTACTTAAGACTCTTCTTGCATTGCCTCACGGAGTAATCTCTTTTAATCCGGAGATTGACGGTTTGGTTGATACATCAACAAACTTAGCAACCGTTAAGATTGACGGAAATAATTTAAGGATTGGAACCAGTCAAAGAAGTTCTTTTGAAAGCGCTAAGAACAACATTACCGCTACTGTATCGTCTATCTTTTCATTAGCAGGCGCAGAAGTGAAAATTGGGGATGGTTATCCGGGATGGACTCCTAATATGGATTCACAGTTATTGAAAATATCGAAAGATGTTTATAAACAATTGTTTGAATCCGAACCGGAAATTAAAGCTATTCACGCAGGATTGGAAACCGGATTGCTAGGTGCAAAATACCCGGGATTGGATATGATTTCTTTCGGTCCGACAATTCAAGGCGCTCATTCTCCGGACGAAAGAGTTAGCATTCCCGACGTTGCTAAATTTTATAAATTGTTAAAAGGTATGCTGAAGAAATTAGCGGAATAAATATTTAAGAGCACGTTTCGACGTGCTCTTCTCTTAATTTTAATTCAGACATGACTATCTTTAGAGGAACCGATGAAAAGAAAATTATACGATGTTGAAAAGATAACTTCCATTCAAAAGATGCTAATAAATTCCGCCAAAAAGTATGGCTCCAAATTAGCACTTGAAGATTTAAATGAAACTCCCATTCAAAGAGTTACTTATACAAGTTTACTGAATAAGGTTTTAAAATTCGGCAATGCTCTGAAAGCTTCAGGAATTGAAGAGAGAACTCACATTGCTTTGATTGGAGAGAACCGCGTTCAATGGGTTATAAGTTATCTTACGTGTATGATGTTCAACTTTGTGGTTGTCCCTATAGATAGAAATCTTTCGGAAAATGAAATTTATAACATCATTCATGAATCCGATTCAGAAGCGGTTATTTTTTCAGGTTCCTTTTCAGATATATTTACCGGGACTCATCCTTCGTTAAAAAGAATTAAACATTTTATTTCTATGGATAAACCGACTTCGGATGAAGAGTTTAAATATATGGTTGATCTCATTGATGAAGCACAGCCTGCAGAATTGGAAGAACTGCCGGATATAAATCCGGATGATTTAGCCGAGATTATTTTTACTTCAGGTTCACTCGGCAGGGCAAAGGGAGTTATGCTCTCTCAAAAAAACCTTGCCAGCAATTTAGTTGATATGGTAAGTATGTTGTATATTTATCCCGAAGACAGATTCCTCTCGGTTTTACCCATTCATCATACATATGAATGCACTTGCGGGATGCTTTGTCCATTATATTCCGGAGCTTCGGCACATTATGCACGCAGTTTGAAAACTGTAGTTGATGATCTTCAAAGGGTAAAAGCAACAATGCTGCTTGGTGTTCCGTTGCTTTATGATAAAATGTTTAAGCGAATAATGAAAACTATTAAGGAGGATAAATTAAAAGCGAAAGTGGTTCCTCCTTTAATGAAATTTACAAATGCTCTTTCTAAATTGGGCGCTAAGGATATTAAGAGGAAAGTGTTTAGTGAATTGCATAAAAAATTTGGCGGACATATTCGTTTATTTATTGCAGGCGGGGCAGCACCCGATCCTGAGGTGGCAAGGGGGTTACGTGAACTTGGTTTCAATTTTATCCAAGGTTATGGCTTAACCGAAACATCTCCCATTCTCGCACTAAATCAAATAGATAATTTTAAGGATAATGCTGCCGGTTTGCCCCTGCCAAGTGTGGAATTGAAAATTCACGAGCCTGACGAGGAAGGAGTGGGCGAAATATATGCTAAAGGTCCCAGTGTGATGCTGGGATATTATAAAAATGAAGCGGCGACCAGAGATACTTTTGACGGAGATTGGTTCAAAACCGGAGATATTGGTTTTATAGATAAAGACGGATTTTTACATATAACCGGTAGGAAAAAGAATGTTATAATTTCCAAATCGGGTAAAAACGTTTTCCCGGAAGAAATAGAGGATAAACTGAACCGCAGTGAATATATTCTTGAATCACTTGTGTATGCCGAAGAAGATTCAAAATTGGATGAGATTATTGCTGCACAAATAGTGCCGGATGCGGAAGCAATGATTCAATATTCCGAAGAAAATAACGTTGAAATAAATGATCAGATGATGGAAAAGATTATCCGGAAAGAAGTAGATAAAATAAATAAAGAGATGCCTAATTATAAACAAATAAGGAAAATTTACATCAGAGATAAAGAGTTTGAAAAAACCACTACTCAAAAAATAAAAAGGTATTTAGTAAACAAGAAATAATTATTTAAAAGCTTCTTTGAATTCCTCGAAATTAATAATACGAATTGTTTCATCCTCGTATATGAGAAGATTCTTCTTCATTAATGAATGAATTACTCGTGATACTGTTTCGCGTGATGTGCCTGCCATATTTGCAATTTCCTGCTGAATAGGGAGATCACATATCTCAACATATTTCTCGTTATATTTTCCGCAATCCAATGCCAGGTGAAGCAGTACCGAGCCTACTTTTCTTTCGGAATCTCCAATGCTTAACGATTTTATTTTTAGGTTTGCTACTCTTAACCTTTTTGTTAAAATTTGAATTAATTTTATTGAAACATCCGGAAAGTGTTCAATCAACGAAATGAATTCCCTTCTTCTAAGCACAAATAATTTAGAGTCTTCCATTGCTACCACTGTAGCCGAGCGTGTATATCCGTCTAAAATTGACATTTCTCCGAAGAAATCGTGAAGTCTCAAAATATTTAAAATGACCTCTTTGTCATCATCGCTTTTACGTATGATTTTTACTTTCCCGGAGAGTATAAAAAATAATGAACTTCCTTCCTCTTTTTCCTCAAGAATGACTTGATCTTTGAAATATTTTACTACCGAACCAGCGTTGATAAGGGGAATTAAGGCTTCGTCCGGTAATTCCGAAAAGATCGGAACATTTTTAATATTTTCCTTAAGAACTTCCATCTTTTTCAATAATTCTTTTTCACAAGATTGGAAAATTAAAAAAATAAATCAAGTAGCAATTTTATTTTTAACGGAGCAAATTGTCTTAATAATTCCCGGAATAGTTTTCCACTTATAAGTTTAATTTTTATTAGAGGAATATTCACCATTGTGTAAATATTGAGTATTGGTAACTTAAGCTGGCAATATGGGAAGGAGTAACGGGAGAATATTATTTACAGAAAAAGAAACAATTCCAATGAGAGGTGAAATTGGATTGCCTGATCTTGTAGGCAGAATATATACAATAAATAAAATTTTCAAAACCTTCGCTTTTCCTGAACAGAAATAAATTATTGTTGCAATATCGCTTCTACTCAAAAATTAAAAAGCGTTGTTAATCAAATAAAATAATCTTTCTTTTAGAATAAAATATTTAATCTCTTAGTTCAGGTTTAGAACGAGAGTAAGCCCGAATTCTAAATCCAAAATATCTCTCATATCTTCATCTATAGGTATTCTAAAAGAGAGTCCGGGTTGAATGTCTCCCAAAACAGCATTTGCTGCCAAGACAAGTTGATGAAATGACCTCTCATCTAAACCACGGGTGCTAGCACTAAGAATTAGGCGACCGCTAAAACCGGCCACAAAGTTGGCTTGCTGCATTCTATAACCTGCTTGTGCACCGTAAAGCATTATCCATTCCGATTCATCCCTGTCGCCGGTCGGAATCCATCCGACCAATCCGCCACGATACCGTAGGCTAAAACCTTTTTGATTCTTATAAATGTAGTTAATTGCTGCGCTTATCGGTAATATTTCAAGGATAAAAGCTTCAGACCGATCAATATACTCGGTTAGGAAACCTGTTAAAAGTGCATTTTGAACATCTTCTTTTGGTGCTAAAGGGAGACGTAAACCAACTTCTCCGAAAACAGGGGAATCGTCGCCAAGAATTTCAATCCCCAAATAGGGATTCCCAATAGCATTTTCACTTTTTGCATTACGGTAACTCGACTCTATACCGGTGTGTGAGAAGGGGATTTCAGCTATTACAATAATATTTTTTGTCGCTGCATATCTTCCGGATAAAAAAGTAATTGATGTAATAAAAGTTGTATTATCCTTCCCGTCAAAGTTCGGTTT
Organism: uncultured Melioribacteraceae bacterium; assembly: GCA_964573255.1. Taxonomy (GTDB): domain Bacteria; phylum Bacteroidota; class Ignavibacteria; order Ignavibacteriales; family Melioribacteraceae; genus CAYNUJ01. Next base: position 108,190 of record CAZNJB010000004.1, read on the forward strand.
GAGAATTTCTAATGATATACATTTATCATTGTTTCTATCGAGCCATAAAGATTGAGCAGATAATCTCTGTGAATCAATAAAGCTCGAATAAAGGATAGCTGAGAAGAGTAAAAATAAAGTTAAATTTCGTAGCATAGTACACTCCCTATTTGATTATTTAATTCGGAAAACCTTCGGATTTGTTTATCCAACGGTTTTCAATTTTTAAAATCACAACTAATTCCTTTTCAATAATTTTAACTGTTGAAATGTGCTGCTTATCTTGAACAAAACTAAAACACACATTAATTTTATTAAATGTAATATCCCATTCTTAAATCTTGGTAATTTAACAGTAATTTATTCTCCGAGTAAATCAGGATAATTCCTTCTAAATTCCGTTAATTTAAAATTCAGGTTATTATTTATATTAAAAAGTGTTCAACTTCTTTATGTCATAAATGGTCAGTCATTTATACAACTGCTAAAAATCATAAATGATTGGCATCCAAATTTATATTAAGAGTGAAGTTGCTATTTGGGGGTTCTTTAACAAAACTATAGCTACTCCAATAAATATTATCAAACTGCTTGTTATAGTATGTGATTTTTCTTCTTACCGCATTGAGCGAATGCTATACATATTATCCTTGTGTTCCAAAGTTAATTGTGCAAATTTTTTGTACCATCTGGGATGTCGATCATTCAATCGGCTAATATATTCAGACCAAAAATCAATAAAGGTACGATGGCTTTCAGTGATGAAAAAGAAACCGTAATTTCATTCATCACCCCAGGCATGTATGAGGTGTCCCCATCCAATTAATTTCCTCTCATTAACGAGCTCATTCAAAATTGGGGCCAAAAGTGAGTCGAGCAATGCATTGAGCATTTGGCGATTTTCAGAGGATACTTTGTTTTGACTAAAGACAAACCACCCGGGCTTATTCGATGTTTCTGATTCTTGTGCGTTAATTAGCTCTGAAGTAGACAGTATAGCCAGGGCGATTAAGAACATTGAAATTGTCTTCATGTTTAACTCCTTCTGTTTACATGAAAAATTATAAAAAGTGAACCGGTATATATTCTAAAAGTTCGGTGCCCAATTAGTATTTAATCCGATATAAACAACCATATTGAGGAATATTGGAGAGGAACTTTGTTCAGCCTGGTCAGATTTTATCTTTATTCTTTCAACGAAGACTAGCTACAGTAAGAATAAGTTCAAATAATTATCTTTTTTGAGTGCCAGGCTAAAAGGGTGTGTATTCTATTTGTCTTTATTCAATTGCCCGATTGATAAGATAACGACTAACTTGCAATTTAAGTTAGATATATTAATGCGGAAATCCAAATCTTTGTTTTGGTGAAGAAAGATGCCGAAATAAGTAAATAATCTGAAATAAAAATTAATCTTGTGTTAAAATAAAAGTAGCCTAACGAATTGATAAAAGGAGGAAATTTCCAGAATAGAAAGCCAGTTGTACTATATATTGAACTTGATGTTTTTATAATGACAGAATTAATTTTACAATTGCTCCAACCATTTTTGCATTCTTGTAGAGATATAAATTTTTGATACTTGCTAAAATGATGTAAAGAGAAACACTCAATTTTGTGTACTTAATACATTGAATAGTTTTACTTGTAAACCCATATTAAAAATAAATCCGGATAAGTTTAATTCTTGCGACCATAATTCAACATCATTAAGGTATTTATATTCGAATTTTGTGAATAAACTTAAGTCTTCATACAATTTGTAGGTTAGATCGACAAATGGAGTAAAGCCGTATCTATGCATTTTATAAAAACCGTCCGGATTGAAGCCACCTGTATCAGTGTAGCTCTTTTCATCAATTTGTATGAAATTTAATGATATATTTATACCAACGTGAGTTAGAATAGGATCTTCAACTTTATTGCCGAATATATAACTATATCCTACTGCAATTGGGAATATTCTAATATTCCAGTTAGCACCGCTAAAACCACCTGACCAAGAAGCATTTTTATTAATTATACCTAAATTTAGATTTACATTATGTCTATCAGAAAAGCTATATCTTAATCCTAATTCTCCATTAAAGCCAATTACATCTATTTTGCTATTCGACAAAGAATTTAAGAAATGAGCAAAACTTTTCATGGGTATGTAATTGACACCACCGGTTCCAGATAAATAAATTTGGGATTGAGTTGAAATTGAGGATAAGGCAATTATGCTGAAGATTAAAAATATTTTTGGGGAATGTAAAGAAAATTTTTTCATATTAAACCTCGATTTTTTATAACAGAACGGCGTTGCTTTTCGCCCGTCTGCCTCAAATAGCGATGTAGAATTAAAAAACAATAATTAAGATTCTAAAAATTTAATTTACTTACTGATTTGCAAAAGAAAATAATAAATAAACATGAAATCAGGATAGAATGATTGTTTTTAACTATCGTCATTTTATATCTCCTTATAATTTTTTATTCATTTTAATTTACCATGTATAACAAAAAATCTATAACGTTCCGAACCTTGAGCTAAGAAGAATACATCTTTATCAAAAATTATTGCTTCGCTTATACCGATATTAGTTTTATAGATTGTAATTAAGTCAGTACCGTTAAAGTGACCAATACCATCATAGTTATTAGTGAAAAAGTCATATTCTGTTCTTCCCCAAATCCTTCCTTGATAATTTGTACCGCTAAAATCTTTCCATAAATGAAGTTTATCATTTTCGTATTTGAATATCGATTTGTCAATTAACAAATATGCTTCATCGCCGATTGATGAAACGGTTGTGATTTTATTACCGGTATGAACCATTTTTAAGGAATCATTTTTCAAGACGAAGATACTGTAAGGATTTGTTGCAGTATTAGAGTTAAATGCATCAATAAAATACCAACCAGTAGACACTTGACACTTAACACTAATAAAACTACCTGGTATATTCGGAATATTCAATATTTTCCACTTAGAACCATCATATTTAACTATTGTGCCAAACTGCCCTTGTATATTATATGTTTCGCGGAAACCGACAGAATATATATTGTTTGTAGAACAGCCCCATATATTTTGTGAATCAATTATATCAAAATCAGGAAATGAGACTCTACTATGTTTTTTCCAAGAAGTTCCGTTATAATTCCAGAATTCTCCATATGCGTTAGATAACCAAACTTGGTCTTTACTAAAACCAAAAATGCCAAGTGGATTATAGAGCCCGGCAACCGGAATATTTTGCCACGAGGAACCATCAAAATGCCAAATATTATTATAAGTTACGTCGGCTTCACCGACAATCCAAATGTCGTTTGGTGATGATCCCCACATTCTCATCGGCAAAAGATAATCTCTAATTGGTACTTCTATAGTATCCACAGTCCACTCATAATCTCTTCTCCCCGGTTCGAGATTTGCGTAGGGATCAACCGGGTTATCTTTACATGAAAATAACGCCGTAAATAAAACAAAGGATATCCAAATCAACATCAATAATACTTTTCTTTTGGTCAATAAATAATTCATCTTTCTCCTATTTCGTATTAAATTAATAAAGTGTTTTAATTTCTTTATAGTTTACCGGTCTTTCAATATTACCGATTGAATTTATAAATAAATGCCTTTTAACTTGAATTAAAATCTTGGTTAGGATTCTAACTAATTTCTCTTGAACCGTTTGCGGAAGGATTATGCCCAGTAGCATAAAATAAACCGGAAGAAATAAAATGCGTCTCATTTCGCAGCTCCATTTTAAATGCGTTATAAAAATTATTTTAATTAAATTAAATAACTCTTCTCTTCGAATCTAAACTTGAATCATCCTTATCCTGACTTACCCGCACACTCTCTATAGCATCAATACATCATTTCTCAATAATATTCGCTGAATAATAATAATACTATGCAAGAGAAGCAAGGCTTGGGAATGTTGGAAAAATGGATGGGCGGGAAGAAAAGATGATTGGGTGACCGCCGGTGGCGGTTAAAATTGGACGATTGGCTGATTGGCTGATTGGCTCAAAGTTTAGCGCATTAATTTTAATAATATATTCAATAATGCAATTAAACAACCTTTTCTCCTTTTTTCCCTTTGAACTTTGAACTTTTTACTTTGATCTCTGCATCTCTTCGCCTCTGCGTGCAATAAAAAACCGGAACTTATCCGCCCCGGCTTCTTTTTACTTTGAACTTGTTACTTGATCAGCACCATCTTCCTGCTCGCACTGAATTCATTCGCTTCAATTCTGTATATATACACGCCGCTGGAAAGTCTGCTTGCGTCAAACTGAACTTCGTATCTTCCCTTCTGCTTAAAGCCATTTACAAGCGTTTTTACTTCTCTGCCAAGCATATCATATATTACCAATTTTACATTTCCGCTTTTGGGTAATTGGTATTTAATTGTTGTGCTCGGATTAAAAGCCTGTCCGCCGAAGCATTAATTTGTGAATTGTCGATTTGAGTGGATTAGAAATGATTTAGTAATTGGAATAATGATTAACATACGCGAAGGCGGAGATTCGGGTAGTTTTGCTGTAATGCGTATTCTCTTACTGCAAGCTCCCCTTGATAACTTAGTTCTTTTACAGACGTTTTAGGAAGCAGTTCTTCTTCGGAGGTTATATCAGCCAATGTATATTTCCCGCCTATGTTTTCATCTATTCTCAAACGAAGTTTTACTTCTCTGTTGCCTATGCCGTTCATATTCAAGAAATACGCAATATTATCGTACTGATACAAATTGCTGCTGTTATAGGTTACATTATCATAAACGCCTAATAATTCTTCCGTATTTGCGTCAACAAGTTCTACGCTAAAATTTATTTCATTGTTTTCTGTTAGCAGTTCAGCTACTTTCAGCGAATCCACAAATCCGTAAAGTACGGAATAAGTAAGAGAAGAATTATCGTTTACGCTCATCTTTTCACTTTCCAAGTAAGAGAAATAATTATTTGAATCAGCTTCTGCTGTTATTGGTGTAAACGCAACGTTATTGCCGTCGAGGGTTACGTCTCCTATTACAAAATAAAACTCCGCTCCGTCTCTGCTTATTATTCCTTCTCTTCCGGCGGAATATGTATTATTGTTTGTTTTGGGAGGAGAAAGGGTTATATCCGATTTTGAAAAAGAGTAAGGCGTGGTTCCGGTCTCGAATTTTATTGCTTTCATTTCCGTTGTCGTTGGACCTCCGCTAAGCTGCAAGTAATCTCCCGGATTTGATATAACGCCCAATATTTCAGTATCCTTATTCAAAATATATTGATTGCTGCTTCCGTTGGAACTTACCCAGGCATAAATTGAATTGTTATCGTCGCTGCGGTTAATATTCACTGTCTTAACATTTGACGACAATTTGTAAAACGTTCCGCTCCAGCCGCTTGTCGTTCTTTCCCGCATAACGGCGCGGTATTCAGGAGTTCCTATTATTTTTTCCGAACTGTTGATTTTACTTATTCCCGAATTAAGTCTGTAACCTACCCAGCCTACTCTTACTACGTTATTATCCATTACTGTTATTGTGGGATTGTAGTTCTTTGTATATCCGCTGCCGGAGGAGGGAGTTTCTATAGTTCCTACGGAAAGCGTTCTGCTGTTATCCGTGATTGTTGTATATTTTATTGACTGAGACGAAGATGATATATTTTGTTGCCATGTTAAATGATAAATTAAGTTACCCGTTTGATTCTTCAATGCTGTTAATGAAGGGTTATACGAATTTATATCTGTTCCCTGTAGATGATTACCATAATTTATTGGGCTAAATTGATTATTCTGATTTTCAAAACTGAAATTTGAATAATATAATCCTGGTGAATAGAATGCATTACCGTCCTCTTTCCATACTAAAAGAATTTCAATATTTTGATAATTATCAACTACAGAAATAACCGGATTTGTATTATCATAAGAAATATTGCTCTGCGTTTCTACAATCTCGTTGTCTAATGTAATGGCGGAATTGCCCGCTACATCAAATGCCATAAGCCTAATATTAAAACTTTTGTTTGATATGTTTTCCTGAAAAACAATAAACAAATTATTTCCATCTACTGCTATAGAAGGATTTTTGCACTCGTAAATATTGGACGCTAAATCTCCGTTTTCCATCAATTCCCAAGTTCCGTCCAATTTTAATTTTTCTATCCATATTTTTCCCATGCTCTCATAGACTGATATATATTCACCACCTCGTATTGCTACGGTTTTTCTTTGGTTGTTGTTTGAATAAGCTGATGAATAATTTGATAACTGCCTACCTTTATACAGAATAGATAATTCCATATTGCTTGCCGGTGAAATTGTTCTTGCCGCCGTTGTAACACCGTCACTCCAACCAAGAAAATTATAGCTTTTATTGTTTTCAATGTGAGTTAATGGCGCTGTAATATTACTTCCATAAGGCTGGGTAAAAATATACTCCGTTAAAGGTAAATTCTTCGGTACACCGTCCAACGTTATAGTACCGCCGTTGCTTGCATACCCTTCGGGTTTAGCATTAAACGTAACATTAAAAGATTTTTTATAATCCGCAGTAAAAGTTTTATCTTTATCAATAATTTCATTATTTCTTTGAATGGCTGTGCTGTTATCTTCTTTCCAATTTCTGAACTTATAATGAACCGCCTGATAATCAATTCCGGATGCTTTCCCCTTAAAAGTATGGTTTGAATTTAGATCCCAAATAAATTCGTGAGGAGATTGATATCCAATAAAATTATTATTCTCTAAATTATATATGGAATCAATATCGTGACGTCCTTCAACTTCGTTTCTTACGGTAACAAACCTACCGCCCTTTAGTGAATAATTTAATAATACATTACTTTGGTCGGTGGTTAAATTTGGTATATCGGATATAAATATACTGCCGAAAACATTTGGGGTTATACTTGTTAACGAAATGTTAATTTCGGGAATAAAGTTTAATATTTTTTTATCTCCGATTAAAGTGCCGACTATTGCCGGAAAACCGCTCAAGTCACCCCAAGAACTTAGATTTTATATATCGGTTAAATCTATTACCAATTCGTACCCATCGGTTTGGTTACCTATAATTTTAATTATACCGTTTATTTCACCGCTTAGATGTTCAACCGAAGTAAAGCTCAACACAGCAATATTAATATCGGCGGCAATAGCCATATCCGTAACATTAATTTTTACTTGATTGTTAGTTAATATATCTATAGATGCTCCATTTATATTAGCATACCAATCTGCAAGACCAAAACCACCGGTATAATCCCCGAAGTTTAAACCTCTTGCCGCTATTATTGCGTTTAATGCATTATTAACCTCATTTTCATTTATTTTAATAGTAAAATCATTCTGTGCTTTAATATTAATTGCAAAGAAAAAAAGCAAAATTATTATTGTTATTCTATAAATTTTCATTTTAAACCTCTTATTTTATTGTACCTTTATAAATAAGCGCTTTTGCAGTATTAAAATACTGCCCTACAATAAAAACCGTTTTATCTATTGTAAAAACGCTTGATAAAATATCGCCTCCGGGTTTACGGTATATTTCGTCATATCTGTGCCAGGTGCTGCCGTTGTAATGCAGAATTATTGAAAAAGGACCAACAATAAAAATGTTATTTGCAGAACTCCCACGCATATGCTGCATTACAGTATGATCATTTGGAATTGTCTGCATATTCCAGCCAGTATTAACACTACCGTTGAAAAAACCGGAAGTTGAACCACCAAATGAAGACCAATAATAAACATTGTTTGGTGAGCTTCCCCAAATAGTTTGAATTATTTGCCCTTTGGTTTGTGAAGAAGAATCCACTATAGCTTTCCAGGAACTGCCGTCGTAATGTAATAGAACTGCATAGCTTTCTGCATTCCCGCCGCCACCGGCATATACATCATTCGGAGCAAAGCCCCATACATCTTGCAGAGAATAACTTTTACCGCTCTGCATTTTTGTCCATTTACTGCCGTTATAATGTAAAATTATTCCTTTTGAGCCTACTGCAAATAAATCATTTGAACTCGTTCCCCATATTTTATTTAACGGTTCCGTGTCGGGAATAATCTCCTTTGTACTCCAACTATTTCCATCATAATGTGCAATTAACGCATCTCTAAATGGATAGATAGGGTCACTTCCTACTGCCCAGATGTCAGTTTCACTGAAACCGTATATGCCTTTTAAGTCCGTCTTAAAATAATTTGCAGCTTCCCATTTTTTACCGTCATAATGCAGTACACTTGTTCCGTTAATAACATTTTGTCTAATCAATCCGACAGCCCACACATTATCGGGTGAAGTTCCCCAAATATCACTTAAATCACTCATAAAATCTCCCAAAGTATCGGACTGCCATATAATATTATGAGAGGTTGTGTCGGGTCCTACCGGAGGTGGTGGAATTACCGGATTATTATTACAACCAAACAAAACCAATAATACAGGTCCTATTATTATAAATATCATTTTATGCTTCATTGTTTTTCTTCTCCTAATAATTTATTCCGCCGGTTGCATTAAGCCATTGCCACATTTGTCCGCCGAATTTTTTAACATAAAAAGTAGCATCAGTTTTAAATAGTATCATTGCAGTAAAAAATTGCGGTCCAATAAAATAATTGTTATTTAAGTTGTACAAATTTTCCACATCAGCGTTTAACAATACATTTAAATTTGTCCTATGCAATTTTTTATTACCATTACCGTCCCAAATCCAAAGTTCTACCATAGCACAATTTATATTAGGTTTAATCTTTAGTTTGTCAGGATTTTCATTTACAAAGTAAATTTGAAAGTTTGTTTGTGTAGTTGCTGCTTCTAAACCTAATGTAATAATTAATTTATTTGTTTCAATTCTTTCGCTAAGTATTATATTATTTATTGACATAGGTCTTTGAGCTAAAAAACTTTGACTATTTATTTTATCTAATAATTTGGAAGGGTACAGCCAAGGTTTGTAATCATTATATTTTAAAATAACCAAATCTTTTAACCATTGAGGTATATCTGTTAAAGAATTAATTTTCGCTGGCAAATCTAAAAGGAATGATTCAACTTGGTTTGTTGAAATACTAGTTTGGGGTATATCAATACTGGGATTTGCTTCAAAATCATAATTCCAAGTAGTTGTGCCTAAAACCGCGTTAAAATGAAAACTGAGCAGAATACCTAAATTATTATTTGAAAAGTCAATATTTGGTCGGTTAAGTTCAAGTGTATAATTGGCATTGCCAAAATTCGGGATATTGACTATTCCTGTAAAAGTTTTAAATATAAAATTAGGGTCGTTAAATTGCGAAACCAGCGCTCTATTAATAGCAGTTTCAGTTAATTCAAAATCAATAGATATTGTCTTTGTCCCAGCAATTGCAATAAATGTATTGATAAATAATATCAAAACGATTATAATAGTTTTCATTTCATACCTCTATTTTTGTTTTAAAATAAAAAGGCATAATTCATCATCCTTGCTAGCTTGTCGGGCTGTTTGAGTTGATGAATTTAATTATGCCGTTAAGCCTCCGTAGTGGCAGCTACGGAGGCATTTTTTAATTAATAGATTATCATTAACTCTCTATCACCTCCTTCCTAATGCAATATTATTTGAACCAACGGCACAAATAATATTACTTTTAATTGCTACAGAAGTAAAGTCTATTAAATTATTTATATCATCGCCTATTCTTCGCAAATTCCAACTTATACCATTGTAATGATATACTTTACCAAACGAACCTACTGCTACTATATCATTATATCCTATTCCTATAACTTTTGAGTATCCGTCAAAATTTACCGGTTCGCTAATTTCTTCCCAACCTCCTTTGCCTTCCGTACGCACAAACCTATAATAACCGAAGACATACAGTTTTTTCCTAATTGGATAAACCGTAACGCTACTGATACCTAAATTAGTTCCGTCAATTAAAAAAGATTTACTGTTTTTTATTTCGAAAAGCTCGGAATTTATACCGGTAAAAAGCTCTGTGGCAATACAATATATTTTTTCATTATCTCCATTTATATCATGGAATCTTAAATCCGTCCCGCTCTCTATCTTCTCCCATCGGCTACCGTCGTAATGGGCTATGGGACCTCCTCGACCTACAAAATATATATTAGCGCTACTTTCTCCCCAAGCTTTTGATAAAGATAAATTACTATTTGTAATTTCTCTAACATCATAGATTTTCCAATTATTTCCGTCCCCATGAATAGGTAAGCTTCCTACTAACCAAATGTCATTTGATGAGAAAGCAAATATTCCTTCTAATGGAATAAAAGTAGCATTCCCTCTGAAATTAACTATTATTCTCCTCAACTCCCACTTATTTCCGTCCCAATGAACGGCATTATAAGGCTGCACCCAAACACCATTGCTGTCGTATTGGTCGGTCCACTCGGTGTGTATCTCTCCCACAGCCCAAATGTCATTCTCGTTTATTATAGCTACGTCGTTCAACACGCTGCTGCCATTTGCCCCGCCGAATGTAAAGGTTTGCCAGGTAAAATCGTGGCTGGTGGTATCCATTGTTCTAATACTTGCTACGGCGCTTATTCCGTAATTGTTTACAAGTTCCGCTTTGTAGTTGTAATTTGTTGAGGGAAGTAAACCTTCGTCGTAAATCACAGTATCCGGTTTATCCATGGTTAGGGTCTCTATTATTGTGTCGTTGCGGGTAACGGTTACGTTCTGCGGTAGGTTTAATTCTTGCAAGCTTAACTTCAACCATGCTTCGGTGCTTGAGGCGTCCAATGCTTCCAACATAATTTTCCCTTGCGCTGCCGGCGGTTCCGTGGTTTGGCAAGAAGAAAAATTAATTATTGTTATTGCGAAAAATAAAATTACGACAGAAATTGTTTTGTATCCCTCACAAAATAATTTCTTCATCACATACCCCCGTTTTTTTCGCCATGAAATAATACGCTGTATTGAAAAGATTAATTGCTCGTTTTCTCTTCATTTTGCAATCTCCAATTTAAATACGCATAAAAATTATTTTAATTAAATCAAATAACTCTTCTCTTCGAATCTAAACTTGAATCATCCCTATCCCGGCTTCCCCG
>CAZNJB010000005.1:0-119119 GCA_964573255.1 uncultured Melioribacteraceae bacterium
CATAAAATAGAGTTAATTATTACTTTTGTTAAAGGGCGATAAATGAAGGCGTTCCATTTGATTTTTTTGTTTTTTTCTATCTGCTTGAACAGTTTCCCTCAAAATATTCCTGACTTTAATAAAATAAGAAAGGACATTAGAAACAGTAGGAGAAGCATCGAATCCGCATACAATTTAGGGATGAGTTTTTCTCCGGCTCAATTCGACAGCGCCTTCTATTATAGCAACTATCTTCTCAATAAAGTGGGAGAGGGAAATAACGATTCGGCTAGGTATTTCGGAACAGTACTTAGAGCAAAAGCATTTTACAACGGGCATAAATTTGATAGTACAATTTATTATTTGGAAAAAGTTCTTCCTGAATTATCGGGAAATAATACTTACCGAGAGTTTTATTATTCCGCCAAAAATCTTTACGGATTAGCTCTTTGGAGATCGAGTGAAATTGAAAAGGCGAAAAATGTGTTTGTTGAACTCCTGGGTGAAATGGGGAATTTCGAAAACAAGCAAATTAAATCAGGTGTTTACGGTAACTTAGCAATACTCTACAAACAGCTGGGCGATTACACCAATGCTATTGAGTATTATGAAAAATCAGTGGAATTAAATTCTGATAATCCCTTCGCTGTTGCAAATACATTTTTGAGTATTGGGTCAATTTATAACCGCTTAAAGAAATTCGAGGAGGCAAATAATTATTTCAATCGTGCTTTAGCTGTTGAAGGAACAGAACCATTGTTTTTGCTAAGCGTATATACGGGCAAAGCAAATAATTTCAAAATGTGGAATAAGATAGACTCCGCTGAACATTATTTTCGAAAGGGATATGATCTTTCCCAAAGTCTTCCGGATCATCCTACCAAAGTGCGTCCTTTAATCGAAATTGCCAACATAAATATTAAAAAGGGAAAATTAAGAGAAGCAAAGCAATTAGCAGAAGAAGCATTGAGGATTTCCCAAAATCTTAATGACAAACTTCAATCGTTGATATCACGGATAACATTGGCTAAGATTATATTAAACGAAGGGAACTATAAGGAAACCATTAAACTTGGTAATGAAATAATTGAAGCAGCAAAAGAAAATAAATTGGAAAACGCACTTAGAGATACCTACAAAATAATATCGACTGCTTACGATTCTCTTGGCGATATTGAGAACGCACATGCTTATATGAGATTACATGCAGAATATATTGAGAAAATGAAAAACTACGGTAGAATGAGAACAGAAATTGATATGCGTGCTAAATATAATGCCGGCAATTTGAAGAAAAGGATTGCCGATACGGAGAAGACAAATAAAATTAATTTCATTTTGCTTACTTTGTCCGGGATTGGAATAATTATTTTTATTTATCTAAGTTATATGGGATTCAAAATGTATAAAGCGCAAAAAAGCGTTTCATTAGATTTAATTGAAAAAGAAAAATTACAAAGTGAAAAAATTGATAAATTGGTCAATAAACTAAAAGAAGCAGAAGCAGCCAGCAGCAGAGACGACGGATTTATTTTTGTCAATAATCAAAGAATTGAATTTAAAAATATAATTCACATAAGTTCTAGCGGACATTATTTATATTATCACCTCATAGATGAATCATCACCTATTATTGAAAGACGAAATTTAAAGGATATTTTAAATTTACTTCCCGCAAATCAATTCGTTAGAATCCACCGATCGAATATTGTAAATATTCGCCATGTAAAATATTTTACCCTACAAGATGTGGCTTTGACAAACGACAACATCGTAAAAATAAGCAGAACTTACAAAAACAAACTCCTCGAATTGATGGATAGAGACAATTAATGTGAAATTAGTTTTTTAAAACGACTGAAATTCAAATAAAAAACACTTTAATTTTTACTGATAATTGCATTTCGTGACAAAAATCGTGTATTTCACGACATTTTTCTGATTCCCCTCAAATATTTAAGTATCTTCAGCTAGCAAAAAGGATTATATATCCGACTTATTCACAGCGGATTTGTCCTGATATTTTAAATAATTACTAAAGGAGAAAATTATGAAGAAATACACAACACAATTTATTTTTTTTATTCTATTGTTTACTATTACACTCCCTGCGCAAGAGGCTAACTTTGATTGGGAAAGCAATGTTTGGCTTCCGGGCAGGGGCATGGAAACTGTAGTAGTAAATGATACAACTTTATTTCACCTCGGCGGCAAATCTCCTTACGGAGTGATTTTTGATGACCCGTTTAATTCTTTTCTCGAATATAAAAATCCTAGCGATTTATTTTGGCAATTGACTAATGTAAAATTGAAATTCAGACGCTACATCGATGCTCATTTTTATAACGGACATATTTATGTTTTAGGTGGGGACGGTTATCCGGTCTCCGATTCTACGTTGGAAATAATTGACGTTAACACTTTGGAAGTTACCTACGGAGCAAATTTTCCGGATCCCCGTAATCAGGCAGGCAGTGTAATCTACAACGGAAAAATCTATGTGTTTGGCGGTATGGACCATGATTATTCAACCGGAACTTCAGCTTATAAAACCACATTATACATTTATGATTGCGATATGGACACTTGGACACAGGGTGCGGATTTTCCTTTTGCGGGTGTTATAAATCAAGCCGGTGTTTATAACGGAATGATTTATTCGTTCGGTGGTTACGACGGAAGCACGAGCGATATTATTTATGTTTACGATATTGCCAACGACGTTTGGATGCAGAAAGGAACAACTCCCCAACCCACAAGCGCAATATCCGTAGCCGTTTACGGTGAAGATATTTTTGTTATTGGCGATTACGCCGAGGAAAACAGATTCTGGAAATATAATGTGCCGACAGAAACCTGGACTAGCTATACGTCCAATCTAATAGGAAGAAGACATTCTTCCGTTGCAGTAATGAACGACAGGCTTTATGTTATCGGCGGTGTGGCAAAAAACAGCGGGGCATATCGATTCTTAAATATTGTTCAAAGCACTGACTTAACACAATTGGTTACTTCTGCCGAAAAGGAAGAACTTTCGGCTATTAATTTCTCCCTGGAACAAAATTATCCAAATCCATTCAACCCGACTACAAAGATTAACTTCTCAATTCCATCGGAAAGTAAAGTACAATTGAAAATATTCGATTCTTTGGGAAGATTGGTTAAGACAATTCTAAACGAAGAATTAGCTGCCGGTAACCATACAATTGATTTTGATGCATCAAGTTTGTCGAGCGGTGTTTATTTCTATCAGTTAAATGTAAATAACAAGTGGGTTCAATCGCGTAAAATGACGCTGTTAAAATAAGCTTCTTAATGTTCTAATTATCTTTGTTAAACTTTTTTTTACAGGAACCGGTTAAATAATTTTAATATGGAGATTTAAGTTTGGATCAGAATTCAGATAATGTATCAGCTATAAAAATATTTAAAGAGTCTTTAAGCGTTAAAAGACTGAAGATTTTAATCTTGATAACCCTTTTTATTGTTAGTTTTCTTTTTTTAAGCTGCAAAGAAAATAGTGAAATTAACTCTCCACCTATTGAGCAGATAACCCTTTCAGCCGATATTACTAATCCAACTCCTTATCAGTTTATAACAATAACTGTTCATGGTATGAATATCACGCTGGATAAGTATTCCGGAAAACTCGGGGAGAAATCTATTGTTGCGGTTAGAAAAGAAGATAACCAACTTTCTTTAATGATACCAAATGTCAGCCCCGGAAAACAAACATTAACAATATCTTTTGAAAAAAGTCAGGAGAGCATTGATTTGATAATACAACAGCGACCGAGCATAAATTCTGATGCTGTAAATAACCAATTTGTCGCTGATATAAATAACATTCTCAATAGTCTGGATTCCACAGTTAGTGCTACAAACAGACTTACTGTTAATAACCTTGTTAATGATTTTAATGACGAGTTTTCAAAATTAACGGATAGTGAAAAAGTGGAGTTCGCTTATTTTATTACGAACAATTTCAACTTTTCAAATCTTCCGTTAAGTTTTGCCGAGGAGGAAAATCCACTCGTTGGGTTCAATACATTCTTAAAGTTTCAAATCACAAAAATTGTTTTTGCTGGCGTGGCATTAAAAACATTATTGGCAGCACCTGAAGGTGTTTTTACAAAAATCGCCGCTTTTGCTTCAGCAGTAATAATAGCCGAGAGCATTTTAGAAGTCGGTACAAGGGCTATCGAAATATATCAAGTGGCGACAATTCCATTGGAATCAGATTTGTCGGGACTGCAAATACCCACTGGCCCAACTCTGGATCGCTTATTAAAAGCGACCGCTTCGCTTGAATTAATCAATAATCAAGAATATTCTTTTGATGTTATAGTTAAATACAGAACTATTTATAGTGGTGATATTGGGACAACAAATCCAATATTAAGTTCAATTGTAGAGAATCTTGATATATTTCAAACTTGGTGGAATAAGACAAACGATGCGCTTGTTGAGTTAAAGAACTTATTCGGTTATACCGGTGATGTTTTGAAAAACAGACCCAAGAGTTTGTCGGATATTTCTACGTTTCAAACTGCCGAGTTTATCGGGACGTCCCAAAATGCTCTTATATTGGATATTACAAATCCGAATATTTCAGTTACTCAAGATAATATCGGTGAACAGCTAAGAGTAACTTTTTCGTCGGAAGAAACATCAGATCAGGATTTCTCTTTTACATTGAAATATACTGAAGCTGAATTCACTGTTGATACCACTTATGAAGCCACCCTAATAAACAGCAGATTCGGATCTTTTACAGATACTAGGGATGGTCATACTTACAGAACTATTGAGATTGCCGGTAAAATTTGGCTTGCCAATAATTTGAATTATTATACGGAAACATCCTTTCGTAATCCTGACGCTACGGAAATTGAAGGCAGACTATATACTTGGTATGAAGCTCAAACTGTTTGTCCTCCCGGCTGGCATCTGCCTTCCGCCACTGAGTATCAATCTTTAATTAACGCTGTTAATGGCGATCCCAAAGCATTAAAAGATGAAAATTATACTTTGAGTGATTTTTCTTATGATGGAAGTAATAATTCAAGCGGATTTTCTGCTTTAGCGGCAGGGTGGTTTTTACAAATATATGATAATATTACTAATACCAGTTATTATACTGCTAGAACTCATTACGCAAGTTTTTGGAGTTCCAGCGATTCTGATGAGGATTACCCCAACTATAATCTTGACCAAGCTAAAAATTTTACAATAGGTATATGGGCGGGACGTGAACGAGCGGAAGTAACAGTCAACAGTAAAATCTACGGACTGAGTGTAAGGTGCATTAAGGATTAATAACGCAAAATTGATGAAATTTTGTCTGGGATTATTTAATTGAAACAAAATAATGAAAATAAAATGATTTGTTTATAAATAACTTTATTGACCTCTTTGTTCAATAGAGTCCTCTTTTTAGAAAATGATAAATGCAAAAGTAAAATTTCTCTGTATCTTCCCCTTTAGTTAGCTGCCTCCGGGCGGCTTTTTTTATTACTCCCCAAATTGTCAAAAGAACAATAAATTTGGGTTTATAAAAAATAAAAACTCAGTCCAATGAGAACTATCACCCGCTGTTCAAACGATTACTTTATTATCTAACGGAATAAATCAAAATATCAATTGTTTATTCCTTCTCCTTTGTTATTTTACATATCGATTATTCAATCCTCTTATAGAAGCTAAGGAGTTTTATTTGCCGGAACCCTACTCTAAATGTTGCGTCTTAACTGATAAAACGGAATCAATTTGAAAAAAAAGATTTTATATTACATTTCATTTATCAAAAAGAGCCCTTTCAAACTTGAATTGTTCTTCTGGATATTCGCATTGATATATTTAATCTCTATCAATCCGTATTCTTCTCATCATTTGGATTTATGTTTATTTCAATTTTATGGTATTGATAACTGTCCCGGTTGCGGATTGGGTAAATCAATATCATTCATATTCCACGGTGATATTCTCCGATCAATTGAATCTCATCCGATCGGGTTTATTGCAGTAATATTAATTTTTATTAGAATAGTTAGCTTAATTACGAAATCAAAAAAATATTACCTAATAACAAAGGGAGTATAAAATGGCAAACGTATTAGAATTTTTTCCGGAATTACGTGGAGACGAACAAGTTTACATAGCCGGATTAATCAAAGATATGAATGAGGAGCAAATACGACAATTTTCAATTGCCTATCGTTCGAGACGAAAAGATCCGCAAATGATATTACTGTTGGCTGCCATCGGTCTCTTAGGAATCGCAGGCGTTCACCGCTTTGTTCTTGAACAAGTTGGAATGGGAATTCTTTATTTCCTAACCGGAGGTATTTGTTTAATCGGTACAATTGTAGATATGATTAATTTTAATAAACTCGCTTTTGAATATAATCAAGTACAGGCAAATCAAATCTTATCGATGATGAACATGCATTCGCAAATATTTCCCTCTTAATTTGAGCTGACTTAAAAAAATTAACCCACGATCTTAATCGTGGGTTTTCTAATATTAACAAACACTCAACCTATCATTTAACCGTTTTCAGATTTTTGGGAACGCTCTCTATTTTATTTTTAATAAGAATAAATTTTATATTAAATAGGGATCTGTCATTATTTCCACCATCGACGGTCCGTTATATTCAAGTGCATTATTAATAGCTTCTACTAATTCTTCCTTTTTATTTACTCTAATTCCAAAAGCGCCGCAATTATTAGCGTAATCCGAAAAATTCGGATTAACTAAATCGGTTTCCCAAACAGCCAATTCGTCCGCTCGCTGCTCCTTGCTAATCTTCCCAAGTTCATTATTGTTGAGCAATATATGGGTAATATTCATATTATATTTAACCGCTGTTGTAAGCTCTGCCATATACTGTGCAAACCCACCGTCACCGGTTACTGCAACTACCGGTCTATTTGGATCGGCTGCCCAAGCACCCATTGCGGCAGGGAAACCGAATCCTATTGAACCTAAATACCCCGACATCAGTACCGATTGATGTTTGCATTCGAAATATCTTCCGAAAGAATATGCGTTATTACCCACGTCAACTGTAATGACTGCATTTTCCGGTATTGTTTTATTCATCGCATCGAAAACTGTAATAGAACTTATTCCTCTGCCTCTATCATCTTTCAATCTGCTTTCTTTTTCTTCGCACCACATCTTTTTTCTTGCAGCTATTTCATCTCTTATCGATTCTTCCCCTCTAAAATCAGAGATTCTTTCAATTAACATTTCCGTTGTTATACCGATTTCTCCCCATACCGGACAGTCCACTTTGTGAAATTTTCCAAGCGCCATTTGATCGAAATCGACTTGTATTATAGGTCTAAATGTTGCAATGCCGGTATGATTCGAAAAGGAGGCTCCGAATACAATTATCAAATCACTGAAATTCATAAAATAACTTGCTACCGGCGTTCCGCTTCTACCGAGAACCCCGCACGCAAGCGGATGTGCATCCGGAATTAATCCCTTTCCTTTAAATGTTGTAATAACGGGAGCTTGTATTAACTCAGCTAATTGAATAATCTTATCCATGGAAAATTTTGCACCGTTTCCGACTATTATACAAGGTCGCTTTGCTGTCTTTATCATTTCGACGGCTTTATTAAAAGACTCTGCCGGTGGAGAAATTCGAAGATCTGTCAATCTGCCCTCCGGCGAAGAAGCACTGCTTTTCTCATCAACTTCAATTTCCTGAACTTCATTGGGAAATATCAAATGAGCAACATCCCTCTTCAAAATTGCGTTCTTAAGTGCAAGTGTCATAAGTTCGGCATGCTTTGAGGTAGGAAGAACCGTTTGACTCCAAACTGCAACGGCGTTGAAAGCCGAAGCAAGATCAACTTCCTGAAATGCTCCAGGACCAAGTACCTGCGTATCAATTTGTCCGCTAAGAGCAAGTACAGGCACACGATCCACTTTCGCATCCCATAATCCTGTCAATAAATTAGTTGAGCCGGGACCGGCAATCGCAAAACACGCTGCAGGCTTACCTGTTAATTTTGCGTAACCGGAAGCAGCAAAAGATGCCGCGCCTTCGTGCCTGATACCGAAATACTTTAACTTTCCTTCTTCCGCTTTACGGCGGATTGCATCGGCTAAACCGAGATTGGAATGTCCAACCATTCCAAATACCGTATCAACTCCCCAGTTTATCATTGTTTGAACCATAACGTCTGAAACGGTAGTTTTATGCGGAGCCTTAGCTTCCAAACCGACATAAATTCCATCGACACGTTTTTCAACGGGATAGACTTTAACAGTATCGTTCAAACCTTCCGGAGGTCTTCCTGTAGTTGGATGATATTCATAACCATGCCAAGGGCAGCGCAGCCACCCGTCTTCAATCGATCCCTCGCCCAAAGGACCGCCTTGATGCGGACATTTATTATCGAGAGCACAAAGCTTTCCTTCAAAATGAGTAAGCGCAAAACTTTTATTTTCGGCGTTTACTGTTTTTACACGACCTTCGGGAATTTCATCCGGTTCCGCAACTTTATACCAATTAAGCGCTGCCATTTTCACCTCCATTTTATTTTGAATTTAAGTTAAGGCACACGAAATCGAAAAACAATAAAACAGCCGACATTAAGTAAATTGAAAAATATATTAATCTGCTATTTGGAAATTCTTTTAGTATCGGTGTTTTTTAATTTATCGAAAGAACGCATACCCGCAATACCAAGCATTCCGGTAATCATAGTGAAAAGCATTGTGTAATCCAGGGGTTTCGGCGGTTCTTTAATACCGGGAATCCACAGCAATAAAGGATAAACAACAAATTGATAAAGGAGCGCTAATGCACCTACCCAACCTATAGCCGGACGCCAACCGGCAACGAATAAACTTCCGCTTCGAGCTTCCTCTTTATTCACTTCGGTTTGAGCTATATTTTGATCGGCTAACAATTTTGCTTCCTTGTAATTGTACTCGCGTTCCGCTTTATAAAGCTCTAATTGGTTCTCGAGTCTTTCTTCGTCGGAGGTAAACAAATCGTCCACAACATCGCCGACAGCTTTAACTATATCACCGCCTCCGAAAATTGTATCCCAAATACTCATGACATTGCCCCCAATGCTCTGTTGATCCAACCCAATAAATATTTTCTCGATGCAGGACGCTTATTACAAATATTTGCATAACGAGCAATTTTGACAATTGTAAATTTTGCAAGGAACAATTCGCGGCTGACTGCATTTAATTTTTCGAGCGATTTACTGCCGATTATTCCATCAACTATATCAATATCAGCAGCCAATTGAGCTAAACGGCTGGCGGTTCTTACACCCATATTTACTGCCGTATCAAAAATATTTTCCGCTATCAACTGATCTTCAATTTCATCTCCACGTATTCTATCCCAATAATCCCTCTTGTAAATTTCCCGCGCTTGTTGTTCGGTAAGATTTTTAATATCAATATTAGGATAAGCTCTTTGCGAAATTCCATATTTAGTGGCGCCGCCGGGGTCGTTAGGATCATCGGTATATTTTGCTCCGCCTTCGCGGGCTAATGTTTTAACAATAGCTTCGTTAAAGTTTGCCATTTTTCCCTCGTGTTAATTTGCAAAACTTTTAATTCAGGATATTGGAAGCTATCTGTAAATAGAGGATAATTTTAAAAAGAATTTAAGGGGATCGAACCGGAAAATCAATTCATTCAAAACAAATCTGAAATTTATAATCGTCGTAGAGCCCCAACATCTTTAAGTCCGTTACCAGTAATTAATAACAAAACATTTGCCTTTCCGGAAAGCGTGTTTTCCTCGATTAATTTTTTGAATGCAGCATAAACCGCTGCCGAAGAAGGCTCGCAAAGTATTCCTGTCTGTTTTATAAATTCCTTTTGTGCAGCAAGTATACTTTCGTCGTTTATAGCAACTGCAAATCCACTCGTTTTCTTAACGGCATCGGCAGCCATAAATAGATTACGAGGAGCGCCCGCGGAGATGCTGTCTGCAACTGTATCAGCGGGGATGTATTCAAATTCCCCAGACTGCAAATATCGAACAAGCGCGTCACTTTTTACGGATTGTACAGCAATTAATCTCGGCATCTTGTCAATCCAGCCAAGAGTTAGCAATTCCTTAAACCCTTTGGAAATTCCCGAAATAATTACCCCGTCGCCAACAGGTACAAAAATATATTCCGGAAGCTTCCCTCTTGTTTCGATAAAGATATCGAATGCAGCAGATTTTTTCCCTTCGATTGTTAGGGGATTATATGCAGTGTTTCTGTTGTACCAATTGTTTTGCATAGATTCTTCCAAACAAACATCAAACGCTTTGTCGTAATCACCGTCCACAACAACAAGTTTCGCACCGTAAGCTTCTATCTGAATTCGTTTTGCTTCGGGAATATTTTTAGGAACATAGATTCGTGATGTCAATCCTAATCGTGCGCAAATACCCGCCAGAGAAGAACCGGCATTGCCTGTAGATGCAGCTGCAATTTCCGTAATGCCCAACTCAATCGCTTTCAATGCAACTACGCTTGAAGCTCTATCTTTGTAAGATAGAGTGGGATTACGCGTCTCGTCCATTACCAAAACATCATGATTATTTAAATTAAATTTGTATAACAAATTCTTCGGTAAAGAAAGACGGTTTAACAATTCATCATTGAATTCGGAAAGGTTTATATTCCACAGAAAGGGGTAGAGCCAAAATTTCCCGGGCTCCAATTTCAACAAATCTTCGCGTGAATATTTTGAGCGGATTTCGTCATAATCGTATTCGACAGTCATAACACCTTGCAGCGGTTGATTTTTTTCCGCAGAACCGCATTCCGGACAAAGATAAATAAACTCATGTTCGACTTTTTCTGCATTAAAAGTATTGCCGCAACCGAAACATTTGTAATAGTAATTCATAATTTACTGCTCACATTATTCTTTCGTTAAATCAAATTTAAGATTTGAGTTTCTTATTTACAATTTCAAGTGCAGGACAACACACACGATTTATGCATTTTTGCTCATCTCCGATATTCCGAACAGATCCAAATAGATTAATCACTTCTTTTTCTTATTTTTGTGAGCTTAAATTATAAGCAATATCTTAATTATTATACTGAAAGAGAAAGGTTCAAAATTTTGAATAAATATAAAACGGTTGAAGTAATGGCGCCGGTCGGTTCTTACGAAGCTTTAAGCGCTGCAATTAAAGCGGGAGCCGATTCGGTATATTTCGGCATAGAGCAATTGAATATGCGTGCAAGGTCGTCTATTAATTTTACACTGGACGATCTCAAAAAAATTTCCGACATCTGCAAAGAAAACAATATACGTTCTTATATCACTCTTAATACAATAATGTACGATCACGATCTTCGGCTTATGCGAAGCATTGTTGATAAAGCCAAAGAGTGCGGGATTTCAGCAGTGATCGCTTCGGATCATTCCGTGATGAATTACGCGCGTAAGATCGGTATGCCGCTCCATATTTCTACTCAGGCTAATGTAAGTAATATTGAAACTGTAGAATTTTATTCCGCTTTTGCGGAAGTAATGGTTCTTGCCCGCGAATTGAGTTTGAAACAAGTTGCAGATATTACAAGGGAAATTGAAAGAAGACAAATTACCGGTCCCAACGGTGAACTTGTAAAAATAGAAATATTTGCACACGGCGCATTATGTATGGCAATATCGGGCAAATGTTATTTGAGTTTGCATGCACATTATTCGTCCGCTAACCGCGGCGCTTGCGCTCAGGATTGCAGGAAGCAGTATATAGTAACCGAAAAGGAAGAAGGGACTGAATTCCTGATCGATAACGAATATATAATGAGTGCGAAAGACCTTTGCACAATAGATTTTCTTGATAAAATAATTGATGCCGGAGTTGAAGTAATTAAAATAGAAGGTCGCGGCCGTTCTTCCGATTATGTTTACACAACAACAAAATGTTACCGCGAAGCGGTGGATTCTATTGCCGAAGGAAGTTACACTCGTGATAAAATAGATAAATGGCTCGAAGAACTTTCAACTGTTTACAATCGCGGATTTTGGGATGGTTACTATCTCGGCAGAAAGATGGGGGAATGGAGCGACACTTACGGTTCCAAAGCCACAAAACGAAAAGTGTTCCTCGGCGCCGGAGTAAATTATTTCAAGAAGATAAAGGTCGCAGAATTCAGACTCGAAACCAAATCACTTAAAGTAGGCGACGAAATATTGATTACAGGTCCAACAACGGGAGTGGTAAAAACCACCGTCAAGGAATTGCGTCTCGATGATAAACCCGTTGAAGAAGTTCATAAAGGCGATAACTTTTCTATGCCTATTGAGGAGATAATTCGACCATCCGATAGATTATATAAATTGGAAGACGCCGAATAGATGTTTAAGATTATTCATTTTAGACACAAGTGCATAGGTTGTAATGCTTGCGTTGAAGTTGCTCCTTACCGCTGGCGAATTTCCAAAAAGGACGGCAAAAGTGTGCTTATTGAAGGAAAAGAAAAAAAAGGTATTTACAGCACACTCGTGAGCGAGGACGAATTGCAGGAAAACATTCTTGCCGCACAAAACTGCCCTGTAAAAATTATTAGAATTGAAAAGTGATCTTAATTCGAACACGTATGACACTGATTTCACGGATTACCACAGACAAGTTTTTGTATAAAAGGGTAGGCTCCCGAGCGAAGTCGAGGGAACCGGGAGTTATTGTTTTTCCTTATTCCTATAATGACTCTCATTCTTGCACTCTGCCAGTTTGTGCAGAAGTTCAAAATCACCCTTGATCAACGCCTTTTTTTTGGCATGACTCCATCTCTTAATTTGGTGTTCAACCCTAAACGCTTCCTGAATAGTAGGGAAATATTTTGAATAAACTAATTTTACGGGTAAGCGGGACGCGGTATAGGAATTCGGATCTTTTCCCCTTTGGTGTTCTTCTAATCTCCGCTGTAAGTTAATTGTTGAGCCGGTGTAGTAGGAATTGTCGGAGCATAATAAAATATAGACCCAACCCGGTTTGGTTGAATGCATAACCAACTCCAATTACCTCCGCTCCCCTCGGCTTCGCTCGGGAAGTTCCCTTTGATGAATAATATATCTTTAGATAACACGGATTTGACAGATGATCGCAGATAAATTTTTATTTTAAATTAAATACTCTATCTGTGAAAATCCGCTAAATCCGCGTTATCCGTGTTCTATCAAACCTACATCGTCAACGACATTATCGCTTTTGCAGTATGCAAACGATTTTCCGCTTCGTCGAATACAACGGAAATGTTTTCGTCGTCAATCACATCATCGGTAACTTCATGGTTTCGATCTGCGGGAAGTGCATGCATAAGTTTTACATCTTTATCGGCTAATCCTATTCTGCGACGATCGCAAATCCAATCGTGATATTTTTCCAAATTCGCAGCCATTTCTTTTTTACATTCTTCTTCGTTATCAAGATATTCTTGAACGCCGTAATAACCGAATCCGCCCCAGTTTTTGGGAATAACAATGTGAGCGCCTTCGAATCCTTCATCCATATCGTTGGTGAATTTAATTGATCCGCCGCCTGCTTCGGCGTTTTTCATTGCCTTTTCAACAATGTAATCGCTCAACGGAAATTCCTTCGGATGTGCAACTGTAACATCAATGCCGTAGCGAGGGAAGAGAAGAATTTGAGTCTGCGGTACGGAAAGAGGTTTCGCATGTGTATCCGCATAAGCCCACGAAATGGTTACTTTTAAATTTTTAGTGTTTCTACCGAATTTTTCGAATATCGTCATCAAATCAGCAAGCCCCTGGAAGGGGTGGTAAACGTCGTCCTGCAACGACATAACCGGTTTGGATGAATGCTTTGCCATTTCCGCTAGGTAATCCTTACCGATGCCATAGAAGCAATTACGGGAGGCAATACCATGTCCCATACGCGAAAGGATAATAGCTGTATCTTTAGCCGATTCACCGTGTGACAGCTGCATTTTATCTGCAGTTAAATCGTGTGCGTGTCCGCCGAGCTGAGTCATTCCCGCTTCCATCGAATTTCGCGTGCGGGTTGATTGCTCGAAGAATATCATAAATAACGTTTTCCAAGGGAGGTAGAGTGTCTCCTCGCCTTTATAAAATTTTTCTTTTAAGTCGAATGCTCTTTCGAATACTACATCGAGTTCTTCTTTAGTCCAGTCGTCAGTAGTTAAAAAATGCTTTCCTTTAAGTTTTTCTACCATACTTTATTCTCCTTTATTTAATATTCTATTGAACACGGATGACGCAGATAAAACGGATTTTCACAGATTTTTATTGTCATTTGTAAAAATTTTTCTTTTTATCTCGGGCTTCTTTCCAAAGTTTAAGAGCAATCCCACTTCAATATTTGTTGCTTTTAAATATTAATTTATATTCGTGTTCTTCACAAAGTGATTCTGCCGCCTTTAATTCAATGATAATCTCATCGTCAACTACAATGTCGGCATAATATTCTCCAACAATTTCACCTTTATAATATACATCTATTTTTCTTTGGCGTTCACAATGAAAACCGTTTAATTCTAATTCTTTACAAAGTGATGACTCATATACCTTTTCAAGAAATCCATAACCAAGAGTATTATAAACCTCGTAAAAACATTTAATAATTTTACTGGTTTTGTTTTCCAATAACATCCGTGATTATCCTTGAAATCCGTGTTATCAGTGTTCTATTAATAACCCAAAACAAACATAGCGTAAAATGCCGAGGCTTTCACAAGATGCTCAACCGGTACTTTTTCATTCGGGGCGTGAGCAAGAACCTCGTTGCCCGGACCGAATCCGATCGTCGGGATTTTATAATAACCGTTTATCGTTACTCCGTTAGTTGAGAACGTCCACTTGTCTATAAATGGATTTTCTCCAAAAAGATTTTTATAAGCTTCCGCACCTTTTTGTACAAGCGGATGATTTTCTTCGAGTTTCCAAGTGGGATAATATTTTTCCATTCCGTACTTAAATCCAGTATAAGCCGTTTCTTCATACTGAAGCAATTCAACCTTTGCATTCATATCCTTAACTATTTCTTCGACTTCGCCGAGCGCAATGGTTCTATCCTCACCCCACGTTAAACGGCGATCGAGATGAATTTTAGCGTAATCTGAAACGGCGCAAAGTGAAGGACTTTTCGAAATAAATTCGGAAAGAGCAACGGAACCTTTTCCGAGAAATTCGTCATGCGCCAATCTTTCATTCAGTTTTTCTATTTCCAAAGAAGCGCGCGCTCCCATATAAATTGCGTTCTTTCCGCGTTCGGGTGCAGAACCGTGAGCCGATACTCCGAAGAATTCAACTTCAATTTCCATACGACCTCTATGACCCCTATAAATATTGAGGTTTGTCGGCTCGGTAATAATTACCGCTTCCGGTTTAATATTCTCTTCCTCAACTAAATATTTCCAGCATAGTCCGTCACAATCCTCTTCCATTACTGTTCCCGTAACGAGCAGAGTTATATCTTCTGGAATTCCTATTTCTTTTAATATACGTCCGGCAGTTACAGCAGCAACTGGACCTCCTTTTTGATCGACACTTCCTCTGCCGTGAACAAATCCATCTTTTATTTCTCCGCCAAGAGGATCAAAATCCCAATTGTTAATATTACCTATGTCAACTGTATCGATGTGTCCGTCTATAGCAATTAATTTCGGTCCATTACCAATTCTTCCTATTACGTTACCCAATTTATCTATTCGCACTTCATCGAATCCGGCATCTTCCATTTGGCGTTTTAATTCGTTTGCCGCACCTTCTTCTTCTGTACTCAAAGATTTTTGTTGAATCATTTTAGATAAATTTTCGGCAGTATAATTTTCATATTGCTTTGCCAATTCCAGTATTTGTTCTGCTCTCGACATATATTTCTCCTACTTCATTCTACTGAATCTTCTAAATAGTTTTTCGCCTTGTAAATATATTTCTTGATTAATTTTTTCCTCATCGATATTATTCAATTTACCGTCAGACAATAAGAATTCCCCGTTTGCAACTACGCACTTAGGCGTTCTTTCCAATATTCCGTATATATAATGCCCAAAAAAGTTATTAGAATTAATCGGAGTAGGAGGAACGTAATCCCAAATAATGAAATCCGCTCTATCTCCTTTTTTAAGCGTGGGATAATCGGGGAAATATCTCTGCACAAATGTAATTTGATCAAAGTAAATTTTTTGAATTAAGTGGAACGATTGCTCGAAGCTCATTCCTGAAGCTCGCATCAACAGAAAAACATTTTTCAAAGACTTACCGGGATTGCCGTGCATTCCGTCGGTTCCCATAAGCATGGGAATCGCTTCGTTGTATGCAAAGAAGTCCGGTGTTCCTACCGAATTATTCATATTGCTATCGGCATTAAATGCAACTGCAGCACCGCTTTCGTCTATCTTTTTAAGATCACTATTAGTTAAATAAATTCCGTGTGCAAGGATACTTTTTACATTCAGCAACTCATTAGACAATAATCTATCGACGGGAAACTTACCGCTTACCTCTTTGCTTAGTGCTCTATCGAGAGCATCTTCACAAAGATGAATATGAATACCGAGACCGTATTCTTTTACTAAAGTCGATGCCTGTTCCAACGTCTCATCGGATAAAGTAAAGGAAGCATGTAAACCAAGCATTCCTTTAATATTATTGCTTTCAAGTCCATCAATAAAATTTACATTCTCATTCAAACTTTGCTGTGCAAGTTTCGATCCGTTTCTGTCGGATGTTTCGAAGCAAAGAACACCGCGCAAATTATTATCGATCAATATAGAAGCAATTACATCAAGACTTCCTTCGATAAAAGAAGGGGAAGCATGATGATCGAATAGATAAATAGCTCCCGATTTGATCGATTCCATTACAGCCATTTGAACCGATGCCCGAACCATATCTTCTGTTAATGCGCGGTCTAACTTCCACCACAAGTTACTTAATATCGAATGGAAATCATCGGTTGACCCTTTAATATTAAGCCCTTTAGCAAGTCTTGAATAAAAGTGATCGTGAAAATTTACAAGCGGGATTGTAACAACCGCTCCTTTTGCATCATAACTGTTTTTATGTTGTTTATGCCCGAATTTCAGATAATTCGGGAAGCTTTTCTTAACCAAATTTGTAATAACTCCCCTTTCAATTTGAATATCACCGAAAAAGGGGTTAACCATAGAACCGTTTGGAGTACATATCCAAGCGTTCTCAATTCTTAAAGAATTCATTTCTCTCTCACTAATTACTTGTTTAAATCAGTCAATTACTGATTAAGTGTCATTGCAAGTTATTCTATTTAAAGATTACTGTTAAATTCTTCAATCAATTTATCCCATATTTCAACAACACCAAATCGTTCGTTCCAATATTCTTCATCGTACCATTGTGCGTTTAACTCTTTAACATCCTTTCCTTGTTGTTCAACCCAAGTAAAGTATTTTAAGTTGTGAATAGATTTTTTATCGTAATAAGAGAGTTCCTTAAAATAATCGATCGATTGTTTTTGAATTACCGAATGATAATCAACAGCCGCATCTACATTAGAATAACTGCCCATTGATTCATTCATTTCATTTAACCTTGAGCGATACATTTCAATCGAATCTGTAAACACAGTAAATATTATATCATTCTCGTTCATTTCATAATATTTAGCCAGCTTGATAGCGCTAATCAGATTAGAAGCGGAAGATATTCCCAGCCATTGTAATTTCTGGAGAACCGATTCATCTATACCAAGCGATGAAAGGAATTTAACGCCTTCCGGCTCATTAAATAATCTTATCAATTTCAGAGGTTCGGCATCGTCAATTGCTGTTACGCAATCTGTGTTCTTCACGTTATGAATCCAAGGTATATGCTTATCTCCGATACCTTCAATCCTGTGACCTCCGAAGCCATTCATTAAAAGAGTAGGACATTGTAATGCTTCGGAAGCAACAACTTTAATTAAAGGATTAACGGTTCTCAAGTAATCCCCCGCACCTATTGTTCCGGCTGAACCTGTAGCGGAAACATAACCACTCAGACGGGAATTTTCATTTTTGATTTTGTTAAACACTTTTTCAATTGCACTTCCTGTAACGGTGTAATGCCAAATGGAATTGCCGAATTGATCGAATTGATTGAAGATTAAATATTCATCGCTTTCAGCTTCCAATTCGTGACATTTATCATAAATTTCTTTCACATTACTTTCGCAGCCGGGAGTGGCATAAATTTCTGCACCTATATTTTTAAGCCAGTCGAATCTTTCCCTACTCATTTCTTCCGGAAGAATTGCAACCGCATGAACACCGAGCAATGCGGAATTAAAAGCACCGCCGCGACAGTAATTCCCCGTTGAAGGCCATACTGCTTTATGATAATCGGGGTTAAACCTACCGGTAATTAAATAAGGAACCAAACATCCATACGTTGCGCCAACTTTATGAGCTCCTGTTGGAAAGAACTTCCCCGGCAAACCGATTATTCTTGCTTTTACGCCGGTAATTTCTTTTGGAATTTCTAAATAATTTATTTCCCCGATTCCACCGCTTTCAATATCATTCTGCCAATTAATTCTGTATAAATTCAAAGGATCTAAATCGTGAAGTCCTACGTTCTTTAATTTCTCTTTAATCTCGTTGGGAATGTTTTCAGGATTTTGAAGTTGCTTAAAGGTGGGTAATTTGATGTTTCGACTTCGTGCTCTTTCTAAGGTTAATTTTAATTTTTCTTCATCAATAATTTCCCATTTCCACTCTTCCATAATCGCTCCGAATTAATAGTAAAATAAGTCGTTCATTAAATATTATACAACAAAAATAAACAATTATTAAAGAAATTAGTATACTAAATTATATAAGTAATTTTGTGGGACAGATAAAAAACATTGTCCTTCTGCCTTTCAAAAAATTGCTTTTATAATTAGTTAAAAAGAGAATTACTGTTTACATTTAATGTACCGGCTTTTTTAATTGTATTAAATCGGTTTGATTGAACTCCTCTGTAAAATTGATCGTGGTATAAAAAAACACTCCCTATCTAATGCAGCCAAAACTGATGACTTGGGCATATAAAATTTTTCTGTTTTCTTCTATCATTTGGTGTCACAAATCAAAAATCCGAATTGTTTTCGTATAAAATACTTTTTTACTGTAATAAAATTGATTCTATTCAAACAATTAAATTAGTCAGGTTGTATATTTGCAATTCAATTTATTTGTAATGAGGTTAAAATGGAATTAACATTAAATAAACTAAATTCATTCGAAGGAAGAAACGGTCCCCTTCTTTTAATAATAATGGACGGAATCGGTATTGGCAAGCAAGATGATGCGAATGCCGTTTATCTTGCCAAAACTCCGGTTCTAGATAAATTACTTCAAATACCATTGAGAACACAACTTAAAGCACACGGTCCCGCTGTTGGATTGCCATCAGACGACGATATGGGCAACAGCGAAGTTGGCCACAATGCTTTAGGCGCCGGCCGTGTTTTTGCACAAGGAGCAAAGCTGGTAAATATATCAATCGATTCCGGCAAAATATTTGAAAGCGACAATTGGAAGAATGTAATTGAACGCGGTTTGAATGGAAACACCGTTCACTTTATTGGATTGTTTTCCGATGGCAATGTTCACTCACATATTAAACATCTTTATGCAATGCTGAATAAATGTGCCGAAGAAGGCGTACGGAAAGTTAGATTGCATATATTACTCGATGGTAGAGATGTTGGTGAAAAATCTGCACTCAGCTATGTTCGTCCAACTGAAGAACTATTATCAAAAATAAATAACGAAAAAGATTATGATTATAGAATCGCTTCCGGCGGTGGAAGAATGATAACGACAATGGACAGATACAATGCCGATTGGTCGATAGTTGAAAGGGGTTGGAAAGCGCATGTACTCGGTGAGGCACGACATTTCAAATCTGCCGAAGAAGCAATTCAAACAATGTACGATGAAAATCCCGACATTACCGACCAATATCTCGAATCTTTCGTAATCGTTGATGATGAAAACAAACCGGTTGGAACAATCGAAGACGGAGATGCGGTTGTGTTCTTTAACTTTAGAGGAGACCGCGCAATTGAAATTTCCAGAGCTTTCGAAGAAAAAGATTTTTCAGAATTCGACAGAAAGAGAGTTCCAAATATTTTCTATGCCGGAATGATGGAATATGACGGTGATCTTCATATCCCTAAAAATTATTTGGTAACACCTCCGGCAATCGATAGAACCGTGAGCGAATATCTATGTGCACAGGGAGTTACTTCCTTTGCGATATCGGAAACTCAAAAATTCGGACACGTTACCTATTTTTGGAATGGTAACCGATCCGGATATATAGATGATAAGTTGGAATTATATATCGAAATTCCTTCAGATAAAATTGAGTTCGATAAAGCCCCAAAAATGAAAGCCATTGAAATAACCGAAAAAAGCATCGAGCTTTTAAAAAGCGGTAAATATAAATGGGGTAGAATAAACTTTGCCAATGGGGATATGGTTGGCCATACGGGAAAAGTTGAGGCTGCAATCGAAGCGGTTGAAACCGTTGATAAGTGTGTCGGACAACTTCTTGATGTTATCGAAGAACTCGGTGGAATTGCACTTATAACTGCAGATCACGGAAATGCAGACGAAATGTTCACAACAAAAAATGGTGTGAAATCTCCCAAAACATCACATACATTAAATCCAGTTCCGTTTATAATATTCGACCCGCAATTTAACGGCGAATATAAAATGGCGGAGATTGAAAATCCCGGTTTAACAAATATTGCCGCTACGATATTGAATCTTCTCGGATTTGAAAGTGTTGAGGATTATGATCCTTCTTTAATTACTTTCAACAAGTAGAAGAATCAAAAATATATTTTCATAAAAAATCCCGTTCAAGCTATGTTTTGAACGGGATTTTTATTTTGAGGTCAATATAAAATTGATTTCTAAAATTCCTGAGCTATTAAAATCAATAAGTTTTTATGAATTTTATTTATCTCTCTTACCTCGCAATTAAAATTATTGGCTATTATAGAAAACGCTATAAACTTACCGGAACGTGTTCTCAAATATCCCGAATGGCTTCTAACACCGGTAATATAACCCGATTTTATTCTGGCATTATTTTCTAAAATAGTTCCTTTGCCGAAAGAACGAAACGTTCCATCATCTTTGGAATTACCTGCAATTGAAAGTGAATTATAAAAATCTTTGAAATAAGATTTTTTATTTACTGCCGTTAATAAATCCGTCATCATCTCGGTTGTAATAGTATTGGAGCGACTTAAACCGTTTCCATCGAATAAGGATAATGCAGAAGTATCAATATTGTTTTCCGAAAGGAACTCGAATATTGCTTTTATTCCTGCTTCTCTCGAGCCCTTACCATATTTTATTAACCCCGTCATCTTAAGAATTTGCGAAGTGTAAAGATTATCGCTCTTTTTATTTATTCTTCTTACTATATCCCTAAGTGGCTTTGACTTTACTTCATCAATTAATGACAACGCTGAATAGTTCAAACTTTCAGATGCCTTTGCAGGCTTGCCTTTTACTTCAACACCTTTATCAATTAATGACTGTGTCAACTTATCTGCAGCAAACAACGGTGGATCCGGAAGCGAACCTTTAATCGCAAACTCTTTATATCCCTGGGGAATTGTTCCCCTCAAATAAGCAATGCTGTCATAAGGAGAACGAAAAACATAGCCGTTATCACCCGAACCATAAGCTCCTGTTTTCATTTCATTGATAAAATAAACTCCTTTAATGCTAGGTTCGGTTCTTAAAAACTGCGCCGGCTCACCAACCAATTTATTCGGCTTAAAAAACAGGTGAAATAAATTATCATTAATTGTTAATGCACTTGTTTGAGCCGCATAATAATTGCCTAAATCAATCCAGTACCAATAACCGGAAACAGGAATTTTATCGAATAAATTATCGTCTGCAATTACCTGTCCATCAATATGTTTTATTCCCAACTTTTTTATTATAGTTACCCATCGGTTCATTAATTTTTCTAAATTCAAAGAACCCTTAAAAACAGAAGAGCCAAGAGTCGGATCACCACCGCCCTGTATTATTAAATTCCCTTTTAATACATTGTCAATAATTTTACCGGAATAGTAAAGTTTTGTACTAAACTGAAATTCAGCACCTAAATAATTCAAAGCCGTTGACGTGGTAAACAACTTCAACCCCGATGCAGGTGCAAGAGCCTTGTTCCCGTTGTAATCATAAAGTGTTTCGCCGCTTTCAACGTCTTTAACAGTTACAGCCCATTGAGCTTGTTTTAATTCCTCTGAGTTCGAGTGTTTTATTATAAAACTATCGAGTTCATTCGACTGTGAAAACGTTATGGAACAGAAGAGAATCAGTAAGGTTATTATTCTCATAATATCACTTAAATAGTTGAAAAATTATTATAAAGTTATCGGAAAGATAATAGAAAAGAAAGAGCCGGGTTAAGCCCGGCTCTTTGAAATAATTATTTTAGAAGCATCATTCTTCTTACTTTAGTAGTGCTTTGTTCACCGTTAACCGGTATTGCATTCAATGAATAGAAATAAATTCCAGAAGAGATATTTTCAGCATTGAATTCTACTTGGAAATTACCAGCAGGTTTAACGCCTGATAATAAAGTTTTAACAACTTCTCCAAGTGAATTGTACACAGTGATTTTTACATTGCTCTCATAAGGCAGACTGAATTTTATTGTTGTACTAGGGTTAAACGGATTCGGATAGTTCTGTTCAAGAACAAATGATTCACTAACAATTGGTACTTCAACTGTTTCGGTATAGGTATATGTTCCGTCATAATCGATTTGTTTCAGTCTGTATTTTGCAACGGAACCGCTCACGGCACTGAGATTATCAACAAACGAATAACGTGATTTCTCAGATGTTGTTCCGTGTCCTTCAACAAAACCAACTCTCGTCCAATTGCCGGAAATATTTTCGGAAACGATTAATCTCTCAATTTCGAAACCTTGGTTATTTGTTTCGGTAGCAGTTTCCCAATTTAACAATACGTTAGAACCAGAAGCTTTTGCAGTGAAAGATGTAAGTTCTACCGGAATAACATCTATGCTGAAATTGATATATACACGATCTCCAGTAAAATCGGTAACAGTATAATTATCTGTTTGCGACATATCGATGTTAAATGTTCCTGCACCATCCGTTAAAAAGAAAGTGTTCGGAGGCAGAGATTCAGAATTCCAGCTAAAGTTAAATGACTGAGTGTTGGGAGATTGAAAAATAATTTCAAAAGCTCCTGAAGTATTAGAAATACCTCTAATATCCATTAAAGTACCTTTGGAGGGAGAATCTGGTGTTAAAAATCTTGCGTCGAAATAACCAGCTTCAATTGTTGAAGCCATTTCAACTTCACCCATACGTTCATCTATTCCATTCGTTGCATTAGGAGAAAAACCGAACACTAAAGTTCTGCTAACATCCGATGTACGTGATCTGGATACTTCTGAAATGGTAATAAAATTATCCCAAGTCATAAATGGTTGGTCAGTGAACAAACTGGCTCTGGAACCTAATGTGGTTGCAACCATTCTGTTTGTTTGACCTTGAGTGAAAATATTCATACAAGCATCATCTGTATAATCCATATAGTTTTCGATCATATCAACCGAACCGCAGGAAATGTGTCCGGTGGGACAACCGAAATTTGAATTATCTGATTCAGGAGTATCGGCAACGAGATCATCAACTCCGCAGGGACCGTCACCCCAAATATGATAGAGGTTAACCCAATGGCCTACTTCGTGAGTAACCGTGCGTCCTTTATTATAAGGTGCTGCAGGAGAGTTGTATCCAAATGCGGAATAGAGAATAACGACACCGTCGGTTAAAGGATTACCACCCGGAAATTGTGCATAACCTAAAATACCGTTGGAAATATTAGCAGTCCAAATATTGAAATATTTATCTGAAGGCCAAGCATCATCGCCACCTTGAGAAGAAAATTTAACTGCGTCATTTAATCCAAACTGTGAAACTGTTGTTTGCTTTCTTATAATTCCTGTTGTAGGTTGACCGTTAGGATCAATATCGGCAAGGCGGAACATAATCTTTGTATCAGCACCTACCGGATCATCGTTGTGACCTGGTGTTCCCAACATTTTTCTAAAGTCTTCATTTAAAACTCTTATTTGAGAGTAAATCATATCGTCAGAAATGTTTTGAGCTGATGTTTTATAAACAACGTGAACTACAGTAGGAATAATAAAAACATTTTCTGAAGAACGTTGAATAGCACCAGAATTAATCATTTGTTCAATCTGACTTTCGATATTTTGCATTCTTTCTGCAAGTGATGGATCGGATTGTTTTTGCATCTCTAAATATTCGGTAGATGCACATCGTTTGTAATTCCCTTCTTTTTGTGCAAATATAATAGTGGTTAGGGAAAATATGACTGTGAGTAGTAGTATTCTTTTCATAGAACCCCGTTATTTTTTGAGTGAAATAATGTTAAAGATAGTAAATTTATTTTTGTAAATACAGCAGAACATCTTGTTTTTTGTGTGATTTAAAGCACATTGTTTATATTCGGATTAGTAAAAGAATTTTTTATCGTTACGGAAAAATATGAACAACAAAATTGAAGCTATAGTTTTCGATTTGGATGGAACACTCATAAGTTCCCATCAATCAATTTATTATTGCACACTTAGAACTTTTAAAGAATTGGGAATACCCGTTAACATACCGGAAGATAAATTCTATTATCTTATCGGACATCACTTTAAAGATATATTCGACGCATTCAATATTGAAGTAGAAGATTTGGAAGGATTTATAGATCTTTATAAATCTTTTTATTTCGATTATATAGATTATTCAAAAGTGTATCCGGGTGTTTATGAAATTATTGATTATTTAAACGAAAAAAATATTAAGCTCGGATTGCTAACAACAAAAGGAAACGACCAAGCAATAAAAATAATGAAGCATTTTAATTTGTTCGATAAATTTGATTTGGTAACGGGGCGCCGTCCAGGTATTGGAATTAAACCTGCCGCAGAACCGCTAGAATTAATTATCAATGAATTTAAAATAAATCCTATTAATTGTTTAATGGTTGGCGATTCCGAACTAGATATTCAATGCGGTAAGAACGCAGGAGCCTCTACAGCTGCAGTTACATTTGGTTACCGCACAAAAGAAGAATTGCAAAAACAAAATCCCGATTATATATTGGATAACATTTTAGATTTGAAGTACATTTTTAACGGAGTTTAACGATGAATGATACCGAAGGATATGTAAAAATCTTTCATTCGAATGGAATTGGAAATATAAATTTTTATCATCCAAAGGGGAACTCATTGCCCAGCACTTTACTTTATACCTTAGCCGAAAAAATAGAGGAATTGGGAAAGATAGAAGATTTAAGAACTATTGTTTTGAAATCAGACGGTAACGGTGCTTTCTGCGCAGGCGCTTCCTTCGACGAGTTGATTTCAATAGATAACTTCGAAAACGGTAAACGTTTCTTTATGGGTTTTGCTAATGTTATTAATGCAATGAGAAAATGCCCTAAATTTATTATTGCTTCAGTGCATGGAAAAATTGTAGGTGGTGGTGTCGGATTAGTAGCAGCCGCCGATTATGCAATAGCGATTAATACCGCATCTGTAAGACTAAGTGAATTAGCTTTAAGCATTGGTCCGTTTGTAATTGGTCCGGCAGTGGAAAGAAAAATAGGCGTTGCAGCTTATTCAAGTATGACAATAGATTTCGAATGGAGAAGTGCCGAATGGGCTTTGAATAAAGGACTTTACTCAAAAGTTGTAAATTCGAAAGATGAACTTGACGATACTGTTACTACTTTAACTAATCAACTTTCGCGTTTAAATCCCGCTACCGTTGCCGACTTAAAAAAGAGCTTTTGGAGTGGCACAGACGATTGGGATAAAAAACTTGAAGAAAGGGCTGAAATGAGTGGAAGACTTGTTCTTTCCGAATTCACAAAAAATTACATACATTCTTTTTTGGAGAAAAGGAAGAATGAAAAGGCTTAATTTTCATTCATCAAAAATAAGGCTTCATTTCAGAATGTATTACAAACCACACAATATTGTTGTTGAAAAAAATAGGTTAGTTAAAAAATAAAATATAATAATAGATTGTATCTTTACATTGAAGAACATTTAAATAGTGAATTAAAAAATAAACGGGAGTTTGAATGACGAAAGAAAAAATTGAAAAATTATTTCGCTCTTCAAATTCATCCGAAGAATTATTCGACGCATTCAATGAAGCGATAAAACTTCGTATTGACGATGAGGACCTCTATAAAATTCTGCTCGCAAATTCTGTTCTGACGAACGACGAGATAAAATTATTTATAAAGAAACTGCTGGACGAATTTCCCTCCTTTTCTTTTTCAATTTTAATGTGGTGTGTCGATATTTTTGCAAACAAAGGATGGACAATAGACAACACAAAATCAGCTATCGAATGCCTTGAGAAATCAATTGATTTATGTCCCGAAAAGCACGAGCCTTTAATAAAAATGTTATCATTATATAATCACGAGATTACTCTTCCTTATAACAACAAAATAATTGAGAATATTAAAAAGGCTTTGCCGAAAGTAAAAGACAAAAGCAAAGTTTATTACGCCATATCAAAATTTTATGAGAAAGAGGGGAAAGAAAGACTTTGCAGGAAATATGAACGCATGGCTGAAAAATATAAATAAAAAAAGAAGGTTCTTTTCCTAAACTGAAGGCATAAAATTTTAACTCACTATCCTGATCCGGATATAATTAGCTTCCTATCTTGGCTGTAAGTTCGTAAAAGCATCATAAAAATAGATTTAATAATTAAACGTGTCGTTAGAATTACATTATTTACTCTAAACGATTATTACTATTGTTATGACGAAACAAGAACTATTATAAACCGAGGTAAAAGTTGAATAATAACGATTGGATTCAGGTTGCCTGATTCTCCGAATTAAAAGATAGAGAACCGGCTTACGGTATTGCGCTTAATACCGATTTAGCTATAATTAAATATGGAGATGATGTTTCCGTTCTTTATGGACGGTGTCTTCATCGTGGAGCTTTACTTTCGGACGGATATGTTTCAGGCGAGAATCTTATTTGTGGTTTACATTACTGGGACTACCGGATTGGTACCGGCGTAAGCGAATACAATAACAACGAAGTCTTACATAAATTTTCTTCTCGAATAGATGAAGTTTCCGATGGAGTTTATGTAAAGAAAATCGAAATTGAAAAATTTGAAGAAATACATCCACCGCCTTACAACAGAGATGAATACCTCAGACTTTATGCAGATATACACGGAACACCGGAAGAACCACATAATTTTTATATCAGAGAAACGGAATCGGATTTTGTTAAAGCCCTTGCTTTGGGTGCGGACGGCATTGCAATTGCAAACTCGGCTATACAGGCAATCGGCTGCCTCGGATTGCGCGCTTGCAATACAAACAATTGTCCGGTTGGAATTGACACTCAAAGGGAAGATTTACGCTCACGATTCAAAATTGAGAAATCTGCAATTCAGTTAAAAAACTATCTTACGGCTACTACCGAATTAATGAAAATATTAGCTCGCGCTTGCGGGCATGACAGTTTAAATAAATTCAACATTCATGATTTAACAACTTACAAAAAAGAAATAGCTGAACTTTCCGGAATAGAATATTGTGGAGTAAGTTAGATGTTTTGTTATAAACGAAATACTGTAATACTTAAAAATAAACTATCCAGTCTCAAATAATTTTAAATATAGAGGACGCAAAATTTGCGTCCCCTGCAAATTAAAATTCAATATCCAATCCCATAACAGGAAGTACGGAAAATTGGTAAACGTTATCTATTGTTCCGTCGGAATTATACTTATACATTGCAATGTTTTTTCTGTTA
Organism: uncultured Melioribacteraceae bacterium; assembly: GCA_964573255.1. Classification (GTDB taxonomy): domain Bacteria; phylum Bacteroidota; class Ignavibacteria; order Ignavibacteriales; family Melioribacteraceae; genus CAYNUJ01. The sequence goes on from CAZNJB010000005.1 coordinate 27,887, forward strand.
TAAACATTTTGCAAAGAAAGATTGAGAACTAAATTCCAAGTGTTAAAATTGAATCTGCTGTTAAATCCTATATCCAATCTGTGATAGTCCGGATAACGCAACCCGTTAATATCTCCGGTAAGCTGCCAAGCTCCTTCAGTCCATGTAACTCCACCAACCCTGTGTTGTTCCTGTGGAGTATAAACTCTTTTCGTATATGGCTTTCCGCTTGCATATCTCCATTTTATGCTTAATTCCATATCATCTGAAACCGGAAAGACATATGATATATACTTTATAATCGCTGGAAGTTTATTCAATGTTTTTCTAGCATTCTTAAATCGTTTACCCAATACAACATTAAATACATATGGAAAATCGTATTCGGAAACGTAAGTGTTTCCTTCCATTCCTATTCTAGGATCTTCAACTTTAGTCCAAGTTCTTGATAAACTGATTGTACCGTAAAAATCTTTTACTAACTTTTGCTGCAACATAAAATCAATTCCGTAAACGGTTTGCTTGCCTATATTCAAATTTCTTTCCGAGCGGAAAGTTGGATCGCTTTGATGAACAAAGGTTTCGCTTACAGGCAAATCGTAATATTTTTTTAAATATCCTTCCAAAGTTAATTTTAACCCATCACCCAAAATATGTTCTATGCCTAATACAAAATGACGGGAGTGACTATTCTTCAAATACCGGTTAACTTCTGTTTTATATTTGTCGCCGTAAGTTGGATAAGAATGTGTTTGATAATACTCACCGTACGCAAAATTCATATTTGTGATTTGAGGTATTAGATAATATGTTAAAGAAAATCGGGGACTAAAATTTTCAACCTTACTGTAAGAGAAAACATCATAACGGGCACCAATATTTAAAATCAATTTGCCAGACAGCAGCTTTATTCTGTCGTTCACAAAAAGATATGATTTATGCTGATCAAAAAGTTTGAGGTCGATATTAAAATCCGCCGCTGGTTGAATAACCGTAGTTTCATAAATTCCGTCATTGTCAGTATCATAACGCACGGTATCTGCATCTATAATCGCATTTTGTTTATAACCGCCAAATTTTAATTGACCACCGAATTCAAGTCTGTTCGTTTTAGAAACCGACCAGCCGAATTGAGCTCTGAGCGCCGATTCGAAATTATCGCTGGCATATGAAAACACTTTGCGGAAGTTAAGAATTCTTGAATCTTTTATATTTCCAAAATTATCAAACTGCCGTTCAGTATAGTTGTATCCAAAATCCACATCGTTGTGATAATTATTAGCATAAAGAGTTATAACGGAATAAAGATTTTTAGACCAAACGCTATTTAATGTTATTCCGGATGCCCATTGGTATTGCTTTACGTCCAAATTTTGCGCATCTACAGAATCAATCTGATTTGCTTTTTCTTTGTATACGTTATCCGGTAAACCATCGAATTTAATTTTATCGTTTCCGTAAATGCCCGACCAAGAGAGCTTATGTTTTTTAGATAAATTGTACATGAACTTAAACTGTGCATCATAATAAATCGGAATAGCTGAAACTCCGAATGATTTAGCTATCAAGTCAATATAACTTTTCCGTGCGGATACAAGCCAGGAACCGCGACCGTCATCAATAGAACCTTCGAGTATTGCGCCTATTCCTGCCATCGAGATATTTGTCTCCCCGGCAAAGGAACGCGTCGTAATACCATCGCGTGTATTAATACTCATTACGGAGGACATTTTATCACCGAATTTTGAAATAAACCCACCGGTGGAAAATTGAATATCCTTAATAAGTTCGACGTTTATCATATTGATAGGTCCGCCGGAATTAAATTCATTTGGATAATGATTTGTTGAGTGCAATTCCATATTATCGAATATGGTCAGATTTTCATTCGGAGAACCGCCTCGAACCAGCAACTCGTTTGTTTGATCATTTGAAAAAGAAACTCCTGCCATTCCCTGTAATATCCTTTGGAAATCCAACATTGAACCTGGCGAACGGCGAACTTCTTCAACACCAAGAGCAACCGTACTCAAATTATTTTCAATTACCGCTTTATCAAAATAATCTGCCGTAACTGTAACCTCTTCCATTTTTAAAAGGGCGGGTGAGAGTTGAATCTCAACATAGGAAACACTGTTTGTTTTAATAACAATATCGGTTCTTATAACAGTAGTAAAACCTATTAAAGATACTTTTATTGAATAAGAACCTACGGGTAATTTAATCTTAAATTTACCATTTAAATCAGAAGCCGTACCGGTATTTTCCAATTCGGTAATTAATACATTTGCTCCAACAAGAGGTTCTTTTGTTGAAGCGTCAATTATTTTACCAGTTAGCAATCCTGATTGAGCAAAACTTGAAACGGTTAAAAGCAAAAGAATCAAGGATATTTTAAAGTTCATTATTAATTTCCCTCAAAATAAATCACAAAAAACTCCATCAAAATTAGACCTTTTCAAAGAAAAGTAAAGCTGATTATGACAAACGGTTATCAAATTGTGACAAAATGGAGTGTGTTTTAATAACCCGCCCTATTTGTGACGAATGGGATTATTAAATGGTTCCGGAAATTATAGCTTTGGAAAAGCTTCTGGAAACAGGAATGGGGAAATTGAGTTCCTCAAGGTGTAGATAAAGTGCCCTGGCGTTACCGGATGTGGTTACCACTTTATCAAGATTCACAAAATAGGATTTATGACAACGTATAATCTTTTTGTTATCAGAAAAGTCCTCTTCTATTTTTTTCATTGTCATTCTTATTGTTTCTTTCTTTAGTTTGTTTTCCTGCATAAAGTATAAAGTAACATAATTACCCAAGGATTTAATACACAGGAAATTATTTAATTTAATTTTAATTGAAGAGCTTTGCGTTTTGAAAATCAACTCATCGTCTTTCTGAGTGGGTTCTGTTGCAGATGATATCTGCCGATTAACTTTTTCGGATAGTATTAAATTTTTAATGCGTAGTTTCTGCTCCAGATAATAAATAAAAAAAACAACCGGAAAAAATCCTACTGCAACTGTCATAAAAATAAATCTGGGAAAAGAGTAATCTATTCCCGAAGGTTTTCCAACCAAATCAAAATAGAGCCAATTACACAGCGCTATCGGAATTATTATTGTTAAGTTTTGAACTATCCCTTTCCAAACTGTCCATTTCTCAGGTGAGAAAAATTCTTTAAACAAATTAGTGATAACAAAAACATTAAAAAGGATTACTACAGTAGTAATTAATCCGAACCCTGCGAAATAAAGCAGTTTATCCCCTTCAACATTATTCAATCCGAACGGTTGGAATATTAATAGAAAAAGAAAAATAAACACTCCAAAAATAACGGCACTTATAATTTTTTCCTTTGGATCTTCTATTATAGGAAACGGTCGGTTTAATATTTTGATTATTTGTTTCAATTCTAAAAAACAAAAATTTATAACTATAGTAAAATTACAAATTCCAATTTTTCTATACCTTGCAAAAAAAAATTATAACTTTACCGAATATCAAAAAACGGCAAGAAAATTCAATTGTGTAACTGTTTTTATATTCTTACATAACACTAATAATTAATGATAAAATAGTAAAATTAATTATCAAATTTTTCTCCGATTTTCCTTAATTTTGCAGTTTACATTTGTGGAGAAATAAATGAAAAGAATAGTATATATTTTTCTGTTTTTTTCGGGTTCGTTATTAGCCCAAACAAAAATAACACCTCAAGAATACAAGAATACTTTGGATAGCTTAACGTCATTAAAAGCTAATCTGCTTTCCGAAAAACTTCAATTCAAAAATCAAATAGACAGCCTCGAACAGCTTAGCTCTTCTTTGGACGAAGAACTAAAAAACTGCCTCCCCGCATATTACAGAAAAAAATACGGAAATGAGATTGGGGGAAGAGTTGCGGCAGGTAGAGTATGGAAAGGAATGACTGAAGAAATGCTGCTCGATAGTTACGGCAAACCAGATAAAGTAAATCGTAATAAAGAAAAATGGGGCGTTTTTGCCCAATATTATTACGGAAAAATCGTTTTCTTTTTTAAAAACGGAAAATTAATTGAGTGGGAAGAACATAAATAATCAACAAAATATTGGAATGGTTCTATGAAAATTAAACGAATTCTATTTTTCTTTATATATACACTTATCATTTTCACTTCTTCAACATACGCCCAAAAACACAAAGTTAGGCTGGTACTTCAAATCACGGTAGATCAACTAAGAGGGGATGTAATAAATACATATAAGAAAAGCTTTACATCCGACGGTTTTTTCTATTTACTTAATAACGGAATGAATTTCACTAATGCACATTACATTCATTCCATAACAAAAACTGCACCCGGACATTCAACATTATCTACCGGTTCAACTCCCAGCAAACACGGTATAATAAATAACGACTGGTATGAAAAAACTGATGGAGTTCAAGTTTACAGCTGTGAAGATTCTTCGGCAAAAATAATAGGAGACACAGTTGATAATCTCGGTCGATCCCCTAAAAGACTAATGGTTCCTACACTTAGCGATAAAATAGCCGAAGCAAATCCAAAGTCAAAAGTGTTTGGAATTTCGGTAAAAGACCGTGGCGCTATTTTGATGGCCGGTCATAAAGGTAAGGCTTTTTGGTTCTCACCTAAAAGCGGTGATTTTGTAACCAGCACATATTATTACAGCGATTATCCGGAGTGGGTAAAAAACTTTTCTAAAAGAAACCTGCCGGATCAGTATTATACAAAGGGTTGGGATTTAATTTATACAAAAGATAAATATCAATATGCCTCAATAGATAAAAACAGTTACGAAAGAACCCTGCCCGAACTCGGTTTTACTTTCCCGCATTTATATAAAAGCATTTCGAAAGAAAAATTTTATTCACTAATTCCGTTTTCGCCTTGGGGCGACAGATATACGTATGAATTTGCGAAAGAACTCATAACTAACGAAAATCTTGGTGCAGACGAGATTACGGATTATCTCTCTATAAGTTTTTCCTGCACCGATTATATAGGTCATCTATTTGGTCCGAACACACTCGAATACGAAGATCAAATTTTAAATCTCGATAAAACACTTTCTGATTTATTTCATTTTATAGATGAAAAAATCGGGTTGGATAATGTATTGATTGTGCTTTCCGCAGATCACGGTATATGTGAAACGCCCGAATATCTTGCTCAAAAAGGTATTGAGAGCGGTGTGCTTTCAACAAAAGAAATAGTACAAAAACTGAATGACTTTGGACGAAACGAATTGCATTTAAATTTTGATGTAGTAGAGCATGCTGTTCCTCCATATATTTATCTTGACGAAGAAAAAATAAAAGCTGCCGGACTCGATTTATGCGAAACGGAAAAAATATTGAGTTCCATTTCGGATAAAGTGGAAGGTGTTTATAAAACATATACAGCTTGTGATATTGAAAGCGGTAATCTACCGGATGACGATATTTCCGTTAAAGTTAAAAATGCCTATTATCCGGGACGTTCCGGCAATTTATATATCATAAATAAACCGAAATGGTATTTAGCTTGGAATCCAAAGAATAGAAAAAATGCAGCTACTCACGGTTCTCCTTGGAGCTACGATACTTTTGTTCCGCTAATTTTTACAGGACCCGGAATTGAACATAAAGTTATAGAAGACAAGGTTGGTCCTCATAATATTGCAGCTACTATTGCGTTTTATCTCGGTATTGATGCTCCGGAAGGAAGCGTAGGTAAGTCTTTATTTAAATGATTTTGCAGGATTGTCCAAAAAGTCAAAACTTGTAAATATGTTTTTCGCTTTTTGGACAATCCCTTTTATTTAGAACATTGTATCTTTATCGCTCTTTATTTCGTTCTTACTTCTTATTTTCTTTTCAATAAATTTAATTCCTAAATCTTCCAACTCTTTCAATACTTTAGTATAAATCACATGATTTGTGGGTATTTGTGTTCCTGTTACAGGAAGTTCATCATTTAAGAGAAGTTTTGCTGTAATCGCAGCCGGGAGACCAACTGTTTGTGCTATCGCAGTATGACCGTCAGGTTCGCCGTATCTTATCAAAGTAGATTTTATTTTTTGATCGCCGCCGTTATCTGGAAATTCCGCAATAATTTCGTGAGCAATTATTACCATATCTCTTGCGCCCGGAGGCAACTGCATTTTAGACCTGAGCAATTTAATCATTACATCTGCGGGTGTTTTTACATTTCCCTTTATTTTCTCGTTAGAAAATAATCCCAGCCAGCGTAGTTTATCCATTATTCCGCCGGTAGGATTTATATTCAGATAGTTTGCAATACGCTGTTCAATTTTAGGTCCGGAAACATTTAACGGAAGAAACATTTCTAAAAATTCAACATAAGTCTTTTTATGTAAATCGGGAATAACTATGCTTTCGTTCGGAAGTCCCAGTTTTACTATTTGGTTCCATGTTTCGCTCCAGCCGGGATATCGGAGAGTACCCCTTATCATAGTTTTTACTTCAGGAAGATCAAAAATCTTTTTATAAATTAGTGAATCTCTGTTAGGATAAGCTTCTAATCTTCCAACGTTTTCCACTTCAACCTGCCAGGTTCTCCGGAATATTTCGTAATAGGGTAAAATTTTTATTTTACCGTTTTCCATGTATTGAGCGCCTGCTTCTCCCGCCATTACAACATTTCGGACGTTCCAAGTAATGCAATAATTTAGAGGATTTGCGTCAACTTCAGGTGCAGGCAAACCGCTGCCGTATGAAATAAAACTCTTAATCTTACCGCCTTTGCTTTTAACTTCATTAATTACTTTCATTGCAGACATATGGTCAATTCCGGGATCCAGCCCCATTTCATTGAGAATCAAAATTCCTTTTCTTATTGCATCCTTATTAAGATCAGGAATTCTAATATCTTCGTACGAGGCAGAAATCATATGCTTGCCGAAATTCAAACAGTCGAGGGCAATCATATATTGAAATTTTGGCGCAAGAAAATTAATTACAACATCGGAATTTTTAATTTGTGAATGGCGCATTGCTTCATCGGTTACATCAAACTCAATTGCAACACCGTTGGGATGACCGTTAACCCTTTTTTGGGCCAATTCAAAATCACGATCACATACCGTAACAAACCAATTATATTTTGTGGAATTATCCAGTAAGTATTTAATTAATGCCGGTGAACTTTGACCGGCACCAAGAACTAAAACTTTTTTCATTAAACGCTCCAATCAAAAAATATTACAAAAAACAGGTTATTTAATATGCTCATAAAGATATTCAAAATTAGGAGTTAATTTTCCCTTGTGGGCAATAACTGCGTTCCGAAAGGACTCCGGTAAATTTAATTCATCGAAATTCTTATTAAAATCAATGCTTGCTAAGGATGGCACAAAAGGTAAAAGTGACGAGCCGAACGATATAGTCGCTTCCCGCGGTAATTCTGTAGGAAGTTTATCAACAGCCAATATAACCGGTCCGTTACCTTCCCATCCGTCTTTAATTTCTCCTGTCTCCGGATCGAAAACATAACAAGGATTATCGTACCGAGTAGCTTTCATATTTAATTCAACAGAACCGTCGATATCGCAAGTAATATCGCCAATCACTCTAAGGGGAATATTCTTTCCATTCTTAAATGTATCTTGTATATATTTTTTAGTAACCAATTTATCGAAATCCGGTTCCCAGTATATTCCATTTATCATCATTGTTAAATAAGGAATATAATTTTGAAAAACGGATTTATACAATTTAGGATTTGAATAAAAATGATCTCTGTTAAACTCCCCGCCGTCTATTCTTCTGTAAATATCGGATGAATAAAACTCTACCGAGTAAAGCACCTTGTTGGAATAATTTCCCGAATCAACCATTTGTATCATTTCTTCTGGCGAAAGTTTTACAACAGGAAGTAAATCATAAATTTTTTGAGCGCCCTTAGAAACATTGCCTCTGCCGGTAAAAGCTGTTATAAATGGAGTGAGTTCTTCGGGCAATCCGTTTTCTTTTATTTCTTCGCCTACTTCAATTATGCTGCGTTCGGCATCACTTAACTGTTCGTAATTAACGGCTTGTTTAATTCTTTCAAAGGGTGTATCGAACCCTTCGTATTTAAGTCTTTGTCCTAATATCCATAAAGAATCGATCATGCCGGCATATCCGGCAAAATGCCCAAAGAAAATAATTCTCCTTCCATCTTTATCTGTAACTAACTCATAGTCAATAAGAGTGATGTTTTTATTCAATATTTCTTTTAATAAGGGCATATTGTAAGGCTGGGCTTTAATGGTGTGAGAAAAGAATACAAAAGCTTTATCTTCAATCAGATCGGAAATAGGAACTTCCTTTACGCCAAAAATAATATTACACTCACTTAAATCGTCTTTCAGAATAGCGCCGGCTTCGGAATATTGTGCGTCTGAAAACTTCCTTTGTTCGGCAGGCTGAACAACAACCTGTAAACCGTGTTCTGAAACTAGATTTTTAATATGATCGGGGGAAAGTGGAGCTCTGCGTTCTAAATTATCCTTGGTTTCCTTTCTAATACCTATCGTATTCTTCATATTTAAACATCCGTATTTATCAGTAAATAGAGAAATTTAGGCCTAAAACTTAGGATAAATTAAAGTTACAAACAAAATTTTATTCTTCATAAATGCTTAAAAAATTAATTTAATTGCTCGAATAAAGCACATATAGCACCCGCTGGATCTTCAATAACCGCATATCTTCCTTCGTTACCCATACTCTTAGGACCAACTGTAACTTTACCACCGAGACGTTCAACTTCGGATATACTCTCGATAAGATCTTCAACGATTATATAAATCATCCATTGCGAAGGAATGTCTTTATTTATTCCTTTCAAATGGCAAACTCCGGCAGCTGCATTGTCTGTTCCTTTAACTAACATTGCATAATCTTCATAATCTCCCATGTTTACCGGCGAAGAATCCCATCCAACAACTTTCTGATAAAAATCTTTTATTTCCTCTGCATTAGGTACCGTTAAATCTACCCAAGCAATTGTTCCGGCTTTGGATTTAGACATAATGAATCCCCTATAATTTTTGATTATATGTAAAATACATATTTTTACTGTAACTAATAAAAAAACTATGAAAAAGATTATTTTATTATACTTTAACCAAATACTACATTTTCTTTCAAAATAATTCCGCAATCGTTTTTATACTGCACTTCTTGGCAACACCTTAAAAATTTTAATTATTGAAGAATTTAATAGAGTTAATATTTCCATTTCACTGTTTATAAATTAAGTCGTAGTAATTTATACACAACAGATAAAATTATACTCATTAAATATTCTCCAAAATTTCCTCTAATTTGAAATTAGTGTTTATTACACACAATTTTTATATATTTTAACGCATAATAATTGTGATTGTAATGCCAAAAGAGAACACCACAAAAAAAGAAATTTTCCGAGTTGCACTTGATCTCTTCAGCCGGAACGGCTTTGCGGGTACTTCTATTAGAATGATTGCACGTGAAGTAGGAATAAGAGAAAGTTCCATTTACAATCATTTCAAATCAAAGGAAGAAATATTACAAGCTTTAATAAATGAATATAGAAATATAACTGTTAGTGCCAAACTTATTTCCGAAGAATTATTAGACGACATTTCAAACCCGCCCGTATTTATGAAAAAATTCTGTGAAAAGATTTTAAAATATTGGGATACTCCGCACGAAAGAAAAATCATTAGATTGTTAATGCTTGAACATTTTCGCGATCATGGGGATTATAGTTTTTCGCTTGCCACATATTTTGACGACATCCGACAAATATGGGTGATGATATTCGAACAATTTTCCAAGCATAAAGTTATAAAAAAAATAGACCCGAATTTATTGGCAAATGAATTTATCTCTTATTTATATGTTTTACGTATTGAATTTTTATCTGGAATAGATAAAGAAGGCATAAAGCCTGCAATTGCCGCAGCTGAAAAACATACAGATTTTATTTGGAACGCCATTAAAAAGGATTAAATATGCCGTTCTTACAAAGAATTCCTACTGCACAAGATTTGAATATAAGTCACGATAGAATAAAACCTTTTATACATAGAACACCTATTCTTACTTCTAAAACAATAAATCAATTATCAAATTGTAACCTTTGTTTTAAGTGCGAAAACTTTCAAAAAGCAGGTTCCTTTAAAATAAGAGGAGCTACAAATGCTATCCTATCATTAAACGAAGAAGAAAAAGAGAAAGGGATAATTACACACTCTTCCGGTAATCATGCGGCGGCATTAGCCAAAGCGGCTGCTGCATCGAATATAAAAGCTGTAATAGTTATGCCGGAAAACGCACCGCAAATAAAAAAAGCCGCTGTACAAAGCTACGGCGCCAAAGTTGTTTTCTGCAAACCTACGATTGAAGACAGGGAAAACACGGTAAAAAAATTAGTAAGCCAATCCGGATTCACGCTGATTCACCCATTTGATAATTATAGTATTATAGCTGGACAAGCATCCGCAGCAATCGAACTCTTGGAAGATGTTGAAAACCTCGATTATATTCTTACACCAATAGGAGGCGGGGGATTAAATAGCGGAACGTGTTTGAGTGTTGAATATTTTGCAAATAATGTAAAAGTAATCGGTGTAGAACCATCGGGAGCAAACGATGCTTACCTTTCTTGGCGAGATAAAAAACTCTACCCACAAAATAATCCTCAAACTATTTGTGACGGCTTAAGAACACCACTAAGCAATAAAACATTCAATATTATTACGAGCTTTGTTAATTCGATAATAACTATTGAAGACGAATTAACTATCGCAGCAATGAAATTAATAATGGAAACAATGAAAATAATTATCGAGCCTTCTTCGGCTATTGTGCTTGCGGCAATACTGAAAGAAAAAGAGTTGTTTGCCGGAAAGAAGGTAGGATTGATACTTTCCGGCGGTAATATTGATTTAAACAAACTTCCTTTCTGAATTTAGTTTCCTTTTCTCAAAAATCTGGGTTCTTCCAAAGTTAACATCAAAGAAATTCTGTGCGATACTGGAAGCGTTTCATCTTCCGCTCCGCTAAATCTTGCAAAAGAATAATCGATATTTAACTTAGGCAATTTAACTCCTGCGCCTACGGTAAATTGTTTTACGTCGTTATATCCGCCTCTAATTGCAAAAAGTTTCTTATAACTTAATTCTAAACCGCCTTTAACGTCAAAGCTAACCGGGCCCAAATTAAAAGTGGAAGCAAACCTTCTATTCTCAAACCGTATGTCAAAATCGACTGCAGGCATAATGTCTAAACCAAAAAAGCTAATGCCATATGCAGTACCAAGTTTTAATGTTGGAGTAATTAATTCGTTTCTGCCGCTGCCGCTCCAAGCTACAATCGTAGTAGTCGCGTCTGTTAAATTAGCGGCAATATATAATTTATCGAACGGATTATAAATTGCGCCTATATCAAAACCAATTCCCATTGCGCTGAATTCTGCAATATCTCTTTTAATTATTTTTACGTTTGCGCCCCAATAAAATTTATCTGATTGACGTTTTGCAAATGTTAAGTAGAATGCATAATCGGTATTACTGAACTCTTTAACTCTATCCGGATCGAGTCTTCCGTTCGGATTCGTAATATCGTATATAACTTGTCCTGTAGTTTTATCAATTAAGGCTTCTCTTGTGTCAGGAATTCCATCTACACTCAAACGAATTGCGCTTATACCAAAACTCATATCCTTGCCGTAAGGTATTGCAATTCCGCCGTAATTATAATTGACTAAGTTGCCGAAGTGCTCTTCGTGCATTAAAGAAATTTGAGGGTAATCTATTCTTGCCAAACCTGCCGGATTCCAATAACCTGCGGTAACGTCATTAGCAACGGCAGTATATGCTCCTCCCATACCGAGTGCTCGCCCGCCAACTCCTAACGCAAGAAATTCTCCGCCATATTTGGCAACTACTGTCTGACCAAAATTTAACTCGGATATCAGTAATAAAAATATAAATCCAAACAGCTTTCTCATTTCAACCTCAAAAATAAAAAACAGACTTAATTCGGAACAAAAGATTGATAAAAACCTAAACAAAATCAAGGTCAAATATTTAGAATATTTATTTAGTAGTTTATAAATAAAACAGTTTTACTTTAAAATAATCGGTTTAGAGTCATCATAAAATCATTAAACATGGAAAGTTATTCAAATATTTAATATTTTGTTTTTTGAATAAAATTAGATTATTTATTAAGGGAAAAACATGTCCGAATCAATTAAGACGTCAGTAAAATTACCTGCTAAACCAAGAGAAATTTACGAAGCCTGGCTGGATAGTGAAAAACATTCAGCATTTACTGGCTCTCCGGCTAAAATAGAAAGAAAAGTTGGAAGTGAATTTTCTGCTTGGGACGGTTATATTACAGGAAAAAACTTAGAACTTTACAGATTTAATAGAATAGTTCAATCCTGGAGAACTACTGATTTTCCGGAAGATGCGGAAGATTCTATAATTGAAGTTATTATTGAACCTATTAAAGAAGGAACAAAAGTAACTATCGTTCATTCAAACATTCCTGACGGCGAATCAAAGAAATATAGAAAAGGTTGGAAAGATTATTATTTTAATCCAATGAAAGAATTCTTCTCGCCAAAAGAAGAAAGTTAATGGAAACAGAAAACAAAAGTATATTAAAAGCTTTAATAATGCCGACTTTGTTCGGCATTTTAATTTTAAACATACAATTGTTACAAACATTTACAAAGTTAAACTTAACACAATTCGGAATATTTCCCGGCAAATTATCCGGACTAATTGGCATTTTATTCGCCCCGTTAATACACTCCGGTTTTAATCATCTTATATCAAATCTATTTCCGCTTATAATTATGGGCACTGCTGTAATTTATTTCTATCCTAAAGCATCTAATAAAGTTATTACAATTATTTACTTCCTCACTAATCTACTCGTGTGGCTTTTTGCTCGTCCGGCCTATCACATTGGAGCAAGCGGTATAGTATATGGCTTAGCATCTTTTCTATTTTTCTCTGGAATAATTCGCCGCGACGTTAGGGCAATTACAATTTCACTTTTAGTCGTGTTTTTATACGGGGGTTTGGTTTGGGGAGTCTTGCCAATAGACAAAGGCGTTTCTTACGAATCTCATTTTTACGGTGGGACCGTAGGTTTTTTATGCTCTTTTATTTTTAGAAAGATAGATCCTTACAAACGCTATGATTGGGAAGACGAAGAAAGGGATTGGAATAAAGAGGATCTTAAAATAAAATATGATTAATCCCTTTTTGTTTTGATGATTTTCAACTCAACTAATACCGGAAAATGATCCGAAGGATAATGCCGGTTATACGCAGTATCAATTACCAAATATTTATTAACTCTAACATTTGATTTGCTCGTAAAAATATAGTCAATTTGTTTATTGTGGTTTGCACCGAAATTAAATGAATTGAATGTTGCGTCAGGTCCTTTTGGTACGGTTAAACATATAGTTTTAGTATTGGCCAAATATTTCGATAAAACAGAGATAACTTCGCTTTCCGGTTCGCTGTTAAAATCACCGGTTAAAATTACAGGATATTCTTTTGTATTAACATTCTTTATTAAATTTAATATTAACTCGGAACTATTTATTCTAGCCAATTTACCTATGTGATCGAAGTGTGTATTAAAAACCCATATTTTATTTCCGCTTTCTTTTATTTCAAATAAAGCGTAAGTACATATTCTGGGTAAAACAGCATCCCATCCTACTGAAACAGTATCTGGCGTTTCAGAAAGCCATATCGTTTTATGTTTTAATACTTTTAGTCTGTCCTTTTTATAAAATATAGCGGAGTATTCTCCTTTCTTATCACCATCATCCCTGCCTACACCGACAAAACTAAAATCTGTTAAAGCAGTGTCCAAATAATCAATTTGGTTAAACAAACCTTCTTGTATGCCTAATATATCGGGTGAATATAGATTGATTATTTCTTTTATATTATCTCTTCTGTAAACCCATTTGTTTTCACCGTCGTTTGGATTATCGTAACGAATATTGTAGGTCATAACTTTAATGGATTGGCTTTTAAAAGGAGAGGAAGAAAATAAAAGTAAAATAATTATCGCAGAAATGTTTTTCATAAATTCACCCAATCAAAGACGAACAAACAAATTTGTTCGTCCGTCTTTGTTTAAAAAGTTAAATATCTATTTAATTTTTTGAAGCGCTTGTTCTAAATCATCTATCAAATCATCTGCGTTTTCAATACCAACAGATAAACGAACCAAGCCTTCAGTAATACCGGCGGCTTCTCTTGCTTCCCGTCCCATAGTAAGGTGTGTCATACTTGCCGGATGCTGAATCAATGTTTCCACACCTCCCAGACTAACTGCAAGTTTGCATAACTTCACCGAATTCATCAATGTTTCACCTGCTTCAAATCCTTTTTTTAATTCGAACGTCATCATACCGCCGGGCAATTTATGCTGACGCAATCCTATTTCATACTGAGGATGACTTTTTAATCCCGGATATCGAACCCATTTAACCTGCTCATGGTTTTCTAAATATTTAGCTATTTTTAATGCATTAGCCGAATGTTTTTCCATTCTAAGAAATAGAGTTTTAATTCCTCTATGAACGAGAAAAGAATTAAACGGATCAATTACTCCGCCAATTTGATTTAATACTTTTCTAAATTCCAAATAAGTATCTTCATCTTTTACTACTACGATTCCTGCAACAACATCAGCGTGACCGTTAAGGAATTTAGTCATACTATGAAGTACAATATCAGCACCTAATTCAAAGGGCTTCTGAAGAACCGGACTCATAAATGTATTATCGACAACCAATAATGCTCCGTTTTTATGTGCTATTTCGGAAACGGCCCTTAAATCGGTTATTGCAAGAGTGGGGTTTCCCGGAGTTTCTATATAAATTATTTTCGTGTTTTCTTTTACTGCCGCCGATACATTTTCAATATTTTCGCTATTAACAAAATCGGATTCAACATTAAATTTACCAAAGATGTTTTTTAACACGGTAGATGTCGGACCATAAACTGATTTAGAACAAACCACATGATCGCCGGCTTTCAATAAAGCATTGAACACGGTATTTACTGCAGCCATACCGCTTGCACACCCCAAAGCTTTTTTACCGCCTTCTAATTCTGCAATTGCATCTTCCATTGCTTCCACAGTTGGATTACCCATTCTCGAATAAATGTAACCTGCTTCTTCGCCTTTGAATAAATCTCCGCCATGTTTTGCATCTCTGAATTTAAATGTAGAAGTTTGATAAATTGGGGGAACCACCGGACCGAATTCGTAATCTTTTAACCCGGAATGAACACACTTAGATTCAATCGATAAATTATCAGTTAAAATCATTTTCTACCTCAGTGTTTATTTAAAATAAAAAAGGCTGAACCATTAAATATAAAGATTCAACCTTTACTGAATAATCTCAATTTATATTTCGGGATCTTCTTCTACTACTTTGGCAATATCTGCTATAGAGTCGTCGTCTTTCAATCTAATAACTCTGACTCCTTGAGTATTTCTTCCCATAGTTCTTATATCTTGAACTGATTGTCTGATAACCATTCCTTTGTTAGTAATGATAACCAATTCGTCATTATCATTTACTTCTTTCATGGCAATTAATTTACCGTTTTTATCTCCGGTTTTAACGGTTATTATTCCTTTACCGCCACGGTTAGTCAATCTGTAATCACTTATTAAACTACGCTTACCGTATCCTTTATCCGTAACTACAAGTAAAGTATCGGCAGATCTAACCACAATGAATCCGATTACCACATCATCAGGAGAAAGCTTAATTCCCCTTACGCCGGTAGCGGTTCTACCCATTTCTCTAATCTTAGTCTCATTAAATCTAATCGCCATACCATTACGTGTTCCGATAATAATATCGTTATTACCGTCAGTCATCTTAACTTCAATAAGTTTATCGCCAGGAACTAAATTAATAGCATTTATTCCGCCGCGACGTACATTAGAATAAGCCGATAACTGAGTTTTCTTAACGGTACCGTTTTGTGTTACCATCATAAGATATTTATCATCGGAAAACTCTTTAACTGTAACAAAGGCGGTAATCTTTTCATTATTTTCTTTTTGAATCAAATTAATAATGGAGCGTCCGCGTGATGTACGTCCACCTTCAGGAATTTCATAAACTTTCAGCCAGTAGCAACGACCCCTATCGGTAAAGAACATAATGTACTGGTGAGTAGAAGCAATAAACATATGTTCAATAAAGTCATCATCCTTAGTCCCTGCACCTGTAACGCCTTTACCTCCGCGTCCTTGTCTGCGGTAACCACTAACAGGAAATCTCTTAATGAATCCTCTGTGAGAAATTGTTACTACAACATCTTCTTCTGCAATAATGTCTTCTAATGAAAAATCTTTCGTATCGTAAACAAGCTCAGTTCTTCTTTCGTCGCCGTATCTTTCTTTTAATTGAATAAGATTGTCTTTAATGATTTTAAATTTCTTTGTTTCGCTGTCTAAAATACCTTTCAATCTTTCAATCAATTTAATTGTTTCTTTGTATTCGTCTTCAATTTTCTTTCTTTCCAAGCCGGTCAATCTTTGGAGTCTCATATCCAAGATAGCTTTGGCTTGAATTTCAGAAAGCTTAAACCGCTTCATTAAATTGGATTTAGCGGTTTCAACATTCTTAGATTTCTTTATTACTTCAATTACTTCGTCGATATTATCGAGCGCAATAATATAACCTTCTAAAATATGGGCTCTTTTTTCAGCCGCTTCTAACTCGTATTTAGTTTTGCGAACCAATACATCCATTTGGTGATCGATAAAATGCTGCATTGCTTGGCGAAGTGTTAATACTTTAGGAACGCCGTTAACCAAAGCAAGCATTATAACACCAAATGTTGTCTGCATTTGTGTTTGCTTGTAAAGATTATTCAAAACAACAGAAGGCTGCGCATCTCTTTTCAATTCAATAACAACACGTAAACCGTCTCTATCACTTTCGTCTCGGATATTTGAAATATCGGCTATTTTACCAAGCTTAACCAATTCGGCAATTTTTTCGATCAGGTTAGCTTTGTTAACCTGATAAGGAAGTTCGCTAACAACAATAGAAGATCTGTCGTTTTTATGAATTTCAATATTTGCTCTTGCTCTAACTACAATTCTTCCGCGGCCTGTTAAATAAGCGTCGCGAACGCCTTCGTATCCGTAAATAATTCCACCGGTAGGGAAATCTGGAGCGGTTACTAACTTTAATAAATCCTCTTCTTTTAATTTCGGTTTATCGATTAAAGCAATTAAACCGTCAACTATTTCTCCCAAGTTGTGCGGTGGAATATTAGTAGCCATACCAACGGCAATACCGCTTGCACCGTTAACCAATAAATTCGGTAAATAAGAGGGAAGAACTGTCGGTTCCTGCAAAGAATCATCGAAGTTAGGTGCAAAATCGACTGTGTTTTTATCGAGGTCTCTTAATATTTCATCAGCAATTCGAGCCAAACGCGCTTCGGTATAACGCATTGCAGCAGGAGAATCGCCGTCGACCGAACCGAAGTTACCCTGTCCATCGAGCAGTGGATATCTCAAAGAGAAATCCTGAACCATTCTCACCATCGTATCGTACACCGCTGAATCACCATGAGGGTGATACTTACCGAGAACTTCACCCACAATTCTGGCGGATTTTTTATACGGTTTATTGTGAGCCATCCCCAATTCATGCATTCCGTAAAGAACTCTTCTATGAACGGGTTTTAATCCGTCACGTACATCAGGAAGAGCTCTAGACACTATAACAGACATTGCATAGTCTATATAGGATGACTTCATTTCATCTTCTAACTGAATAGGTACTATCTTTTCAAAAATTGTTGCCATACTAAACCTTTAAATTAAAATTCATTTACAAAATTAAATATCTAAGTTTGCATATACTGCATTTTCTTCAATCCATGCACGTCGAGGAGCAACTTCGTCTCCCATTAGTATTTCAAATATTCTATCAGTTTCCAAACCTTCAAGCGTAACTTGAAGTATGGTTCTTGTTTCCGGATTCATTGTTGTTTCCCAAAGCTGTTCGGGGTTCATTTCACCCAAACCTTTATACCTGGATATGACAACACCCTTAGGTGTACCATCTTCGTTTAAGTTACCGTTCGATTTAAATCTTTGCAATATTTTATCTCTTTCATCATCATCGAAAGCATAAAACTCTTCCTTACCTTTTTTAATTTTATACAAAGGCGGTTGAGCAATATATACCTTACCTTCTGCAATAAGCTCCTTCATATACCTGTAAAAGAAGGTTAAAAGCAGTGTACGAATATGACTACCGTCAACGTCAGCATCAGTCATTATTATAATTTTTCCGTACCTAGCTTTATCAGGATTAAAATCAGCGCCTATTCCCGCTCCGATAGCAGAAACAATTGCTTGGATTTCATTGTTTTCCAAAATCTTATTGAGTTTAGCTTTCTCAACATTCAATATTTTACCCTTTATAGGAAGAATTGCTTGAAATCTTCTGTCTCTTCCTTGTTTAGCAGAACCGCCCGCAGAATCACCCTCAACTATATAAATTTCACAATGTTCTGGGTCATTTATTGAGCAATCTGCAAGCTTACCGGGCAAGTGCATCGAATCGAGTGCATTCTTTCTTCTTATAAGCTCTCTTGCCTTTCTAGCAGCTTCTCTAGCTTCTGCAGCTCTTACACATTTTTCAATTACTTTCTTTGCAATCGAAGGATTTTCTTCCAAGTATTCGGAAAGTTTTTCACCTACTATTGTTTCAACTATGGATTTAACTTCGCTGTTACCGAGTTTTGTTTTTGTCTGACCCTCAAATTGAGGCTCCATAACTTTAACTGAAATAACAGCAGATAATCCTTCTCTGAAATCATCACCGGTTAGTGTTATTTTTCCTTTTTTGGTTTCTTTAATTAGATTGTTTCTAGCGGCATAATTATTAAAGGTTCTTGTTAATGCCGTTTTGAATCCAACTAAATGCGTTCCGCCTTCAATTGTATTTATATTGTTTACATAGGTATAAATTCTTTCTGAATAAGAATCTGTATATTCAAAAGCGACTTCTACAGGTGTGTTCTCTTTTTCACCTTCAATAAAAACCGGTTTATGTAAGGGTTTTCTATTTTCGTCAATATATTTAACGAACTCAATAATACCGCCTTTAAAGTGATATGTTTCTTCTCGACCATTCCTTTGGTCTTTTACTTTTATTGTAACGTTTTTATTTAAGTAGGCGAGTTCACGCATTCTTTCAATAATATTCTCGAAGCGGAATTCTGTTGTTTTAAATATTTCACCATCCGGTTTAAATGTTACTTTAGTTCCGGAATCACCTTGTTTTACCTTGCCAATTTCTTTTACCGGAGCTAATGGTTCACCTTTTCTGTACTCCTGAAAATATTTTTTTCCGTTTCTTTTAACTTCAACCTTACACCATTCGGAAAGGGCGTTTACTACAGAAACACCAACACCGTGCAAACCACCTGATACTTTATACGAATTTTTATCAAATTTACCACCTGCATGAAGTACTGTCATTACAACTTCAAGAGCAGATCTTTTTTCAACAGGGTGAATATCCGTTGGAATTCCTCGTCCTCTATCTTCTACTGTTACACTACCGTCTTTGTTTATTGTAATAATTATCCTATCGTTGTAACCAGCTAAAGCTTCGTCAATTGAGTTATCTACAACTTCGTTAATTAAATGATGAAGACCTCTTGCACCTACATCGCCAATATACATTGCGGGTCTTTTTCTTACCGCTTCTAAGCCTTTCAATACATTAATATTTTTAGCTGTATAGTTTTTGGCCGCTTCTTGATTAGTCACTTTACCACCTTTTCTTTTTATATAAACTTTATATTAGTAATAACTTCTTTCTTAAAGAATTTATTTATCTTTTCAATCATTTTATTCCTATTTATACTCAGCTCGCTGCGCATAACGGAATTAGTAACTCTGATAAATAACGTTTTTCCTTCTACTTTTTTCGGAATAACAAAAGCTTTTATTTCAGGAAATATTTCTTCCATCTTTTCCAGTACATCGAAACTTTCAACGGCATATCTGAATTTATCAAACTCTTTCGCATTTTTTATAATGTCATTTACGCTTTTTATATCATTAAGCATAAGTACAGATTCCGTTTTCAACTTTTATAATTAAATCATTCTCGGTATGAATTAATTTGTCGTGATTAGTCAGATCCGTCATTGTAATAAAAGCTTGTCCGACATCCTTTAAATATTCGCTTATCCTGCTTGAACGATAAATATCTAATTCGCCAAACACATCGTCCATTAAAAATATTGGAGATTTATTTAATTTATTTTTCAAATAAAAAAATTCTCCGAATCGAAGAGCAATTTGAAATGTTTTGTGTTGACCTTGTGATCCGTATTTCCTCAATTCCTTACCGTTTAATTCAAAAATAAAATCATCTCGGTGCGGACCAACCAAATTTGTAGCTCTTCTTATTTCGTCATTTTGTCTAATTTGTAATTCTTCCGTAAATCTCTTTTTGATATTTGCCTTATCGTTTTCTCCTAAAAAGAAATATTTAATTAATGGAATTTCTTTGTCTTCCATTACCCTGCTGTAAGATTCGGAAATAAAAGAATTAAATTCATTTACAAAATCAATCCTGTGATTTACTAATTCCGTACCGAGATTAACTAAGTTTTCTGTCCAAGCTTCTAGTTGATCATTATAATCAGTAAATCCAGTTTCCCTTATTCTGGCAAGAAGAGAAGACCTTTGACGAAGTGTTCTATTATAATCCAACAAAATATTTAGATATGTTGAACTCGACTGCGAAATAACTGAATCTACAAACTTTCTCCTTTCGGAAGGAGAACCGAGAGTTATATAATGATCTGATTGTGTAAGTGTAACAACCGGAAACTTACCAATAACGGAAGATGACCTGTAAATTTGTTTATCATTCAAAAAAATACTCTTCTTACCTAATTCATTCGAAAAAAATATTCGTATCCTATCTTTTACTTTATCTTCAAAATCACCAGTAATTTCAAATTCAGAAGCATCAAAATTTAATGCCTCGGAATCCGTTTTTGTAACTAAACTTTTAGTTGTAGACAAATAGTATGCTGCTTCTAGGATAGTTGTTTTACCTTGTCCATTACCACCAACAATGTAGTTCAAACTATCCGAAAAATTCAAAGAACTATTTTTATGTAATCTGAAATTCTTTAATAATAAATTTTTTAATATCATTTTAACTGTTTAAGCGTACCGGCATAAGTAACATCAATAATTCTTGTTTTTCGTTTTCTTTAGCCGGTAAAATTATTACTGCCTTAGTAGGAGAGTGAAGTTTGAAAATAATTTCTTCTTCCGGAGACATATGGCTTACAATCTCGTTAACATAATAAGCATTAAAGCCAATATCCAAAGGTTCGCCGGAATAAGAACACATAACGTTTTCAGTACCGGAAGAACCAGTATCTATATCTTCGGCAGAAATTTCCAAATTATTCTGAGAGATAGAAAATTTCACTTTTCTAGTGCTAGTAGTAGAAAAGAGCATCATTCTCTTAACGGCTTCGGAAATTTCTTCCCTATTAACCTTCATAGCAAATTCATTTTCAAGCGGAATAACGCTTTTATAATCAGGATATTTTTGGGAGATTAACCTGCTTATCAATTCTATATCACTTAACTTAAATGAAATGTGAGTATTGTTCACATAAACTTTAACGTCTTTTTCATCCAATATTTTTTGAAGAACCGAAATAGCTCTTTCGGGAACAATATATTGGTTTTCAATTGAATGAGAAATATTCTTATTTAAGAGATTAACCAATTTATGTCCGTCTGTCGCAACAAATCTTACTCCGTCTTCTGTAAAATCGAATAGAGTACCCATCATAGCAGGACGAATTTCCTCCTTACTCATAGCGAAAGATGTTTTATCTAAAGAATATTTCAACTCTTCGCCATTGATGGTAACTTCACTAATCTCTTCATTTCCTTCTTCGGGAGGGAATGACGGAATTTCAGGATAATCTACTGACTCAAGGAATGTTAATTTATAGTGCCCTTTATCTGTAGATAAATTAATAGTGTTATTCGAATTTACTTGAAATATCAATGTTGTATCCTTTAAAGATCTTACCAGGTCGTATAACCGTTTTGCAGGCAATAGTCCGGAAAAATTTTCTTCTGATGCAACGTTAATTGACGATTTTAATGAAATTTCTAAATCAGTAGCATATATTGTGAGCAATCCGTCTTTTAATTCGAAAAGGAAATGCTCCAAAATAGGCATCGGAGTCTTGCTTGGAATAGCAGGGATTATCTTTGTTAATAACTTTTCTAATTCTTTACTGTTTACCTTAAAATTCATAGGTTAAACCCCAAATAATATTTTAATTTAACGCAGTAATATACCAAAATATTTACCCTCTTTCAATTATGTGAAACCCCTATAAACATTAGTCAACACCCAAATTATTATTAATTATTTCTTTTCTTTTTAAAACTTAATAACAATAATAAAACTGTTAATATGTGGATAACTTTATAAGTTGTTTAATAAAAATAACTTCGAACTATTTTGAGAATGAATTTTATGTTGATAACTCGTCAACTGTATTGAGTTAATAACACAAGGTTGATAACTCAATTGTTGTCCACAAGAAATACATCGTATAAAAACAACTTATCCACATAGAAATGTGGATAAGTTGAAATAAAAAAATGAGTTTATAAAGGGAAATAGACAGGGGGATATTAGGAAATGCCTAATTCAATTTTATTACGGATGGAATCTATTTTTTCTTTTAGATCGGGGTAAGTATTTATTAGGTTATCTACGCTGTTAAAAGCGTGTATTACCGTAGAGTGATCTCGTCCTCCGAAATGTAATCCGATGGTTTTAAGAGAAGAGCGGGTTAGTTTTTTTGACAAATACATAGCTACTTGTCTGGCTAGAACCACTTCTTTTTTGCGGTTTTTTTCTCTAACCTTGTCTTCCTCAACGTCAAAATATTCACAAACTATTTTTGTGATATAATCAATTGAGATGTTAACTTCGCGTTTTGTAGAAATTTCCTTAACCGTAAGTTTTGCAAGGTTTAAGTCAATTTCTTTTTCTCCGAGAGAAGAGTTTGCTAAGAGTTTAATCAAACAGCCTTCCAATTCACGTATATTGGAAGTAATGTTGTGAGCAATATACTCAAGTATTTCGTTTGAAAGCTCTATACCGTAACTCTCGGCTTTATTTTTTAATATTGCAATACGTGTTTCAAAATCAGGGGGTTGAATATCGGTTGTTAAACCCCATTGGAATCTGGAAATCAATCTTTCATTCAACCCTTTTAAATCTTTGGGTGGTTTATCCGATGAAAGAATAATCTGTTTTCCCAATTGATGCAGCGTATTGAAAATATGGAAAAATAGATCCTGGGTTTTTTCTTTTCCGATTAAAAACTGGATATCGTCAATAATGAGGACATCCATACTTTTATAGAAATTAGAAAACTCGTTTACTTTGTTGTTCTGAATTGCTTCAACGAATTCAACGGTAAAAATATCGGATGATAGATAAATTACCCTTTTGTTCGGGTAGTTGTCCAGAACCTCATTCCCAATAGCTTGAATCAAGTGAGTTTTACCCAAGCCAACTCCACCGTATATAAAAAGTGGGTTAAATGATGTTTGTCCTGGATTTTTGGAAATAGCAACCGCTGCAGCTCTAGCCAGTTGGTTGCTTTCGCCTTGAATAAAATTATTAAACCGGTATCTCGGATTTAAGTAAGAATCGAAATCTTTTTCAACTTTAGCCGGTTCAATAATAGATTTTGCTTCCTGAATTGTATCTGCTAAAGGAGGGAGAGAATCACTCTCTTCCATTATCACATAAACCAATTCTGCAGATGAACCAAGCACCTGTTTTATGGTTTTTGTAATCAACGTGTTATAGTGCTCTTCAATCCAATCAATAAAATAATTGCTGGGCACTTGAATTTTAAGTAAAGAACCCTCTACTTCCAAGGGTTTTATAGGTAAAAACCACGTGTTAAAAGAGATTAAAGGAACGTTTTCCTTTATTATTGTCAGGCAATCCTTCCAAATAATATTTGGATCAGCCGATTGTTGTACTTCTTTTTTTTCAGTTTCTCTCAATAAGTTATCCACAATTAAAACTGCCTTTTTTTTACGTTTTTTTTAGAAAAAATCAGGTTTTTTAGTTATTGGTTGATTTTTATC
Source organism: uncultured Melioribacteraceae bacterium (assembly GCA_964573255.1). Classification (GTDB taxonomy): domain Bacteria; phylum Bacteroidota; class Ignavibacteria; order Ignavibacteriales; family Melioribacteraceae; genus CAYNUJ01. The sequence goes on from CAZNJB010000005.1 coordinate 52,129, forward strand.
AACAAGTTATCCACATTAGGTGAATATCTATAAGTTATTATTTTATAATGGGTTACGCTCTGTTTTATAAATATATAAACAAGATAATAAGTTGTTTAAAGTTGATAAGTTTTTAATTTACATTTGTGAAACGTTTCACGGTCACTATGTTATCAACAAGTTATTAACACTATGTTAAAGAGCCTAACCCGATTCAATAATAACCTTTCTTTTTGTTTTGAGCAAGTAAAAAAATCATTTTTTTTATAACTCATTGAATTAGAATAGGTTACATTTTAAATTTTTTCAGAGCGGTTATGAAGTTTAGTTTTGCACTTTAAAAAAAGCCCAATTGATAAAACAAATGCTAAAATAAGACGGACTTTTAAATCAACATAAAAATTAACATATTAACAGACGTCAATAATTTTTGTGAGTAATATGAAAATAGTTGTTACAGGTGGTGCAGGTTTTATTGGGAGTCATATATGTGAATATTTTGATAAGATTAACGCGGATGTTCATGTTATAGACAACCTGAGAACAGGTTACGTAAAAAACATTTCAGATTTTAAAAACGTTACATTCCATAATGGATCTATCACAGATTTTGAGTTTATTAATGATATTATTGAGGGTTCGGAATATGTATTTAATCTAGCGGCGCTCGTTTCTGTTCCCGAATCTCTCCAAAAACCGGAAGAATGTGTGGCGATAAACGTAAATGGGCTGTTAAATATTCTAAAAGCATCCGTAGAACATAATGTGAAAAAAGTTGTACACACTAGTTCCGCGGCTGTATATGGTGACAATCCTGTTCTTCCCAAACGGGTTACTATGCGTCCGGAGCCAAAATCGCCTTACGGTATTACAAAACTCGACGGAGAATATTATTGTGACGTTTTCCGCGAAGAGTTCGGATTACCGACTGTTTCTTTGAGATATTTTAATGTATTTGGTCCCAGGCAAGATCCGAAGAGTCAATATGCTGCAGCAATACCAATATTTGTGAGTAAAGCTCTCCGGAATGAGGACATTGTAATATACGGAGACGGTAATCAAACAAGAGATTTTATTTATGTTAAAGACATTGTAAGTGCAAATGTTCTTGCTGCTGAAAATGAAAATGCAAAGGGTGTTTTTAATGTTGCAAACGGCAAAGCCACCTCTATAAATATGCTTGCACAGAAAATAATAGAATTTACGAATTCAAAGAGTAAAATAGTATATGCAGAGGAACGCCCCGGAGATATTAAGCATAGTGTTGCGGCAATAGATGAAACGGTGGAAGTATTAAATTTTAAACCGTCTGATAATTTTGACGAGGAAATAAAAACGACCATAGAATATTTTATCGGGATTAGTCAATGAAAAAAATAGTTATAATATTTACCGGCGGCACATTTTCGATGAAAATAGACGAAAATACAGGGAGTGCAGTGCCACACTTTTTAGGCGAACAGTTGTTAGCCATGATTCCCGAAGCCAAAGGACTTGCTGAAATAGAAATTTGTAATTATGGAAACTATCCCGGTCCTCACATGACTCCCGAACGAATGTTCGAGGTTTCTAAGACTGTACGCAGATATTTGATGAGAAAAGACATTGATGGCGCAATAATTACCCATGGAACGGATACTTTGGAAGAAACAGCGTATTTATTGGATCTTACGCTCGATTCAAAAAAGCCAGTTGTTGTGATTGGTGCAATGAAAACCAGCTCTGAACCTGATTGGGATGGACCAAAGAATCTTGTTGATGCAATTCATATTTGCAATAACGAAAATGCGAAAAATATGGGTGTTCTCGTTTGTTTAAATGGTGAAATTAATGCTGCCAGTGAAGTGACTAAAACTCACACGGAAGATGTGGAAACTTTTCACAGTCTAGATTTCGGTGCTTTGGGGTTCGTAGATAGAGGGAATGTAATTTTCAATAGAATGCCAAGGAAGCAGGAAACTATCCATACAGATAAGATTGTACCGAATGTTGATTTAATAAAAGTTTATGCCGGAATGGATGATAAATTTTTCCGGTTTTCTGCCGACAGCAATGCTGAGGGAATAGTTTTTGAAGCTATGGGGGTTGGCAATATTCCTCCTTCCGCTTTTGAAGGCGTTAAATATGCTTTGAGCAAAAACATTCCGATGGTACTAACTTCAAGATGTCCGGCAGGTGAAACTCTCGACGTTTATGGATATCCGGGAGCGGGTAAGTGGCTTAAAAAAGCCGGAGTTATTTTCAGTGAATATTTGAATGGTCAAAAAGCTAGAATAAAACTTATGCTCTGTTTGGGTATTACTAACAATATAGAGGAGCTAAAGAAATATTTCGATTAATAGCAGGTGTTTGATCGGAATTATTTGATCTTTAGTTTTTATGTGAAATAATTTATTGATTTGATTTTATAATTCGAATTTTAATTGAGAAAACAGTGAACATTAAATTAAAGAGCATTGCTCTTATCATATTTTTATCAGGGAATATTCTTATAGCGCAAAATGAAAATTCGATATTTTTAAGTGGTGGAATAGTTTTTCCCAGAAGTTCATCAAACGGTTTTGCCTTATTGGCTGAATATGATTATCAACTAAATTCAAACATCTCAATCTATATTTCAACAGGATATTCTAATTGGGACAAATTTACTGTTGTTTATCAAGAAGATGCTACACCAACGCAAAATCAGCAGTATTTTGCAACTTATTCTTCGGATAATCATATTCTTGTTCCTGTTTGTTTGGGGGTTAAAATAAATATACATACAAATAAACTCTTTACCTCCTTCATTAATTTTGAAGCGGGATATTCATATTTTAAGTATAATCAGTTTGCCAACGTAAGAGAAGTAAATTCTGAAGGTGATGTAATTGCCTATTCAGTTGATCCAAGCAGCAAAGAAAAGGTTGAAGATCATTTGTTTGGAATAGGCTTCGGAGGAGGCTTTTTTCATAAATTGACCGAAAACATAAATTTTGTTATTCAGTATAAAATAAACAGTAATTTTAATTCGGGTAATTTCGGTCTGTTTAGTGCAAAAGGCACATATTCTACATTATTAGCTGGATTAAACATCGGAATTTAACAACAGGAGTTATAAAAATTCAGATGTTTATTAGTTCTTTCAATGCCCGTTGATAAGTAGACAACTTATTCAATTTTCTAAAAATCTAATTCTATTGCTACAGGGCAGTGGTCCGAACCCATAACTTCAGGCATCGTATATGCGTTCTTAATATTGTTTTTTAGATTATCGGAAATGAAAAAGTAATCAATTCTCCAGCCAACGTTTCTAACTCTTGCGCGGGTGATCATATCCCACCAAGTGTAAATTTCACCTTTATCCGTAAAAAGTCGCAAAGAATCGTAGAATCCCTCAGCTAAAAAGCGGTCAATCCAAGCACGTTCTTCCGGAAGAAAACCAGAGGTTTTTTCATTTTGCTTCGGTCTTGCTAAATCTATTTCTTTATGAGCCGTATTAACGTCGCCGCAAATAACAAGCTTTTTACCCTTCTTCTTTAAGCGAACGGCGTATTCTTGAAAGGCTTCGTAAAAATCCAATTTGTATTTTAATCTTTCGGCATCCCTCTTTCCGTTTGGGTAATAAATATTGAAAAGCGTGAACTCGTCATATTCACAAATTAGAATTCTTCCCTCCTTATCGAATTCTTCTATTCCGAAACCCTTCTTTACATCGTTGGGTTCTTTTTTGGTATATACGGCAACGCCGCTGTATCCCTTTTTGTAAGCTTCTGCAAAATAAGATTTATATCCCTCAATATTCTTTAATGAATCGTCAAGTTGCTCTTCCCAAGCTTTTGTTTCCTGTATACAAAGAATATCGGGATTCTCTTTTTTTATCCAATCCAAAAATCCTTTTTTCGCAATTGCTCGTATTCCGTTTACATTCCAAGAGATTAATTTCATATATTTTCCTTTTAGAGTATTTTCAGCAATTTAACAGCCATTATAAGAACGGCTAATATTAAAACAAACTTTATTAATTTTTCGCCTTTCTTCAATTGAAGTTTTACACCCCACCATCCGCCGAAAGAATTTCCTGCAGCAAGGGATAAGCCATAAACCCAATTAATATTATCCGTTGCCGCAAATATTATAATTGCCGGTATTGTATAAACAAGAATAATAAAAATCTTATGTAAGTTAACGTAAATTAAACTGAATCTTGCAATCGAGTAGAGTGTAGCCATTAAAAGGAATCCGACTCCAACCTGAATAAAGCCGCCGTAAAAACCTATTCCGAATAGAGCTATATAAGTAGTTACCGGAATTTTCTTGTTTTCGTCATCGTCAAAATCAATTTCCTTGCGGGGAATGAGCATCGAAATTATAACCCCGATCATAATTAATCCAAGTAAAAATTCGAAGGTTTCACTGCTAATATTAACAGCGGCAAATGCTCCGATTATTACGCCGGGTATTGTAAATGCGGCGAAGCGCATGCTTAGTTTAATTTGACTGTAATTCTCCTTTTTGTATTTTATCAAAGCAACAATGTTTTGAATAAAAATACCAACACGATTTGTTCCGTTGGCTAAAGCGCCGTCTAACCCAAGAAAAATAAGGGTTGGAAGCGTTAACGTAGAACCGCCGCCGGCATTTACATTTATAAATCCGGCAATGGAGCCTACAGCAAAAAGAATAAGAATAGAAAGATAATCACTCATATTTCAAAAGATTAAAAAAAATCCCGGCAGTAAAAACCGCCGGGAAAAATAAAGATAAATATTATTTAAGCAATAGTTACATCTTCGCAGAGATAAACATCCTGGATAGTGTGTAACAGTTTAATTCCTTCTTCCATAGGACGTTGGAAAGCTTTCCTTCCGGAAATTAGTCCCATACCACCGGCTCTTTTATTTATAACAGCTGTGCGTGTTGCTTGGGCAAAATCATTTTCGCCCGAAGCTCCGCCGCTATTGATCAATCCAGCTTTACCCATATAGTTGCTTATTACTTGATAGCGGGTTAAATCTATTGGGTGGTCTGTTGTAAGTTCCGAATATACTTTTGGATTTGTCTTTGCGAAATTGATAGCCGTAAAACCGCCGTTGTTTTCGGGCTGTTTTTGTTTAATAATATCGGCTTCAATTGTTACACCGAGATGGTTGGCTTGACCAGTCATATCTGCCGCTAAATGATAATCTTTATCTTTCTTGAAATCTGAATTTCTCAAATAGCACCAAAGGATAGTTGCCATACCAAGTTCGTGAGCATACTGAAATGCTTCACTTACTTCAATTATTTGTCTGTTGCTTTCTTCAGAACCGAAATAAATAGTTGCTCCAACAGCCGCAGCTCCCATGTCGTAAGCCTGTTCTACGGATGCAAACATTATTTGATCGAATTTGTTTGGATACGTCAACAATTCATTGTGGTTAATTTTAACAATGAAAGGAATTTTGTGAGCGTATTTTCTTGCTTCCATTCCAAGAACACCGAGAGTCGAAGCAACTGCATTACACCCGCCTTCAATTGCAAGTTTGATAATATTTTCCGGATCAAAATATGCCGGATTAGGTGCGAAGGATGCGCCTGCGGTATGCTCAATTCCTTGATCAACAGGAAGTATTGATAAATAACCTGTTCCTGCTAAACGACCGGTGTTGTAAATCCAGCTTAAATTTTTAAGTACGTTGATGTTGCGATCTGAATGATAAAATACTCGGTCCACAAAATCTGGTCCCGGTAAGGTCAAGTTCTCTTTAGGAAATATTGCTTTGTGATTGAGAAGAGAATCTGCATCACTCCCTAATAATTCTCTGATTTTTTCTATCATCACTCCTCCGAAGTTAAAAATAACATTTAGTTATTAGTTGTCTACAAAATTAAATAAATTTTTTCGAGTTGAAAAAGAATAATAATTAATTTTCCTGATCTCGCCTCCTTTGTTTGGTTCTGTGTTTTTAATTGATACTTTTAGTTCAAGAAAATTAAACTAATATACGAAAAATTTATGCCTTAATTATTTTTTTGCTGTCAGTTCTGTTTTTTGATTAGCGTATAATTATTTGAGGTTAATTTAATAAGTTTAAAAACTTAAAATTTGAATATGTTTATGAAAGATTTGATGGAAATATTAAACCACGCCCTTTTAATAAGTGGTTTTGTTTTTGCTATAATGCTGCTTGTTGAGTATGTTAATGTTATAACGGAAGGAGGGTGGCAGCAGAAGTTAAAGAAAAAGAAAACCGGGCAAATATTTCTCGGGGTTTTACTCGGTATTGTTCCAGGCTGTCTCGGTTCGTTTACTGTGGTATCGCTTTATTCGCACGGTGTTCTTTCATTCGGGGCGTTAACAGCAACTTTGATAGCCTCTACCGGTGACGAGGCGTATGTTATGTTTTCAACCATACCGCGAGAGGCATTAATTATAACGGGATTTATTGCTGTTGTGGGATTTATAGCCGGAGTAATTATCGATAAATTTTCTGTCGGTAAAAACATTTCAGAAGAATTCAGACATGGGTTCGAGATACACGAAGAGGAGATATGTGATTGCACACCATCGATTAAAAATTTAAAAAGAAATTTCTCATCTGTTTCTTTTCCAAGAGCTTTGTTGCTTACAATACTTTTTCTGCTTGTAATATTCACATTAAACGGTACAATAGCCAGCGATGAAGAAACGTGGGTTAAGGTAACCTTGGCTTTTGTTTTGTTAGTTGCTCTTTATGTTGTAATTGTTGTGCCGGAACATTTTCTTGAAGAACATTTATGGCAGCATGTCCTTAAAAAACATTTGCTAAGGATATTCCTTTGGACTTTTGGAGCGTTGCTGTTCGTTCATTTTATAGAAACTTATGTTGATTTGGCATCGCTAATTAAGGATAATTATTTCCTTGTTCTTGTTGCAGCGGTGTTAATTGGTATTATTCCGGAATCAGGTCCTCATTTAATTTTTATTTCTCTCTTCGCGTCGGGTGTTTTGCCAGTGGGTATTCTGATTGCCAGTTCAATTATTCAAGACGGACACGGCTCACTGCCGCTTTTAGCCTTTACAAAGAAAGGCTTTGTGTGGGTGAAAGTAATCAATATAATAGTTGGATTTTTAGTAGGGGCATTATTCTATTTGGTTTAATTACAAAACCGTCACAAGAAAATTTAGCTAAAGGAAAAACCGGCTAATACATATCCACAGTCACAGACCATCGTTCTCAAAACTATTAAAGCCATTCCATTTGCTTAAATATTTTCTAATGGGAGTGTTTAGAAAAATTTTCCATCTTGACAAGTTTGGGTTAAATCAAATTAAATTAAATTTTCTATTAGTAAAGGAGCTCATTTTTGTAAATGGACAATCTTTTTTTAGTACCACAAAAACATAGCTTTGAAAGTGATTCCAATCTATGTTTTTCTTGTTGCTATTACGCGCTACTTATTAAAAAAATCACTATTCACAAAGTTAAGCCTCTCTTAATTTGGATTTATTTTAAACAGGGTATTCGTTTTTATCGAATTATAATTATTTGAACAATTTCTGCTAAAGTGATATAAATCACTAAAAAAGATTAATTTTCCTTTACATTCAGTAATCTAAATTATATTTTCCATTTGGCAGTTTGCAAATTTGCTATGTATGAAAAAATAAATATAAAGGGCATTAACATTGCCTACAAAAAAAACGGGGAGGGCAATCCGTTAATCCTATTGCATGGAATTGTTACATATTCATTTGTTTGGGAAACCGTTATTCCGTTTTTGGAAAAAGACTATACGATTTATTCGATTGATTTACTCGGCTGCGGTAATACGGATAAATCAGTTGAAGTCGATTATTCGATAAAAAATCAGGCGGAATTGATTGCCGAGCTGATTAGATCGTTGGGGCTGGAAAAGGTTCACCTTTGTGCACATGATGTTGGCGGGGGAATTGCGCAGATCCTTTCAGTCCGTCATTCGGAATTGTTTTGTGATATTACACTTATTAATTCGGTTGCCTACAATTATTGGCCTGTACAACCGGTTGTTGCTATGCGTACGCCCATCATAAGGCAGATAGCCATCGCAACGATGGACATCGGAATGTTAAAATTAATTGTAAAGCACGGGTTGTATCATAAAGAAAAACTAACAGATGAATTGTTCGATAAATTTTTGAAACAAATGAACAATAAAGAGGGAAGGAAAGCACTCCTTCATTTTGCCAGATGTTTAAACAATAATGATCTACTTGAAATAAGCGACGATCTTAAAAATCTGGATCTTCCCGTTCAAATTATTTTGGGCGAAAAAGATGTTTATTTGAATAAAGAAACTAGTTATAAATTGAATGAAAATATTCCCACTAGTATTTTTAATTCTATTAAGACTGCCGGGCATCTTGTAATGATCGATGAACCTGAAATCGTCGCAAATTTGATGAAGAATTTTATGGAAAAAAATGATGGATGAAAAAGATAAGAAGATAAAAGAACTTCAAGAAATCGTCCGACTTTTGAATGAAGAAAACACCTCCCTTTCGGAGCGAGCAGAAGATGTAGTTTTGATTTCACTGGTATCCTCAAATTTACTTATTGAAAATGATAAAGACATTATTATTGGAAAAGTTCTAGAACAATTATCCATTATTAAAAATATTTATTATGCCGCTTTCGGCAAATTGGGTTATAAACACATTCATATTTTAAAAGATTATTCTGTGTTTTACGACTCTAAAGTTGATGACATTCTTGAAATATCCGATTATGCGCACGAAAGAATTTCTAAAGGTGATCACTTTTTAGGTGAAACCGAAGAGCTTATAAACTTTAACTGCATGAATTCTCAGTTGTTAAAACTTAGCAATAAACAATTCATTGTGATTAAGCGTTCTGTATTTACGAGTGAGAATCTTTTTGTCTTTGTATTTGAGCCGATGAATAGAATGAAATTGGAAGCCCTAGTTCCATTGCTTAAACAGATTCTTAATATTGTTACTATTAGAATTGAAAACATAGAATTGTTAGATCAGCTTAAGTTAAGAAACGTTAATTTAACCTCACAATTCCGAGGGACCAATGATCTAAAAGAATCGGTTATAAATTTTAAAAGATTGATAAATTCTTCTCCCGACGGAATTATCTTACATAAGAATGGTTTAATAAAATATGCAAACGAAACTATTTCTTCGATGATTGGTATTGATAGTCCCGATGAGTTAATAAACAAAAATATACTCTTGTTATTACATCCTGATGAAAGAAAAATTGCCGGCGAAAGGATTATTAAGGTAATGGATGGTCAAGAGCAAGGGTTCAGGGATTATAGATTACAAAGGCTAGATGGAAGCTATATTTTTGTTGAAGTTTCAGATCGTCCCTTATATGACAATGGAGAGATAACAATATTTACAACTATAAGAAACATTAGCGATAGAAAGTTTATCGAAAACGATTTAATCCGTCAAAAAAAATTCTTAACCAATGTAATGAATTCAATTACAAATCCTTTATATGTAATTGATCCAAAAAATTATAATATAATACATGCAAACAAAGCAAGTGGGGTAAATTTATCCAATAAAATTTTAAAGTGTCATGTTGTATCCCACCAAATGGAATCACCCTGCAGTTCCGATGATCATCCTTGTCCTATTCAAGAATTGAAAAAAGGGAATTCTGATGTAGTAGTCGAACACATTCACCGTGATTGGAAAGGAGAGGTTAGATATTACGATGTTCATGGTTATCCGGTTTATGATGATAATGGTGAGCTTGTTAGCGTAATTGAATATAGCGTTGATATAACTAAAAGAAAAGAATACGAAAATGATTTGTATAAACTTCGGTTGGGTTTGGTTTATTTAGATGAAGTTGTTTTTACTACTGATCTCGATGCAAAAATAAATTTTGTTAATCCGGCTTTTGAAAAAGTTTATGGGTATTCTCCTGAAGAAATTTTGGGTAAAAATCCCCGGATATTACAATCGGGTGAAATGGACGAATATTTTTACAAAGATTATTGGAATACCCTCATTCAAAAAAAGTCTGTTCAAATAGTAATAGTTAATAAAACAAAAGATAATAGAAAAATTTTCGTTGAATCTACAGTTAGCCCCATTTTAAATAAAGAGAAGAAGGCAATTGGTTATATTGCTGTTCAAAGGGATATAACTGAACGGATTAATAACGAGAAAGAACTTCTTCAGAAAGATAAAGCCCTCTCAGAAAGCGAGAAGAAATTCAAACAATTATTCGAAGAGTCGGCTGAGGGTATATTTATATTGAATAAAGAAGGAGAGATTCAAAGTATAAACAAACGGGCTTGCGAACTTACATATTACGCAGAAGAAGAACTGCTTGGTAAAAACTTTTCGATTTTCTTTGATGGACAGGATTTAAAAAGACTTTTCCTTCTACATAAAAAAGTTCTAGAAGGAGAAAAAGTTTTAGTAGAAGGAAACATGAAATGTAAAAACGGAAAAGATCTTCCCGTTGAATTACTTGGTAAGCTTATAAGCGAAGATATAATAGAAGTAAATATTAGGGATTTAACCGATAAGAAGGAAAAAGAAAAAATATTGAGAGAAAGCGAAGAAAGGTTCAGAAAGTTAATAGCTCTTTCTCCGGTCGGTATCCTGTTAATTCGGGACGGTCAAATTATTTATACAAATAATTCTCTTATTAAAACGCTTGGTTATGAAGATAAAAACGAATTAATAGGCACACCTATTCTAACCCATATAGCCGATGAATTCAAAGCAGTTGCAGCCGATCGATTAAAGAGACTTGTCGGTTCCGGCGGAACAGTTGAAGGTTTGGAAGGAAAGTTTATAAGAAAAGACGGTTCCCTTGTTAATGTATACCAAATTGAGCAAGCAGTTGACTACGAAGGGAAACTCGTTGTTCAGGAATACATTTATGATATAACAGATAGAAAGAAATATGAAGAGGCATTAAAATTTGCAAAGGAAAAAGCAGAGGCTGCTGATAAATTGAAATCGGAATTTTTAGCTCAGATCTCCCACGAAATAAGAACTCCGCTGAACGTACTGATGAATTATGCTTTTTTGGTAAGCGAAAGCATTCCTGAAGAACTTAATAACGAGTTGCAATTTGCTTTTGATGCTATTAATGAAGCCGGATTTAGAATCATACGCACCGTAGATTTATTACTCAATATGAATGAACTTGAATTGGGAACCTACACTCCGCACATCGAAAAAATTGAAATCACAAAAACAGTTCTCGTGCCGATATTAAATGAATACAAAAAGGAAGCGGAAAAGAAACAATTAGGTTTTGAGTTAATAAAGAAAGTGGATTCGGATATTGTTGTTGGCGATGTTTATTCGATGAATCAGATCTTTTCGAATTTGGTGGACAATGCAATAAAATATACCAATGAGGGATATGTGAAAATTATTGTTGAGAGAATTAATGAAAATCTTTCGGTGACAATTTCCGATTCTGGTATTGGAATAAAGGAAGATTATCTGCCTAATATATTTTCTCCGTTCTCTCAGGAGGACAGCGGTTATACCAGGAAATATGACGGCAGTGGTTTGGGTTTGGCTGTTGCAAAAAAATATTGCGATTTGAATAAAATTGACATTTCAATTGAGAGCAAAAAGGGAGAGGGAACTACCGTTACCGCTGTTTTTACCAGAACTGTAATATAGCCTGTCAAATTAATCCTTGGACTTTGTGGTTATTTTCTTAAGTTTGTTTTTATATGTAATTTTGCAGACCAAAAATTAAAGGTGTTATGTTAAAAGTAAACGAGATATATTATTCGCTGCAGGGCGAATCTACTTATGCAGGTTTGCCGTGTGTTTTCGTAAGGCTAACTTATTGCAATTTGCGATGCAGCTATTGCGATACTGAATATGCTTTTTATGAAGGCAGCGATATGACGATTGAGGAAATAGTTGACAAGGTGAAAAGTTTCGATTGTAATTTGGTTGAAGTTACTGGCGGCGAGCCGTTGTTTCAAGAAGAATCAATTGTGCTGATGAAAGCGCTGTGCGATAAGGGTTTTGAGGTTATGCTTGAAACGGGCGGACATATGGACATTAAAGACGTGGATAAACGAGTAAAAATTATCCTCGATCTTAAAACACCTTCCAGCAAAATGATGAAAAAGAATTTATACGAAAACATTAATAACTTAAAAGCAGAAGACGAAGTAAAATTTGTAATTGGAACAAGGGAAGATTACGAATGGAGCAAAAGCATTGTTGAGAAGTACAAATTATCGGATAATTTCACAGTGCTTTTCTCATCGGTTTATGGAAAAATACAGAATAAAGATTTAGCGGAGTGGATTTTGGAGGATAAATTAAATGTTAGATTTCAGCTTCAGAATCACAAATATATTTGGAAACCGAATTTACGAGGTGTATGATGAAAATTGCTAAAGAATTTAGATGGGAAATGGGTCATAGGCTTCCTTTTCATAAGGGAAAATGTAAAAATTTACATGGTCACTCTTATAAAATGATGGTTGAGTTTGAAGGGGAAATAGATTCCAACGGCATGGTGTTAGATTATTATGATGTTAAAGAAATGATAGCTCCCATTATTGAAGAACTCGATCATTCTTTTATGGTTTATAAAGGCGATGTTGAGTTGATAGAAGTATTAGAAAAATTAAACAGCAAGAATGTTATTGTCGATTTTCAAACAACTGCAGAAAATATTTGTCACTATTTCTTGAATAGAATAAAAAACTCCAATCCTCCGGAAGAGATTAATAAAATTAAAGTTTGGATTTACGAAACCGAATCTACTTATGCGGTTGATGAATTATCACTGTAAAATGAAGTAGATGTTTAATAAGTTTTATCGGTAAGTTGTATAAAAGAAAGAGCGCTTTTTCAAGCGCTCTTTCTTTTTTATTATTAAAATGTTCAGCAGATATATAAAAAATTAGAAATAAATTTTTACAAGAATAATAACTGCTAATTTTAATCAGCTTGCTTCTTTTATTTGCTTAAGGTACTTTACAATTCTCGGCAGTATTTCTCCTGCTTTACCGAAAAGATTTAAGTGAACCATTGAAGAGGATTCTGTTTCTTCAATGTTAATTTCAACTAAATATGCCCCGGAATTTTTTGCGGTAATGGGAATATAAGCTGCAGGATAAACCACCGCGCTTGTGCCTACAACAAAACAAACATCACATTTTGAAGCTGCATTTTCGGCCGCGGCAAATATGTCCTGAGGCAACACCTCTCCAAACCAGACCACATCCGGCCGAACCAATCCACCGCAATGCATACATTTAGGGGCTTTATCGTCAAAGCCAAAATTGGGATTGTTATAATAAGTTTTGCAGTCAATACAATAATTTCTTTCTATTGAACCATGCAGTTCATAAACAGTTTTGCTGCCGGCACGCTGATGGAGATTATCTATATTTTGAGTTACTACTTGAACTTCATTGAAATAGTCTTGAAATTTTGCAATAGCTTTATGCCCCGGATTTGGTTTGGCTTTATAAATAATTTTTCTTCTGTATTGGTACCATTCCCAAACCATATCCGGGTTTTTCATAAAAGCATCGAAGCTGGCTAACTCTTCCGGTTTTAATTTATTCCAAAGTCCGTCTTTTCCTCTGAATGTTGAAATGCCGCTTTCGGCAGAAATACCGGCACCGGTAAAAAACAGTATGTTTTCCGCTTCGCTAAGTTTATCAAGAAGTTCTTCGTATCTTTTCACTTTTATTTACTCTAATTCCTTCAATAATTCTTTTGCTTCTTCTATTCTTTTCGGATCATCCTGTTCCTGTACTTTGAAGGTAAGAAGTTTCTTCAGCATTTCTTTTGCTTTGTCTTCTTGATCTTCTTTAATTAAAGCTTTTGCATAATCTAAATAGAACATCATGTATCCGTCATACATTTCGACTGCTTTTTGATAATGTTTGAAAGCTATATCAATATCAGCCCAGCCCAATCCCAAAACTGTAAGAGCGGGTTTCCATTTCTCGCTAAGTTTTGCGTGGGTTCTTCCTAAAACATAATGAGTAAGAGCCATATCGTAGGTGCTTCCGTTGTTTAATTTAAGAGCCTTTTCGCAATCGTTCTTTACGGAAGTAACAATATTGCCAACTGAAAAAACGCCTTTGAACAGAGCAATTCTTCCGTTTACAATAGCTCTTCTCAAATAAGGAACGGATTTTTCCGGAGCGAGTTTAACGGCTTTTTCAGCATGTTTCAATGCTGTTTCGTACATTGCCAATTGCTCGTCTTCGTTTTCTTTTGGCATGTGTGCTGCAATATTGGAGTAAGATCTCGACAAGCGCCACTGCAACTCCCAATTATTAGCATCTATTTTTTCAGCTTGTTTGTAAACCTCGAGAGCTGCTTTATCGTTGAAACTCTCTGTTAAAGAATCGCCCTTTGCTATTAACGCCTCCACCGATTTAGCATTGATTGTAAATGCAAGAACCAGCGTGAATAGTAATGTCAGTTTTTTCATAGTTACTCCGTTTGTTAGTCAAATAGTGAGTGGTTTGTGTCTGAAGAATCATCCGAATTATTTTCAATTTTTTCCTTATACAATTGTGTTCCCGCCAATTGTAGATATTTTGTCCATTTGCCTTCGCTTGTATCATTAGCAATTGCGTTTTTATAAGCGTTTGTTTTAGCGCTTAATTCATCTGCGTGATAGAGAATAATGGCTTCAACCGTTTTGGGTTCAACCGGAGTGGCAAATTCTAATTTTCCCTGATGACTAAGTACCAAGTGAATAAGTTGGTCCTTCAATTCTTCTGGGAACCATTCAATTTTTTTTGCTGCTTTTTCAATTTCCATAGCAGCAATTACAATGTGTCCGAGTAATCTTCCCTTTGTCGTATAATCGAACGAAGCATCCGCCGAAAGCTCTTCGGTTTTTCCGAAATCATGAAGAATTGCACCTGAAATTAAAAGATCCCGATTTACGTCGGGATGTATATCACACATCAAATCGCAGATACGAATAATTTCCAGTGTATGCTCCAACAACCCGTGGACGTAGGAGTGATGCCAAGCTTTACCTGCGGGCACGCGAATATACTTGTCGAATCTCTTGCCTGTTAGAATTAAATTAAGTAATCTATTGAGGTGCTTGTTCTTAATTCTTGCAATTCTTGATTTCAATTCTTCAATCATTTCCTTCAAATCTCTTTTCGATTTCGGAAGGAAATCATCGACAGCAATATTATCATTTACCGTTACCGGCATTGCAGAATCAATTTTTATTTGTTTGTTCCCGCCGAATTCATCTACGGTTCCTTTAATTCTTACAACTACACCTGCGGCTGCAAAACTTTTGAAATCATCAAACCCGTCCCAAAATTTAGCATTCACTGAACCGGAACGATCGGATAGATCCAAATCGAGATATTCTTTCCCACTTTTTGTTGTTTTAGATTCTATTCTTTTAATTAACAGGAATTGATCTACTTTTTCGCCGACCGTTAATTGTGCTAATTCCTTGGGCATTTGTCCCCTTGAATTTATTCTATTTAACAATGAAAAATAATAAAAATAGAGAGTAATAAGAAAATAAAAAGCTCAATTTAAAGGTATAAAAATGCGGATGATTAAATCGCAAAACTATCGAATTTAATCATCCGCGATTAAAATATATTATAGTTTGCTTTCAACGATTTTAAGTACAGCATTTAATTCTTTTTCCGCATCCGCTTTCAATTGACGGCAATCCGATTTCATATTTTCAACAAAATCCGTGTCTTTAATATCCTTCAAGTTTATGAGTACATTATAAACACCGCCAAGTACTCCGGTATAAGCACTTTGTGCTCCTACACCAACGTCGGTAATAGAATTAGGGTTTCCGTGTTCGGCAACAATACCGGCAATTTTAATCGCCTCCAAGCTTAGTTTTGCCGTGTTAAGGGGAACGGCAACGGCTTGTTTCAATCCGTTTTGCATAGCTTCTTCACGTGCTTTTTTCTGTTCGTCGGTCTTCTTGGGTAATCGCCTTGCTTCCATATAATCGTTGAAAGCATTCGTGTCGTCGTCAATTGCTTTTACCAATGTATTCTTAATTTCTTGGCATTTATCAGCAGCTTGATTCAATATTTCATCAATTTCTTCGCTACCTCTTTTATTAGCTGTAAGATTACTAACCATAGAAGATAACGCAGCACCCAAAGCTCCGGAAAGCGCTGCAATAGAACCTCCGCCGGGAGCGGGACTTTCGCGCGAAACCTCATCCACGAAATCCATTACCTTCATTTCCACTAATGCATCATCCAGATTTGCCGGTAATCCCAGAACACGTTCTTCTATATTAAAATCTGCTACATCCCTTAAACCCAAAGATTGTACGGCGGTTTCGAGTATATCCCTTATAGGAATTCCGGTTGAGCGCCCCTGTTTTCTTAAATAATATTTTCCGGTTTCTAGTAATGCCGGATAGGGAACCATTCCGACAACCTCACTGCCTGTGACCACTATTCCTCTCTCTTCTGCTAATTTACGCGTGGCATCAAAAACGTCATGCATTGAGGTTACTTTGTAATCGGTTAAGTTGATTGATATTTGTGCTCTGTCGTAGTTAGGTACCATCCAACCGATTGCTTTGCATTGTTTAAATAATCCCGGTTTTTTTACACTCTGTCCTTCGGGATGCATCGGATCTATACCGTTTAATTTAAGCAGTTCTTGTAAGTTATAACCGTGTTCTTTTTCGCAGTGTTCAATTGTTTCCGATATTGTTTTTCCGGTGAAATCGCATGAACCACATGGATAACTACCATTTGAGTACTTTAATATCGTAGTCCCTTTATAGTAAAATGGTTTAATATTTCCACGTCTTGCCGAGCGTCCCTTTTCTCTTAATTCAAAGGCAATATCGGTTGCATGCAGAGTTTCCCGCGTATTAAGGTTAATATTGTATGCTATAAGAAATTCCCTTACTCCTATAACAGTAGCGCCCGACTTTTCATTAAATTCCGCTGGACCGAAATCGGGCTTCCATTCCGGTTTTGCTAACTTATCTTTTAATGCTTCATATTCTCCCTGACGAATAATTGCAAGGTTTTGGCGTTCGGGTTTTTGAGCGGATTTCTCATATAAATAAACAGGGATTTTTAATTCTTCTCCAACGCGCTTTGCAACTTCTTTTGAAATTTCAATGCACTCTTCGGTTGTAACTCCGCTAACAGGAACAAAAGGACAAACATCGGTTGCACCCATTCTTGGGTGTGAACCTTGATGCTTACTCATATCGATTAATTCTTGTGCTTTTTTAATTGCATTGAATGCAGCTTCTTTAACGCCATTTGGATCCCCAACGAAAGTTACCACTGTGCGATTCATATCGAATCCGGGATCGACGTCGAGCAATTTTACACCTTCAACTTTTTCGATTTCATCTGTTATCTGTTTAATGATTGCTTTGTTTCTTCCCTCGGAAAAATTAGGCACACATTCGATCAATTTTTCAGCCATATCATCTCCAAATTTCATTATAATGAATGATTGCCAAAATAAATTTTATACTTCTTTTATGCAATTAAATTATTGTTGCTGTGGATATTAGCTACTACAACAAAGATAAATTTTGTTATTATATATTAAACGGAATGGTTTATTGTTTTACGATTGCTCCAATAAAAATTTTGGTTTTAATTAAATAGAGTTTATCAGTAGAAGATTTTTCAAATATTTGTCTTATATAACTCCTTGTTGAAAAGGAAACAACAATTAAAACGATTGACAAGTTGTAAATATAATTTTCTAATTGCCTGCAGCTGTTCTTTTATTATAAAGAATTAAACGCCTTATTTGCCATTTCAAGGAAGAGAGAAACTTTTGTTTTATCTTTTCTTCCGTCTTTATTTTCAACACCTGTATGGGAATCAACTCCCGCGGGTCTAACGTTTAAGATAGCATCATAAACGTTATCCTCATTTAATCCGCCGGCTAAAATTACGGGTTTCTCCGAAAGCTCAACCAATTTTCTGCTTATTGTCCAATCGTGCGTTTTTCCCGTTGCTCCGCTAGCGCCGGTTGAAGGATCGAATGTATCCGTTATAAATGCATTGCATAAATCCGATAGGGATTCAACCAAATTTTTTAGTTCGTCAAAGCTGTATTTTCCAACAACCAAACTTTTTATTATTGAAATATTGGGAAATATGGTTTTTAATTTTAATAATTCCTCTTTCTCAATCGTTCCGTGTAATTGAACAATAGAGCAGTTTAATTTATCCATTAACTCTTTGATTTCGGAAGCTTTATCCAAATATGTAATTAATATACCATGTACGTCATCCGGAAAATCGGCAATTATTTCTGCAGCGTATTCTTCGGATAAATCTTCTTTGTGAACCGGAAGTCTTAATGGGAAACCTAAATACTTTACTCCGCAGTCAATCAGAAGTTTTGCTTCTTCCTTATCAATTACTCCGGCTATTTGAACAAATCTATCAAAACTTATCATTTATAAAGCCATTTTTTAGTTGAACTATCGTAATCTTTGTTTTATCAAGTATGAATAAAAACCATTATTCATCAGTCTTATTATGAAATGCAAATTCATTAAGCACTCATCTTTTGTTGTTTGGGATTTATAATGCTTTCAATCTCTTTTGAGAATTTAATCACAAAGTTAACGGCAGATTCGGGCGAACCGAATTTATTATTTATTTCCAACCACATACTGGTTTTATCCTGCTTAAATTGAACCTCTCTTGAGTATTTTGACATTATTAATTTCATCACATCGGTGAAATTGTTCTGATAAAAATCTTCGTTGTCCGCCTTAGGCATACCGATTGTAATTTTATTTTCAGTAATAATTACTTTCTCAAAAAGAGCGTAGGATGCATAATATCTCATCTCTGCAATTAAAATAAGACGCTCTACAATTTCGGGTAACTTACCGAATTTGTCTCTCATTTCGTCAATAATATCGGTAATTTCCTCCACTTTGAGTATAGAGAATAAAGAAGTATAAAACCCGAGTCTGTCAGCCTGTTCGGGCATATAATATTCAGGTATACCGATTTCAAAATAAGTATCGATGCGCGGTTGGCTCCTTGCTTGAATTTTCGGAAGATCTTCAAAAATATGTCCGAACTCTTCTCTTTTCAATTCTTCTACAGCTTCGTCCAACATTTTTATGTAGAGGTCGAACCCTACATTATCAATCACACCGCTTTGTTCTGTTCCCAATAAATTACCCGCACCGCGAATTTCGAGATCTCTCATAGAAAGATTAAATCCGCCTCCCAATTCATTATATTCTTCAATCGCTTGAAGTCTTTTAATTGCTTTTTTTGTAATCGACTTTAACGAAGGAACAAGCATATACGCGTAAGCTTGTTTGTCTCCTCTTCCAACACGTCCGCGTAACTGATGCAATTCCGCCAAACCGAAACGGTCAGCTCTGTTTATTATTATTGTATTTACATTTGGTATGTCTATTCCCGATTCGATAATCTTTGTGGAAACCAGCATATGATATTTGCGCTGCATAAAATCGTGGATTACCTTTTCCAATTGAGACGGTTTCATTTGACCGTGAGCAATGGCAATGTTTATTTCCGGAATATGACGCTGTATATAAGCGGCTATTTTTTCAATGGAATGAACTCGGTCGTGAATGAAGTAAACCTGCCCGCCTCGCTTGATTTCTTCCAATACATAACCGCGAAGCTTTGCAATGTCGAACTTTTCTATTTTAGTATAAATCGGCTGACGGTTGGGCGGAGGGGTGTTTATAATTGATAAATCCCTGGCACCCAATAATGAAAGATTTAACGTTCGCGGAATTGGAGTTGCGGTCAGTGTAAGTGTATCTACGTTAACCCTCAATTGACGAAGTTTTTCTTTTGCCATCACACCGAAACGCTGCTCTTCGTCTATTATTAAAAGTCCGAGATCTTTTATTTTTATGTCCTTCGAAAGAAGTCTGTGAGTGCCTATTACTATATCTATTGTGCCTTTGCTTAATCCATCAATAATCTTTAATTGTTCCTTCTTTGTTTGGAAGCGAGAAAGAGCGGCAATTTTTACCGGAAATTGTGAAAGCCTATCCATAAATGTGTTATAATGCTGTTCCGCCAATATTGTTGTAGGAACCAAAACAACAACTTGTTTTCCATCATTAACTGCTTTGAAAGCGGCGCGGACGGCAATTTCCGTTTTGCCGAATCCAACATCACCGCAAACCAGTCTATCCATTGGATTGGAGGATTCCATATCCTTTTTAACTTCTTCAGTTACTTTGGCTTGATCGGGAGTGTCTTCGTAGAAGAAAGATGCTTCCAATTCCTTTTGCCAAATGCTGTCTTTACTGTATGCAATTCCCTTAATCGATTTTCTTTGGGCGTAGAGTTTTATCAACTCACGAGCCGAATCTTTTATTTTGGTTTTTACTTTTTTCTTTGTGTTTTTCCAATCCTTGCTTCCGAGAACCGTAAGGCGTGGATGTGCATTCTCTTTCGAGGAGAACTTTTTAACCAAACCGAGATAGTTTAAATTTACATAAACCACTCCGCCTTGTGCATAATTGATTTTTATACACTCCTGTTCCGTCATTCCTATTTTAATCGTTTCCAATCCGGCATACATTCCAATGCCGAAATATTCGTGTACAACGAAATCGCCCCTTTTTATTGAAGCAAATTCCTTTACTCTCGATCTTTTAGTTCTGTATTTAGATGTAATTCTCTGTCTGTATGGTTTATTAAATATCTCGTAATCCGTTAATAAAAGCACTTTGCTTTTATTCTCCGAAAATCCCTTGTTTAAAGCAAGAACGCTAACACGTACTTTTCCCGTTTCAATCATTTCCCTGAATTCATTTTTGAATTCGGTTAGAAGATCAACTAATCTGCGAACTTGAATTTCATTTTCTGCTGTGATTATTATTTTATAATCCTTATTCGCATATGTTTTTATTTGATTAAATAATATTTCAAAATTTGAATTTATAGCAGGTGCGGGATATAAATTGAGTTCTATCCTGTTTTCGGAAAAAGAAAAACTATCCTCTATTATCCAGATAGCTTTTTCCTTGAACAAATCGTCGATTTTATTAACTTCTATTTTTAACGGAATGCTTTCATTTTCCGAATTATTATTTTCACCATCCTGTTCGAAGAATTCTTTTTTTAATTCTTCATCTAAATCATCGGGAATTTCTTCCTCTTCTTTTTTCGGTTCTGCCTCCGACTCAAAAAACTTTTCCGCCTCAACTTTATCAATAAAAACAAGCGGATTGTTGAAATAATCAAATAGAGTTGCGCTGTAATTGTTTTCGTTTGTTTGGATTTTTGACGCAAGAGTGGCTTTTTCAATTTTATTGTGTGAGCGCTGACTGTCGGGATCAAAATATCTAAGCGATTCGAGAAAGTCGCCGTCGAATTCTGCCCTTATCGGTTGTTTTTCGCTGTAGGACCAGAAATCAATAATAGATCCCCTGATTGCAAACTGTCCGGGAGAATCCACATACTTTTCGCGTTCGTAATCAATTTCCGATAAGTATTCTATAATTTCGTCATAATCCAAATCACCGCCGGTTTCTATTATCGTTGTATTTTTATCAATCGATTCTTTGGCGGGAAATTTTAAAGTGAATAATTCGTATGTGGAAAGAAGAATGATCTTCTTCTTTTGTGTAATTCTTGTGATTTTTTCCTGAACAGTTTCGGAATCAAACTTATCAATTATTATTGTATGTTCACTAAGATTAAGTATATCAAGTTCAGCCTTAGCTTCATTTAGTGATTTTGCATCGGGATAAATAACAACTAATTCTTCAAATTGACTGCTTAAATCGTTGACAAGTAAATTTTTGGTTGAGCCGATTAATGGTGAAATATAAATCTGTTTCGGGCTCGACGATTTATTTAATTCTGCTTTTATTTTTTGAATTCCCGCAAATGCGGAAAAAAGTTTTGTTACTAAGTTTTCCATAATTCTCGTTTTTTAAAATACAAACCGCTTTCCACGGCAAAGAACCGGGAAAGAATAGTCCAAATAAACTAAAGTGAGTTGTGAATTCCAATTTGTTGATTTTTCCTGTTGCTCCCATAAGGTCATGTTAATTGAACAAATTTTATTTTAAAACATCTATTATTTACATAATATTCGTTAATTATTTAAAAACAGAGTATTTCAAGCGGAGGTATTATGAAAAAATTACTCGCATCATTTTTTCTGCTCTCGAGTATTTTATTTGCGCAGAATTTATTTATGCCTTGGAATATTAAACAAGCTTACGAAGGGAATACAAGAGATTATTCCGGACAACCCGGCAAAGATTATTGGCAAAATTCCTCGGATTATTTCATCTCTGCCGAACTCGATCCGAGCACAAGTTTACTAAAAGGTCGCGAAGAAATTTTATATCACAACAATTCTCCCAAAGCCCTTAAAAAATTAGTGATAAGATTATATCAGAATTATTATAAGAAGGGTGCTCCGCGAGATTACTCAATATCTCCCGAAGCGGTAAACGACGGGATGGTTTTGCACTCACTTTCCATAAATGGTGAAGAAATTAGTTTGAAAGACAATCCGGATTTGCTCATTAACGGAACGAATTTATTTTTAAAACTAACAGGCGATATTTCTGCAGGTTCAACAATTAATTTGGAAATAGAATGGAGTTTCCAAATTCCTAAAAAATCTAAAATAAGGATGGGGCAATATGATTCCACTTCTTTTTACGTTGCTTACTGGTATCCGCAAATTGCCGTTTACGACGATATTGACGGATGGGACACTTTTGATTATGGCGGTACCACGGAGTTTTATAACGATTTTAATAATTACACCGTGGAAATAACCGTTCCTGAAGGTTTTCTTGTTTGGGCTGCCGGTTTGAATACAAATATTGATGAATTATTGAAACCGGAATTCTATGAACGATGGAAAAAAGCCAGAACATCTGAAGAGGTGGTTCACATTGTTACGGAGGATGATTATAAAAACGGAAGTCCTACCATTGAAGACGATTACAACACGTGGAGTTTTGTTGCAGAAAATATTCCGGATTTCACTTTCGGAACAAGCGACCATTACTTATGGGATATGACGAGTTTGGTAGTTGATTCTTTAACGGGCAGAAGAACTGTTGTTGATGCGGTTTATAAGAAGGAATCCAAAGATTTTTACGAAGTTGCCGATATAGCAAAGAAATCCATTCACTTCTTGTCTTATGAAATGCCGGCTGTTCCTTATCCATATCCGAAATTGACGGTGTTTAATGGCAGCGGAGGAATGGAAGCACCGATGATGGTTAACGACGGTTCAACTTTTACCAGAGCCAATACTGTTGGTGTAACATCGCATGAAATTGCCCATACATATTTCCCCTTTTATATGGGTATTAACGAACGCAAATATGCTTGGATGGACGAAGGTTGGGCATCTATGCTTCCTATTGAATTTCAGAAAAGAGAAGGGAGTAAGCACGATCCACTTGTTACAAAAATTCATTCTTTCTCACTTGTTTCTGGTGATGAATTAGAACTTCCTATGATGATACCTTCGGTTTTAATGAAGGGTAGGACTTATCGCGATGCATCTTATACACGACCGGCGTTAGCTTATTATTTCTTATATGATTTTCTGGGTAAAGAAAAATTCTTAAAAGCTTTGCATCTTTATATTGAACGTTGGAACGGCAAACATCCCCTTCCTTATGATTTCTTCTTTTCCTTCAATCAGGCTGTTGGAGAAAATCTTTACTGGTTTTGGCAGCCTTGGTTTTTCGAAAGATGCTATCCTGATATAGCTGTTAAAAACGTAAAAGAAAACGGAGATGAATTTACAATTTTTGTTGAGAAAATTGGTAGTCTTCCTGTTCCTGCAGCATTAACCGTTACTTTTTTCGATGGTTCCACCGAAGAGCTTTACAAACCCGCAGATGTATGGAAAAACTCAAACAGCTATTCATTCAAGTTGAAGTCAAAGAAAAGAATAAAGAAAGTTAACGTAAATCTGAATAGAACGCCTGATAGAAATAACAATAACAATGAGTGGGTCCTTGAGTGATATAAAACAATCTTAATTAAATAACGTGTTCAGCGACTTGAATTAAGGTGTCTTTTTTAAGATATTGTAAATTAAATAAAATTAATGAGGTAAAAATGAACAAAATTATTACAAAAATTTTTGGGGCATTCTTTGTCTTCCTTTTTGTTTCTTCGGTGTTTTCACAAAATGTTATTTATGATGGAAAAAGCTATATGTTCGGCGATAGAATTGTCGTTAAGTTTAAAACGATTAACTTGAGTAAAGATGCTGCTTTGCCTCAGAGTTATACTACGCTATTCAAAAATTTTGATATAGTTCAAGTTGAAAAGAGATTTAAGTTAAAAGAGTCGCTACAAAAGGCTGATATTCCTTTGAATAAAATTGCTGTTTTAAAATATACTTCACCAATGAATCCCAAGTTTCTTGCACAAAAAATTTCCAAGTTAAAAGGTATTGAATGGGCTGAACCATATTATTTAGATGAGTTAATGTATACACCAAATGATCCCGATTACTCAACCCAATATGCGCTCAGTAAAATACAGGCATCCAAAGCCTGGGATATTACAAAAGGTAGTTCAGGAATTATTGTTGCAATAGATGATACCGGTGTAGATTGGGATCATCCGGATTTGGCAGATAATATTTGGGTAAATAAAAATGAAATTCCCGACAATGGAATTGATGATGATAACAACGGTTATATTGATGATATACGTGGCTGGGATTTCGGTGGTTTAGACGGAACGCCGGATAACAATCCGATGGAAGACAGATCCGATCATGGAACTCACGTTGCCGGAATTGTTTCAGCCGTTACTGATAACGGAATAGGAATTGCATCGATTGGTTTTAATACTACCATTATGCCGGTTAAAACTTCCCGCGATGATGTTCGTTCTAATACAGGCCAAGCCTTAATATCATATGGTTACGATGGAATTATATATGCAGTTGATAACGGTGCAAATGTAATCAACTGTAGTTGGGGTAGTTATAGCTATTCTATTGCTGCTCAATTGGTAATTGATTATGCTGTACAACACGGTGTTTTACTTGTTGGTGCCGCAGGTAATGATGGTGCCTCGCAAATTATTTATCCAGGCGGTTATAATGGGGCTTTATCGGTTGGGGCTACTACATCATCCGATACGAGAGCATCTTTTTCCAATTATGGTAAACAGGTAGATGTTATGGCTCCAGGTTATGGAATTTGGGCAACTTGGCAAAACGATACATATGCTTCCTTAAGTGGTACTTCAATGGCTTCGCCTTTAGTTGCCGGACTGGCTGCTTTGGTTTACGATCAATTCCCAACCTATACTGCTGAACAGATAGCGGAACAAATACGTGCCACTTGTGATGATATTTATTCTGTTAATCCCTCTTTAGTTAATATGATTGGTTCCGGTCGTATTAATGCGTTTAAAGCTGTAAGCACAACTGATGCTAAATCAGTTCGACTTTCATCGGTTCAATTTATAGATGAAGGTGACGGAGACGGATTTCTGGAACCGGGTGAACAAGTTTCTATACTTGCTGAGTTTACAAATTTCCTTGCACCCTTAAGTTCTCTTTCAATAACAATAGAATCGAAGTCACCATATGCAACAATAATTAACGGAACTTTTACTCCTGGTGCAGTTGCAACGTTAGAAACATTTGACAACTCTACCGCTAAATTTACTTTCACTATTTCGGAATCCTGCCCCGAAAATAAAGAACTCGACTTTTTAATCACTTATAACGAAACCGGGTTGGATGGATTTGACTGGACAAGTGTGTTAGCCAATCCCACATATCGTACACAATCGGGTAATAGAATTGCTGTTACACTTACAAGCAAAGGTAATATAGGTTTTAACGACTATCCCAACAACGTGCAAGGAGACGGATTCTCGTTCGATGATTCACCTAATTTATTATTCGAAGGGGCGTTGATGTATGGGATTTCAAAAAACAAAGTTGTTAATGCCGCAAGGGATAATACCGGTAGTAATGCAGATAATGACTTTTTTGTTCTTTCGCCATTTGTGTTAAGCGTTCCCGGAAGGGATGCAGATCAACAAGGACGTTCAATATTTGATGATCGTATGGCGGGTTTTTCTAAATTAGGAATTGAAACAGAAATGAATTCCTATTCGTTTGCCAATTCTCCCGATGATTCTTACATAATTCTGCAGTATATTTTCAAGAATCGTACTTCCAACGATATTAACGGATTCCGCGCAGGTATATATTTTGACTGGGATATGGATGAAAATGATTATGCTGATAATGTCACAGCATATGATTCTATCGGAGGATTCGGTTATGCTTATAATAGTGATTTAAATCCGGTTTCTATGTATGTTACATGTGCACTTATTTCCGATGGAGAATATAGTTTTTATGGCATAGAAAACGATGGTGCCGGCGGAGGTATGAGTGTTTATGACGGATTTACGGATGTTGAAAAATGGGAAACTCTCTCTAGCGGTGTTGCAAAATCCGATGCAGGACCGAATGATATCTCTTTTGTATCCGGTGCGGGTGCTTATAATATTAAAGCCGGGGATTCAATAGAAGTAGCTTTTGCTATTGCCGGCGGATATTCTTTAGACGAACTTAGAACATCAGTTGAAAATGCAAGAAACAAATATTTAAGCTTGATTACTTCGGTTAATGAAATTGAAAATGGAATTCCTAAGGTATTTGCATTAGCTCAAAATTATCCGAATCCATTTAACCCAACTACGACTATTAAATTTTCTATTCCGGAAAATGAAAAAAATGTAAAGTTAACGGTTTACGATTTACTGGGACGCGAAGTTGCAACTCTTGTAAACGATCAATTAACTGCCGGAAATTATGAGGTTAATTTTGATGCGAGCAATATCTCATCTGGAATTTACTTCTATCGCTTAACTGCCGGCAATAGAGTTGAAGTTAAAAAAATGATGCTGTTAAAATAATTCTACAAATTTTAAGTAGATAATAAATAATTTGAGGGCCGGAATTATTTCCGGCTCTCTGTTTTTAAAAAGAAAATAGTTTGAGCTCGATTTAGAATCGAAATGCTTTTCCCCTTTTTCTCGATTTCACCTATTAAAAAACTCTAAAATTAGCTCAAAAGGCCAAAAATATTAAAAGACACATTATCTTTTTATATTTTAGCCAAATAATCGGCTTTTTGTTTTAATAAGACAAGTTTATCTTGTGACTTAATTAAACAAAGTGTCGGCTATTTGTTCTTTTTGTCGTCTAATTTTTGTAAGTTTGTATAATTAAATAAGATAAAACATACAATTAAAAGGATAAACAGATGGCAGACGTGAATTATAATCATTCCAAATTAGATGAAGTTGAATTACAAGAATGGTTGGAGTCTCTTGAGTATGTACTAAAAACAGGCGGCGCGGAAAAAGTACGCGAATTGCTCAACGAATTAGATACATACGCACATGAAGCAGGCGTCGATTTACCTTTCACCGCAAATACACCATATATAAATACTATTCCAAAAGAAAAGCAACCAGCTTTTCCGGGTGGAAGGGAAATTGAGAGAAGAATTAAAAGTATAATACGTTGGAATGCTATGGCGATGGTGGTGAGAGCCAATAAACATTCCCCTGGCATTGGCGGACACATTTCAACGTTTGCATCTGCAGCTACATTATACGAGATAGCATTCAATCATTTCTTTAGAGGAAAAGATCACGGCGGAAGCGGAGATATTATCTATTTCCAAGGACATGCTGCACCGGGTATTTATGCTCGTGCATTCCTTGAAGGCAGATTAACAAAAGAACAATTGGAAAATTTCCGCAGGGAATTAGCTCCCGGCGGTGGATTGTCTTCCTATCCGCATCCTTGGTTGATGCCCGATTTCTGGGAATTCCCTACCGTATCTATGGGATTGGGTCCTATCCAAGCAATTTATCAAGCAAGATTTAGCAGATACTTAGAAGATAGAAATTTGAAGAAGCCGGGCGGGAAAGTCTGGGCATTTTTAGGTGACGGCGAGACTGACGAACCTGAAACTTTAGGTGCAATTTCACTTGCATCACGCGAAAAATTGGACAATTTAATTTTTGTTATCAACTGTAATTTGCAGCGTCTCGACGGACCAGTGCGCGGTAATGGAAACATCATTCAAGAGCTCGAAGCTGTTTTCCGCGGTGCCGGATGGAATGTGATAAAAGTAATTTGGGGCGGAGAATGGGATGAACTCTTGGAAAAGGATAAAACCGGTTTGCTCATTAAAAGAATGAACGAAGTAGTTGACGGTGAATCCCAGAAGTATATTGTTGAAGAAGGTTCGTATATTAGAAATCATTTCTTCGGTAAATATCCCGAATTACTCAAGTTGGTTGAAAATTTAACCGATGAGCAAATCCAAAAAATGAAACGTGGAGGTCACGATCCGGAGAAAGTTTATGCTGCATTTAAAGCTGCGGTAGAACATACGGGTCAGCCTACAGTTATTCTCGCCAGAACCGTTAAAGGTTATGGAATGGGTGAAGCGGGTGAAGGTAAAAACATCACTCACCAGCAGAAAAAACTGAATGAAGAAGAATTAATGAACTTTAGAACACGTTTCGGCATTCCAATTTCCGATGAAGATGTAGCCGAAGCTCCTTTTTACAGACCTCCGGAAAACTCACCGGAAATCACTTATCTGAAAAAACGTAGAAAAGAACTTGGCGGTTATGTTCCTAAAAGAATTGTTAAAAATCATCCGCTGCAAACTCCGAGCGAAGAATTGTTTGAGGAGTTCTATAAAGGAACAGGAGATAGGGAAGCTTCTACAACTATGGTATTTGTCAGACTCCTTACGAAACTCTTGAAGGATAAAGAAGTTGGTAATTTAATTGTTCCTATCGTTCCTGACGAAGCCAGAACTTTCGGTATGGAAGCGTTATTCCGTCAAGTTGGTATATATTCTCACGTGGGTCAGCTTTATGAGCCCGTTGATAGAGACAGCCTCCTTTATTATAAAGAAGCAAAGGACGGTCAAATTTTAGAAGAAGGAATTACAGAAGCCGGTTCAATGTCTTCATTTATTGCGGCAGGAACTGCATACGCAACTTATGGCGTTAATACTATTCCTTTCTTTATTTATTATTCAATGTTCGGTTTCCAAAGAATAGGAGATTTAGCTTGGGCCGCTGCTGATATGCGCTGTAAAGGATTCTTAGTTGGTGGTACTTCCGGTAGAACAACTTTAGCGGGAGAAGGTTTACAGCATCAAGACGGTCAAAGTCACTTGCTCTCTTATCCAATTCCGAACTTAAAAGCATATGATCCGGCCTTTGCATACGAAATTGCGGTTATTGTTCGTGAAGGAATTTATAGAATGTATGAAAAGCAAGAAGATCTTTTCTACTACATTACTGTGATGAACGAAAATTATCCTCAGCCGGAGATGCCTAAAGGAAAAAATATTAAGGAAGGTATTCTCAAAGGTATGTACAAATACCGTGCATCCAAAAAGCCGTCAAGAATAAAAGCTCACTTGATGGGCAGTGGTGCAATTATGAATGAAGTATTGAAAGCACAAGAAATATTGGAAAATAATTATAGTGTTTCCGCCGATGTATGGAGTGTAACAAGTTATAAAGAACTCCATCTCGATGCGCTTGAAACAGAACGTTGGAATAGAATGAATCCGACTAAAAAACAGAAAGAACCGTATATAGCCAAAGTAACAAAGAACGATAAAGGCGTATTCATTGCGGCTTCTGATTATGTTCAAATATTACCGGATTCAATTTCACGCTGGTTGCCTGGCTCCTTACACAGTTTAGGAACTTTCGGTTTCGGAAGAAGCGAAACACGCGAATCTCTAAGAGATTTCTTTGAAGTTGACGCTAAACATATTGCTTATGCAGCGCTTTATTCTCTTTATACCGAGAATAAAGTAAAAGCAGATGTTCTTAAAAAAGCAATTAAGGAATTGGGAATAAATACAGAGAAAGCGAATCCAATGTTCTCATAATTACGGTTTAAAATGTCCTGTCAAATTTGCGGAAATGAAAAGTATAAGATTGTTGGCGCTCCGTTAATTGAGCCGAAAGTTGAAAGATTTATTCGACACGAATATAAGGTGGTTAGGTGCATTTCTTGCGGGTTTTATTATGTTAACCCCGAAATTGATCTTTCACCTTATGAGTGGGGTAAAATTTATGAAGATAATTACTTCGCTCCGGTCAACGATTGGCATAATAAAAAACGGCGTGAGGATATTAAAAACCGTTTCGATAAATTAGTCGGTTATACCGGAGTAAAGGAAATCGATTTTCTTGATGTAGGCTGCGGTGAAGGTCTGGCTATCGAAGAAGCTCTTTCAAGAGGCTGGAATGTAACGGCGGTTGATATAGTTGACCACCGTACAAATGGCGCCAAAGCCGAAGGTGTTTTGTTTTATGAAGGTTCTTTGAATAATGTGAATTTTAAAAACAAAAAGTTCGACATTATTTATCTTGATTCGGTTCTTGAGCATACTACTCAACCGATGGAATATTTAAGAAAATTGAATGAACTTCTTAAGGATAACGGATTTGCATATATCGGAGTTCCCAACGAAGACAGTTTGTTCGACAATTTGAGAGAACTGATATTTAAAACCAGCGGAAAGGAGAAAATTTCCGCAAGGACGAAACCTTTCGTTTCTCCTTATCACGTTGTAGGTTTTAATAAAAACAGTTTGAACTTGGCTTTGAAAAAAGCCGGCTTGTCGAGTGTGGAATTCAGAATATTTGCAAGCTTAAAAGAATATAAAAAATATAAATTTTTATCACGAGGTTATTTAATCTCGTTACTGAGTCTGCCAATCTATTTATTGGCAAGGATGATGAACAATGAAGTTTATATGGAAGTAATAATTACTAAGTTTAATAATAAAATGGGTTAGAAATGGCAAAGGAATTTAGGTTACCCGAACTTGGAGAAAATATTGAGAAGGCACAAATATTAAAAGTGCTTGTTAAACCCGGAGATACGGTAAAAAAGGACGATACATTATTCGAATTGGAAACAGATAAAGCTACTGTCGAAGTCCCTTCCGAGTTCGACGGCGTAATTGAAAGTGTGAACGTAAATGACGGCGATGAAATACCGATCGGCACAGTAATATTGACGTACAATGAAGCTGCTGTATCGGAAAAAGAAGCGCCCGCAGTTGAAGAAAAAACCGTTTCTTCCGAAAATGTTGTGCCGGTTCAAAAAGAAGAAAAAACTCAATCTTCTAATACATCCGAAAGCAAATTATTCGAATTTAAATTACCCGAACTCGGTGAAAATATTGAAACGGCACAAATACTGAAAGTGCTTGTTAAGCCGGGCGATAAAATAGAAAAAGATAGTACTTTAGTGGAGTTGGAAACAGACAAAGCCACTGTAGAAGTTCCTTCCGAAGTTTCGGGAGTAATTAAAGCAGTAAATGTTAAGGATGGCGATACCGCCAAAATTGGTGATGTGATTGTTGTAATTGAATTAACATCGGAAGTTGAAGTTAAACAGGAAACTTCTCCGAAAGAAGAGATAAAATCCGAAACTCCGAAAACAACAGTTGAACCGGAAGCAAAAGTTGAAGCAAAGAGTGAAACTGTTTCCCCATACACGCCTGCAAAAGCACGACAGAGCATGTCTGATAAGATTGCACCGGCATCGCCTACCGTTAGAAGATTTGCCCGTGAAATAGGAATTGATATTCATTCGGTGCGCGGCAGCGGTCCGGGAGGAAGAATCTCCATAGATGATGTTAAAGCCTTTGCTAAAAACTTAAACGAACAAGTAATGAAAGGTGGCGCGGCAGCAACAATTGGTGTAAAAGCTGAGTCGTTACCCGATTTTTCCAAATGGGGAGAAATCGAAATTCAACCGATGAATAATATTAGAAAGAAAACAGCTCAGCACTTAAGCTATGCTTGGTCAACTATTCCTCACGTTACTCAATTCGATAAAGCTGATATAACAGAATTGGAGAAACTCCGCAAACAGTTCGGTGAAAAGGTTAAAGCTGCGGGAGGAAAACTTACCGTTACATCAATTCTATTGAAAATTACTGCTTCAGCGCTGAAAGTATTTCCACAATTTAATGCAAGCGTTGACTTACAGAATAGCAGTATTATTTATAAACATTATTATAATATAGGTGTTGCTGTTGATACGGAACGTGGATTACTTGTTCCCGTAATAAAAGATGTTGATAAAAAGAACATTCTCGAATTATCTAAAGAATTAACTGAGATATCGGAGAAAGCTAGAAAAGGCAAATTAAGTCTCGATGAAATGCAGGGAGGTAATTTCTCCATAAGTAATTTGGGCGGAATTGGTGGAACGGCTTTTACGCCGATTGTTAATTCCCCGGAAGTTGCTATACTTGGTATTTCTCGCGGCGCTTACGAGCAAGTGTATATTAACGGTAAATTCGAAACGCGATTAATGCTGCCGTTATCTTTATCATACGATCACAGAATTATAGATGGTGCCGACGGGGCGAGATTTCTTAGATGGATTGCTCAAGCATTGGAGAATCCGTTCTTGTTGAGTTTAGAAGGATAATGTGATTAACTTATTACAGTTTTAGGTTATTGTTTGGTAAAATTGTTCTTTGATGTTTTCTTGCTTACGTTAAAGGATATTTGATAACATTGCCACTTTTCTATTTGCTTTAGCAAAGATGGAGAATAGTGGATAAACTGAGCAGGAGAATAGATTGTTAGCCTAAATGAATAAACAGGTATTTGTCAAACGGAGATAAAATGGAATCTAAAAAATTAATTGTTATCGGAGCCGGACCCGGCGGATACGCAGCGGCGTTTCTTGCTGCTGACTTGGGAATGGACGTTACATTGGTCGATAAAGAAAAAAATCCCGGCGGTGTTTGTCTTTACCGGGGATGTATTCCTTCAAAGGCTTTGCTTCATATATCAAAACTGTTAAACGAAGCTAGAGAAGCTAAAAAATGGGGAATTAAATTCGGTGAACCGGAAATTGATATTAAAAGAGTTAAAGCTTATAAAAATAAAGTTGTTGCTAAATTAACCGGCGGAACCGGAATGTTGGTTCGTCAAAGAAAAATTAATTATTTACAAGGTACCGCTTCTTTCTTGAGTTCCAATTCGGTTAAAGTTGAGAAAGTTGACGGTGAAACTGAAACCCTTCAGTTCGATAAAGCAATCATTGCCGTTGGTTCTTTGCCAGCAACAATTCCCGGCGTGGAGACTTCAGAAAGAATAATCGATTCAACAGGTGCATTGGAGCTAAATGATATTCCGGAGAAAATGCTGGTTATAGGTGGCGGTTATATCGGATTGGAAATGGGTTCCGTTTATGCCTCACTCGGAAGTAAGGTTACAGTGGTTGAAATGTTGCCTCATCTATTGGCAGGAGCCGATAGAGATCTGGTTCAAGTTTTATCCCGCAGTATAATTCCTCGCTTTGAGAATGTTTATTTGAGTACAAAAGTTGCCGAAATAAAAGATACCGGCAAAAAAGTAAAAGTAAAATTTGATGGGGAAAATATTAAGGAACCCGAGCAGGAATTTGATAAGGTGCTTGTTTCTATCGGAAGAAAACCGGTTACGGAAGGATTGGGTTTAGAAAACACAAATGTAAAGACAAACGAACGCGGTTTTATTTTAGTTGATGAAAAACGGCAGACAGACGATCCGAACATTTTCGCAATTGGTGATATTGTAGGTGGCGCAATGCTGGCTCACAAAGCTTCTGCAGAAGGTAAAGTTGCAGTTGAAGCAATTGCCGGAGAAAAAGTTGCATTTGAACCCGCAGCAATTCCGGGTG
Source organism: uncultured Melioribacteraceae bacterium (assembly GCA_964573255.1). GTDB lineage: Bacteria > Bacteroidota > Ignavibacteria > Ignavibacteriales > Melioribacteraceae > CAYNUJ01. Next base: position 85,847 of record CAZNJB010000005.1, read on the forward strand.
TTGTTTTTACTGACCCTGAATTAGCTTGGGCGGGCTTGACGGAAGCCGAAGCCGAAGAGAAGGGAATAGACGTTGAGGTGATGAAATTCCCTTGGGGCGCAAGCGGACGCGCTGTAACACTCGATAGGAATGACGGTTTAACTAAAATTATTGCAGATAAAGAAACCGGAAGAATTCTTGGTGTGGGTATTGTTGGACCGGGAGCCGGCGAAATGATTGCCGAAGGAACTCTTGCTATTGAAATGGCTGCGTTAGCAAGGGATGTTGCTCTTACTATTCACGCTCATCCAACTTTATCGGAAACTTTTATGGAAGCTTCCGAAATGTTCTTCGGACAAGCAACACATATGTATAAACCTAATAAGTAATTTTTAACTCCCCGGTTTATCATTTGCCGGGGAGTTCTTTGATTTTAGCATTCCTTTTAAAACCTCCAAAAGAGAATTCATCTTATCCCATTCCACGATTATCTTTTCTTTTTTAACCCTCATAATGTCGTAAATAATAAGTAAAAAGAAAGGAACATATTCTATTAAGTAAACCCAAGTGAATTCTGTCCATTCCTTTTGCAGCGGAGTTACGTTGGAAAAATTGATTAAAAACAATAATGCTAATACTGAGTTAAATCTTATGAAAGGAATTAATACTGCAATCCAACCCAAATACCAGGGATATAATGTGGGAGTAAAGATTATATATGCTATCCAAACGTAAAATATGCCTCTGATTGTACTTTCTGAAAAGAGGGAAAATGTAATTACTGCAAATGCAAGGAGAATAAAAGACAATGCGTGTGCGGTATAACCGTTGTGAAAAATAAGTCGTAATAATGAGTAAACGCTACCGTTAAAACTCCACGACGAAGCATAAGCAGTTAAAGAAGAAAAAAGTTTTTCCCCTGCGGGTAAATAGGGAAGCATTGTAATTAAGAGGACAGATAGAACTATAATGGCGTAAATAAATCCTCTTTTTATTCCGGTTCTTATTAAGATAATGGGTAAGGCAATTAAAGCGTACAGTTTAACCGAAACAGCCAATGCAAAAAAGAGTGCGCTTAATATATTTTTTTCTTTATACAACAAATACAATGAGACAACGAAAAACATTATTCCAACTACATCAATATGGGAATTTATGAAATACTCCATAATTGGCAGGGGGAGCCAAGCGTATAAAATTAAATTGTATTCTGGAAGCTTGAATTTGCGAAGCAAAGATAGAAGTATAATCAGAGTTATAATTTCCGAGATTAAATAAATAAGTTTTAATCCTACTTCGCTTTCACCCGAAATTAAATAAGCGAGAGCAAATACAGTTTGAGCGGCGCCCGGATAAATAGTTGTCATATTGGGATATGTAACAAGTTTGGGATAATTCTCCGTACGGAGATAATTCAGCTTTTCGCTATCCGGTGAATATAGAAACGGATTCTCTCCATTAACTACTACTTTTCCCTCCCAGATATAACGATAAACATCATCTGATGTAGAAATGTTACTCGGAATAAGAATCGCTCTGAAGATAATTCCGAATATGATAATTAAATAAACATTTCGTATTGTGATTGAATTCTGTTTTTTAATGGTAAAATAGGTGATAAGCATTAAGAAAAACGCAGATGCGTATATTATCATATATAATTTTATCGAACGTCCGTCCTGCAATATGGGAAATAGGAAATAGACGATTCCTGTTAAAACACCTAATAAAATAATGACGGGATATTTATTTTCGGGTTTGTTCTTCATAATCTATATTTAAAAATAATCAATTCGGTTCGAATTCAACAAACAGCTCAACTAATATATTTCTTAACGAATTTAAAAAAGAAAAGCCCGTAATAAAACGGGCTTTAATAAATTTTATTAGTTTAAGATGTTTTATTCAACCTTAAAAAGATCGTCGTTTACATCCTTGTTTAATTCTATTTTATCCGCTTTAAGGATAATTGTTTGTGGTCCCATCTGTTGAGAGAGTTTAAACGGATATTTAACGCCTTCCACATCTTTATAATCGAGGAAGTCGATTGTTTGATTAAATGAACCTTGCGGTGTTGTAATTGGAGTAATTTGGCGAACCAAAAGACCTGAATCAACATCATAATATTGAATCCATTTACTGTTCCACGGAGTATTTAGAACTACCTTGTAAGCATCACTTCCGTTTATTTTTTCCACTCCGGTTAATTCGGTTTTTATGCCAAGTTCATCGTAGTTTAACATTGCATGAATGTTGGCTTGAATTTTCATTGCCTCGAGTTGTTCTCCTTCCAAAGGTTTTTTCTGTCCCATTACTTCTGAATAACCTTTTTCTCCGTCAAATACGGTTTTTTGTTGGAACACGCCTGCATCAACCATTTGGAAATATTTATTCGGGGCTTTCTGGGTAATGGTAACAGAGATATCCATACCTTGAACATTGCCTTTATAAACGGAAGTTCTTGTGTTGATTGCCTGCAGTTTTTCTTTACCGCCGATTGCTTCTACGTATCTATCAAGTACCGATTGAGCCGTAACTCCTTCCGGAATTTTTTTAGCACTCGGGTCGAATTTATTCCCATCAACATCGTAAAAATCAATTTTACCGCTTAAACTGAATTTTTTCAAACCTTCGGCAACTTCCTCTCCGTTGCCCACAACAAGAATGTATGCTTTGTTTGGTTTGATGTATTTTTTCGCGGCTTTCTGAATATCGTCTACAGTAACTGCATCAACATTTTTAAGATAGTTTTTATAGAAATCTTTGGGAAGATTATAACGTTCAATGTTCAATGCAAAATTTGCGATTGTTTGTGGATGCTCTAACGATCTTGAGAAAGAACCCATCATATATTTTTTTACTTGGTTAAGTTCTTCTTCCGAAACTTTTTCTTTACGAAGCTTTTTCATTTCATTCAATATTTCAGTAATCGAGCTATCGGTAACTTCATTGCGTGCTTCTAGCGATGCATCAAATTGACCGATGAGTTCGTCGGAAGATAAAACTGATCTTGCACCGTATGTAAATCCGTGTTTTTCTCTTAAGTTTTGATTTAATCTGGAAGAAAAGCTTCCTCCCAACAAATTATTCATAACTGTTGCGGGAATTACATCGGGAGAATTTTTTTCGAGTTTAACCGGATAACCGACATGAATCACCGATTGTACTGCGTTTGGTCTATCTACTAAAGCTACCTTTGTAATGAGAGGTGCTTTTGGTGTTTTATATTTGAAAGAAGGAATCTCTCCCTTTTCCCAATTACCGAAATAATTTTCGACTACTTCTTTGGCTTTATCGAGGGTGATATCGCCTACGATAGCAAGATATGCAGCATTTGGTTTGAAATAAGTGTCGTAATATTTTTTGCACATTTCAAGAGTAACGGATTCAACAGTTTTTTCCGTAACCATTTCACCGTACGGGTGATCGGTACCGAAGAAGAGAGCGCTTTTCATTTTTCTTGCAATCGCATTTGGATCATCCTTTTCGGAGGCAAGACCGGAAATACGTTGTTTCTTTATTTTATCTAACTCTTCTTGCTTAAAAGCTGGATGAAGGACAACATCCGACATTAAGTCGAGCAGTTTATCCATATGTTTTACCAAAGACGATGCGGTAACTCCGGTACTTGTTGTATAAAGATTAGCGCCAATAAAATCAACTTCTTCGTCAATTTGATCCTTGGTTCTATTCTTGGTGCCGGTTCTTAAAAGCGATCCGGCAATTTCTACATAACCGGCGTTCTCGCCTTCTAAAATTGGATCCCTGTCAATCAGCAATCTGAAGGTTACCCGCGGCAATTTATGGTTCTCAACAACGAAAACCTTTAATCCGTTATCAAGTTGGAAAGATTCTATATCACCGATTTTAATTTCGGGTGCCGGTCCGGGTTCAGGCATTTTGCTGCGGTCAACTTGAGCAAGGCTAACCGATGCAAAGATGAATAATAAAAAAATTGATAAAATTTTGTTTTTCATTTTTATACTCCAGTAATTAAACTTCAAAATTGATTAACTCTTCTTTTCAGATTTAGGTAAATAATAAAGAACAACGCGATTTTCTTTTGTGAGATATTTTTGAGCAACGCGTTGAATATCTTCTCGAGTAACTTTCATAAATTTCTCTATTTCCGTATTGATGAGGTTTGTATTACCGAAATAGACATAATAGTCTGCAAGACTTTCGGCAATACCCATCATAGTAGAATTACCGCTAACAAAGTCGTTTTCAATTTGGTTGCGTAGTTTCTGAAATTCATCTTCGCTAATCAATTCGTTTTTCACTCTTTCAAGTTCGGCATCCATAGCTTTTTCAACATCTTCCGGTTTAACGCCAATATTTGAAATTGCGTAGGAAAGGAAAAGACCGGGATCTTCCATTGCCAAAGGAAATGATCCGGCTTGAAGCGCTAATTGCTGTTTGTCTACAAGTGATTTATAAATTCGTGAGCTTTGTCCGCTCGAAAGCAGAGTGGTTAACATATTTAATGCATAATAATCTTCTGTTCCTTGAGCGGGAATATGATAGGCTTCAAGAACCAAAGGAAGTCTGATATTATCCCAAACGGTGTCGCGAACTTCGGCAGTCTGCGGCGGTTCTACAACATTTGGTCTTTCAATTTTTCGTGTTCCTCTTGGAATTGTTCCAAAATATTTTTCAATCCACTCTTTCGCTTGGTCAATGTCTATATCGCCGGCAATTGAGAGTGTTGCGTTGTTCGGAACATAGTAAGTCTTATAGAATTCCATAAATTCGTCGATTGTTGCTTTATCAATATATTGTGCAGAGCCGATTGGAGTCCAGCGATACGGATGAACTTTATATGCGTGTGAAAAGGTCTGTTCTAAAACAGAGCCGTAAGGCTGATTGTCCAAGCGTTGTTTCCTTTCTTCTTTCACAACTTTACGTTGTGTTTCTACTCCAACGCTATCAATTTTAAGATGCAGCATTCTTTCAGATTCGAGCCACAATCCCAACTCCAATTGATTTGAAGGAAGTATTTCAAAATAGAATGTTCTGTCGAAAGTTGTATTGGCGTTCAAAGTGCCGCCGGCTTTTTGAACTATCTTATCGTATTCACCCCTTTCGATATACTTAGAACCTTCAAACATTAAATGCTCGAAGAAATGAGCGAAGCCTGTTCTGTCCGGTTTTTCATTTTTAGAACCAACATGGTAAAGAACCGAAACGGCTACTATTGGTGTGCTATGATCTTCATGCAATATAACATGCAGACCATTATCCAGATCATATTCATCAAATTCAATTTTGCGCGCTTCCTGTGCAAAAAGCAATACGGCGCTTAAAAAAAATATGATTGTCAAGAAGGATCTTTTCATCATTAACCATCCCTTTTATTATTGATAAATAATTGTTTTGCAGAAAAAACTAAAATAAATAAAATCCAAAAATATAAGACGAATGAAAACTATAATTGTTTATATAATTCAGATAATACTCCTCATTAACCTTCATAAAAGTTGAAATTAGTTTTGTATCTTTTCTCTCTTTTAAATATTGCCCAGTATATTTATTTTAGTTAAATATATTTTGCCTTGCAAATCGTTTATACACTAATTTTTTCTCTCAGTCTTTCAACTTTTTTCATCATTCCTTTATTGCCTTGTAATCCACCGGTATGAATGGCAATAATTTTTGATCCGTTCGGAATGTAACCTGTATTAATGAGTCTTTCTAAAGCAAATAACATTTTGGAAGTGTAAATATTATCGAGTTCAATATCATTTTCATCTTCAAAGCGCATTTTAAAATCAATTAATTCATGTGTTATTTTTGCAAATCCGCCAAAATGAAAATCTGTAATCAATTCCCAGTTATTATAAACACGTTCCGAATATTCGTATAAAAACTTGGCAATAATATCGTTTAAATATTCACCGCCTTTTAATGCCGGGACGCCGATATATTTTTGGTTTCCTTTCAGCGCAGTTATTATACCTGCTGCAGTGCCACCGGAGCCGACTGCAGAAATCACATAATCGAAGTCGACATCAATTTCATTTATCATTTCGGCAACGCCTTTAAGTGCGAGAAGATTGCTTCCGCCTTCGGGCACTATGTAAACATCACCCAATTGTTCGGCTAATTGTCTCTGAAATTCTTGTTCATTCCGCCTTCTGTAAATATTTCGCGGCAGATAGTTGAGAACCATTCCTTGATCGGATGCGAATTGTAAAGTGGGATTCAATGGTAAATGTTCTTCTCCTCTAATAATTCCGATGGTTTCGAAACCAAATAATTTTCCAGCGGATGCGGTTGCGTAAATATGATTAGAATAAGCTCCGCCAAAAGTTAATAATTTATTGTATCCTCTGTCCTTTGCATCGATTAAATTATATTTCAACTTGCGCCATTTATTACCAGAAAGCGCAGGGTGAACGGCATCTTCACGTTTAATATAAATCTCAACATCGTTCTTAACGTTGAGATGTATTCTTTGTAAAATTGCTTTTTTACTATCTATTACGTCGTCAAATATCAAGAATTTTACTCCGCTGCTTTATAAACAATCTTGCCGCCGAGAATAGTATATTCCACTTTAGTGTTAGGAATATCCCAGTCGGGAATAGTAAGAATATCTTTCGAAAGAATTACAATATCGGCAAGTTTTCCTTCTGTTATGGAACCTTTGATGTTTTCCTCGAAAGCTGCATAGGCGCCATTAATTGTATAGGATTTCAAAGCTTCGATACGGGTCATTTTTTGTTCGGGAAAGAACTCTATTCCGTTTTTAGTTTTTCTGGTAACCGAAGCAAAGAAATTATCAAACGGATTAATGCTTTCTACCGGAGTATCTGTGCCGTTGCAAACTATAGCCCCGGAATCAATGAGTTTTCTCCACACATAAGCCCCTCTCCGGGCTCTTTCTCTGCCGAGGCGCTCAATAACGAACGGGGCATCGGATGTGCAGTGAATTCCTTGCATCGCAGCAATTACTCCTAATTCGGCGAATCTGGGAATGTCTCTTGTGCTTAAATGTTGTGCATGTTCAATACGCCATCTGTATTCGTTCCCTGATGCAGTTTTCCCCAATATTTTTTCGTATAGATCGAGAACGAGTCTGTTTCCTCTATCGCCGATTGCGTGTGTACAGACTTGAAATCCATTATCGAAAGCAATTCTCATCTCTTTTTCCAAGAGTTTCAACGGAGTAGTCATTATACCGGCATAATCGGGAAGATCGGAATAAGGTGTAAGCATCAATGCGCCGCGAGAGCCCAAAGCACCGTCAATATATCTTTTAATTGACCTAACCGTCAGTCGGTTATCTCCGTATCCGATAATTTTATAATCGGCTATTTTTGCAGCTAATGTGTCGGGATTATCTTCATAAATCATTACATATAATCTAGGCGAAATTAATCCTTCGTCTATAAAGGATTTTATTCTGTCAATTTCTTCAAATGATTCTCCGGCATCGTGGAATGTTGTGATTCCGTTTCTTAAACATTCTTTAGCGGCTAAATTGAATTTATTCCTTTCTATTTCCTCTATTCTCTCATTACTTAATTTGTTTAGATATTGTTCGTAAGCATTTGTAATCAATTCAGCAGCGTCTTCCTCGAAAATGCCAATAGGATTGCCCAAAGTATCTTTCACAATATGTCCGCCTTCGGGGGCTTGGGTTGATGTGTCAATCCCTGCAATATCCATAGCCATTTTATTTGCAAACACAGCATGACCACTGGCGTGTGTGAGCATTACAGGATTTCGTGGTACGGCTCGACTTAGCATATTGTGAAATGGATAACCGTTTATATTAGGTTCAACAGGTGGGTCCCATTTTTCCTGATGCCATCCTCTGCCCAAAATCCATTCACCTGGCTTCTTGTTCTGAGCCTCTTCAACCACCATTGCAATTATTTCATCCCAATTCATTGCTTTGCTTAGATTCAAAATTGTGTTAGAGTTGCCCAGACTCATAAAATGTGCGTGGCTTTCAATTAAACCGGGGATTACCAACTTTCCTTTTGCATCTATTTGTTTGGTGGATTCTCCGATATAGGTTTTAATTAAATCATTTGTGCCAACGGCTTGAATTGTATCCCCTTTTACCGATATTGCTTCAGCCTCAGGCATGGACTCATCCATAGTTATAACTTTTGCATTTAATATTACCAAATCGGCTTGGGGTTTTTCGTTATTGCAAGATGTTAGCATAGCGGCACATGAAATTATAAATAGAAACAGTATTCTTTTCATCTTTCCTTATGGTTTAATTAACAAGAAAATAAATATAGTAAAATTTTTAATCGATTGATATTACTTATAATTCATTCTACTTTTTCAAAGTAAGAATTAGGGGATTATCTATTTATTGAAGTAACTAACAAAATAAAAAAACAGCACAGGATTAAATCCCATGCTGTTTTTGTTAATCAATATTCTTTTCAATTTATTTCTTGGTAAACTTCAATTTACCGTTATCTCTTTCTACAACAAGAGTATCACCACTTTGGAAATTGCCCATTAATATCTCTGTTGCAAGCGGGTTAATCAAATACTTCTGAATAACGCGTTTCAAAGGCCTTGCACCAAATGAAACATCGTAGCCTCTTTGGATTAGCAAATCCTTCGCTTCATCAGAAATTTCCATCGAAATGTTCTTTTCTTGCAACATCTTCGAGACTCTATTAAGTTGAATATCAACTATTTTTACTAACTCGCTTTTCAGCAGAGGCTTAAATAGAACTATTTCATCAATTCTATTCAAAAATTCGGGGCGAATTGTTTGTCTAAGTAATTCGGTCAGTTGTTTCCTCATTTCGCCCATAATTTCGAGATAATTATCTTCGTTGAATTCGCTCAATTTATCTTGAATAATATGTGAGCCCAAATTGGAAGTCATTATTATTATGGTATTTTTGAAATTAACCGTTCTGCCTTGGTTATCGGTTAATCTACCGTCGTCTAGTACTTGAAGAAGTACATTAAAGACTTCCGGATGAGCTTTTTCAATTTCATCGAGCAGAACAACTGAATAGGGTTTTCTGCGGACTGCTTCCGTTAACTGACCGCCTTCTTCATAACCAACATAACCGGGAGGTGCACCGATTAATCTACTGACAGAATACTTCTCCATGTATTCCGACATATCAATTCTAATCATTGCCTGCTCATCGTTGAACAGAAATTCAGCGAGAGCTCTTGCTAATTCCGTTTTACCAACACCGGTCGTACCAATAAAAATAAAAGAACCGATTGGACGATTAGAATCCTGCAGTCCGGCTCTCGATCGGCGAATAGCATTAGCAACTGCGGTAACTGCTTCTTCCTGTCCCACAACTCGTTTGTGCAGTTCTTCTTCCATTCTGATTAATTTGCTGCGTTCGCTTTCGAGCATTCTGCTTACGGGAATGCCGGTCCATTTTGCAACAATTTCGGCAATATCTTCAGCGTCAATTTCTTCTTTCAATAATTTTGTATGTTTCTGAATTTCCGCTAATTTGACCGTTTCCTCTTTGATTTCTTTTTCGAGTTGTGTGATTTTTCCGTATCTAATCTCCGCTACTTTTCCAAGATCTCCTTCTCGTTCATATTTATCCGCTTCGGCTTTAGCATCTTCGATAGCGCTTTTCATTTCGCGAATTTTTTGAATGTGTTCCTTTTCGAGCAACCACTGGCTCTTTAATGAATTTCTCTTCTCTTCTAATTCGCTCAATTCTTTTTCAATTTCTTTCAGTCTCTCTTCAGAGTGTTCATCTTTCTCTCTCTTAAGCGCTTCTTTTTCAATTTCCAATTGTTTGATTTTTCTTTCAAGGTTATCCAGCTCTTCCGGCATTGAGTTAATTTCAATTCTCAATTTAGAAGCTGCTTCGTCTATCAAGTCGATTGCTTTATCCGGAAGAAATCTATCGCTGATATATCTTGTAGAAAGTTGAACGGCAGCCACAATTGCTCCGTCGGTTATCCTAACGCCGTGGTGAACCTCGTAGCGTTCTTTCAATCCGCGTAAGATTGAAATCGCATCTTCTTCGCTTGGTTCTTGAACTATCACAGGTTGAAATCTTCTTTCAAGAGCAGCGTCCTTTTCGATATATTTCTTATATTCATTTAAAGTAGTTGCACCAATTGCATGAAGATCACCGCGTGCTAAAGCCGGTTTGAGAATATTAGCTGCGTCCATTGCACCGTCGGTTTTTCCGGCTCCTACTAACTGATGCAGCTCATCAATAAACAAAATTATTTCGCCGTTTGAATCAACAACTTCTTTTATTACCGCTTTCAGCCTTTCTTCGAATTGACCGCGGAATTGTGTTCCGGCAACCAAAGAACCGAGATCAAGCGCTACAATTCTTTTTGATTTTAAGTTTTCTGGCACATCTCCGGAAATTATTCGATGAGCTATACCTTCTGCGATGGCGGTTTTACCAACGCCCGGTTCACCGATTAAAACGGGGTTGTTTTTCGTTCTTCTGGAAAGAACCTGAAGTACACGCCTGATTTCTTCGTCCCTTCCAATAACTGGATCGAGTTTACCGGAGCGTGCAAGTTCATTTAAATCGCGTCCGAATTTTTTCAGTGATTGATAAGTGTCTTCCTGATTCTGCGAAGTTACTCTTTGATTTCCGCGAACATCTTTTAATGCGGAAAGAATTTCATTTTTCGAAACGCCAAATTTTTGAAGCATTTCGCCGACATTGGTTTTTGCTTCGAACATCGCTAAAAGAAGATGTTCGGAAGAAATATACTCGTCTTTGAATTTCTTTGCTTCTTCGCTTGCAACGTCGAAAAGTCGCGCGGTATTTTGGGATAACTGTTGATTACCCACACCTGCGCCTGTAACTTTCGGTAGTTTTTCGAGTAACTCTACAATTTTAATTTTTAGAGTGTCAACCTGTTTGCCAACCTTAGACAATATCGAAACAGCAATGTTTTCAGGGTCTTGAAGCATTGCTGCAAAGATATGTTCAGGTTCTACAAGTTGATTGTTATAATTTTGAGCAATTTCTACGGCAGATTGTACCGCTTCTTGTGCTTTTAAAGTCATTCTGTTAAAGTTAAATGCCATTTTATTTTCCTCTTCGTATTTAATCTTAATTTTATTAATGCAAAATTGATTTTTGAGGATTCAACAATTTAAGGATGAAAAGGTTTCCAAAAAAGTTCAAAAATTGAACTATTTTTTTTGTGAACTTGATTGCTATAAAAAATAGATAAATAGTAATTAGAAGTGAATGTTGTTGGGATGTTGTTATTTCTCAAATGTGTCTGGATAATGCAGATAAGTGCCGGGGCAAGGTTGCAGAACAAAGAGAGATAAATAGTTCAAAAAATGAACTATTGTTTGTGTGCAGGAAAAAATATTATTTGAGCCGGCCAGCAATTCAAAAGACTCAAGAGTCTGTTTAAGTTTGATTGCTTAATTATTGTGTTTTTAGTGCTGTTGAAGGCGTTAAGTCGCCATAACTGCTTATATTATAATAAGTTACAATTGCTAAAGAGCCTCAAAAAGGGTATATTTCGCAGTTCGAAAGGGAAAAATATGAATATTCATTTAGAAGATACAATCACCGCAATTGCCACTCCGCCCGGAGTTGGAGCCATTAGCGTAATTCGTGTTTCAGGACCGGAAAGTATTGATGTAGTCGGCAAAATTTTCAGTGGTAGAGTTTCTCTGCTCAAAGCCAAGAGCCATACAATTCATTACGGAAATATCATTTCCGGGGATGAGATTATTGACGATGTATTGGTTTCTATTTTCCGCGCTCCTAATTCGTACACCGGGGAAGATTCCGTAGAAATCAGTACTCACGGCAGTCCAATGGTTCAACAGAAGATTATTTCTTTACTTCTCGATTCAGGGATACGTCTTGCGGAACCGGGGGAATTTACCCGTAGAGCCTTTTTAAATGGGAAACTGGATTTAGCACAAGCGGAAGCTGTTGCAGATGTAATTAATTCTCGTTCAGAAGCCTCTCTCAGGGGAGCGAGGAATCAACTCGACGGACTCCTTTCTCAAAAGGTGGATACATTAAGAGAAGAATTGGTAAACATTTCTTCATTGCTGGAACTTGAATTGGATTTTGCCGAAGAAGATTTAGAATTCGTTTCCAAAAATGAAATAAGGCAGAAAATAGAAAACACAATCACAGAACTTGAGAATTTGCTTAAGACATATTCTTTTGGCAGGGTAATCAGGGACGGAGTAAATGTTGCGCTTGTTGGCAGACCAAATGTCGGCAAATCATCATTGCTTAATTATATCCTCAAAGAATCGCGTGCAATTGTAAGCAGTATACCCGGAACTACTCGAGATGTAATCAGGGAAGAGGTGAGTATTGATGGGATTCTATTTCGTTTTTATGATACAGCCGGCATAAGAATTACCAGTGATGAAATCGAGAAGGAGGGGGTTCTTAGGAGTCGAGAGACTGTTAAAACCTCTGATTTAGTGATCTTTATCAGCGACGCCACCGAAGGTTTTGACGATGAAGTATTTTCGGAATTGAAAAGCTTAACAAAAGAAGAACGCATAATAAGCGTAATGAATAAAATCGACTTAAAACAGGGGGATAGGCTAAATATCCTCTCTGTCTCGGCAAAAACGGGTGAGGGAATGGAGATTCTCTTGAATCAACTCAAAATAAAATCTCTTGGCAGCGAAAATTATTCCGAAAAATCAGCTGTTGTTTCAAACATTCGTCATTTCGATGCATTAAAGAAGGCGAAAGAACATCTCCAAAATGCCATTACATCTCTCGAAAACAATATGACCGGAGAATTCCTGTCTGTAGATCTCAGAAACGCCGAAAGCTCGCTTGGCGAAATAATAGGAAAAGTAACCACAGATGATATTCTCAACAATATATTTTCCAAATTCTGTATTGGGAAATAAATCGTTTCACGTGAAACTGTGAAAGATGAATTTCATCATTTTTCTGTTGAGGGGGAGATAAGTTTTGAGCGTTTCACGTGAAACAAAGTTAAACATTCGTTTAATTTTTTCGGTAAAAGTTTAATGATCAGTGTATTAGCCATTGTGAAAGTTTTTGAGAGGGTAGATAAAATTCCTACATTAACAGCTCGCATGCATTTAAAAAGTTTTTGATGAGTTGTATCTCCTTAACAAGTTCTAAAATTTCACATAGTTTTTTCGGGGGGCGTTTTTGCCGGGATTATTTGTCTCATGCTTTGAATTGTTGCCAAAAGAAGGACTCGGTTAATAAAAGTTGTTCGGTTTTCCTGTGGTGTTGTTTTCAGGCAATCTTCTTGGATGTTGAAAGGTTTGTTTATTATAAAATGTTTTCCATCAGCCAATCGTGAAGCGGCTGAAGTTTTTGAAATGTGTTGATCGTAAATTTTATAATGTCGGTGTTTTTTAAGCTTTCAACATTTTCTTCTTTGTAGGCATAAACACCTTTAAATAGAAGCAATTCGGCATATTTGTATTCTTTATCAAAACCATGTGGGACTTTTTTATATTTTTTGCCGCCAAGGCTAAATCCCATCTTTTTTATTTTGTCGCAAATAACGGTCAATTCTTCGGCATACTTTTCGATTGAAACGATTTTGCGATACTGTTTTAAATGAAGTTTTGTGAACTCATACATTCCAAGTGCAATTAAAAAGGATTTCGGATCTATGTGAAAGTATAGACCGCTCGATTCCATTTTCTTTCCGCTTCCTTCCCAGAAAATAATGCCTAAGTTTGTCTTATAAGGATTTTTATTTTTACTGAAGCGAGCATCACGATAAATTCTGAAAATTGATTTGTTGATTTTAGGGATTGCCTGAAAGTCCGGATTGATGTCCATTAAATGCAGACCGACTTCTTCCACAAAAGCCTGAGCAGGTTTTAAAAATTTCTCTTCGTACATTTGCCGATGCTCGTTAAACCATTCTCGGTTATTATTCTTATCCAGTTTTCTCAAGAAGTAAAGAGTTTCAAAAGGAAAGTTCTCCAAATATTTTCTGTCGGTCATAATATCTCCATATTAAATTGTTTCTCTTTCCTAAGCCATTCAATATTAACATCTGATTTTCAACTTCTACTTACAAAATAGAATGTTCATTTATTAAACACAAATTTCATCAGATTGATGTTACCCAAGCATTCTGGCTGACTCAATTAGGCTGCGGTAAATAATAGGATTTTATTGGGGTGACGAATGGAGAAAGATTGATGGAATGATATGATATGATATGAAAAAATGGATTGATATAAATGTGATGCTAATGATTATTTAATGTTTTAACAACATCAACAGCAGAAAAATAATTTCCGTTCTGTGTAACAATTTCTTTTTTGCCGAAAACCACCTTAATTACCTTTGCGTCTTGTAGAAAAGGAATCTTCTTTATTATTTCATCCAAAGATTTTAATTCCAACTCGACATTAATTTTATTTGTCCACTTTACTTTTCCAACTATAAATTGATTCGTATTCGCCTCTTTTGAGACGATATCAATTTCTACATCCTTCGTCCAATATCTTTTTCCACGTGAAAAATTTCCTCTTTTGATAAATAACGCAGGTATGCTTTCTCGGCATAAATCTTCATAAGTTTCCGAAACATAGCTTTCCCAACTTGAAATCAACTTCTTTTTTATCAAATCTTCTTTTTCCAATTCGATTAATGATCTGTTCGGAAGAACAAAAGAAAAATTAAATCGTATAAATGGGTCTTTAATTCTGTAAAAAGATTTTTTTGCAGTTTTCTCATTTTCCCCAAAAGGTATTTCTCTTTTTAAATAATCTAATTCAATCAGAAACTGAAGAGGCTTCGAAATATGTGTTGCTGGCTTCTGCAATCTGCCGGCAATTTCACTAAGTTTATTGACTCCTGAAGCAATTAACGAAAGTATGGAATTAATTTGCAGGGAAGTTCTCATTTCATCTAGAAAGAGCAGAGTCGGTTCATTATAATACAAACCGGATTTTTTCAATACAAGATTAATCAAAGCCTTTTCGAGTGAGCGGAATTTGGCTCTTTCTTCCCAATATTTTGGAACGCCGCCCCAAACCGAATATTCTTCAACTGCTTTTTCGGGAGATACATGCAACGCTTCCGATAAATGGAAAACGGAAAGGGAATCCAGTTTTAAATTTAATTTTGCTCTTTCGTATAAAGGCGCTTTAGAATTATTAAATAGATTTGTCATTCTGCTATGCGAACTTCCGCAAAGAATAAGATTTACCCTTTTTAATTTACCTGAGTCAAAATATTTCTGAATGATTCCAGGTAATTCTGGGGCGGTTTTTGCTAAGTAAGGAAATTCATCAAGTACTATCGTTCTCTTTTTATTTGCAACTTCGGATAAAGCGGAGAAGAAGGAATCCCAATCTGTGAATTTAACACTGTCAAATCCGACAATCTTTTCTGCAATTCTAGTTTGTAGATCACTTATTTGGAGTGGTTTTTCTCGTGAGTCGGCAAGGTAATAAATATCATTGTTCCCGATTACCTCTAGTAACAACTCGGTTTTACCAATTCCTCTTCTGCCATAGAGAAGTATTAATCCGCCATCTTTTTCTCTTAAACTTGATTTAACAGAAGCAATTTCCCTTTTACGATATTGATTCATAGACTTTTGAAATTATTATGTTTCTCAAACATAATGTTTGTCTTTCATAATATCAATCGGCTAGACTGAATGCAAGTGACAAAATCATATGTTAACTAACATTTAAGTAATACCAAATAAATTTAACGAAACTATTTTAGCAGAAGCATTTTCTTTTGCTCAAGTAAATTGCCAGCTTGCAATTGATAAATATAAATCCCGCTGGAAAGATGTTGAGCGTTAAATACAACTGCATATTCACCGGGAGATTTTTCCTCTTTAATTAAGGTTGCAATTTCCTTACCGAGCAGATCGAATACTTTAAGTTCCACAAATACAGGACGATCATTTAAAGATGAGATTCTATATTTAATAGTTGTTGTTGGGTTAAAAGGATTCGGATAATTTTGATAAAGTTTAAAAGATTCAGGGGAGGAAATATTTTCATTTACGCTAACAGCAATATCGGGTAATTGAATTTCGTATACACCGTTTCCATGAGTTGCTGCTTTCATAGTATTGGAGCTTTCGGTGATTTGCAATGATTTTATAATAACTCCTTCTGGCAGACCATTGCTTAGAACACTCCAAGTCTCGCCCGAATTGGTACTCACAAATACGCCTACATCAGTTCCGGCAAAAACAGTATTTGAAGAAAGTGGATGAATTGCGACCGCGTTTACTGGTACATCCGGTAAGCCTGTAGAAATGTCGATCCAGTTAACACCGGCATCATAACTTTTAAACACATGAGAAGTTCCGTAACCGGAAAAACTAACAATAACCATTTCTTCATTCGTTGGCGCAACTCTTATGTCCATAGGATATCTATCGGGTAAATTTCCGGTAACATCTTCCCAAGTAATACCACCGTTTTTGGTTCTGTAAATACCGGCTCTACTATTAACAGGAGCGGTTGCTACGTATACATAATCAGAATTATTTCTAGCAATATCTATTGCAATGGGAGGATTATCGGATATTGGGTCTCCGTTGTTTGTAACTTTCCAGGAGGAACCTTTATTTGTGGATTTATAAACTATGCTACGTGCGGCATACATAATATCCGGATTATCATAAGCCACTGCGTATGGTGCTATAAAGGAAGTTACACCGCCGCTGGGTGGAGTGATATAATTCCAGCTAACACCACGATTGGTTGATTTTTGTATATTCAATTTCTGCCAAGAACCATAAACAATATTGTTATTTTGTTGATCAATTGCAGCCCAAGAACCGTCTCCTCCAATGGCTCTGTACCAGGCTAATTCTCCGTCATATATTGCCGTTGCGTTGTCTTGCATTCCGCCAATTGCCCAATTGGAATCTGTAAGCGATGCAGTAAATCCGTTATAAAATTGCTGTGTTTGGTAACCGCCATTTAAGCCTTCAAATGTTTCTCCGAAATCAGTGGTTCTAAAAACTCCGCCATCGTTACCGAAATAAACGATGTTGGGATTGGTGGGATGAACGGCATAAGTATGGTGATCAGCATGTGAATAATTGGAGGGACCTTCAGGACCCCCAAGTGGAGGTTTTCCGAAATACCAGGCGGCCCAATTAGATTTTTTACTCAGCGAACTGCCACCGTTTGTGGATTTATAAACATCAACACCTGCGACTAAAATTATATTAGGGTTGTTCCAGTTTGCAACTACAATATGAGCAAACCAGCCTTGGTAGGTAGCATAATCGACTGTGTTTACAACGGTCCAGCTGTCGCCAAAATCCGTTGTTTTGCAGAGCCAAGTTCCGGCTCCGCTCCAATATCCATTACCGATGCTGGCGTAAATTAGATTCGGATCGGAGGGAATAGCAGAGAAAATGACTTTACCGCCATAAACAGATGGAAGATTACTGGTTAACTTTTCCCACTCGGAACCTGCGTTATAAGTCCGGTAAATACCGTGACCTGGACTTTTCATATTTCCGCATGCGGCGATTATTTTATTTGTATCAACACTATTGATTATTATATCTGTTGTCATTAAAGTATCGAGAATATTTGTCCAAGTCTGGCCTGAATTAAAAGACCGGAATACTCCTTCAGTTGTACCAGCGTAAATAGTATTTGGGTTCATTGGGTTGAATTTAAGAACCATTATTCCGCGGCTGTCTTCATAACTCCAATCCAGACTCTTACTCCAGGTTAAGCCACCGTCGGTAGTTTTAAGAATTCCCATTCCGTAAGAACCACGAGTTTCTCTCACGGCAACTCCGCCTTCGGTTTTTCCGTAATTATAAACTTCGCCGGTACCAATAAAAATAGTGTTAGTATCAATAGGATTAATTGTTATTGCTCCAACGGCAAGTATTGGGAATCCTGTGCGGATTCTTTTCCATGCTTGTGCGCCTACACCTGCACTGTAGCTAACCCAGAGTCCGCCACCTGCAGAGCCCGCATAAATTGTATTAGGATTCAAAGGGTTTATTGCAAGCGCAATGGTTCTACCGCCAAAGTTTTGAGGACCGATTGGTTTCCAATTATTTTCAAATTTAATGTTAGTTTGTTTTTTGAGTTTTTGTTTTGCTTCAAATGCTTTGTAAAATTTTTCTTCCGGAATTTTTTCAAACGGATATGCTCTTTCGTAGCTCCATTGCTGTAATGCTTCCAAAGCACCGGATTGATGAGGGATAAAGTGTGGGTCAGTGATTTCATTAAAAATAATTAATGATAAAACTGTTGAAATTACTAAGGCGAGTGCAGCAAAGTTTTTCATAAATTTCTACTCAAATAATTCAAATAATATTTGAATATAAGTATAGTTGAAATAAAAGAAAATACGGAAAAAAATAGCCTAGAAACAAAATTAAAATATTCGTGTGAGTCAAAAATTAGATTTAATGAAAAGGCACAAATAACTATAATATCGGACATAAAATCATAAATCCGATTTATTTTAACGGCAATATTTAATTAT
Organism: uncultured Melioribacteraceae bacterium; assembly: GCA_964573255.1. GTDB lineage: Bacteria > Bacteroidota > Ignavibacteria > Ignavibacteriales > Melioribacteraceae > CAYNUJ01. Next base: position 104,275 of record CAZNJB010000005.1, read on the forward strand.
AAAGAAGTAAAATATTATTCTTCGCTAAGCCATTTTTTCCAAGTTTCCGGATCGTAACCTATTGTAACTTTTCCGCCGTTTCTAACAATCGGAGTTTTCAAAAGAAGCGGATCATTTAACAGTTCCTCTTCCAAGTCGAAAACCATATATTCTAAATTACGTTTGCGATATTGCTTGCCTTCTTTATCAATGAGGGATTCTAAATCGATTGTTCTGGTAATGTTATTCAATTCTCCTTTGCTTAGACCTTTTACATTCAAATCTTTGAAATGAAACTGAACTCTTCTTTCTTTGAAAAAACGTTCAGCCTTTTGTGTGTCTTTACACTTTTTGGTGCCAATAATTTGGATATTCATTATGATTCCCAAAATTAAACAATCTAAAAAACATTATTAAATCATAAAACGAAGAATAAAAATTTATTTTACGAATTCAAAAATAAATGACGTCGATATAGATCTTCGAGTTTTATCATATTCATTTGGATTCTACTATTTCTGAAAAAAATAGTTTAACTTCTCCAAATAGTTGGAATTTCACATCTGATAAGTTTCTTTTTATTCATTATATTACTTTTTATATGGCACTCTTTTTGTTAAAATTGTGCTTTGATTTGTTTGAAATAATTGAATTGGTTGGAAAATGGAAGAAGTAAAACTGAATGAAAAATTAAGTTTGAAAGAAGATTTTGCTCCACCTTCTTACGAAGAATGGAAAGCTAAAGCGGAGGCGGATTTAAAAGGCGCTCCGTTCGACAAGAAGCTTTTTACACAAACTTATGAAGGAATAACGTTAAAACCCTTATATACAAAAAACGATATTTCAAATCTACCATTTATTAATTCCATACCCGGATATTCCAAGTATGTTCGTGGCGGTAATGCCTCTGGATATATTTCCGAGCATTGGAAAATAGCACAGAGTATTCCATACGGCTTGGCTGAAGAATTCAATTCAGCAGTTAAACACGATTTGGCACACGGGCTTACAACAGTTATTTTACCGCTGGATAAAGCCACACGTTTTAATCTCGATGCAGATTATGCGAAAGTAGGAGAAGTTGGAAAAAACGGAGTTTCCGTTTCGGCATATAAAAGTCTAAACAGAGCATTAGCCGGTATCGATCTGGAAAAATATCCGATTTATTGTGAATCGGGCTTTTCCTCGCTGCCGATAACACTTTTATTTCATTCGATTCTAAAAAAAGAAAACCGTGACTTCGGTAAAATAAAGGGCGGTATTACTTCCGATCCTGTGGAGTTTTTGATGGAATATGGCGAGCTGCCGATTGCACTCGAAAATATATATGATGAAATTGCTGAAACAGTAAATTTAGCGAAGGAAAAAAATCCCTTATTTAAGACGATAGGTGTTTCAACCTATCATCTCAATAAAGCCGGTGCTTCCGCCGTGCAGGAGATTGCCGTAGCGCTTTCTACTGCGGTTGAGTACATAAACGCGCTTGCGGAAAGGGGGATTGAAGTTCAGACAATAGCCAACCAAATGAAATTCAAATTCGGCGTGGGATCATTTTATTTTATGGAAGTAGCTAAATTCCGCGCGTTCAAAATGTTGTGGAATGTAATTCTTAATGAATACGGCGCCGATTCAAAAGCCTTCATTCATGCTAAAACAACGCGATTCAATCAAACCAAATACGATCCTTACGTTAATATGCTGCGTACAACCACAGAAGCTTTTTCTGCGGTAATTGGCGGAGTGGACATTTTGGAAACAAATCCATTCGACGAAATTCTTGGCGAGCCGGAAGAATTCGGCAGAAGAATTGCCCGAAACACACAGATAATATTGAGTGAAGAGTCACATCTTGATAAATTGATTGATCCAGCTGGCGGTTCTTTTTATGTTGAATCACTAACCAATGAAATTGCAGAAAAGAGCTGGGGATTATTTAAGGAAATAGAAAGAAAAGGCGGAATTATTAAGGCGTTGAAAAGTGGTTTTATTCAATCCGAAATTAAGACCCTTGTTGAAAAACGGAAAGTTGATCTTTTTAAAAGAAAAAGTGTATTGGTAGGAACCAATAAATACGCGAATCCGAAAGAAACAAAACTTAAAAAACATTCGGTCGACTATAAAGCGATATATGAAAAACGAGCAGATTATTTGAGAAAATTTCGCACAGAAGAGGAGAACGGCAAACACAAGGAAGTACTTGAAAAATTACAGCACCTGGTTGATAATAAATCCGGAGGTTTGTTTGATATTGCGGTTGACGCATATTTAAGCGGCGCAACGCTGGGAGAAGTTGCCCGTGCACTTAGAGTGAATGCCGAAGAAGGAATTAAAGTTGAAGCCTTATCTGCGGAACGATTGGCTGAACCGTTTGAAAAGCTGAGAGAGCTTGCCGAGGAAATTGCATCCAAGCGGGGCGGAAAGCCAAAAGTATTTTTAGTTAATATGGGACCGTTAAAACAGCATAAAGTCCGTGCGGATTTTTCGCGTGAGTTTTTTGAAGTCGGTGGCTTCGAAGTTATTTATCCAACTGGGTTTGAGAGCACGGATGAAGCCGTAAATTCTGTGCTTAATTCGAATGCTGATGTTGCCGTGATTTGCTCAACGGATGAGACTTATCCCCAATTGGTTGAACCGATAACAAAAGGGATAAAAACTGCAAGCCAAATGAAAGTGGTTTTAGCCGGTTATCCTAAAGATCAAATTGAAATGTACAAACAAGCCGGTGTCGATGAGTTCATCTATTTAGGTGCGAATGCGTATGAAATCAATTTGAGATTATTGAAGGATGTTAACGAGAAGATCGGATGATTTTTTATTTAGCTCTTTGAAGAATAATTGGATGTCTTACATAAGGCATGGGTCGTAATAATATTAGATGTATGTCATCGCGAGGAGTCCCGCAGAGGCGGGACGACGCGGCGATCTTACCGCATATTTATAGATTGCTTCTGTCGTCGTTTCACTCCTCCATCGCAATGACCACGGTATAATTATTTTCATCAATAATTGCTCTTTGGGGATAACAATAAAGTTTAATTTTATCAAAAAATAAAAACAACAAATAAAATTGATTTAACATTTTAAAGGACTTAAAATGGGAAAGATAAAGTTTGAAAGCGTGGAATTAAAATTAAATTCACAAAAGTTTTCAAAAGAAGAATGGGAAAAAAAGTTTGAAGAGGAGACTGGCAAAAAGGTAGAGGACTTTATTTGGGAAACGATGGAGCAAATTCCCGTAAAACCATTATATACGGAAGAGGATATTAAGGAATGTGAACATATCGATTATCTTTCCGGCATTCCTCCCTATTTGAAGGGACCTTATTCAACTATGTACGTAATGCGTCCTTGGACTATCAGACAGTATGCCGGATTTTCCACCGCGGAGGAGAGTAATGCATTTTACAGAAGGAATCTTGCCCAGGGTCAGCGTGGGCTTTCGGTAGCATTCGATCTCGCAACACACAGAGGATACGATTCCGATCATCCACGCGTTGTTGGTGATGTTGGTAAAGCGGGTGTGGCAATTGATTCTGTTGAAGATATGAAAATTTTATTCGATCAAATCCCGCTCGATAAAATGTCAGTTTCAATGACCATGAACGGTGCGGTTCTTCCGGTTATGGCTTTTTTCATTGTTGCGGCAGAGGAGCAAGGTGTTTCCGCCGAATTACTTACCGGAACGATACAGAATGATATTCTCAAAGAATACATGGTGCGCAATACCTATATTTATCCCCCGGAGATGAGTATTAGAATCATTGCGGATATATTCAAGTATACAGCCGAAAATATGCCGAAATTCAACAGCATAAGCATTTCCGGTTATCATATGCAGGAAGCTGGTGCCACTGCCGATCTGGAAATGGCTTACACCCTTGCAGATGGATTGGAATATGTGCGGACGGGGATTAAAGCGGGATTGGATATCGATACCTTTGCGCCGCGTCTTTCATTCTTTTGGGCGCAGGGAATGAATTACTTTATGGAAATTGCAAAAATGCGTGCAGCCCGTTTAATTTGGGCGAAGCTGATTAAGCAATTTAATCCGAAGAATCCGAAATCAATGTCGTTAAGAACGCACTCTCAAACTTCGGGATGGAGTCTTGCCGAACAGGATCCGTTTAATAATGTTGTAAGAACCTGCATCGAGGCGATGGCTGCTGCGTTGGGGCATACTCAATCTCTGCACACAAATTCTCTTGACGAAGCGATTGCACTGCCGACGGATTTTTCCGCACGCATAGCGCGTAATACTCAGTTGTACTTGCAAGATGAAACATACATAACAAAGGTTATCGATCCTTGGGGTGGTTCTTATTATGTAGAAGCGTTAACCGATGCTCTCTTGAAAAAAGGGTGGGAACACATTCTCGAAATTGAATCCTACGGCGGAATGACAAAAGCGATTGAGGCGGGAATTCCAAAAATGAGAATTGAGGAAGCCGCCGCGCGCCGGCAAGCCAGAATTGATTCCGGCAAAGAAACCATTGTCGGAGTTAATAAATTCCGCTTGCAAAAAGAAGATTCAATAGAGATATTAGAGGTTGATAATCGTGCAGTTAGGGAAGCGCAGATAAAAAGATTAAATAAGATTAAATCGGAAAGAAACAACGAAGAAGTGGCTGCTGCATTGGAAGCAATTACAAAATGTGCCGAGACAGGTGAAGGAAATCTGCTTGCCCTTGCAGTTGAAGCCGCTCGTAAAAGAGCAACTTTGGGCGAAATTTCCGATGCTATTGAGAAAGTAAGCGGGAGATACAAAGCTGTGACGAGAACAATTTCAGGCGTTTATAAAAGCGAATACGGAAGCGAAGAAGATAAATTATTTGAAGAAGTAAGAAAAATGACGGACGACTTTGCTGAAAGAGAAGGAAGGCGTCCAAGAATTATGATTGCCAAAATGGGACAGGACGGACACGACCGCGGCGCTAAAGTGGTTGCAACGGCTTATGCTGATATGGGCTTCGACGTGGATGTGGGTCCTCTATTCCAAACACCAGAAGAAACTGCACGTCAAGCAGTAGAAAATGACGTTCACGTTGTAGGAATGAGTTCGCTTGCTGCGGGACATAAAACTTTGCTGCCGCAATTGGTGGATGAACTTAAGAAACTCGGAAGAGAAGATATAATTGTTATTGCCGGTGGAGTTATTCCCGCACAGGATTATGAATATCTCTATGAACATGGGGCTTCCGCGATTTTCGGTCCCGGTACAAAAATACCCGAAGCGGGAATGAAATTGATGGAATTAATTAACGAGCGCTTCGGATGAGTTTGATGTTCGGATAAATCCTTCGTTTGATTTTACTCTTATTTGGCAGCTGTATTTTGCATATGCTCATATAGCGGAGATGAAAGTTTAAAGTAAAATTTTCATAAATAAAATTGAAATCAATGCCGGGATAATTACAAGTAAAAACGCATTAATTCTAAGGCTTGATTCATATATCCCCATCCGAAAAGATTGGCGTGATTTAATACGTGATATAATTTATAAATCGGTTCCCTGTATTTCCAATCGTCACAAAGCGGGAACGTCTCATTATATGCATTATAAAAATCAGCATCGAAACCGCCGAATAATTTTGTCATTGCCAAATCGGCTTCGCGGTTGCCATAATAAACAGCAGGATCGATCAAAACCGGATTGCCGTTAGAATCGCACATATAATTACCGCTCCAAAGATCACCGTGAAGCAACGCCGGTTTTTCTCCGTCATCGGGAATAATTTCCTCCAATCTATTTTCCAATCCGGAGAATAATTTTCTCGCTTCGTCTGAAATGTATCCGTTTCTTTCTGCGAGTTTGAATTGAAACAACAGGCGGTTTTCAAAATAAAATTCACGCCAGTTCTCCTTTTGCGGCAAATTTTTCTGTTCGGTTGAACCGATAAAATTATTTTCGAAGAACCCGAATTTTTCGGCGGTATATTTATGCTGCAAAGCAAACAAGTGTCCGAAATACTCGAAGAAATCTTTTCTTTTTCGTCCACCTTCAATAAATTCAAGCACCAAATATTCATTATCAAAATAAATTACTTCGGGTACACGAACTGCGTTTGCCTTTTTTAATTCTTTTAAACCATTTGCTTCATTCTTTAAAATTGAAGAACCGGCGATTTGATAATTTTTAATGAAATAAGTTGTTCCGTCTTCAGCAATTACTCTTTGTGAATTTGCTATACAGCCGCCGCTGATAGGGTTAACGGATAAAATTTCCTTTCCCAGTATTTTTGAAATATAATTTTTATCCATTACTGCAATTCTTTTTTAATCTTATTTAACAGACCTTTCGAGGAATCTTCCAATATGTCCAATACATTTTCGAATCCTTGCGGTCCGCCGTAATATGGATCGGGCACTTCTTCATATCCGTTGGAAGAAAAGTCCGTCATCATAAAGATCTTATGACGATATTTCCCCGAGGGATCTAAAGCCAGAATGTCTCTTAAATTATCCCTATCCATCACAACGATGTAATCAAAATCTTCGAAATCGGATAATTTGAATTGCCGGGCAATACTTGTTAATTTGTAACCTCTTTTAGAAGCGTGAGCTTTCATTCTTGCATCGGCTTCTTCGCCGGCGTGATAACCGATTGTTCCGGCAGAATCTATAAATACTTTATCGCTTAAATTTTCTTTTTCAACTAAAAATTTCATTACAGCTTCAGCCGAAGGAGAACGGCATATATTTCCCATACAGACAAATAATATATTAATCATTTAGCTTCCTTTTTTAATTATTATTAAATCACGAACCGCAAAACAAACGCTTTGCGGTTCTTAGAAAATTATTTCAATCCTCTTCTTTTTAACAAGGGTTCAATGCTCGGATCTTGTCCTCGAAACTTTCTGTAAAGTTCCATAGCATCTTCAGTTCCGCCTTTGGATAAAATGAATTCTCTATATTTAGCGGCAATCTCTTTATTAAGTACGTTACCGCTTTCTTCGAAATAATTAAACGCATCCGCATCCAGCACTTCCGACCAAATATAGCTGTAATATCCGGAAGAATAATTACCGGAGAAAATATGATTGAAGTAAGTGCTGCGATAACGCGGGATAATTTCCTTTATCAATTTTAATTTACTCATAGAATTATTTTCGAATTCGCGCACATCACCATTAAACGGTTCGGTAATTGTATGCCAATCCATATCAAGGAAAGATGCAGCAAGATATTCAACCGTGGCAAATCCCTGATTAAATAGACTGGAATTCTGGATTTTTTCGATTAACTCATCGGGAATTATTTCTCCGGTTTTATAATGCTTTGCGTATTTCTTTAGAACCGCCGGATGCAGCGCCCAGTTTTCCATTACTTGCGAGGGAAACTCGACGAAATCGCGCGGAGTTTCAGTTGCTGAAATAGATTCATAAGTGCAATTCGAAAGTAGTCCGTGTAATGCGTGACCGAATTCGTGGAATAAAGTATTAACTTCGTCTAGACTAAGTAATGCGGGTTTATCTCCGGTTGGTTTTGAAAAATTACCTACGTTATAAATAACCGGAGTAATCATCTTTCCGTCTTTTTTATATTGTCTTCTAAATTCATCCATCCAAGCGCCGCCGCGTTTAGTTGCGCGAGGAAAATAATCCGTATATAAAATACCAATGTGTTTGCCGTTTGCTTCTTTTACTTCAAAAACTCTCACTTCCGGGTGATATTTGGGAATATCGTTTCTTTCAACGAATTTAATGCCGAATAAATCAGACGCCAAAGTGAATACGCCTTCAATTACATTTTCAACTTGGAAATAGGGACGTAATTCATCTTCATTCAAATCATATTTCGCTTTCTTTATTTTTTCTGCGTAATACCACCAATCCCAAGGCTCAAGCTTAAAATCATTTCCTTCAGCATAAATCATCTTTTGCATTTCGTCTCTTTCACTTTTGGCTCTGTTCAAAGCGGCCGGCCAGAGTTTGTTTAATAAATTGTAAACATTTTCAGGATTCTTTGCCATTTGGTCATCGAGTACATATTCAGCGTGATTGGAAAATCCGAGCATCTTTGCACGGCGCAAACGGAGATTAACCATCTTTTTGATTATCTCTTTATTATCGAACTCGTCATCATTATCTCCCTTCATAAAATATGCGCGGTAAATCTTTTCGCGTAAATTTCTTTTTGTGGAATATTGAAGGAAGGGAATCATACTCGGTTTATGAATTGTAAAGAGCCATTTACCTTCGTAGCCCTTATCCTTTGCAGCCGATGCAGCAGCTTCAACTATTGTTTCCGGTAATCCTTCCAGATCACTTTCATTATCTATGATTAATTCGAATCGATTGGTTTCTTTTAATACATTTTCACCGAATTTTAGAGAAAGCAGTGAAAGCTCTTCGTTTATTTTTTTGAATTCTTCCTTCTCTTTTTCTGTTAAATTCGCACCGCCTCGAATAAAGTTTTTATAATATTTATCCAACAGTATGTTTTGTTCAGTATTTAAATTAAATTTATCTCTATTCTCATAAACGGTCTTTACTCTATCGAATAACCTTCCGTTTAAGTTGATTTCATCTTTATGTGCGGCGAGCATCGGAGAAATTTTCTTCGATATTTCTTGTAATTCTTCGGTTATCAAGGCTGAGTTCATGGCATTAAATACTCTTTCCACGCGCCTTAATAATTCGCCGCTTCTATCAAGCGCAACAATTGTATTTTCGAATGTTGGTTCTTCATTGTTGTTTATGATAGCATCTATTTCTTTATTGTGTATTTTTATGGCTTCTTCGAATGCGGGTAAATAATGCTCTGTTCTAATCTTATCAAACGGTGGTGTGCCGAAAGGGGTATTCCATTCCGTTAATAATGGGTTGCTTTCTTTTCCTTTATAAGCTGACATAAGTAAAATTCCGGTAAAAATTAGCAATAATGTTTTTTTCATCAATCGTCCTAAAAATTGTTAAATGAATTTTCTAAAATAGAAAAATTTAAGATGAATTTTAGACCGGGGATTTTCTATGTTAACTAAGTTTTAATGGATTAAATTGAATGAAATCGGAAAAGAAACTAAAAATATTCAAATCGGTTATTCCAAATAATTAAACTATTGTCCGCTCTATTTGGTATTTTTGAGTGTTTATTTTTAAAGGGATTATTAAATGCAAATCGAGAAAAAATATTCAATTACCAACGGCAAACAACTATGGCGAATAGAGATCAGCGATAATGAGAAGCTCTATGTAGAAACTAGAGATAAAGAGAAAAAAGAGGTTTTCTTCAGTTGTTTCGTATTGGAAAACGGTGAACCAGTCTTTGAAAATTTTCAATTCGAAGAAAAGTTTTGGATTGGAATCGAGAGGATTTACAAGGATATTATTTATCTGCACAAATATCCCAAACCGGATATGCCGGCTCACAGCGAAATAATAGCATTCGATTCGGCTTCGCAAAAGATTTTGTGGAGCAATGATGAGTATGCCTTCTTTTTTGTTCATGAAGATAAAGTATATGGCAAAAAAGATACATTCGGTAATGTCGAATATTGCATATTCGATTATTTAACCGGAGAAAAGCTCGACCTTAATCATGAGCAAGAAGAAATTGAAAAGCTGGCATTAAAAGTTAAATCCGAAGCAAATTACGATGATTACGAATTCCCGGAAGTTTTGGATTCCGGCGAAGAAGATGAATCGAAAATTATTAAGCTCATTTCCGCTAATTTAAATGGGGATGATTTTACCGGCAAAGTTGAGTATGCAATTCTAAACAACTTGCTTTTTACTTCCGTTCACAAAAAGTTAGATAACGGTAAAATGAATTGTCTTTTATTTGTCAACGATATGTTAAGCGGCGAGCTGATATTAAGCGAGACTACAAACGAAAATTTGGAACTTTTTGCTGCTGATACGTTCTTTATTTATAAGAATTATTTGATTATACTTAAAAATCAAAACGAACTGATTGTCAATTTAATTAAAGAGTAGAAAATGGAATTAACAAAAGAAGAAAAGTTAATTCTACTTAATGCCGCCCGGAAATCTATTGAAGCGCTTTTTACCGGTGAAGATATTCCGCAGCCGGATTATGAAAAGTATCCGGTTCTAAAAAGCAAAGCCGGAGCATTTGTTACACTTACAGCTAATTCGGAATTGAGAGGCTGTATTGGATATATAATTGGAGTTGAGCCTTTGTTTGATACAGTTTGCAGCGCTGCTGTTCAGGCGGCTCATCACGATCCGAGATTTTTTCCGTTGAGTGAAAATGAACTTCCAAAAGTAGATATTGAAATTTCCGTATTATCTGAACCCTTTCCGGTAAATAGTTACGATGAAATTGAAGTTGGCAAGCACGGTTTAATTGTTGAAGAGGATGGAAGAAGGGGTTTGCTGCTTCCGCAGGTTCCGATAGAACACAATATGAATAAAGAAGAATTTTTAAGCGCGCTTTGCCAAAAAGCAGGATTGCCGGTAAACCTTTGGCGGGAAAAAATGCTAAATATTTCTGCATTTACGGCAACGGTTTTCTCCGAAAAAGAAATGGAGGATAATAATGAGCAAAGTTAGAAGACCGGCTGTTGCCGGGCAATTTTATCCGGGCAATAAAAATGAACTCGAAAGAGAACTTGAGCTTTTATTGGAAGTAGCAAAGGAGAAGAAGGAATTTCCTTCAATTGCCGGATTGGTTGCGCCGCATGCTGGTTATATTTATTCGGGTAGAACGGCTGCTAAAGTTTATTCTCTGATAAAGGAAAAGAAATATAATACGGTAATCGTTATATCCCCCAGCCATTACGATTATTTTTTAGGCTCCTCAATTTTTCTGGGCGATTATTATGAAACACCGTTAGGATTAATTCCGCTTAATAAACAGCTTGCCGAAAAAATTATTTCGAACGGGGAAAATATTTTCTTTAGTGAGAAGGGGCACGATAAAGAACATGCGCTTGAAGTGCATCTTCCTTTTTTACAGAAGACTTTGGGTGAATTTAATTTGGTTCCCATCGTTATGGGAGATCAAAGTAAAAGCACCATAGAGGACCTTTCCAAAGCGCTTTACGAATCAATTGATGATTCTTGTCTGGTTGTTGCAAGTTCGGATATGTCACATTTTTATACTAAAGAAATTGCCGGACAGCTCGATTCGATTGTTGAACGCCATATCAATAATTACGATTATGAAGGATTGATTGAAGATCTTGAAATGCATACATGCGAAGCTTGCGGCGGAGGTCCAATTGCCGCAATGATGAAAGCTTTGAAATTAAGAGGAAAGAATAATGCAGTAGTAATCGACCGATCCGATTCGGGGGATATGTCGGGTGATAATTCACGGGTGGTCGGTTATTTATCTGCCGTTGTTTATTGATTTATGAAATATCTTTCTATCATATTATTACTGGCAACTTTATCCGGTTGTGCGTCCGCTCCGCGGTTTACTTCTGTCGAACAAATAGAGAAGGACGTAAAAACAGACATAAAGAAACCGGAAGAGGTTACCGTTTATTCGAATATTACCGAAGAAAAAATTCTCGAAACCGAGATTGGGATAGCATCCTATTATGCGGAACGGTTTCACGGAAGAAAAACGGCTAATGGTGAAATTTATAATATGTACGACTTAACTGCTGCTCACCCGACTTTTCCGTTAGGTACAATTGCAAGAGTAACAAATTTAAAGAACGGCAAATCGGTTCTTATAAAAATAAACGACAGAATGCCCAAACATCCCAATCGCATTATCGATCTTTCCTATGGAACGGCGAAAGAGCTTGATATGGTTAAAGACGGATTGGCTAAGGTTAGAATTGATATATTGAAATGGGGAGATGATAAATATTTCTCCCCATCAGATTCTACTTCAAACTAAGAATGTAATCTGCTATTTTTCCTAAATCTTTTACATCAATGTGAGAATAGGAGGGCATAATTTTTTCTGGATATTGTTTTTTGTATGCTTCGAATCTATCATCGCCACTGAAAGAAGACGGATTGCGTAAATAATTAATTAAATTATCTCTCGACCAATAATCCTTGGCCGCATATAACGAAGGACCATTTTTGGTACCTTTCATATCTGTTCCATGGCAATTAGTACAGCCGGATGAAAGGAATAATTCTTCACCCGTTTTATCCACAGCAGCGGAAGAACTCATATATCCGGCACCTTCATCACCGTATTGTTTTTTAGTTAATTGATTCAAGAAAAATAAGATTAAGAATAGCAGTAAAAATCCCGCTACCCATTTCTGTGCATTAGTCATATTTTACTTTCCTTTCAAAAAATTGAACAAGAAAAATAGATATTTTGAGATTAAGATTCCTCATTAATCGTTTCGTTGTAGTATTTTATATATTGTTCAATTGCCTTAAATAGTGCTTTTGCAATGTTTTGCTGACCTGCAGCGCTCTTTAAATATTTTTCGTCCTTTCTATTGGATAAAAATCCCGTTTCCAATAGAATTCCCGGCATTGATGCCCCCACAAGCACATAAAATCCTGCTTGTTTTATTCCCCTCGATTTCAATTTAGTGGATTTTAAGTATTCTTTATTCAACAATTCAGAAAACTTTTCAGAATATCTCATAAAAGCCGAATGTGCCATACTGACTAAAATAAAATTTTCATCAGTCAACTTTTGATATCTATCGGGATTCTCTTCCAATTTAATAACGCTGTTTTCAAATTCAGCAATAGCGATTGCTTCTTTGGTACGACCGGGACGAAGCAAATATATTTCGAATCCGTTAGTAGAGCTCGGCTTTTTTTTCAACGAATTACAATGAATAGAGATGAAGAGTTTTCCGTTGTTTTCATTCGCTATTTTACCTCGTTTATAAAGTTCAACGAATTTATCGGTTTTTCTGGTATAAACCACTTTGATTCCGGGCATCTTTTTTTTGATTAATTTTCCGAGTTTAAGTGCAATACCCAAATTCACATCTTTTTCTTTTACACCAGTGACTCCTATCGCACCTACGTCTTTACCGCCGTGTCCCGCATCGATAACTATTACATCAAATTTCCACTTGCTTACAAGATCGTCCAGGTTGCTATTTCCAACAGAAGAGAGCATTTTGTTGTGAATAGTGATTATTATGTCTCCATTTACCGGATCAACAAAAGATTCTTGTGTTTCGTAACCGGATTTAAGCGGAAACTCCAATTGCGTGTTGTTCGCTACTTTTTTCAGTTTTATTTTGCGAACCAAACCGCGCGGCTTAACTTTTTTTATTAAGTTGGGATCGACACTTACTCCTGAGAGAAAAATGTACAAAGTTCCTTCTTTTATGGAACTGCTAAAACGATGAACCTTTTTCTTCGTGCTTAAACGAATTAGCGTTCCGTTTGATTTTTCTTCAATTAATAAATTCTGAATATCATAAGGGGAGTTCGGGTCAATATTCTTATTTATAGAATGCGTTTCGGTTGTTGACGTAAGATTTCTCGAATAACGATTGCCAGTAAATGCAAGGTGTTTTTTTCCATTGTCAAAATTTATTTCCTTACCGCTCGCCATTTCGATATAAGGCAAAGTATAAACAAGCGGCACAAAAACATCGTTCTTTATCAGCATAGTTGAAATGGGAAGTTGATACACGCTTTGTGTACCACTACTTTTATCAGTTAATACAATGTATTGATTGCGTGCGGTTAATTTTAATTTGTAATTACGGAATTTAATTTCCACTTTGTCTGCGGAAGAGTTGTAAAAATAATTTCCAGAAACGGCTCGAGCTAAATCTTTGGAAGAAGCATAAACTGTACCGCGTCTAACAAGGTATGAAACGGTTTTGGTTTCTTTTCCTGTATCGAAAGAGAGTTTAAGCGTTCTCTGGGCAAGTAAAGAGACGGAAAACAAGAAAAAAATGATTGCAGCAAGTTGTAAATATTTTAACTTCATTATCTCCGTAATAAAGAATAAATTATCAGTTCGACTAATATAAAGCAGAATAAATAAAATTAGCAATTGTGCTTATTTTAGCAAAAGAGCATTTAAGGCATCGTTAATATTAGTATAGCCGAATTGAAAATTATTTTTAAGTAAAATGCTTGGTTCAACGCGTGTTGAAGAAGTAACAATCTGTGCCGCTTCTCCCATAACAAGTTTTAATATAAATTCAGGAACGTTGAATAACGACGGGCGTTTCAACGAATTGCCAATAGCTTCAGCGAATTCCTTCATTGTAACCGGATGTGGTGAACTGGCATTTACTACGCCAATATATTTGTCATCTTCAATTGCATTAATAAATACACTAATCAAATCATCAATATGAATCCAAGAAACCCATTGCTTGCCCGAACCAACCGCACCGCCAACGAATAATCTAAAAGGCAAAAGTATTTTAGCCAAAGCGCCGCCTTCTTTTGCGAGAACAACTCCAATTCGCACAGTAACTCTGCGAACTTGAATTTCATCGAGTTTCTTTTGTTCTTCTTCCCACAGTTTAACTATTTCGGCAAGAAAACCTTTTCCCGCAGGAGAATTTTCATTCACACTATTATTTCCGGTATCTCCGTAATAACCTATTGCCGATGCGCCGACATAAACCTTGGGTTTGTTTTCAGCGCTCTTGATTGCATTGAAGAGCAGTTTGGTGGAATTTGTTCGGCTTGTAAGAATTGAAGCTTTCTTTTTTTTGCTCCAACGACCTATTAAATTTTCTCCTGCTAAATTTATTACAGCATCCGTTTCTTCAATAATAGTAGGCCAGTTATCCGGTTGTTCATCGAGTGATTTGTAAATATCCCAACTATAAACTTCAATATCATTCCCAAATTTTTTTGATGCAGCTGTTTTGTTTCGGGAAAGAATTGCAACTTTATGGTTGAGCCCACTGAGTTTGTTAGTTAATTTATTACCTATCAATCCGGTTGCCCCGGCAACCAATATCTTTTTCATTATTCACCAT
>CAZNJB010000006.1:0-105056 GCA_964573255.1 uncultured Melioribacteraceae bacterium
ATTAAAGATTTTTTTTTAAAAATTAAGATAAGTAAAATAATATTGATCCGGGAAGGGAGAAAATATCGATTTAATAAAAATAATTGTTTATCCAAAATTCAGTATAATTATTTAAATTGATGAAATAAAAAAGGGTTGCCGAAAGACAACCCTTAAAATTAAGCAGTTAATAATTTTTCAACTTTTTCAACAAATAATGCTTTCGGACCGGCACCTATTACGGTATCCTTTACTTCTCCACCTTTGAAAAACAATACGGTAGGAATACTACGAACTCCGAACTTTACGGCAGTCTGCTGATTCACATCAACATCCAGTTTACCTATTTTCACTTTACCGTCATATTCTTCGGCCAGTTCCTCCATAACAGGAGCAATCATTCTGCAAGGTCCACACCAAGCAGCCCAAAAATCGACTACAACCGGAATGTCGGAATTTGTAACTTGCTCTTCAAAATTTGCGTCTGTAATTTCAACTGGTTTCATATTACATACTCTCCTTAAATTAAAATTTATATTATGGCTTTGGAGACTTTTTCTCCGGTATAATTTACAATATATTCACCGCCGTCAACAGCAATAATATTTCCCGATATCCAATTTGCGGCTTCGCTGCAAAGCATTGCAATTACTTTAGCAACATCATCGGGAGTTGTTAATCTACCACCGGGGTTTTTCATTTCGGCAGCATGCAGCATAGCATCATTGCCGGGTATTTTACGTAAAGCAGGAGTATCGGTTACACCGGCCATTATCGCATTTGCTGTAATACCCATAGAACCGAGCTCAACAGCAAGCTGGCGAATATGGGATTCCAACGCAGCTTTTGCCGCTGAAACGGCTCCGTAATTTGGAATTACCGTTTGCGAACCGGCAGAAGTCAAACCAAATATTCTCCCGTTTTTTGCAAAAAGATCTCTCTGAATCAATCCCTGAGTCCAATAAACTATCGTATGAGCCATTACATCCAGAGTCATTTGCATTTGTGCTTGAGATAGGCATTTATTCGGATCTTTAGAGATATAAGGTTTAAGCGCACCAAAAGCTAAAGAATGAACCAATACATGAACAAAAGGATGTTCAGGAGTTGCAAATCGTTCTTTTATTTCATCTAATATATCGTTTCTTTTTATCGGATCTGCAGCATTGGCATTAAAGAATACTGCTTTGTGCCCTGTCTTTTCAATTTCCTGTTTTATTTTTTCAACATTTGGCATTGTTACTTGTCTATCCAAGTGTATACCCAAAATATGATATCCGTTTTTTGCAAGTTCAATTGCAGTTGCACCACCAAATCCTGATGAGGCACCGAGTATTAAAGCCCATTTCTTCTGCATTTCTTATTATTCCTCTAAATTTTCAAAAACGATTGTCAAACTTAAAAAATCTATTGGGGTTATTCAAATTACTAATTTAATACATTTTATTGTGTAAGATAAATGATATTTTCTTCTCCTAATTTCTTAACGATCTTTTCAATCAGTTCTTCATTAATTGAAACTTTGTAATCAGTATAAAAATTCCTTCTGCTTCCGTTATTTCTTACGACAACTACTACCGGAACACTACCCGAATACTCATCAAAAAGTGATCTCAACTCAGCAACATCAGCAGGATTATTTTTATCCGAATGCAATTCGATGCATAATTTTTTTGTAAGATTCATCTTAGCATCAGCCAAAGACGAAGCTTCTTCGACGTGCAATTTAATAGAGTCTCCACTGCTTTCAACTCTTCCTTTTACAAGAACCGTCGACTCTTCATAAATATATTTGGAATAATCGGCATATACTTTCGAGAACATTAAACATTCACAACTGCCGCTAAAGTCATCTAAATTAAAGAAAGCCATCTGCCTGCCGGATTTATCAATTTTAGTTCTTACGGTTGTAATCACACCGCAGGCACGAACAATTTCACCGTCTTTAAATGTTTCCGGCTCTCCCAGATGAACGGTTGCAAAAGAACGGTATTCGGACTCATACCTGTGTAAAGGATGATCACTCAAGTAAAAGCCGAGCACTTCCCTTTCCTTGGCAAGTTTAGTTTTATCGTCCCACGGTGGAACATCGGGCAATTCCGGTTCAGGAATATCCATTTCCTCGGCATCATCGCCGAATAAACTATTTGCCATTTTCTTTTTATCGGCTTGATATTTATTACCAAACTGAAGCGCTTCTTCTATTGCAGCAAAATTTTGGGCACGGGAACCTTTTACGGAATCGAAAGCCCCTGCAAGAACCAATCCTTCGAGAACTCTCTTGTTTACAATTCTAGTATCTATATTAGAACATAAGTCGTAAATAGATGTAAAATCTCTTCCTAATTTTTCCCTGGTTCTTACAATTTCTTCAACTGCGGGAACACCTACGTTTTTAATTGCTGACATACCGAAAATAATTTCGCCACCTTCAACATTAAAAAATGCCGAAGGCTTATTTATATCAGGGGGACGAACCTTAACCTTAAGTTTCCGGCAGTCATCCAATAGAACAGTAACTTTGTCCGTATTGCCGAATTCGTTCGTAAGGTTCGCTGCTAAAAATTCAGGTAAAAAGTGAGCCTTCAAATAGGCTGTTTGATAAGCTACAATAGAATAAGCTACCGCGTGGCTCTTATTAAATCCATAACTAGCAAATTTATCTATCAATGCGAAAATTTCTTTCGCAATCTTTTCATCAATATTATTTTTAACCGCTCCTTGCACAAACTTAGCGGATTGTTCTTCCATTGCGGCTTTATCTTTTTTACCCATCGCACGACGAAGAATATCCGCTTCGGCAAGTGACATTCCCGCAACTTTATTTGCAATCTGAATTACCTGTTCCTGATATACGATGATACCGTAAGTCTCTTTAAGTATCGGTTCCAATGAAGGATGCAGATAAACGATTTTCTCCCTGCCGAACTTACGATTTATAAATGAATCTATATTCTCCATCGGTCCGGGACGATACAAAGCGTTCATCGCGGAAAGATCTTTTATGCTGTTAGGGCACAACTTTTTAAGGTACTCACGCATCGGAGCAGATTCGAACTGGAACACAGCGGTTGTTTGACCCTTTGCGAAAAGCTCGTATGTTTTCGGATCGTCCAGCGGAATTTCATCCATATCTATTTCAAGTCCGCGGGTTTTCTTCACAAGATCCAATGTATCGCGAATGATCGATAACGTACGCAACCCGAGGAAATCCATTTTAAGTATACCCGCATCGTCCAGTTCTTTCATATTATACTGGGTAACATAATCATCGCTGTTGCTCGCCCTTGCAATAGGCACAAAATTACTAACTGGACCGGGAGTAATAACTACACCTGCGGCATGCTTGGAAGCGTTTCGGTTCATTCCTTCCAGTATCCGCGAATATTTAATTAATTCTTGAATTTGCGGATCGTCCGATTTTTTCACCCACTTTAATTCGGGTACTTCTTCAAGCGCTTGATCAATGGTATAAACTTTTCCGAATTTGGAAGGAATCCATTTAGTAATATTATTTACTGTTGGAATTGGAATTTTAAGAACTCGCGCAACGTCCCTAAGCACCGCTTTCGAAGATAAGCGGTTGAAAGTAATAATCTGTGAAACCGATTCTTCACCGTATTTTTCTTTCACATAATCGATAACATCACCACGCTGATCATCGGCAAAGTCAACGTCGATATCAGGCATCGATTTTCTTTCAGGATTCAAGAAACGTTCGAAGAGGAGATCGTACTCAAGAGGATTTACATTTGTTATCCCCAATGTATATGCGACCAAACTCCCCGCTGCACTACCTCGACCGGGACCAACCGGTATTCCCCTTTTTTTGGCTGCATTAATAAAATCTTGCACAATAAGGAAATAACCGGAATACCCCATTTCCTTAATTACTTTAATCTCATATTTAAACCGGTCTTCAATTTCCCGATTAATTTTTTTAAACTTTTTATGTAGACCTTCTTCAGCAAGCAATTCAAAATATTCATCCAAAGTACTTGCACCGGATTCTTCCGGTATTGGGAAAATAGGATAATG
Organism: uncultured Melioribacteraceae bacterium; assembly: GCA_964573255.1. Lineage (GTDB taxonomy): Bacteria > Bacteroidota > Ignavibacteria > Ignavibacteriales > Melioribacteraceae > CAYNUJ01. The sequence continues at coordinate 4,018 of CAZNJB010000006.1, forward strand.
GAACTGCTTGAATTCCATTTCCAAATTGATTTTTTCTTCAATTGCCAGCGTGTTCTCAATAGCCGAAGGGAAGTCTTTAAATACCTGATACATTTCATCGGCAGATTTAAAATAAACCTGATCGGTTTGATATCTCAAATCCCGATAATCTGCCGTACCTGATTTATCGCCAAGAAGCAGAAGTATGTTGTGAGCAATTGAGTGTTCGTGATCCACGTAATGAATATCATTTGTGCCAACAATCGGAATGTCCAATTCCTTCGCCATTTTCGGAACGAGTTCCATTATTGGGCGATCGTTTTCCATTCCGTGATCTTGAATCTCCAAATAAAAATCTTCGCCGAAAAGTTCCTTCAATTTGATAGCGTTCTCTTTGGCTTTTTCATAATTGCCGTTTAGCAAGTGTGTAGAAACAGGTCCCGCCAAACAAGCGGAAGTACAAACCAAACCTTCGGAATACTGCGAAAGGACTTCCATATCAATTCTGGGTTTATAATAGAACCCTTCCGTATAACCGATGGTGCTTAATTTCATTAAATTTTTATAGCCTGTTAAATCCTTAGCCAAAAGAACTAAATGATTGTAATGTTTTTTACGGCTTCTGCCTCCTTCACCGTCTCCTTTATCGAAACGGGTACCTTCCATGTTAATGTAGGCTTCCACACCTATAATTGGTTTTATTCCAGCTTTTTTTGCTTTTTTGTAGAACTCGGGAGCGCCGTACATAACACCGTGATCAGTAAGAGCCAAAGCCGGCATTTCATATTTAACTGCGGCATCTATTAAATCCTGAACACGAGCCGCACCGTCTTGTAAACTATAATGCGAATGGTTGTGTAAGTGTATAAAATCTGTCATAGTTTATTTCATCAAACCTTTAAGTTGTAAAATTGTTATAGTCAACACATAAATTCTTTTTTCTATTATCCCCAAAATTAAGAGTATCGACAAAATAATTTTATCTACTTATAACTTATTATTATAAAGTATTTGTGCAGGGTAAATCCGTAATTCGAGAAAGATTGAGGGAATTATCCCACCGGTTTAACATATAATCAATACTGTTTTGCCAACAATATGAGTATTTCCGATGCTCTGCAGCTACTTTCTCTTTCCAATAATGAAATGAATCTCTAATTAACGCAGAGATTATTTTCACTGAGCACCCGCCTCCCAAATTCATAGAGTCCCAAATATCAAAAACTTTCACATTTTTGGAAATAATCTGAGATTCTGAAATCATAATTTATTAATTCGCCTTTCCAGGGTTAAACTTTTCCTGAACTCTTCAAAACGGAAATTTCACTCATATACAAAGCCGGATAAATTATATTTCTTAACGATTTCCTTCTCGAAAACCGTCATAGTATCACTTTTTTTCGAATGAAAGTAATTACTTTTTTGCTAAAGTGCAAAGTAATAATAATAAAGATGCTAACTTTTCCCCGTATGCCCGAATCCGCCTTCGCCGCGTTCGGTTTCATTCAGTTCTTCGGCTTCAATCAATTCCACTTGGTAAACTTTCCCGATTACCAATTGCGCTATTCTATCACCACGTTTTATAACAAAATCTTCACTGCCGAAATTAAAAAGTATCACTTTTATTTCACCACGGTAATCCGCATCTATTGTACCGGGTGAATTCAGCACTCCTATTCCGTGTTTTGCAGCTAATCCACTACGGGGACGAACTTGTATTTCGTAGCCTTTTGGAATTTCCACACGCAAATTGGTAGGCACTAACGCAATGCCTCCGCGTGGAATAATCAATTCTTCTTCAACTGCAGCCCTTACATCGAAACCTGAGCTATCCTCGGTTTGATATTCCGGCAAGGGTATGTCTGCAAATGATTTATCTATTCTTTGGATTTTTAATTTGATTTTCTCCATTTCCTAACTTCGATTTAGTGAAAGAATTCCAATCTTAAAGTAAATTTTGAGGGCGAAAATTAAAGGAAAATTTATTTATTACCTAAAAGATTATTTATTAATAGTTTTACTTCGCTCATTTTAACTATTCTGAACAGAAAAATAGATATTAAAAATATTCCGACCATCACAAATTTTATTGGTATTGCAACTCCCCCGTTAGCCATTAAATAATAATATACACTTCCGGTCACAATTATCATTAAAAGCAGAGTACCAACTTTGCCGTATTCATAATCGATCGGGTAAAATTTATGAGAAAAATAGAACAGGAACAGAGCCATCACAAAATAACTGGCTAATGTTGCCAGTGCAGCACCGATATATCCGTATTGCGGAATAAGCAAAAAGTTAGCGCCTATATTGACCAAAGCTCCGGTAACTGTAACATAAGGGAAATACTTCGTCTTTTCTTCGATATAAATTCCTGCAGTAAAGTTTACAAACATTCCATGAAAAATATAAGCAAACAGTACGATCGGTACTATGATAATTCCGTCCAAAAAGCTTTTACCAATCAAAGTTTTTCCATTCCAAAATTCTATAGCCGCAAAGTTATCTATAAAAAGAGAAACGAAAAGCCAGATGATAGAAGCAGCAAGCACAAATAGAGTAAATACTTTCGAAAACATCTTTTTCGCTTCTTTATCTTTTGCATAATTCAAGAAGAACGGCTGCCAAGCGTACTGAAACATCGAAACGAAAAGCATCATAAATATACCGAGTTTATAATTTGCACGGTAAATTCCCACAGTTGCATCATCGGTCATTCCACGTAAAATTGGCACATCAATCATCTGAACCATCATCGAGGCAATATTGGCAGGCAAATAGGGCAAACCGAATTTCAGCATGGTTCTTAAGGTATCTTTATTAATTCTGATCCGGATAATCCTAATTAAATCGGGAGTAAGTGCAAAAAGAGAAAATGCTGAAGAAGCAAGATTGGAAATAAAGACAGCTTCAATACCGTAATTCAATACAAGAATTAAGTAAAGATTAAGAAACAGATTGATAACAATATTGGCTACTTTTATAAACGCAAATTTTGAAGCTTTACGCTTCAAACGGAGGTTCGCAAAAGGAATGAGTGCTAAAGTATCGAGAAGCAGAATTAAAATGATGTAAATAGTTAAATGTTGAAATTGAGATGGGATATCCAAAAGCTTCGCAACATCAAACCTGAAAGAATAAAATAAAATAGAAAATGCTATTGATGTGACAAGAACAAACAAAAATGGAGTGGAAAAAACATCACTTTTTTCTTCTTCCTTTGCCAGCGAAGAATACTTTAGGAAGGATGCATCCATACCGTAAATGTAAACAATATTAAGAAACGCCAGAATCGTGTAGAGATAAGTAAAAATACCGTATTCCGAAGTAGTAAAAACGTTAGTGTAGAAAGGAACAAGCAGAAAACCGAGAAATCTGCCCACCATTGTGCTGATGCCGTAAATAGCAGTGTCTTTCGATAACTCTTTAATTTTATCGAACATTTAACTTTCGAAATATTTTGCTAAAGTATCGATGTAAATTTTCGGTGGTTTTGTGGGACGTTTAGTATTCTCACGAATAAACATGTGCTCGGTATAACCTTCCGCTAAAATTGTATTCTCCCCTTCTCTTTTAACAACATAATCGATTCGCACTTTTGCCGAATAGAGTTCTTTAACTGTAGCTTCAACTTCCAATAGGTCATCGTAGCGGGCAGGAGCTTTATACCTAACTTTCGCTTCTATTAACGGGAGTTGATAACCTGTTTTTTCCAATTCGCTGTACGGCAATCCGCAATGCCTCAATAATTCGGTTCTTGCAACTTCGAAATATTCGAGGTATTTCCCATTATAAACGAACTGCATTTTGTCCGTATCGGCATAACGAACTCGGATAGTGGTTGTGTGCTTAATCATTTTTCAATACCCTAAAAAGAACGGGAAAGTACTCGAATCCTATTCTTCATAAACTCCCATTTTACCGAATTTTTCCCTTCGCATATCGATGAGTTTTTCCGGTTTAATTTTGATGAGATTACTCAATTCTTCTTTAAGAACAGATTTAAGCGTATCGGCAATTTTTAAATGATCTTTATGCGCTCCACCTAAAGGTTCAGGTACTATTCTATCAATGATGCCTTGTTCTTTCAAATCTTCAGCAGTCAGTTTGAGCGCTTCGGCTGCTTGTTCCTTATAATCCCAAGAACGCCAAAGAATACTGGAACAAGATTCCGGACTAATAACCGAATACCAAGTGTTTTGCAGCATAAGTATTCTATCGCCTACACCAATACCCAAAGCACCGCCGCTAGCACCTTCGCCGATAATAACAACAATAATAGGAACTCTGAGCCTGCTCATCTCTAAAAGGTTACGAGCAATAGCTTCCGCTTGTCCGTTTTGTTCTGCTTCCAAACCAGGATACGCACCCGGAGTATCGAGCATTGTAATTACCGGTTTGTTGAACTTTTCCGCAAGTTTCATCAAACGCAACGCTTTTCTGTAGCCTTCCGGATTCGGCATTCCGAAATTTCTGTAAAGATTGCTCTTGGTATCCCTTCCTTTCTGATGCCCGATAATCATCACTTTGTATTCATCCAGTTGGGCAAAACCGCCTACAATGGCATGATCGTCTTTGAATGCACGGTCGCCGTGCAATTCAACAAAATTTTCCGTCATATTGTAAATATAGTCCAGCGTATACGGTCTCTGCGGATGACGAGCCAATTGCACACGCTGCCATCTGGTCAGATTTCTGTAAACTTCTAGCTTGAGCTGATTAACTTTTTCCTCCAGTCTTGCTATTTCATCAGAGATGTCCAAGTTTTCCATTTGGCGCATCTCATCAATTTTTCTTTCTAATTCAATAATCGGCTTTTCAAAATCTAATACGTTGATTGCCATTACTTCTCCGTTTTTATAAACATTTTCGAAAAGGTTTTACCCAATATCTCCAAATCGAGCCATACGCTTTGATTGCGTGCATAATAAATATTCAGTTTCGTCTCTTCCTCTTCATCCGATCTATCGTAAATTTCGGTAAACCAATATCCAGTTAATCCTTTCTTCCCGATAAACAAATCTCCGTAATAAGAATTACTTCTCGGTCCAACAAAACTCAATTTACCAGAAAATACTTCAGGTGTTCTTAGAATAAAATTAAAGAACTCGCCTTTATTGCTTAAAACTTTGGATGCCAAATATATGAAAGGATAGATGAAAAGTAAAATGAAGAAAGAAAGGAATAAGTCAAGCATTCTTTTAGATAAACGATGAATAAATACCGAAATATTATAGTTTACTTTAAGAAGTGGAATATCATCGAGCATAGTAACAGAAGATTTACCTACCAAATAATCCATCCTGCTGCCTGAAAAGAGAAAACTCACTTCCTCATCTCGGTTCTTTGCTACAACAGAAAACATTTCGTTGAATGATATTTCTTCAGATGAAAATATCACTTTTTTTATCTTCTTTTCCGTAATTACCTTATTGATGTTTTCTAAACTACCGACAACTTTAAATCCGTTAATTTCATTGCCGAAATCTTTAATCGATTTTCCGATCAATCCCACAACGTGATATACATTCGTAAAGTTGGATTTCAACTTGGCGGCAAGCTCTGCTGAAGTGGGTCCGGTTCCTACAACTACAGTATTGCCACCGCGGCTTTCGAGTGAAATTCCTATTTTAAAACCAAGTTTTGCAATTATACGCCAGAGCGAAAAACCAACGAAAGCAAAGGTGTAGGTAATCAATACAACTGCTCGGCTGAATGCAAATTGCTTTAAGAAGAATGTCATTGCCGAAAGCAAAATTGCACCGAAAAACAACGCAATTATTGAACGCAGCAGAGAAAGATTTTCCCTTTTGTAAGCACCGCTAAAAAATGAAATAATTACTTGAAAAAAAGCCGGGATAAAATAAATCCACGGTTTTATCTCTTCCGGGAAACCGACCCAGGTTGTATTGGATATATAAATTTTTTCAGCAGCGTATAAAGCCGCTGAAAAAATTAGGAAGTCCAATAAACATGCAGTTAAAGGTAACCTGAAATGGTTTCCAAATGCAAAAAGGCGCCGTACAAAAATAGCCGTACGTAAAATCCATTCAACAATGAAGGAAGATGACAAATGCTTTTTTACAAACAGATGCATAGCATCGTAAAAAACTTTTGTTTCATCGATACTGCTTCGCTTTGTGCTTTCCCCTTTATAATGAATGATTTCCGTTTCGTGCACATAATAAACCTTATATCCCGCCTGCTGTACACGATAGCATAAATCGAGGTCTTCGCCATACATAAAAAATTGCGGATCGAACCCCCCGACTTTTTCGTAAGTTTCCCTTTTCATCATCATAAAGGAGCCGGAGATAGCATCCACTTCATATGTTTTGTTCTCATCGAGATAAGTCAAATTATATTTCGCAAACAGCTTACTATTCGGGAAAAGAGTACTTAAACCGGTTACTTTTGTTAACGAAGTCCAGGGACCCGGGAAACTTCTTCTACAAGCAAGTTGCAAAGTCCCGTTCGGATTAAGGACTTTGCAGCCAGCCATTCCTGCGTCCGGATGTTTTTCGAAGAAAGAGATCATTTTCCTGAATGTATCTTCCCTCACAATGGTATCCGGATTAATCATTAATAAATATTTTCCGGTTGCCCTTTCGAGTCCGATATTATTTGCTTTACCGAATCCTAAATTCTTTTCATTTTCAATTAGAATAACATCAGGATAATTTTCACGAATTAACTCAACGCTGCCGTCAACCGAAGCGTTATCCACAATAATAATTTCCGTCGTTAATCCTTCGGAAGCTTTTTTGATAGAATCAATCAGGTTAAGAAGAAATTCTTTAACGTTGTAATTGACTATTATGATTGATATATCTTTCATCAAACTATCTAAGAATTCCTAATAAACTTCTGATTCTAAGTTTCCACACCATCGTTATAGCTTCTCGAACAATTTTCTTCGACATTTTTGAAGTTCCTTCAACGCGATCGGTAAATACTATCGGGATTTCCTTAATCTTAAATCCCTTTTTGAACGCTTTAAAATTCATTTCAATTTGAAACGCATAACCATTGGAGCGAATCTTACTCAAGTCAATGGCTTCCAACACTTTTCTACGGAAACATTTAAATCCACCGGTTGCATCACGAACCGGCATACCGGTAATTATTCTTGTGTAAACATTTGCGAAATAACTCAATAAAAGCCTGCGCATAGGCCAGTTAATAACGTTAACACCGCTAATATATCTGCTACCAATTACTAGATCGTTTTTTTCAATTTCTTTTAAAAAGCTTTTTATCTCTTTCGGATCGTGTGAATAATCGGCATCCATTTGGAATGCCAGATCGTAACCGTTATCGAGCATATACCGGAATCCTTCGCAATAAGCAGAACCCAATCCCATTTTGCCAGCTCTTTGAAGGACTTTTATTCTGTCATCTTTCTCGCCCAATCTTCTCACATATTCACCGGTACCATCTGGACTGTTATCATCAACCACAAGAATATGCATATTGGGATAAAGCTCAATAATATCCGGAATGAGGCTTTGAATATTATTCAGCTCATTGTAAGTAGGTATTATTATCAATGATTTATACATAGTTTAACCTTATTCGTAATGACCCTTACCAAATAAAACTACAAATATAGTACGAAATAATATTTTCAAATCCATTCTCAGAGAAATATTTTCGATATAAAATAAATCGTAACGCAATTTTGTTTTAACGTCTTCGATTGATTCGTCGTATTTATGTTTCACCTGTGCCCAGCCCGTAACACCGGGACGAACTTTCAATCTTCTTTTGTACAGGGGGATTTCTTTCGATAATTTTTCAACAAAATAAGGGCGTTCCGGTCGCGGACCGACTAAACTCATTTCCCCTTTCAATACATTCATCATTTGCGGTATTTCATCAATTCTCACTTTACGGATAAATTTGCCCACCCGTGTTATTCTGGGATCATCTTTTGTAGACCAGACCGGACCAGTCATTTTTTCCGCATCGGCAACCATTGAACGAAATTTATAAACACTAAATATCTTTCCGTTCATTCCCATTCTCTTTTGCTTATAGAGTACCGGACCTTTGCTATCGAGTTTGATTGCAATAGAAGTTAAAAGTGTAACTGGTGAAGTAATCACGAGTATCAATAAAGACACTACAATGTCCATCAGCCGCTTCATTTTCTTTTCCCATTCGGGCATTAACTGCGGCATGATATCTATAAGAGGAAAACCATAAATTTGGGAGGTACGTGCTTGTCCGCTAACAATATCGTAAAGATCGGGAACAATCTTTAATCCCAATTCTTTAGAGTCACATTTATCAATCACATATATTGTTACGTCATCTTCGTGCTTCTCTAATGCGAGTATAACTTCTTCAGCTTGAATCTCATCTACTACTTTAAGAATATTTTTATAATAATCGTAAACTTTTACTCCGTTATATTCCTTCCCGATATTTTCTTTTTTAACTGCAACATAAGCCTTAACGTCAAGTCCCAATCCGCGATACTTGTTGATTGTATTATGAATATTATTCGCCTTCGGATTGAAACCAACGATAACCGCATTCTTTCTACCAAAACCTTTTATCAATAAATTACGTTGAATACTTCTAACTATTATTCTGCCTATGCTAACAAAGAATAATAAGAAGCCCCAATAAATAAATATCAAGTACCTTGAATGTGAAATTTCTCCGTGGGCTGCATCATCATAAAATATCAGAAAGAATAGAATGAAAATGCCAAAAAAAGATGCCTTAAAAAGAGTAGAAAGTTCATCGAAACGGGAAGAAGCAAACCATGTGCGATACATCCCTACAAATAAAAAGAGAATAAACCAGTAGAGATAAATTATTAGCAACGGCAGGAATAATTCCGGTTGAGAAATTAAATTGAAAACACCGGATTCGACTCTAAAATAAAAATAAACCAACCCAGCTAAATTTATAGTAATAAAATCAACGAGAAGTAATAATATTTTTTCTAATTTTTTATTCAAGATTCGATTTATACTTAATTAATATATAGTTCGATAATTATCCAGTTTCTTTTTTACGAAAGACCGATTTCAATTAAATCTACCCCGAAATTTATTACAACAATCAAGTTGCTATTGTTGATGGGGAAATTCAAAACTATAAAAAAAACTTAATCCGGCAAAAATAAACTCCAATCAGGTCTTTTGCAATTTGAATAAAAAAAAGGAGCTAATAAACTTGCAACTTCAAGCTTAGCTTATTCTTTCAGATAATTGCAAAGCGATATATTCCCCGATAGCCAAAGAAGATGTAGCTGCAGGCGATGGAGCATTGCAAACGTGTACTACTTTATTGTCATTTAGAATATAAAAATCATCGAGTAAACCACCATTAATATCACATGCTTGAGCGCGTATACCTGCACCACCAGGAATTAGATCATCCTCTGTGATTTCCGGAATTAAATTTTGCAGTGCTTGCATAAATGCACTTTTACTGAATGAACGATAAAATTCGCCCATTCCGGTTCTCCAGTATTTTGCAGCGACTTTTCTAAAACCCCGCCAAGAAAAGGTTTCAAATGTATCTCTAAAGCTGAAACTTGTTTTAGAGTAGCCTTCTCTCTTAAATGCAAGAACCGCATTCGGTCCGGCTTCAACCTCACCATCAATCATACGTGTAAAATGCACACCAAGAAAAGGAAAGGCAGGATCTGGGACCGGATAGATTAAGTTTTTAACCAAATAACGTTTTTCTTCTCTCAATTTATAATATTCGCCTCGGAAGGGAATTATGCGTAACGGTAAATTCGGGTGAGTAGTTTTAGCTACTCGATCGGAATGAAGTCCGGCACAAGAAACAACAAAATCGCTTTTGTATTCGTTTTTATTTGTAATGATTATTACTTCTTTTTTGTTCTGTTTAATATTTTCAACTCTCTCGTTAAAAATAAATTCCCCACCGTTGTATTCGATAACTTCTTTATATTTGGCGGCAACGGCTTTGTAATCTATAATTCCTGTCTGCGGTACAAAAATCCCTTCAATTCCACTTACGTGCGGTTCAATTTCCTTCAGCTCACCAGCATTAATTTTTCTCAATCCCTCCAAACCATTTGCCTTGCCGCGTTCCATCAATGTATCTAAATATCGCACTTCCCTATCGTTCGTAGCTACTATAACTTTGCCGCAAATGTCATATTTAATTCCGAATTCATCGCAAAATTTAAGGAGTAAATCATAACCTTTTCTGCAATTCTTTGCTTTTAGACTTCCCGCCTTATAATAAATACCGGAATGAATAACCCCGCTGTTATTGCCTGTTTGGTGTTTTGCAATACTGTCTTCTTTTTCGATGAAACGAATTTTTAAATCGGGATTTTGTTCCTGTAATTTTAATCCAGTTGCTAGCCCAACAATACCGGTGCCGATGAGGGTGATTTTTAATTTATTTTTCATTGGAGAGTTCTTCAATGATTTCAACTATTTTTTCGCTTTGTTTCTTCCTATCAAAATTTTCTTCTACAAATTTTCGCCCGATCATTCCTAAATTACTCAGCTCATTCGAATTTAATAATTGAATAACAGCTTCAACAAATAAATTAACATCACCTGGTTTTACCCTTATCCCAGCATTGCATTTATCAAATATTTCTGCTAATTCACAATTATCTATTGTAGACAAAACAACTGGTGTGCCACAAGCCCAACTCTCGAAACATTTTACGGGAATATTTCCGCCGGTATCTTTTTCAATATACTTTCTCGGAATAATACTTAAATCACAGGCTGCTACTATTTTACTAATCTCCATACTTGGTAATGCGGGAAAGGATGAAAAACTTACTTTCCCCTCAATATTTTCAATTAAATCATTCAGACTATTCCCTGTACCTATTGAAATATAGTGGTAATCTATCTTTTCATTAAGTTTTATTAAAATCTTTTGCAATATCTCAATATCGTTCATACCATAGTTATAAGATCCGAAATAAACTAATAGGGGTTTATTTTTAGGGAAATCATAAGTTTCTTTAATACTTAATATTTCAAGTTCATTTAACGGCTTAAATAAGTTAGTATCAGCACCATTATAAATAATTTCTATTTTGTCCTGTCTAATCCCTTTCCCAATTATATTCTTTTTATCACCCTGTGCTGTCACGATTATTTTATCGGCAGTATTTAATATAAATTTCTCTATTGATTTTAGAATATTTAAAGATAATCCCTTTTTCAAAATACCCAGTTCAACACCGATATCAGGCCAAATATCACGAATATCAAAAATTAATTTGACTCCACGATATTTTGCCATTAAAGCTGCTGCAAATGCGGTGAATAAAGGTGGAGAGGAAGTAACAATGACATCTGGATTAAATTTTGTAAACAGCCCAACAAATAATGCATTTATAAAAAATGTAGCATATGAAAAAAATCTCTTTAAAAGTGAATCTTTTTGTGGAATATATATAGGGATTGTTTGTACAGATGGATCATTATATGAACTTTCAATTTTTCTGTTTAATGGATAATTCGGAGTTGGTCGTAGAACTCGAATTTGGTATGCCGCACCCTTAATTTCATCAAAAAAATATTTCATTCTAACTGGAGCGGCACCCGTTTCTGGAGGGAAAAAATGGGTTAAAAATAAAACTTTTTTCAAGATTTCAACTCTTTTTTATATAGAGAAATTACTTTTAAAAAATTTTCTGATATATCTTCATTTACAAAATATCTTTTTATAGAAAAAGAAATCAAATTTAAAATGACAAAAATTTTTGTGCGCAAATTAGAATAATTTTTTTTATAAAAATATATTAATCCTCTATTTCTATTAATAAAACCAAATGAGTCTGCAGGATTCTCAACATTCCATCCCAAATGAACAATAGAATCCGTTAAATACAAGTAATTTTCATAATTAAATAATTTAACTTGATACGACAAATCTATATCCTCAACATACATAAAGTAGAATTCATCAAATTTACCAATTTTTTGGAACAGTGTCTTAGAAATCACAAAAAAAGCTCCCTTAACAGCTTGAACCCTTATGAATTTATGAAGTCCCTTCGGTTTTGGCAGAAAATCTTTCGTTAAAAATTTTTTAATTCCTAACAATTCCAGCAAACGTTTACTAATAGACGGAAATCCATAAGAAGATTTTTGATATTTTTCATTTGGAAACTTTAATTGACCACCAATTATACCTACACAATCATTTTTTTCGTAAAACTCAACCATTGGTTTTATGGGATTTCCTTGCAAAACAATATCACTATTTACAAAAAACAAATATTTTCCTTTAGCATATTCTGCCCCCAAATTACAAGCTTTACCAAAACCTAAATTTTTTTCATTTCGATAAAAATTCACTTTCGGATATTTAAGTAGTTGTTCTGAGATATTGTCAGATGAACAATTATCGATAATAATAATCTCAAAATTAATATCTTTCACGTAAGAATAAATAGACTTAAGAAGATCACCAATTGTATCCGAATTGTTATATGTAATGATAATGATCGATACTAAGGTTGTCATATTCCCAATGTTACTTTATTATAAAATAATACGAATAAATCAGTTTTTCTTTTAAAGAAAATTCACTATTAAGGATAAATTCAGTTAGAAATTTCATACATCTTCGATAACTACGTGAATTCAAACAAGCTAATAAACTATTTAGAAAAATTAATATTTCTTCAATAGCATTTAAAGTTGAAGACTGTTTGTAATTTTTATTTTGTATAATGTGATTTTGGAATGTTTTGTAAAATAATATTTTACTTTCTAAACTTCTAATCACATCTTTTTTGGGACGATATTTCAGCGCTGTTCCTACAATATTTGCGTCATGAACTCTATAAAAATCCAATGGCTGATCAATATATTTATTATTCTCTAGATAAACACTGATAAAATATATCCATTTATCATAAATATCTTCGCTTGGAAATGGCATAACATCTAACAAAAAAGTCTTTCTTACTAAAGATGATGCACCTCTCATCTGATTAATAAAAAATTTAAAAAAATCTTTCTTAAACTCTCGTTTTGGAGGATAAAGTTTACCTTTGTGCTTATCACCTTTTAGAATAAGTGAAGGAGCAAAAACTAAGTCCAAATGTGAATTCTTTTGCAAGACCTCACTTAAAATTTCTAATTTATTAGGTAACCATACATCATCTTGATCTGAAAAAGCAATATACTCCCCAGAAGAAGCTTTTACTCCTATTTCAAAACTTTTATTTACACCTAAATTCCTTTCATTCTCTATTATTTGAAAATTAGTAAATTGCTCCTGGGAAAAAACATCTTTGACTATTTTCAGTGAATTATCTTCAGATTTATCATTTACAATTATTATTTCTATATTAGATATTGTTTGATTTAGAATAGATAATAATTGCTCAGCGATATATCGCTCTCCATTATATAAAGCTAAAACTACTGATATCATAATTCTGCAGAATATTTAAAAACTTCTAAATAATCCTTATAAGATTGATTAATATTTAAATTCTTAACAGCATAATCAAAACATTTTTTACGCATATCTTCTGATTTTAATAATTTTAACATTTCCTTTAATCCTTTTTCTAATTGCTCTTCAGATACAACAACTCCCAATTTTTCAACTCTTACTAAATCAGAATAATCCCCTATTCCTTCTGAAATCAATATTGGCAATCCGTTGGCTAGATATTCTGCGAATTTTAGAGGTGACGCTACATTATTAATTAAAATATTATCTCTTAGTAAAATTGCAAAATCATATTCTTGCCAAAATTGATTAATAGATTGATAGTCTTCACCGGAAACTATTTTAATCCGAGGATCAAGCATTTGTTCTGCTATTTTCCTTTGATATGTAAAAACTGTTAATTCAATGGGAAGATTATTGATAATAATGACTTCTTGCAGTCTATTCAAGTACTCTGGCTTTTGCCATATTGCCATCGAACCAGAATAGATTGCACGAATTACACCATTATTTTTTTTATTTAAATTAAAAAACTGATCTTTTATAATCGCTCGGTTTGGAATTACAAATATTTTTTTATCAATTTTTTTGTAGTTTTGAAAATATTTCTTCATTTTGCTTGAAACACAAACGAACACATCAGCCTTTTTTAAGGCAAACTTCTCGCCTAAAATCAAGAAATAATATTTAGCGGATATTTTTGAAATACTCCCTTTCAGTATTTCCTCTTCAATTACAAGTCCCCTAATGTCGAATACAACTTTTATGTTTCTATTAAATGCTTTAATTAAACCAGCTAAAATAGCAGGCAACAGACTACGAGAATGAATAATATCTATCTGATTACATTTAACTATATTTTTTAAAATTTTAAACCCTTTAAAAAAGGTCAAAATAAATGATGGCAAAATGCTTTTTTTCAGCAAAATATATCGAAATTTTAAGTTATTTAATAACTCTAAATTAGTAATGAATTGCTTGTATTTATTAAACTCAGAACTTTTTTCAAACGTAAGAAATATTATAGAATTATATTTACTTAATTCTTTATATAGGGGAAGTCCTTGCGTCCTGATTATTGGATTAAAAATACTACTGTCAGAGAAGAATAAAATATTTAGGTTATTTTTCTTTTTTTTCATTTATAGATAATTTTCTTTCAAATTCGACATATGCTAAGAAAAAGATAAAAACAAATAAGATCCTAAAAGCAATAAAATTAGCTTGTAATAATCCAAGTAACAAGAACCCACTCATCCCACTAGAAATACCGATCATTACATTTCGTACAGATAAATTATTTGTATTTTTAATCACAAAAAGTAAACTTTGAATGGTTCTAAATAAAATAAGTAGAAATAAAAACAATCCAATTATTCCACCTTTCCAAGCAAAATATAAAAACGAATTATCCGGAAAAGTAACCTTAGTGTTTTCGAGAATCTTAAATTGGATTGTATTTCCAAGTCCTTCACCCCATATAGGACTTTTAATAAACCGTTTGTATCCCAACAAATTAATTTCCACTCTCATTAAAAATGACTTATCTTCTAAAGGATCAGATAGGGATTCCACTCTGTCTTTAATATCCTTTGGTTGGAATTTTACTTTAGATTTCTGAGAAACAATATAACCAACTATACCCATTGTAAAAACAAAAAGTAGAAATGTTTTTAATGCTTTATTGCGTGAATTTGGATCAAGAAAAAGATGTATTAAATAAAAAGAAATAAGAGTTAGGAATATTGCCGCCCATAGTGCCCTAGCCCCGATAAAGAAACTACCAATAAGAATTACAATTAAAGATATGATCAGAATAGCATTATAAATTTGATTCTTACTTCTCTCACGAATGAATGCAATAAGAATACCCACTGCAAAAGGGAACAATAAATTATGGACGGTAATAAACCGATATGGAAGAACAATATTCATTATTATATATTCAACGGCAATAATAGTACATACAAATAAAAATATGCTTATAAAATAATTATAATATTTTCTTTTATTTATTAAATAAAATATCGGGAAAAACAATAGGTAATATATTAATTGATAGAATTCAATTACCAAATTTGTTTTAGAATAACCTTTTAAGAATCCTAAAACTCCCATCAATGAAAAATAAAAGAAAAATAAAATAATACTTCGCCCTATCTTAGTTTGGTATTTGTGTTTTTCATTAACATTAACCCCTAATGCAATAACGATGAGAAAAAGAAAAGCGAAAAAATATAGAAATACATTCTGAGCAACAACATTTTGAAAATGCCGACTAAATGCCTTATCTATATATATTAACTCCAGTAAAGAGAAAAGTAATAATGAAAAGTATACATCCCTAATATATAGGTAATGTATAAAAACATAGAGGGATATAAATAATAATAGGAAACTAAAAAATGGGCTAGTAAAAACATTTAGAATTATAATATTTATGGAAATAATGATTATTGCAAATATTAACATCTTTCCAAAGTCATTCTTAATAATATAATTATGAAAAGAATTAATCATTTATTAATTCCATAATTGATTTAAAAATTTCTTTTGAATATAGATATTTAAATACAAAAAGAAATATTCCTGCTATCATTAGATTCAAAGATAAAGTAATAATTTTATCTACATCAATTAACATTAAATTAAAAATATAAATCAATAGAGATACTAATAATCCAATTATAATATTTGGAATTATGGTGAAAAAATATCTTTTGAATTTTGTTCCTAAAACAGAATAAATTAAAATCTTATAATGTGGATAAAACATTGTAAAATATAATATTAACAAACTTAATGCTACCTTGTTAATATCCTTAGTAAGAGCAGTTAAAAATAATAAAGGCACCGTTATTAAAAACACTCCTAAATTCCATTTAAAACTCAAATCCGGTTTGCCTCTGGACAATAATAGACTGCCAATGGGATTAAAAATAGAGCGAAAAAGTGCAACCAAAAGCAAATATTTTGTTATAGATAAACTCTGTATCCATTTATCTCCCCAAAGAATCTCAAATAAAATAGTTAGAACTGAAAAAAGTGTAAATACAATACCAGAATTAATGAATGAAATTATATCAACTAATCTTAGATAATAGCTTTCTACTTTTTCATTCATTTCTTTAACTTTTGATAATAAAGGATATGCTACCCTAGTAAATATTGGGTTAATAATATTATATGGTTTAAAGGCTAAATTGAAAGCAAAATTATAATATCCTAATGCTTCTAGGCCTAAAATAGAACCAATGACTACTTGATCTATCTTGAAACTTAAAAAGTTAAAAATTTTATCACCAAACTGAAATATTCCAAACCTCAAATACTTTTTAGATTTCTGTACTGACATTCTAAATTTAATATCATATTTTTTAACTCCAATGATGGTAAAAAATATTGATTTTATAGCTGCTCCTACTAATTGTCCAAATATTAAAGACCAAACACCATACCCTGCAAATGCCATAATAATAGTTAAGCTGCTAGCTATGATGACAGAAATAATTTCAATGAGACTAATATTTTTAAAAGAAAGAGATTTTTGAAGTAAACTTTGAAAAATCAATCCAGGAGGTGAGAACACCAAAATAAAACCCAAAATAAGAAGGTAATTAAATAACTTTGTATCAAATATGTACTCAAAAAAAGGAGTTATTGCTATAAAAATTAAATATAAAATTAGACCAAGTAAAATATTTATCCAAAATAATGATGATAATTCCTCAGAATCAGATTCGTCAAAGTAAATTAAGGAAGATGATATACCCGAATCAGAAAATAATTTAATAAATAGTAATAAAACTGTTAATATTCCCCATATGCCGAAATCGTTAGTCGTTAAATAAGTTCCAACAAAATATAACTGTATTATCTGAAAAACGATTGACAATCCGACAGATATTCCACTCCAAGTGAAAGCCTTGTATGCTTTTCTTTTTAAATCCACTAGTTTTCTCTTGCTATTCGGCGATAGAAATGCTCAAGTTTTTGAAGTTGAATTCTTAGATTAAACTCACTTTCAATTGTTGCTCTTCCTTCTAAACTAAATTCCTCAGCACAATTATATATGCACAACATTTTCTCTGTTAACCCATCAATATCTTTCTCTTTAACTAAAAAACCATTTTGCCCACTTTTAATCAACTCCGGAATCCCAGCATGATAAGAACTAATAACAGGTAGGCCCATTGCCATAGCTTCCATAATAACATTAGGAATCCCTTCTTGATCTCCAGCAGAAGAAGTAATACTATGATGGACAAATACATCTGCATTTCTAAAGTACTGTTGTACTTCGCTAGGATTAACCTTACCAACAAATTTAATATTCTTACTCAAATTCAGCTGTTTGACTAATCTTTCAAGGTTTTCTCTTAATGGACCGTCGCCTGCAATTGTGAAACTTGCTTCTGGATATTTGTTAACATAATTCCTAAATGCCTTAATAGAGTATTCATGACCTTTCTTTTCGACAAGATTGGAAACTTGTAAAAATTTAGCTCTTGCTGGATCAAAGTTTTTCCTAGGAATAAATGGGAACTGCTCCAAAGGTATTCCATAATGAATAATTTCGATTTTATTACTTTCGCAGTTAATCTTCTCCAATCCTAGTTTCATATATTCAGAAGGTACAATTACAAATGACTTCTTAAAAATAGGCTGCAATTTTTCTACATACAAAGAAGATTTTAAGAGCATAGAAGCATCGTATCCATGAAAACTCACTATGAATGGTAAGTCAGAATGTTCAATCACAGGAAATATTTCAATTGCAGAAGGACCAAAATGAGCGTGTATTATATCAAAATTTTGTTTTTCTAATAATCTCTTAAAATATTTTTTTTGCGAAAAGGAGAATTCTCGATCAATGTTTGACAATACAGTTGGTCTAACTGTTTTTTTTAATAGTTTGTAATATACTCTTTCCGGAAAACTTTTCGACTTAAAATATATATTCTTTATTGGATATTTATCTAAATTAGATGGTTTCGCTGATGTTAAAACAATAGCTTCAAAATCGTCATTCAAATTTATAACCTGACGATAAATAAAAGTCATAGAAAGAGTTAAATATTTTTCTATAAATATCCCAATTTTCAAAGGCATATATATTTAATTCCACTTAAATAAATGCTTTTTAATATACTGAAACTGTTCTGACTTTTGTAATTCGGAATTCTCTTTTAAGAAAATAAAAAACAGAACAAAAAGCATTATAGTTAAAGTAATTATAAGTGTAAGCAAAACTCTAGGAGGGAAATCCTTTTTAGGTGATGGAACCGCTTCATCAATTACTTGTAAAATTGGAACGGTTTTTTGTTCATTAAACTTGGCCTGTTCATATAATGGTAATACATATTCTAAAAGTTTTGAATTAATTTCAATGTCCCTTCTTAATCTTAAATACTTAACTACATTTTGAGGTAATTTATCCAAACTCAATATTATTCCATCTTTACTACCCTCATTGATTAAACGATTTAATTCTTCTGAGTAGTAATTAATTTGTATATCGAATTCATTAATTTTTGCATGATTCTCGGGATAAATATTTTTATATATGTTTTTTTCTGCTTCTAGAATCATTTTTTTCTTTTCAAGATCAGCATAAATAGAAAATATACTAGAGATTTGCACTTCTGGTTCTAGTATTCCTGTCTGTTTCTGAACTATCACTAAAGAATCTTCTTTATCCTTTAATTTTCCTCTTATCTCAATTAATCTTTTTTCCAAAAATTTTCTATTTTCTAAAGATTTTTTAATATTTAATTTAATTAGAGACTCATTTAAACGACTAACTATATAATTAACAATATTCGCGGATAAATTTGCATCTTTCGTTCGGATTTCTATGTTATAAGCACCATTATCTGTTTCTTCAGCACGTAGACTATTTTTTAGAATTTTCCTTGCTTTTTTTAGATAATCCTTATCTTCTTTACTAATTTCATAAACTTCGACTAAATTGAATTTATTGATTACATCATCAAGCATCGTTCTACTATAAATTAATGTAGTGAACATACCAAAATCAGAATTTTCACCTAATCCAAACCCAATAGCAGGAAAATCTCCAAGTATAGAACTAATAGGATTATACCCTTCACTACTTGAAGAAATAATTAACGCATTCGAATCAAATTTTTCTTCAACAAAAAAGTAAATGGACAAATATGTCAGTACAGATATAATAATTCCCCAGAGTAATAGAAATTTTTTCCATTTTACTATTACAACTAACAGGTCTAAAATATTAATATTTTTTCTTTCCAATTTTCACTCCTTATTTGCCAACCTGTAAAAATAACAAAATCACCGTCGCTAAACTTCCCAAAATAGTAGAATACGTACCAATACGAGTTAAGTAATAATCAAATGTTCTGTAAGGCGCTTTGGGTGCCCATAACATATCACCGGGCTCAATTTTATATGGATTTTCTTCAGTAACGTCAATCCATGCACGGGATTTATTTTTAATTAAATAAACTTCTCCTCTTGCAGTACTTCCCAATCCTCCTGCCTGATCAACATAAAATTGGTAATCCTTTCCGGATTCGTACTTAATGTAACCCGGATTATTCACCTGTCCAAATACATAAACCAAATCAACTTTTTTAGGTACGTAAATAAAATCACCATCTTGCAATACAAACTTGCTATCGATTGAATTCGGATCATTTATTTTATTAAAATCCAGATTGATATTTCCTCTTGATATTCTTAACGTATTATCTACAAGGAAATAAAGAGAATCTTCCTGACTAACATTTGCCATTCTTTGAGTCATTAAAAGATCAATATTTTCAGAGAAAAATCTATTGCCAATATCATTTTCTTCAAGATCTTTCAAAGCCAATTTTGCTTGATTGCCTCTTAAAATAACAGCATTATTTAAGTCAGCTAATTCCGTAAATCCTCCCGCACGATTAATTGCATCACGTATCGTAGTGCTGTCTTTTGTAATATAAATTTTACCCGGTCTATTCACTTCTCCCTGAATTGTAACCTCAAATACAACCCTATAAGTTTCCTCGGCAAGAACCATTATCCGGTCTCCTCTTTCCAAGGGGAAGTCGCTGTCAATATCAACAATAATTTTTTCCCTTTCGGAACCATCAGCATTCAAACGGGAAATCTCCGCTTTAGTAACATTGTCATAAGCTTTATTAATTCCTCTCGCAAAGAGTAATGCGTCGCTTAATTTATCTCCTTCTACATACTGAAATGTAATCTCTTTATTAACGGCTCCGGATATAGCAATGAAATTTCTATCTAAATCCAATGGCGGAAAAATAATCACATCTCCATTTTTCAGATAAGGATTTTCATCGAAATTTGCGGTTAGACGGAATTTCTCCAAATCTAAAAACTTTACTTCTCCGTCGGCAGAAACCAATTTAATATTACGCTTTGCATAATCTCCGATTTCCTCTTTCAATTTAGCCAAAGAAGTTGCATCCCTTGCAAGAGAAAGATTTTGCAATTTTGCCTCATTATAAATTCTAGTTATAAATTGATCTACCCTTTCTGTAGATGACGCGGGGAATGTTCCGTTTACTATAAATTCTCCACCAACAGTCACGCTTATTGCGCTAAGACTCATCATTTGATTTACTGTATTATCATCTATTTGCGCAAAAATTCCCGTACTAAAAAAGATAAACAATAGAAACAATTTGAAAATCTTCATTCTATCACCTATTCCCATATTGTGTTTCGTAATAATTTTGGTATTCACCGGAAATAATTCTTTCCCACCATTTTCGATTCTCTTTGTACCATTCAACTGTTTTTACAATCGCTTCTTCAAATCTGAATTCCGGCTTCCATCCCAATTCATTTTCTATTTTAGTTGAATCAATAGCATAACGTCGGTCGTGCCCCGGCCGGTCTTTCACGTAAGTTATCAAATCTTCAGATTTACCGAGAATCTCGAGTATAAGTTTTACAATTTCGATATTTTTCATCTCTTGATTGGCACCAATATTATACACCTCTCCTGATTTTCCGTTTTCAAGAACCGTTTCAACCGCACGATTATGATCAATAACATAAATCCAATCGCGAACGTTTAACCCATCGCCGTAAACCGGAAGAGGTCTATCGTGTAACGCGTTAATTATCATCAACGGAATTAATTTTTCTGGGAATTGCAACGGACCATAATTATTAGAGCACCTTGTAAGTACAACCGGAACGCCATAGGTATGCTCAAAAGAGAGAGCCATTAAATCAGCTCCAGCTTTACTGGATGAATATGGGCTGTTGGGAGAAAGAGGTGTGGTTTCGCTGAATTTTCCTTCAGCGCCTAAACTTCCGTAAACTTCATCGGTGGATACTTGTAGAAATTTTTCCACTCCGAATCTGCGAGCTGCCTCAAGAAGAACATTAGTTCCGATAACATTCGTTCTAAAAAATATTTCCGAACCTAGAATGCTTCTATCCACATGAGATTCAGCAGCAAAATTGATTACATAATCGAATTTGAATTTTTCGAATAAATAATTTACCAATTCGGCGTTTGTTATATCACCTTTTACAAAAGTGTAATTAGAGTTACCTTCTGATGGTTTTAAATTTTCAAGATTGCCGGCGTAGGTAAGTCTATCCAAATTAACGATCCGCCAATCGTCTCTTTTCTTCAAAATGTGATTAATAAAATTACTACCGATAAAGCCGGCACCGCCGGTCACTAAAACTGTTTTAATCATAAATTACCCAAATTAAAAAGCAAAGAATCCGAAATATAAGCCAGTTTGAATAAAAAATGAACTGGAATTAAGATTATCTGGTACATTATTCAATGTAATCTGATTATCTACAGTCCATTCTTTACTGAATGAGAGAAGATAACCCGCACCTAGTCTGAAGGCAATAAAACGGGTTACAGGAATATCTATATTCAATGTCGGAGAGATAGTAAAAAATTCATTCGTTAATTTATGTGAATTCAATTTTGCACTCGAAATATCTGCCCACAAATCATTCCATTCCACAACTCCTTTATTCTGATATAATTCCAAAACGGCCGAACCGCCGCCAATCATCGCACCGAAAGATACAGCCGCTTTCTTGATGAACGGAAGAGTATATTCGATAGTAAATCCTCCGCCACCGATAGAATAGACTGCTTCTTTCTGTATTCCATTTACTGTTCCGGATTGACTGATCGAACCGCCGAACCCCATTCCTCCGATTCTGAGATTCGGGATAACCATAATATAAGCATACCCGCCTCCGCCCAAGGCTAAAACTCCCTTATTACTCATTCCAGAAACTCCGAATCCATTCAGATAACTATCCAGCGGAGATAAATCGGGCAAAACATAGATGGGTGAAAACCCACCTGCAACACCAAATTTTGCTACCCAACCAACTTGCGCCATAGATTGTGCTTGAGTTGATAAGGTTGCTATTAAAATAAGTATTCCTGCTAATTTTTTCATTTTCTACTTCTTTATTTAAGTGATTGCTAATAAACCAAGCAAATATAGTTATTTCGGGAATCTTAGAAAATACAAAATGTCACGCCCTTTGGATTGGAAGTAGCTTTATCACAATTTATTATGATTTCACTAACAAATTTATCCCTTTCTTGTAACCGACATTTTTTGTCTGTAACTCTAGATACATTTTAATTAGGTTGCTCCACTATAACCAGAATCATTCCGTATGTGCAAAGTTCAATACAGTTTATACCCGGTAAAAAAAATGTATGTTTTTGGTGACAACGGTCACAAAGAAAAGTACTTATAATTGGTTCAAATTTTTCAGTAAAATGTTGTTCTCCAAGCTTGCTTACGTTTAATAGCAAGATAAATCCTGCATATTAAAAACATGCTAATGTATTATATTATTAGTTTATTCAACAACTTGTTAATTTATTCACGAAGACATGTTCATGCATAAATAGCAATCTTCTTATCTCGTGTTCTCTATTGGAAGATTTCAACACATTACCCCCGTGGCGATGCTTTGATAATAATATATATTTATTATAAATTTACAAAATAAAAGATACTAAGTCCGAATCTTAATTGAATATTATTGAATTTTATTGAATATTGTTTCACAAAATATTGAGTGCTTTTCAACGAAATATGATAGACTTTCCACAGACAAATCTTTGTAATTAATCTAAATTAACAACCAATTTAGGAGGTAATATGTTTAGTCATAGACATATTTGACTGTATTTTATTTAGATAGCGGTAATTGTTATTGCAGCACTAATAGATAATTCGCAGTCGATTTGGTGGCATAGGGCTTTCTTGTTGGACATCCAATGCTAGTGGTCAAATTGGGCATTACCACTAACAAAGAATCTTAAACAAGACAAATTGCAGGCAAAATTAATTGCTAACAATAAAGCTCCAATTAACCGATCCCTCCTCCAGGATGTATTCTGATTGAGTCAAATGCCAGTCGTAATAAAAAAGATTTTTTTAATCTAAAGTAATAAATGTCTATAACAAAAAAGGAATAATACTATGAAATCAAAAATACGTTTTTCTTGGCTGTACAAGTTCATAATGATTATTGCACTCATTGCATATTTCCCTAACAATCTAAATGCGCAGAAGAACATCCAGGCTGTTAAGACCGCTTATCAGGACTCCAATGTAACACTCCTGGGTCAGATAGATAATCTAATAAACAGTTATGATGTTGCAGTAAATGCAAAAAGTCATCGTGCATTTGTATCACAACAGTCTTCCATTGTTTATTTTCCAGATAGTTTATTGATATACGATATTTCGGATCCATCACAACCAAGTAGAATCGGATATTTTTCCGATCTAACTTTGTATACTTCTGATCTTGTTGCAACAGACAGCATCCTTTATGCTTTAAATGAGGGAAATGGACTTTGGATTATTCCACACTACAATATATCCGCTGCAACATTAAATCATTGGACTGGTCACACAAATTTTGGATTAGCGGTAAATGGGAATTATGCGTATATCGCAATTTCCGGTGTAGGACTTGGAATCGTTGACATTTCAGTTCCAACTGACCCCCAACCAGTTGATACACTTAATCTGCATGATCTTTTACTCAATTTCCACGATGTAGCTGTAAGCGGGAATTATGCTTACCTTGTAGCGTCACGCGCTGGATTATATGTTATAGATATTTCGGATCCATACAATCCTTATCAAGTAGGTCATCTTGCCGATACTAATGGCTCTGCTGGCAGAATAGCAGTGAGCGGAAATTATGCTTATATTGCCAATTTTAACGGTGGTCTTTGGATTGTAGATATTTCTGATCCAAATCAGCCGGTTAGTGTAACTTCAATTAATACTGGTACAAATGTCACCGGCAATAATGCCATTGAAGTTGAAGTAAATGGGAATACAGCTTATGTAATTGACTATTATGGCGGTTTACGTATCATCGATATTTCCGACCCAACTCAACCGTTTGAAAAGGGTAAATTTTCTACTCACGGAATTGCTAGAGACTTGGCGGTGAGTGGAGATACAGTTTACGTGGTTGATGGGTCTCATTTATATATACTGAAAGATAACAGCAGTTTAACTGGAGTTCAAGATACAGAACCGGTAGTTCCTGTAAGCGCTGAATTATTACAAAACTATCCTAATCCATTTAACCCTTCCACACAAATTAGATTTGCGCTACCGAATGCTTCGGATGTCCGCCTTGAAGTTTTTAACCTGGTTGGACAGAAAGTTGCAGTGTTAGTGGATGAACATATGGAATCCGGATATCACACCGTGCAGTGGGATGCTAACGGTATGCCGAGTGGAGTTTATTTCTATAGGATAACAACTGCAAATTTCTCACAAACACGTAAGATGCTCTTAGTCCGCTAATTAATGGAACACGGAGGCCACGGATAAAAACAGCTTTGACACCTCTGTTGACTCTGTGTCTTCCGTGTTCCACAAATTTATTTACAATGTTGTTAAAGAAGGGAAATTAAGAACTAACCATCACAATTTTTTCATTCAACTCTCTCCAAATATTTTCTTCAAAGATAGAGTAATATTCTAAAATTCAATCATTGATAAATGCCGGAAATATTGAAAAATAATAGGGAAGATTCTTATGTTTACTAATTAATACTCCATGAAAATTGTATCAGTTTATACTGAAATTACCCCCATATTTAATCAAAATTCCTTATTTTTGTAGAAAAATAAAAAAAGGCTGACCGATTTCAAGGTTTAGGAGGTTCCTTCTTTACCACAACAAGGAAAAAGAAATCGCAATCAGCCTTTTTGTCATTTAAGGATGTTATGTATAAATAAATTTTAATCCATCATCATTCTTAAGAAAGAAGAAGTATCTTCTTCATCGATCTTAGGTACTTCATTTTTCTTCTTTTCTTCAAAAACATCGAGTTGTTCAAGATTAGTTTTTCTGTGTGGAACATCTTCTTCGCCTTGCAATAAATTCTTTGTTCCTTTAACACGGAAAATTGTTGGTTCATCCAAATTCGTATCGTCTGAGTAATTCATATCTCTGAATGAATAGCCTCCGGCTAACCCGCTAACTTTCTTATATTCCTTCTCGGATTCATTTTCTTTTTTCTTTATTTCGGGAACAGGAATTGAATTTTCTTTTGAATTGAATCCGGTAGCAATAACGGTGTAAGAGACATATTCATTCATATCTTCTTTATTCACCCAGCCGAAAATCACATTGGCTTCTTCACCTGCAGCATTATAAATTACCTCGTTTCCTTTGTAGATTTCTTCCATAGTCAAATTGGAAGAACCGGTAACATTCAATAAGATTCTCTTTGCACCTTTAATGCTTATACCTTCCAATAAGGGTGACGAAATCGCTTTTTGAGCGGCTTCCACAGCACGGTTTTCACCGCTTGCAATACCGCAGCCCATCAAAGCTTCACCGCCTTCCATCATTACAGAACGTACATCTGCAAAGTCAACGTTGATAACTCCCGGAATTGTAATAATATCCGCAATTCCACGGGTAGCTTCGAACAGCACTTCATTAGGCTTATCGAATGCTGCACTCGCCGATACACTTTTATCTAAAATATTTATCAATCTGTCGTTTGGTATAACGATTAAACTATCTACGTATTGACGCATTTCATTAATACCTTCTTCGGCATTTATCATTCTGCGTTTTCCTTCCCATCTGAATGGCTTTGTTACAATGCCTATCACCAAAGCGCCAATACTTTTAGCAATTGAAGCTACCAGAGGTGCTCCACCGGTTCCGGTTCCACCGCCCATTCCTGCAGTAACAAATACCATATTGCTTCCTTTAAGAACCTGCTCAATTTGTTCGCGGTCTTCTTCAACTGCGTTGCGACCTACGTTCGGATCTGCTCCGGCGCCAAGGCCTCTGGTTAAACCGACACCGACTTGAATTTTATAATGAGCACTACTCTTCTGAAGCACTTGTGCGTCAGTATTAATTGCAACATACTGAACACCTGAAAGTCCGCGTTTCATCATGCTTTCGATAGCATTACAGCCTCCGCCGCCAACGCCAACAACTTTTAGTTTTGCCGACAAAGGTTCTTCTCTGTCAATCGTTGCAAATCTACTCATATGTTCCTCCTTGTTGTGGTAATATTTTTATAATTCATCAAAAAACTCTTGAACTTTCTTAAATAATTGATTGAGTTTCAGTTTACTCTTCTTCTTATCTTTAATTTCGATATTGGCTTCGGCAGAAGATATTCCGGGAACTCCTTTTGCCAAACCATATACAGTGGCGAATTCCGGACTTGATATTTCATTAGACAAACCGGCTTCGCCAACATCTAAAGGCAAACCAATTCTTGTAGGCAACCCGAAAACCTCCTCTGCTAAATCTGTAACACCACGCAAGAGCGAGCCGCCTCCCGTCAGCACAACTCCTGCCTTTATTTTTTTCTTAAATCCTTTTTGTCTTAATTCATTATCTATTAAAGAAAATAACTCACGCATTCTGAAACTGATAATTTGAGTTAGAAGAGCATGTTCGATTTTCATATTTCCGCGAGCACCAACACCTTTGATATAAATATCTTCTTCTTTAATTACCGCTTCCTCAGTCGCGTATCCGAATTCTTTTTTAATTTTTTCCGCTTCGGATGTAACAATTCCCAACGATTCTCTAATATCGTTGGTCACTTGGTTTCCAGCAACACCGAAAACCTTTGTATGTTTTATTGAATTATCGTGAAATACAGCTACATCAGTGGTTCCTCCGCCAATATCAATAAGAACCACTCCTAAATCTCTTTCACTATCTTCCAAAACCGCTTCGCTTGAAGCAATTGGCTGAAGTATATAATTTGCAATTGAAAATCCCGCTTTTTCAACGGAACGTTTTATATTTTGAATTGCAGGAATAGAAGCTAATACAACGTGATTAACAGCTTCTAAACGAGAGCCGCACATTCCTATCGGATTATCTATTCCACCTTGATAATCAACAAAAAATTCTTCGGGTATGATATGAAGAATTTGTCTGTCACTCGGAATAGGAATTGTTTTTACATCAGCTTTTATTCTATCTATGTCACTTTGAGTAATTTCCTTATCAGGATTGCTTATAGTAACAAAATTTCTATGACGTAAACTTTTAATATGCTCGCCAGCTACACCGACATTAAGTTCTCTAATGTCAATGCCGGCTCTATTCGAAGCAATTTCCATCGCTTTGGATATTGCTGCTGCAGTCTTAACAATATTAGCAACTAATCCTCTATTCAATCCTTCGGAAGGCACTACACCAAATCCGAGAATATTTAAATTTATCCCATCCCGTTCAGCTATTACGGCGCCTACCTTAGTCGTTCCAAGGTCTAATCCGGCTACGATATTATTTTTCATGATTTCGTATCTCCGTTTGATGGTATCTCTTCTCTAAAACCGAGGCAAATCTGATCCTTAAATCTCATATCTATATACTTCAAATTGTTAACTCCTTCGTTAGCATTAAGTTTATCGTATATACTGCCGAATGCGGCTAATTTATAAATTACATCTTCACTTCCTAGGTTCAGAATGTAATCGTTATAAATAAATCTTATTGTTACATTATTCTTTTTTCCCAATTCCACTTCCGATATATCAGAAGCAAGCGCTTGGTTTGATAGTTCAGCTGCTGAAATTAATTTCATTGCTTTTTTTAATTCAGCATTTTTCTTTCCTGAAATCTTTTTGTCTACTCCTAGTATCACCGGAAGATCAATATTTTTAGTAAAACTGAGCAACGGAACAACACGTAATTTTTCATCAACAAGAAATTCAGAACCTTGAGTAATCATTATGGCTCTGAAATTTTTTTCATGTATTTCAACCGATACTTTACCATTACCATCATACTTCAAATCCACATAATCTATATATGGATGTTTTTCGAATCTATCTTTAATTGTGCCAAGCGTTAAATCGTTGAAACTTTTCCTTTCGGTTACTTTTGCAAATTGAGTATAAGACTCTTTATCCAAGTAAATATTTCCACTTACATCGATAAATTTAATCTCTTGCTTCTGTTGTGTATCCACTGAAAAATATAGCAGTATTATTAAACCGCAAAGGCTTAAAAATATTAATCCACTTATTTTACTGCTAAAGTTTTTCATATCAGAATTTCATTTCTCCTGCACTTAACATTTCGGCAAACTTGTGTGCCAGTTTCGTTATGCTTCCTGCACCCATAAACAATATGACATCATTTTTTCTAATCTTAGATTTCATTTGAGCAAAAAGATCATCACTATTTTCTATAAAATATTTCTCTATTGATTTATCATCTATTTCATCTATAATCATTTTTCCGGTTACGCCTTCAATCGGTTTTTCCCTAGCAGGGTAAACATCCAAGCAGAATATCAAATTCGTATTTTGAGAAAATACATCAGCAAATTGCTTATAAAAATCTTTTGTTCTGCTATACAAATGCGGCTGAAAAACTGCTACTACCCTTCCACCGAATTTTTGTGCCGTCTGTAAACTTACTTTCACTTCGGAAGGATGATGAGCATAATCATCAATAACTTTTACTTCTCCGTCAAATAAAATTTGAAATCTTCTTTCCGCACCTTTAAAATTTTTAAGTCCGGTTTTAATTATCTCATCATCTACGCCAAGTTCCACAGCCATTGCAATTGAAGCTATTGCGTTTGTAATATTATGTTCTCCGTACACTCCGAGTTCAACATTCTTAATAATTCTATCTTTACAAATAAGATCGAATCTCATTCCGCTGTTAGTTTGCTCGATATTCTCTGCCCTAAAATCGGCATCAATATTATTGATACCATACGTAACAAAATCACAATTAACATCAGCAATAATGCTCTTGGAACCGGCATTATCTATGTTTATCGCTGCTTTTCCGTAAAAAGGAATTTTATTTATATATTGAACAAAAGCTTTCCGTACGTCATCATAATTTTCGTAAATATCGAGGTGTTCAGCTTCAATATTATTAACAAGAGCATAAGCAGGATAAAGATTGTGGAATGTTCTGTCATATTCATCTGCTTCCACCACAATATAATCACCGCTTCCAACTACTACATTAGTATTATCAAATTCTTTAATTACACCGCCTACAAAAACCGTTGGATTCATTCCGGCTTTCATTAAAAGAATTCCTAGCATTGCGGTTGTACTTGTCTTTCCATGCGTTCCCGCTACACCTATGGTAATTCCGGTTTTTGTCAATTCACCCAGAATTACAGAACGTTTAACGCATTTAATCCCTTTGGAGATTGCCTCGCTCAATTCCGGATTATCTCCGTGAACAGCAGATGAATAAACGACTAACTCCTGATCTTTAATATTATCTGCAGTCTGTCCTATATAAATATCCGCACCAAGATTTTCCAAATGAGTAGTAATTTCACTTTTCACTAAATCGCTTCCGGAGATTTTGAATCCTTTCTTTATCAGGTATTTGGCAATTCCGCTCATTCCAATACCGCCTATACCGATAAAATGAATACGATTATATTTTTTCTTTAACAATTCGAGCATTAAATAATCTCCGCAAGTTTAATAGCGTTTTTTGCAATCACTTCGGCAGCATCTTTTTTTGAGAAATTTTTGATTTTTTCAGACATCTCTTTCAATCTATTTTCGTCCGAAATAATTTTTATAACTTCATCTGCTAATTTATTTTCAATTTCGTCATCTTTAATCATACCGCAAGCATCCGCTTCTACTAACACGCTCGCATTTTTATATTGATGATTTGCTGCAACATTAGGAGACGGTACAAAAATAACGGGCAATCCCAAATTTGATACTTCTGCAATTGTAGTAGCACCGGCTCTCGCAACAATCAAATCGGATGCGGAATAAACCAGAGACATATCATCTATAAAAGAAAATACCTTAACATTTTCTCCGGCTCTGTTTTCATACTTCTCTAAGTAATTTGCTCCAGCTTGCCAAATAACTTGGATATTATTATTCAATAATTCTTCTAAATTTTTATCGACTGCAGAATTAAGCGTTCCCGCTCCGAGACTGCCGCCTAGTATAAATAGAGCTTTCTTAGATGGATTCAATCCTAATCTTTTCTTTGCTTCACTCTTATCAATCAATGTTAAATCTGTTCTAACAGGATTACCACTTACGAATAACTTGTTTTGATCTCTAAAATATTTTTTCGATTCTTCAAAACTCAAATAAATTTGTGTTGCTTTCTTTTCCAATAAACGATTTGTTATGCCGGGAAACGAATTTTGTTCGAGTAAAATAATTTTACTTCCCATTACCGAAGCTCCCCATAAAGCGGGACCAGCAACGTACGCTCCTGCACCAATTGCCACACGCGGTTTGAATTTAATATTTATCAGTAAAGACTGAACCATTGAAACAATCACCTTCAACGGGAAAATCAAATTTTTCAGATTCATCTGCCGGGAAAAACCGCTTATCCACAGCGTCTTAAACGTAAAACCTAATTTCGGAATAACTCGCGATTCCAATTTTGTTGATGTACCGACAAATAGAAATTCGCTTTCCGGTTTAAGTTTTTTTATTTCCTGAACAACAGCCACTGCAGGGAATAAGTGCCCACCGGTTCCTCCGGCTGCAATTAAAAAACGATATGGAGTTATTTTTTTACTCAATCTTCAAGCACTCCGATATTACTTTTTTTAATTGATTGCATTGCTACATTTATTATTATTCCCACAGAAGCGCAAAATATCAATAAAGAAGTTCCGCCATAACTAATAAATGGCAGTGTTATTCCAGTTGTAGGTGCTAATCCAATTACAACGGCAGCATTAAAAAAGCCTCCCAAAACAATCATCAGTGATAACCCGAATACTAACAACTGACCGAATTTATCATCAATGCTTTTTGCAATTTTTAATCCCAAATAAAAGAGTATAAGATATGCAGCTAAAATTAGAAACGTTCCTACAAATCCTAACTCTTCGCCAAGAATCGAAAAAATAAAATCTCCATATGCTTCCGGTACAAATCCATCGCTTTGTCGACTCATACCCAATCCAACTCCGAGAAAACCACCACTTCCCAAGGCAATTTTCGCCTGTTGAACTTGGTGATTTATAGCCGTTCCGTTTATTATGCTTCCCACATAGGTCATTATTCTATGCCTGGAATGGGAAAATAACATTGCAAAAGTTCCGCCAACTAAAAACACCGGCAGTGAGATTGCGAAAATATGCTTAAAATTAGCTCCGCCAACATACAACAAGATAAACGAAGCTATTACAATGATTAAACTTAAACTTACGTTCGGCTGAACAAATACCAATCCCGCAGTTAGAAAAATCCAAAACAAAGCGTAAACTAATCCATTTTGGAAATCCTTAATCCTCTCACCTTTATTCACAATTAAATTTGAAAGATGAATAACCAGAATAAGCTTTGCTAATTCCGATGGTTGAAATTGAATCACACCTAAATTAATCCATCTTGCAGCGCCTTTAACTTTTGGGGCAAATATCAATGTTGCAACAAGTAATAAAAGCATTCCAATTATTATTAGTTTGCTATTATTTCTATAATTACTGTAAGGAATCTTCGAAAAAATAAATATCGCAGCGAGACTCAATAACACTTTATTAAAGTGAGAATTAAAGAATAAATACATCGAATTGTATCTCATCGAGAAATAACCGCTGGAGCTAAATACCAGAAGCATTCCGACAATGATTAGTGATAACACAACACCGATATATATTTTCACCACTGTATTTAATGTCATAAACTTTTTACCAAATTTTTGAACACTTGTCCCCGATGCTCATAATTATCAAACATATCAAAGCTTGCACAAGCAGGAGATAACAGAACAATGTCTCCTTCGGAAGCTTCTTCGTATGCTTGGTCTATAGCTTCTTCCATATCTCCACACATCTCAGTATCTAAATAATCTTTAAAAAAAGAATAAATTTTTTCCCTTGAAGAACCAATAGCATAAATTTTTGCAACATTTTGTTTTACTAAATCAAGAATTTGATTGTAGTCATTACCTTTATCTTTACCGCCTAATATCAACCGTAAAGGTCGGTCAAAACTCTTCAATGCATAAAAAACTGAATCAACATTAGTTGCTTTACTGTCATTTATAAATGTTATACCGTTTAACTCCCTAACAAATTCTAATCTATGCTCAACACCCGCAAAAGTCGAGAACGCTTCTTTAATCTTCTCGTTATTTGCATCAAGCAATTTTGCAATAGCAAGAACCGCAAGTGTATTCTGCAAGTTATGCTCGCCTCTGAGATTAACATCCTGCCAATCACAGACAACTTCCTTATTACCGTCCAATGTGTAAATTAGTTTACCATCTTTAAAATAAGCGCCGCTGTCAACTTCATCTTTAGTATTTATTTTTAACAATTTAGCCGATGTAATTACATTATATTCTGATGCTTCTTTGGAATTGATAATAAAGAAATCATTGGCTGATTGATTTCTAGTAATATTAAACTTTGCCGAAGCATATTTTTTAAAATCGTTTTCGTATCTGTCCAAATGATCGGGAGTAATATTTAAAATAACAGAAATATACGGAGCGAATTCATTAACATAATCAAGTTGAAAACTGGAAATTTCCAGTACAACAAATTCATTCTCATTAACGCTATCGGCTATTTCAGAAAATGCAGTGCCGATATTTCCTGCTATGTGAGTCTTAATTCCACATAAGTTTAATACATGACCACAAAGAGTAGTTGTTGTTGTCTTTCCGTTCGTTCCGGTTATTCCGATAATTTTTCCCTTACAAAATTGATAAGCAAATTCCAGCTCACTTATTACCGGAATATTTTTTTCGGAAGCCCGCTGTAGAACAACAGAATTAGACGGTACACCGGGACTCGTAACAATTAAATCCGCCTCAAAAACTTTATCGGTATGTCCGCCGTATTCAAATTCGATATTGTTCTTTTTTAATTCATCGAAGTTATCTTTTAATTTATCGTATTGAGCTAATTCCGAAACAAAGACATCAATATTATGACGCTTTGCCAATTTAGCTGCCGATAAACCACTGCGAACAGCACCGATAATCGATATTTTTTTATCCTTAATCTTCATTATCTAATCTTAAACGAAGCTAAACTTATAATAGCCATTATTATGGCAATGATATAAAAGCGGATTACTATTTTCGGTTCATCCCAGCCAAGCATTTCGAAATGGTGATGAATCGGAGCCATTTTAAAGACTCTCTTACCTTCGCCATATTTTTTCTTGGTATATTTGAAATACAATCTCTGAATAATTACCGAGAGCGTTTCCATAAAGAATACACCGCCAAGAATCGGTATAAGAAGTTCTTTCTTAATTAAAATCGCCATAATTCCGAATGCTCCGCCCAGAGCCAACGAACCGGTATCTCCCATAAATATTTGAGCCGGATAAAAATTGAACCAGAGAAATCCCAAACCGGCACCTACTAGTGCAGCAATAAAGACGGTAAGCTCTCCTGCACCGGGTAAATAAATTATATTCAAATAATCTGAATAAATAACATTACCGGTAACATAACTCATAACTGCCAAAGCTAACATTACAATCGTCAATGTACCAATTGCCAAACCGTCCAAGCCGTCTGTTAAATTCACGGCGTTCGATGTAGCGGTGATTATGAATATTACGGCTGGAATGTACAAATACGAAAAATCCAAATTTAAATTCTTGAAAAAGGGTAATGTTGTTTGTGTATTATACGCCGCGAATTCAGGCAAGAAATAAATAGCGCCACCAATAACCAATCCTATAATTATTTGTCCTAATAATTTATATCGCGCTATCAATCCTTTTTTATATTTCTTAACCACTTTCAGGTAATCATCAACAAACCCTACAAAACCAAGCCAAAGTGTTCCTATTAAAACCAAAATAATATAGGTGCTTTTAATATCGCTCCAAAGTAAAACGGGAATTGTTACCGTAAGTAAAATTATCAATCCTCCCATAGTCGGGGTTCCGGCTTTAGCATGATGACGTTCGGGACCGACTTCTCTAATAGTTTCACCAATCTGCTTTTTCTGCAGGAAACGTATTATTTTGGGTCCCAAATAGAAAGATAAAATCAATGCCGTTATGGCAGCCAAAGCTGAACGAAAAGAAAGGAATCTAAAAATATCAAATCCGGGTGGATTGAATTTTTCGTTAATATAATTAAATAAATAATAGAACATCTACTCTTTCTCCCCTAAAACTTTCACGAACTCTTCCATATGCATTCCGCGCGAGCCTTTTACCAAAACTACACATCCGTTATAATCTTTATCAGCTAAAAATTTCTTTAAGGAATCTCTTCTGGTAAAATGTCTTGCAATCAAACTATTTTCTACTTTCTTTGATAAGTACTTCATATTTTTACCGATAGTAAGCAATTCCGCATTTTTCAACTTCGAAACAAATTCGGATAAACTTTCATGAATTGTCCGGGCTTCTTTGCCAAGTTCGAACATATCTCCTAATACTAAAATTTTTTTCTTATACTTTTTTATTTTTCTCAACACTTCAACCGCCGAAATCACCGAATTAGGATTTGAATTGTACGTATCGTCAATAATGAGAAAATTCTTTCTAAAGATTAAATTCAATCTCCCAGCCGGTGGCTTTATCTCTTTGATACCGTTTAAAATTTCTTTTTTATTCAGACCAACAACTTTTGCAGCTGTTATGGCTGATAAAATATTCTGCACATTCACAGCTCCTAAAACCGGCATAGTAAAATTTAATTTTCCCCTGCTATCAGTAATAGTAACATTGGCTCTTCCCAATTCATCAAATTTTAGAATTTCAGCTTTTACATCAGGATTTCTTCTGAAGCCGTATGACACTTTTCGAACATGCATCTTTTTTGCAGCTGCACGAAGCAGGCTGTCGTCATTATTTACAATTATTATTCCTTTATTGTTTACTGCAGCTTCGTATAACGCTGATTTTTCTTTAAGAACACCATTGCGATCAACTAAATATTCTAAATGAGAATCACCAATGTTGGTTATCAATGCTATATCCGGTTCGGCAATATCTGCAGTATATTTTATCTCACCAAAATGATTAGTTCCGTGTTCAAGAATAAGTATATCGGTTTTTTCATTCGCTTCAAAAATTGTAAGCGGCACTCCAATATGATTGTTATTATTAGCCGAAGTACTCACTACGGAGTATCTCTGTTTTAATAAAATTGTTAAATAATCTTTCGTGCTTGTTTTGCCGTTGCTTCCGGTAATAGAAATTACTTTTGCGTTTAATTTCTTGCGCCAGATATTTGCAACATCACCGAGCGCTTCCGTTGTATTTCTTACACAAATAATAGGAATATCGATATTGTCAAAACGTTTTAATTTATTTTCACTTATGAGAACAGCAGTTGCTCCGTTTTCAACAGCTTGTTCCACAAAGTCGTGTCCGTCAAATCTTTCACCTTTAATAGCTACAAACAGAGAACCTTTGCGAACTTTCCTGGAATCGATAACCACTGAAGTGATAAATTTAAATTTATCCGGTTCAAAAATTTCAGCAGTTGGAATATCAAATATGTCGGTTAATGTCAATCTCACTAATTAATCTCACTTAAATATTTTTTAGCAGTTTCAATATCCGAGAAATGATGCTTAACACCATTAATTTCCTGGTAATTCTCGTGTCCTTTTCCGGCAATCAAAACCACAGCATCATCATCCGATTCCAAGATTGAATTCTTAATTGCTTCCTCTCTATCTTCAATTACAGTATAATTCTCGGATTTCATTCCTTTTCTAATATCCTCAATAATCTCTGAAGGATTTTCGGTTCTTGGGTTATCCGAAGTAACAATTACCTTATCGCTATATTTTTCCGCTATGCTTCCCATTACCGGACGTTTAGTTTTATCCCTGTCTCCGCCGCATCCGAACACAGTAACAACCGGCTGAGTTTCCTTAACAAGATGCCGAATTGATATTAATGCCTGTTCTAAACTATCGGCAGTATGAGAGTAATCAATAATTACTTTTTTCTTTCCCTTCGATAAAACTTCGAATCTGCCCGGTACTTGCGGCATAGAAGCAATTCCTTTCTGAACTATGTCAACCGGTATTCCGCTTTCCACACAAGCACAAAATGCTGCAGTAGCATTGTAAGCATTAAACTTTCCAATTAAGTCAGTCCTTAATTCGACTGTACTGTTATTATGTTCTATTTCCCATCTTGTACCGTCCAAATTGAACTGAACATTTTTGATTACATAATTAAATTGCTGATTGGCGCCAAAAACAATCGTATTAGCATCAGAATCTGCAATCATAAATTTCCAATTAGTATCATCGCCATTTACTACTGCATTCGCTTCCGGACTCAATTTCGAAAACAACTTCGATTTTGCTTCTCTGTATGCTTCGAATGTTTTGTGGTAATCGAGATGATCGGAAGTAATATTTGTAAATATTGCAGTATGAAAGTTCAAATCATCTACCCTGAGTAATTCAATGGAATGTGATGAAACTTCCATTACGGCATATTCGCATCCTTCTGAAATCATTTCGGCAAGGAGTTTATTTATAACGTGAGCTTCTGGAGTAGTCCTATCGGCGACATATTCCTTGTTACCTACAATATATTTATTAGTACCGATCAATCCGCATTTTTTACCGG
The DNA here is from genome assembly GCA_964573255.1 of uncultured Melioribacteraceae bacterium. Classification (GTDB taxonomy): domain Bacteria; phylum Bacteroidota; class Ignavibacteria; order Ignavibacteriales; family Melioribacteraceae; genus CAYNUJ01. The sequence continues at coordinate 41,541 of CAZNJB010000006.1, forward strand.
CAGTTTCAATTATATTTTTAATAAAAAACGTTGTTGTAGTCTTTCCCTTTGTACCGGTAACTCCAATAAGTTTTAATTTCGAAGAAGGATTGCCATATAAATTGTTTGATAATTGTGAAAGCGCCTTTCTTGAATTTTGAACTACAATCTTTACAGTATCGTTTACTATAAATAATTCGCCCGGAACTTTCGAGTCGTCTTCAATAACTACTGCAGCCGCTCCTCTGCTTATAGCTTCGGGAATGTAATCATGACCGTCAACATTAAATCCCTTGATAGCAACAAAAATAGATTTTTCTTTTACTTTTCTCGAATCTATTTCGATGCTTTCAATCTCTTTAGTTTCTGCACTTCCGCTTACATGAATAACATCAACGCTATTTAATAATTGACCTAAATTCATACCACATCATCTATCACACTTTAATGTTAAAATCTTCCCTGCTACAATTTTTTTCCCCGGCGCAATACTCTGCCAAACAACTTTACCGGCACCTTTAATATTAACCTTCAACCCGGTGGGCGATATTAAAGCTAAGGCTCTCCGCAGCGGTTTACCTATTAAATTCGGCATTGTAAATCTTCTGGTCGATTCGTTAATTTTTATTTTTTGTTTCATCGGTGCAGGATTAGCATGTTTAATAATGTTACTTTTTCCCGCTGCAAGATTAATTGTATAAAAATCCCTTCTATCAATTTTTCTATCAATATCATGCTTAAATTTGGAGAACCGAATATCAGTATCAACAATTCTTTCAGCAATATTTTTGAATATCGGTGCCGCTACTTGTCCGCCGTATTTTCCCTTTTTAGGAGATTGAATCCAAATAAAGCAAACTACTTGCGGCTCTTCAACTGGAAAGAATCCGATAAAAGAAGAGTTGTATTCGGTATTCGAATATGAACCATTTACAAAACGGTGGGAAGTTCCCGTCTTACCTCCAACACTAATATTTTTTAATTGAGCCTTAGTACCTGTTCCGTTTTCAACAACACCTTCCATAAGCTCAATTATTTTTCTGGATGTGTTTTCGGAAATAACTCTTCTTATTTTCTCCGGTTGAAATACCTCTTCCACCATTCCGTTTCTGTTTACAATTTTCTTGATTATTTGCGGTTTGTAAAGAACACCGCCGTTTACTAGTGCAGCATAAGCTAATGTTAATTGCAAAGGTGTAACGGCAATTTCGTAACCGTGAGAAATAAAAGCCTTACTCAACTTTGAATAATTCTTCGGTTTCTTAAGTTTTCCTCTGACTTCACCAGGTAAATCAATATGAGTTGCATTACCGAATCCAAAATCCCGCAAATACTTGTAAAACTTATTATCATCAATTCTAGTACTAAGCTTTACAACTCCTACATTACTGGAATGTTCCAGCACTTCCCTGACAGTTAATTTATCAAAAGAATGTGTATCGCGTATCCATCTTCCGTGAAATCTAAATTTCCCGTTTTCAGTATTGATAACTTCGTTTAATTTAACGAGATTCTCCTCGAGCAACATCGCCATAAAGACAGATTTTATTGTTGAACCCGGCTCATAAATATCGCTGATGGCTCTATTTCTTCTATTAGAATCGCTGAATAAATTATAGTTGGCGGGGTCGAAATTAGGGATGTTCGATAATGCTAAAATTTCACCGTTGTTTGGATTGAGAATAATACCGACCGCAGCTTCCCCGCCAAATTTATTAAATCCCTTTAGAAGTTCTTCTTCTAAGATGGATTGATAATTCTTATCAATCGTTAGAACAACATTTTTTCCGTCTATCGCAGGTTGAGATATCTCTTCTTTTATTCCTACAATATTTTGCGCAGCATCTCTTTCAAGAATTAATTTTCCATCTTTTCCTTTTAAATAATCATTTAATTGGCTTTCTATTCCGTTAACACCAATCATTTCTTTATTCACATATCCTAAAATATGTGAAGCCATACTTCCATAGGGATATATTCTGGTATTATCTTCCTCATAATAGAGCCTGTCGCATTTGAACTTTTCAAGAACTTTGATATACTTTTTAGAAACCTTTTCTTCCAAACAGACTCTTTTCTTACCCGAATTAATTAAATCCAAATAGTGCTTTACCGGCTTATTGAAAACTTCGCTGAACTTTTTAGCAATTACGCTATCGGGCACTTTATTTTTCTTCATTCTATTGTCGACGAAGTAGGAAATTTCATTTTTAGAATAAGCCAGCAATTCATTATTCCGGTCGAATATTTTTCCTCTTTCTGCTTTAACACTTTTGGGTTTGTTCTGCTGTTTAAGAGCAATCAGTGAATATTTATCATGTTGCTTAATTTGAATTGTATAGAGTTTTGCCACTAACGTAAAAAACGCCAGAATAATGAAGAAGAATATTAAATATGCCCGGGCTTTAATCATATTTCTTTTCTACAATTTGCACAATTTTTTTAGCTCTAGAATGATTTATATAAATTTTCTCGAATGGTTTAGCGGCTTTAACCAGACCGAGATTCTTATTCGCCAAACGGCTAATTCTTTCTTTTGAGATTAGTTTTTGAATTTCGACCAGTTTATCTTCCAAACGATCTTTTGCCAATAAAAGGTCGTTTTCAAGCACATTTTTATTTTTTGTTAACATCCGGATGCTGTTAGAAAAATATAACTGCGTAAAGAGTCCACCCGTGATTAATATTGCGAAAAGGATGAACCGTTTTAAATAAGATTTTTCATTTTTCATAATCTTTCCGCTACCCTTAATTTAGCCGAACGAGATCTAAAATTTGAATCGATCTCATTCTTCGAAGGAATAATTGGTTTTTTAGTGATAATTTTCAATCTGCTTTCTTTATCACATTTGCATACGGGAAATTCCGGTGGACAAATACAGCTCAAACTTTCGTACTTAAACGCCTCCTTAACAATTCTATCTTCCAGTGAATGAAAAGATATAACAGCGATCCTTCCGCCCGGTTTTAATAGATCAACTGCTTTTTTGAGGAATAATTTTAATTCTTCCAATTCGTTATTTACTTCTATTCTTAATGCTTGGAATACTCTTGAGAGGGATTTATTTAAAAAATTAGGTGGAACTAATTCCTCAATTATTCTCTTCAGTTCACCGGTTGTTTCAATTTTTTTTTCAAGTCTTTTAGCACAAATTCTAGAAGCAATTTTTCGGGATTTTTTTTCCTCCCCGTATTCGAATAATATTCTTGCAATTTCTTTCTCCGGATAATTATTTAATATATCCGCAGCCTTAAGTTCGGAATTCCTATCCATGCGCAGATCCAGAGGTGCGTCTTCCCTGTAAGTAAAACCTTTATCCGCATTATCTAGTTGAAAGGAAGATACCCCCAGGTCTGCCAGGATACCATCAAACTTGTCAATGAACATTATCTTTGAAATTTTATCTATATTCGTAAAAGAAGTTAGAAAGGGTTCAAACCTTTCTTCCCCGGCAAACTTTTTTTTACAATAATTAAAGGCTTCTTCGTCCTTATCGCTTGCAATAAGTCTGCCGTGTCTGTTCAATTTCTTCAGTATTCCGGTCGAGTGACCGCCGAAACCTAATGTCGCGTCGAAATATATACCCGATTTATTAGTAACCAGTAAATTGATTGATTCATCTAATAAAACCGGCTCGTGAATAATCATTTTGATATGTTCATCACTTCACTTGCTATCTCAGAGTAAAGAGCTTCATTCTCCTCAATATATTGCCTATAGATTTCCGGGTTCCAGATCTCAATTTTTTTTACTGCTCCGAGAATGAATACTTCTTTTTCGATTCCGGCATATTGGATAAGATTTTTGGGCACCAAAAGTCTGGATTGGGTATCCATTTTATCTTCCGCCGCCTGTTGAAGGAACATTCTGACGAACATCGCTTCTTTAGGGTCAAAAGTGTTGAGTTTCTCCAATTTGCTCGCCACCAATTCATTCCATTGATCCAGCGGGTAAACGTCAATACATTTTGCCGTTCCCCTGGTCATTATGAAAGTTTCATTTGCCTCCGGTTTGAGTGATTTTCTCAACTTTGCCGGAATGGCAATTCTGCCTTTCGAATCAAGGTTATATGTAAAACTTCCTATAAACATCAACATTCACGTGGTTTTTTCAACACTTTTCCCCACACATCTGCAAAATAATGTTTTTTATAGGCTAAAGTCAAGCATTTTTATAAAAAAATTTTGATTCGCGTCCTCCCTCCGCTATTTCCTATAAAGATTATTCAATCTTCTTCGATAATTAGAAAAGTGAAAACATCAACAATTTTTGGTCTCATATGCAATTTGAATTCCGAATAAACCTCCTAAACGGGGTAATAGAATCCGAAGACAGTAATTTCTTTTTAGCTACAGAGTTTAAGAAGAACGACCTAAAAACACTCGCCCCACACAAAATTTTTCCCGATAGGGATTTTTATCAATCTATTGTCGCTCGGTTTAATTCCCGTTCTTCCGAAAAAGTCCACTTCTATAATTATTTATATACTATTGATGCAAGAAGAATCCGTGTAACCGGAACTGCAATCAGATATGAGGAAGGGTTTTTATTCAGATGCAGAAGAGAAAAAATAAAGGATGCGACATTTGTCGAATTCGAACAGAAGAATTCATTACTTACAGCCATTAATAAATCCGCAGAATTATTTTTATCCCAGCTGAATTGGAAAAATGTGATTTATAAAACATTACAATTAATTTCCAGAGCAGGGAATTTTTCTTCAGTTAGACTGTGGCAATTTACTCGGGATAACGAAAAAAGATTAACCCTATTATTAAAAGGTACTAACAATTCCAATTCATTTAGTTTTATAAACAAAGAAATTCAAAGCAAGAATTTTGAACCTTACCTTATTAGATTAAAAAAGAATGAGAGCATAATAAGTCTTCACCCGGTGAATTTGCTCGATAACAATCACAAATCCGAACTTTTCATTCCAGTAATTATCGAAAAATCAATCTGGGGAGCTTTGGAAATTCTGGATATAAATGAGAGGAGATGGAGTTCCGATGAGATAACCGCAATCGAATCTTTTGCAAAAATTTTAGCATCTGCTATCAGAAGTTATTCTATAAATAAAAAATTAGAAGAAACTCAGAAAAAATTAAATTTAATAACACACACTACACGAAGCGTTTTTTACAGCCGCAAGATAGATCAAGATGGATTTGATTACATTTCCCCTTCATACAAAAGTTTGGTAAAAGGAAACGGAGATAATGATCCAATAGATATTATCAACGATTTGGTTCTTGAAAAAGATAAAAAGAGAATAGTTTATCGGGATGAAAATACAAATATTCAATTGGTTTCCGATTCAGAGAAACCATTATATATTATGGACAAAAAGTTTCCGTGGTATGATGAGAATGGCAGGACATACGGGGTAATAGGAATACTTCAGGATATCACCGAAACGATGGAGCATCAAATACAATTAACAAGAAATAATAAGGTATTAAATGCAGTTAATAATTTCACTCAGTTAGTTTTAAATAAAAAAGATCCGGATACAAACCTGAATAGACTTCTGAAATACATTGGAGAAGCTGTAGAAACCGACAGAGTATTTCTATTCACAAAAAATGAAAACACTTCGAAATTTTCACTAAACTCATTTTGGTTCAATAATAAATTCAATGAAGAAGAAAGTGACATTTATGAATTAGAATTCTCACAAGAAGAGATTGACTCCTTGAGCCAAAAACTTTCGAGCGGAAGAGCTGTAATCAGCGAACAAAATAAATTAAATAGAGGAGCAAAATCCTCCTTAATTCTTCCGATATTCAAGAATAACTCTCTCTATGCCTTCTTAGGATTTGATGAATTTAAGAGCAAAAGAGAATGGACTAAGGCAGAACAGGATGCTCTCGGTATTGCAGCAAAAGTAATAGGAGCTTCTTTTGAACTAACGGATTATATTTCAGAATTAATAATTGCCAAGAAAGAAGCACAAAAATCGGATAGATTGAAATCGGAATTTATATCTCAGATTTCGCACGAAATACGTTCACCTTTAAATATTATTATGTCATTTCTCGGAATGATGTGGGAAGAACTGAGAGAAACAAATCGAGAAGAAATTACCGACATATACGATACAATCCAAAAAGCATCCAAAAGATTGGTTAGATCAGTTGACTTGTTAATTGAGGCAAGTACAATTCAATCCGGTATGTACGATGCAAATTTCGAAAAATTTGACTTCATTGAAGATATAGTTCACCCATTATTCGTAACCAATAAACCGAAGAGCGAAAAGAAAAAGGTTTTATTATTAAGAGAATCATCCAGTCTGGAAAGAACTGTTTTCGGAGATAAAAAAAGCCTTTTTGCAATGATGGATAATTTACTGAGCAATGCAATAAAGTATACTGATGAAGGTCATATTAAAGTGATTGATTATAACGAGGGGAATAATATTATAATAGAGATAGAGGATACAGGCAGAGGAATTTCTCCTGAATATCTTTCAAAAATGTATTTTCCCTTTACTCAGGAATCTGAAGGACTGGATAGATCTGATGACGGATTAGGTTTGGGAATGTTTATCGTAAAAAAATATTGTGAAATAAACAATGTCGAACTATCGGTGGACAGCAAAGTATCCGAAGGCACCAAGTTCACAATTAAGATTCCATTAGCAAAATTCAAAGATAGTAACTGCGAAGCTCAAAATTCATTAAGTAAATTTAGAGCCGGCTAGCGGACTTGAACCGCTGACCTATTCATTACGAGTGAATTGCTCTACCAACTGAGCTAAGCCGGCTAATAAGAAATTATTTCAATTTCTTTTTGTGTCTGTTCTTACGCAATCTCTTTTTTCTTTTATGCGTCGCCATTTTATGACGTTTTCTTTTTTTACCGCTTGGCATATCAAAGCCTCCAATTAGTTTTGATTAATCAAATTCATTGCTTTCTTTGCTATATCCGCATTCGGATTTATATCCACGGCTTTCTTCCACCATTTCTTTGCTTCTTCAATATTACCCATAGCAGAATTTACAATTCCAATATTAAAATTACCAATCTGGTGGCGTGGATTTATTTGAATTCCTTTTTTCATTGCCTTCAAGGCTTCATCATAATTGCTCAAACTATAATAGCAGACTCCCATATCTATAAGCACATCGGGAGTATTCGGATATTTTGCTAAATATTGTTTATATCTCTCTATAGCTTTTTGATAAAAACCAGAATCGTTCAATAAATGTGCTAATTTCAATAAAGAATCGAAATCATTTGGATTGGCAGCAACGACAGATTCTAAGGTTTTTATATTTTGTAGAGCACTTAAGTCAACGCCTGCATGAGGATTATTCTGTGAAAATTGCTGTTGCGTAGCATTAAAAGTGGGAGCCGGAGAATCGAATATTCCTGCAGAATATAAAATAACTATACCAACAATAACCAAACCTACCACAGAATAAACAATAGTCGAAGTATTGATTTGTTTGCCTGCAGAAGTAACATTTTTATTGCTGTGTTGGTTTTTCTTATTCTTTCCTTTTTTCAGGCTTGCACCACAGGAAGAACAGAAATTAGCAGTACTACTATTTTCTTCTCCGCAAACATTACAATAAATTAAACTTTTAGGCATTAATTATTTTCTCCGCTATTTCTCTCTAATTCCTTCATTCCCCTATCTACAGCATTTTTGAAATCCTTAGAGAATTTGAAAACCGGTACGTAGTGTTGTTCAACAAAAACTTTTTCACCAGTTCTGGGGTTGCGAGCAAAGCGTGCATTTTTCTTTTTCACCTTGTAACTACCGAAACCTCTGATCTCTATTCCGTTTCCTTCCCGCAGGGCCTGTATTACCGTATTAAGAAATCCTTCTATAATAGCTTCGGTTTCTAATTTAGTAAGGCCAGTTCCGGCTGCTACTCTTTCAACGATGTCTGCTTTTGTCATTATAACCCCAATGAATGTTATATTTAAAAAAGTAAAGCTTCGAAATATATCAATTTACCTTCTAAAATCAAACCCACTTTTACGCTATATTATTATAATTAAATGAGTTAGCAAAAACCCTTAAAAATATCTCATTTTGAGACACGTGTCCAATATTAAACTTAATTGTTTGAACAAATGTCCGTTTTTGCCCTAAAATCGTTCTGGCACAACAATTGTTGTTTCATTTTGATATACTAATTAGGGAGGATCAAAAATATGGCTTTAATTGATATTGTTTATAAAAGTTTACTTTTGTTTTCATCTATTTTTATAGGGGTTCTAATCATTTCATATGTTTCATACAAGATTAAAAATAAAGGTAAAGCTCTCAACCCTCATTTACAGACAGAACTGGAAGATAATATGCCAGGACAACTATTTCAGGCTCAAAAACAATTTATGACAACCAGCATCTACTCAGAATCCGGCATTATACCTTCAGAGACCTATCACAAAAACCATATTACTTCACCGCAATATGAACCGGCAAACACAAACATCAACGAACAGAAAAAGTTAAGATATACAAAAGTAGATGTTTTACATCATCCCTCTTCAAAAAAACACACATCCAGAAAACCCTCTTCAACTTATTATATCCAAAAAGATAATATTTCCAACCTCTATTCCGATAAAACAAAATACGGAAGCTATTGCCTGTCTTCGGCAAATATATTAAATTACTATGATGATAATAACGATAATGAATTTTATTTGTTTAGAACCAAATATTAAGCGGGATTATTAAATCTTATTTAATATAAAATTATAGCTTCTGCATATTTTTATTTTAGCAGAAAGAAGGAGATCTTTAATTGGACTTAATTGAAATAGTAACGAAAAGTCTAACATACTTTGCTATTCTTGCGATAATAGTCATTGTCGGCTCTTATGTATCGTACAAGGTTAGAAAAAAATTAACCGGAGAAAAATTACCATATGAAGACGATCTAGAGAAAGCCAAAGCTGCTGCAAAGGCTAGCAAATCACAAGCTAAGAAGCAGAAAAAACCTTCTGAGGCAAAATCCGATGATGAAAAGGATCTCAAAAAGCCCGTAATTATACACTCTTCTTCGGTTAAACATATCCATGTAAAGAAAAAAATTTCAGATAAAACCGGAACCAATCAAATTACCGAGGAAGATTATAGACGTAAAAAGGCTGAATATGAGAGGAGGAAAAAGAGAAAATCCACTCAAATGTTTACCCGCAAACATAGAATCCAAATAGTGAATAAAAATTATACTTCTCCCCCTGTTTCCGATTTGGAAACTAAAACACCAACTTATGAAAAGGTTAGAACTAGAAAATCGGAAGAAACAATAAGTCCTAAGAAAAAGAAAAAATTACAGTCTCTCGATGAAAACGTATTGGATAAATACGCTGCCGAAGATGACGATCAATTCTTCACATTAAAACCTGGAAAAAAAGACGATTAATTCAGTCTTTTCTGCAAGTTTATTTATTTTTTAGGAAGTCTTTCCAAATATGAACTATTACTCAAGACTGCAAAAGTCTCCGTAGCTTTTAATTCATCTATACTTAAACAATTCATATAACTCATTGCCGATCTCAAGCCATCGGAAATTGAATTCACTACATGTTCAACGTTTCCTTTATAAGGTATCATAGTTTCTTCCCCTTCAATGAATTCATTTTTCATCTTAACACCGAATGATGCCGATCCTCTATACTTTTTCCACAGCTGATCATTATATTTTATTACTTCACCCGGAGCTTCCCTTGTGCCGGCCAACATTCTACCCAGCATAACTACATCTGCACCAAGAGCAATCGCTTTTGCTACATCACCCGGGGATTTGATCCCGCCATCTGCAATTAAAGCGATTTTTAAATTATCCTTCTCCCGCGCAAAGTAAGCATCGAGTAACGAGGAAACTTGACCTATTCCTATTCCCGTTTGGATTGATGTAGTACAAACACTCCCGCCGCCAATACCAATCCGTACGGCATCAGCACCTGCATTCACTAAATCCTTCAATGTATCACCGCAAGCAATATTACCTACCATTACGGGAACGCCATATTTACTTTTAATTTCCTCACATTTATTTAATACCATTCTATTATTTGCATTTGCTGTATCAATACAAATCAATATGTTTTTGGAAGCTAAATATTCAATAACACTCTCTTCTGTATTTAAGCCTACGGAAACAGCTTTAATTTTTTGAGCAGTTTCTTCATCATTCAACACATCAGAAAGGGATGAATCGAATCTGTTAAGAACCCCAAGGCACCCCATCGAATCCAAAGCCTTAGCCATTTCAATTCCTGTAACCGTATCCATAGGACTTGAAAGAACCGGCAAAGACAATTCCAAATTAATAAAATTAGTTTGCGTGTTAGCTTCTACTCTGCTTTTAATTTGGGAAATTTGTGTTGGAACCAGACTAATATCATCGTAAGTTAAGGAAAGAGAATAATTGTTTAAATCCGCTTTAGAATAAATCTTCATTTTTAGCTCCGCTTATTTATATTAATTTTTCTAATTTATTTAACAGAGAATTAAATTTATCTACAACCGCTAAAATTGGTTCCGAAACGGTCATATCCACACCCGCATCCTTCAGAATATCGATTGAGTACTTTGAACTTCCGCTTTTCAGAAATTCCAAGTATCTATCGACTGCCGGTTTGCCTTCGGTGATTATATTCTTAGCTAAGGTTTCAGAAGCAGCAAAACCTGTCGCATACTGATAAACATAAAAATTGTAATAGAAATGAGGAACGCGAGCCCAAGTATATTTTTCTTCCTCATCAACAATCATTTCATTTCCCCAATATTCAGAATACAATTTTCCGTAAAGATCACATAAGGAATCGGGTGTATGAGCTTCTCCCCTTTCACTTATTTGATGCGTCAACATTTCGAATTCCGCAAATCTTGTTTGCCTGTAAAATGTTGTCACAGCATTTAAAAGAAACTTTTCGATTAGATATTTTTTCTCTTCCACACTGTTGGAGTTCTCTATTAAATAATTTAATAGCAAGGCTTCATTAGTTGTAGAAGCCACTTCTGCGAGAAATATTGTATAATCGGCATAGGGATAAGGCTGATTTTCTATTGTCAGATAGGAATGCAGACAATGTCCCATCTCGTGAGCAAGAGTAAAAACATCATTCAAATTATTGTTCCAATTCAGTAAAACGAATGGATGCACTCCGTATGTTGTACCTGAAGAATAAGCTCCTGCTCTTTTATTTTTTGTTTCGTATACATCAAGCCATCTATTGTCAAATGCATATTTTAATTGATCGATATATTCGCCGCCCATCGGTTCAAGAGCCTTTAAGACTATTTCTTTCCCTTCTTCGAATGAATAGTCCTTTTGAATAGACGGAAATAAAGTAACATATGAATCGTACGGATGAAGTTCATCCAATTTTAATATCTTTTTCTTTAATGAAGCCCATCTTTGCAATGGTTGCAAATTATCTTTCACAGACTTCACCAAATTAGTATAAACTTCTACCGGAATATTATTCGGCGTTAAAGCTGCTTCCAGAGTAGAGCCATAATTTCTAGCTTTTGCTTTGAATATACTAGCTTTAATATTTCCGTTGAACAGAGAACAAAAAGTATTTTTATGCTGAATTATAGGTTGATAAAATCCTTTGTAAACTCTTTTCCTGTAATCCCTGTTATTCGAAAAAAGAGCTGCAGTATATCTTCCATGGGATATTTCGATTTCATTTCCGTTTTCATCTTCAACTTTAGGAAAAACTATATCCGCATTTTCCAGAAGACTGAAGGTGTTGTATGGGACATCGGTAACAGGCGATGCAAGAGCCATTAACCTCTCCTGCTCCTTCGGAAGTGTATGCTTTTTAGTCCTAAATATATCTTCCAATTCGTGTTTATATATTTGAAGTTCCGGTTTTTCTTTCAAGAACTCTTCAATTCTGGATTCGGGAATTGTTAAAATTTCAGGTTTGACGAAAGAACCATATTCGGAAATATTTGCATAAAGGGTCAATACTTTGTCGTATCTTGCTTGTGCTTCCGAATCGCCCAAATCCAAGTCTTTAGACAGCATAGCATAAAGATAAACCTTTCCCATTTTAATTCCGATTTCCTCTTCAAATTTGAAACAGGAAAGGAATGTTTCGGCATTTTCGCCTAATCTATTTTCGAATTCTTTAATTTTAGCTGAATTCTCACTTAACCAATCGAAATCTTTTTGCCATTCTTCTTGACTTGAATAAATATCTTCTAATTTCCATTTATACGATTCTTCTACCTGACTACGCGTTAATAACGCACCGGTTGATTCGGTAGAAAAATGATTTATAAATTCTCTAAACATTATATCTCCAAAAGATTTTAAAAGAAACAAGCAAAAGTATTTTATTAGCTTATATCATCAAAATTTTATTCGGTTATTATTTTAGAATAATAAGGCATAGAATGAACACCAAGAACATTTGCACAATTAATTCTGAGTTCATGATCTCCGGAAGGAATATCTTTCAATTCAATTATTAATTTACCCTCGTTAAAATTAAAATTATTCTTCACTAAAACCGAATCGAAATAAGCTTCAATACTGCTTGGATTTATTCCATGTTCATCTTTTATTTCCAATTCGAGATGCAGTTCATCATCTTCTAAAGAGCATTGTTCTTTTATCAATTTAATTTCAGGGAATCCGGTTGCAAAGAATTTTCCCAACCCCCGAAATATTCCCCACGCTTGAATTTGATTGAATTCTTTTTTTACAAGACGATTTTTTTCGAATCTATTTGTATAAAAAGCACACTCAACTAAAATTGCAGGGATCTCGGTTTCCCTTAAGACACTGAAACCTGCATCCGGATAAATTATATAATCGGAATATGTGCCGTCGAAACTACCCAATCCTCCTGAATTTCTCATCACATATGCTAAATCCCTTTGAACATAACGTGCTAAATCGTGATTGAAAGGTTCATATTCAAAATAACCAGGTTTGGCATGATAGAAAGTTGCCGTATAATCAGTCCAAGTGTTTTCTTTTCTACCAGGAGCATTGTGGTGAATACTAATAAAAAAATCGGCTCCACTTTCGTTAGCAAGTTTTGAACGCAACTTCAGGTCGACAGTTTTATCTGAGTCACGGGACATAATAACTTCTGCACCTGCAGCTTCCAAGTAATCTCTGAGAGCTAACGCAACATTTAAGTTTAAATCGGCCTCTACTAATAAACTGTCGTAACTATTATTCTTTCTGTCTTCCCCACCATGACCGGGATCGATAAAAAACTTTTTCCCGGATAAATATTCGCTGTACTTTTCAATAACCTCTTCCCTTTTTGCAACATCCTCCCAATCTTTCGGCTTTTCATAGAATAATATACTTACATCAGTTTTAGTAGTTTCAACACCAGCACTACAGCTGATAATAATTAAAGATAAAATCAAAATTATTGTATTACGCATCTATTAACCTCCGACAATGCATTTACCAAGTTTATTTGAGAATTGACATTTTACGCAATGTTCTAAATTCTTTTCATACCTATTATCTGAAATAGAGTCAATAATTGAAGTCAATTTATTTTCAATTCGAATGAGCTCTTCATTCCCTATTATTTGTGAAATTGATTTTTCCGGTTCTCTTATGAATATAAGCATAACCTCTATTTGTTCCACCTTTGGATATGCTTGTTTAACCAGATATGCATAAAATAACAATTGAATTTTATAAGTTTCCAATTTTTCTTCAGGAGATATATCCTGCATCAAATCAGTTTTATAATCAACTACAATAATTTTATTTTCATTAAATATTATCTTATCCAAAATACCGTACAAATAATAAGCAGCCTTACGATAATAAATTTCTTGTTCATTTTTGAAATCAGTGAATGATTGAATTTTTTCATAAACATCGGAAGCATAAAAATTCGAAATTAGCTCGTTAATCTCTTCTTTTATTTTATTGAATGAATCATCATCCGGTTCAAGCATCGACAAATCTTCGGTAATTATCTTCTCTATTTCAGAACCGTGAGCATTCTTCTCTAATATTTTATGTATTAAGGAACCCTTTATATTGGCGGGAATATCAACTTCCGAATTGTCTTCAAGTGAATTAAAATCATCATTAATAATATCCCGTTTTAGCAAAGACTGTAATTTTGAAAGCCCGTTATTATAAATTAAATCATATTTTAGCGGGCACTGATTAAAGACTGCTATTTTCGTAGCGGAAAATATTTCGTTTTTCGGATAATCTGATATTGCTCCAGTTAAAAATTTAATTGCCTGAGATTCTTCATCACTTATTTTTGATGTTCCCTGCACATCATCAATCTCATATGTTACAGGAATTTGGAAAGAGATGATTTTTTCTTTTTTAGTAAAACCCGCAGCGGGATCCATAAAACTCAAACTCTCACGAATCGAAATATTATCCATATTCTGTTCGTATTTTAAAACCGATGAGAGTGCACCAAAATAGCTGAGCTTTTCAATCCTGCCTTTCGTTAAATCAGCGGTAATAAATATTTCTTCTTCAGCTCGAGTAAGAGCAACATAAAGCAAGCGATACTCCTCGGCTACTTGCCGCTTATTAAGATAGTATGAATACAAGCATGTGTGCGGTGTATGTTTAGGTTCACTGAAATAATAACTACCGGGATAAGATTTTGTTACAAATCCGAATTCCTTATCCACCAGAATTGTTTTTGCTTGTACCGAATCCACGCGGAATTTAGAATTGGATTTGTAGAGAAATACAACCGGAAATTCCAACCCTTTACTTTGGTGGATTGTCATCACCTTTATTTTATCTCCATCGGTAAATAATTCCGCTTGACTTTCATCAGTATCTTTCTCAACAGCAGCATTAACGAACTCAACAAAATCATATAGAGTACTGAACGAATCGGATTGAAAAGAGACCGCCAAATCAATAAACTTTTCGATAGTAGCAAATTCTATTTCTGAGAATTCCCTTTTACTAATTGTCGCTATTATTCCTGTGCTTTCAATAATTTTCCTCAATAGATTTGCAATACTCTCACTCGAAGCCAATTGGATATGTTCCTCGAGTATTTCAATAACAGCCCGATATTCTGTATGAGTTTGGGAGTATTTTTTCAGCTTTTCAAAATAACTTTTACCTGATAATAAATTTATTTCATATATGACGGTATCCGGTAAATAAAAGAATGGCGAACGCAAAACGGATATTAACGCAGTATCATCAAATTTATTTATCAAAAAGGAAAGATAATTTTGAAAATCAATTATTATTTGATTTTCGTAAAATCCTTTACTTCCGATAACAGTGTAGGGGATTTCATATTTGCCCAAGCAGTCCGTCAATTCGGCAAAGTGACTGCGCTTTCTGCATAGTACGGCAATTTCGCCTGCACTTCTTCCTTTATTTAGCAATGATAATATTTTCTTTGCGGTAAGATTTGCTTCCGTTTCCTCTTTATCAGAATTTATAACAAATTCTATATTGCCTTCAAACTCGCTCACTTTAGAACAAATCAAGTCAGAAGCATTAACTTCGTTAAACTCTTCATTTGGTTGGTAGAATAATCTTCTAAAAATAAAATTTACAAACGCAGCTAAATTAGGAGCCAAACGGAAACTATGAGGCAGACTTAAAACTCCTTTTTCATCTGTGCTGGCTGCAATTTCATCGCGAGTTTTATAAAATATTTTTAAATCGGCTTCTCTGAAACTATAGATACTTTGCTTTTCATCTCCAACAATAAAGAGTTTACCTTTTTTAAATTCTTCTATTAAAGGAAGAATAATTTCATATTGAATATCATTTGTATCCTGATATTCATCAACCATAATAAACTTAAATTTACCGGAAAGTTGTGCCCGCACCTCCTCTTTAGCCAGTAACTCCCTAGCTAAAAGTAGAATATCTTCAAAATCCAGAAAATTATTTCTTTTCTTGCGTAACTTATATTCCTTGTTTATTTGAGTAAACAACTCAGATAAATTTTTTACTACCTCAACTAAATTTCTTTCGACCTCTTGAAAATTAGAATCAAAATCAAGGAACTTTAATTCTTGAACATTCTTTTCAATTAAATCAACTTCTCCCCTGAAATTTTCTTTATCCTTTTTTTTCAAATAATTTTGGCTTCTTAACGAAAGCTTCTGTGTCAAAATAATCTTTTTTAGATTGTTAAAATCCATTAACAATTCGAACAAATTATCACTATTTAGCTCTAAGGAACTGTCTAAAAAGTTCTTTGCCTGTCTGGCATATTCATTCGACGGATATGTAGAAAGCACAAAATCATTTATTGTTTTCGCACTGTAAAATATTTCCGCCAACATATCGCCAAATTGAGATATAAATTTTTCTTTGAAAATCCCTTCCCATTTTTCAATCAATTCATCCTCGGATGAATTTTGAATATCCTGTACAATTGCTTCGACTGTCTTTCTTTTGCCAAATAGTTTTTCAATTTCATTTACAAATAAATTTTTAGATCCGAAAAATCTTATCAATTCTTTGAGAGCAGTGTCGTCCTCATTCAATAATTGTGAATAAATATCTTCTATGCTCTGCTGAAGCAATTCACCGGAATGTCTTTTATCGATAGGAGCAAAATTTATATCAAGATCTACGTAAGGTGCAAATTCTCTCAATAACTCAATACAAAAGGAATGAATAGTGGAAATTTTAGCCGAAACAATTTGCCTGCGCATCCGTCGCAAAATAGAAATATCTTTTTCATCTTTCGCAAATTCCAGTCGTTCATCAATTTCTTTAGTAATCCTGGTATATAATTCTCCCGCAGCTTTATCGGTAAATGTAATTGCAACAATGGAAGAAAGAGGAATTTCATTTTTCAAAACTACTTCGACATATCTCTTTGCAAGAACAAATGTTTTGCCGGAGCCGGCATTTGCCGTTAACGCAATATGTTCATCATATTCAACGGCGGATTTTTGATATGGTGATAATTCCTTCATTGATCTTCGCCTTTAATTAAAGAAATAACGAATGTGCTGCCATTACTGCCGCTTTCTTTCAAGTAAATGTTTCCGCCAATATTCTCAACAAATCTCTTTGCAATAGAAAGTCCTATTCCCATACCTTCCTTCTTTGTTGTAAAGTTAAAATCGAAAATTTTATTTTGGTATTCTTCCGGAATTCCACGTCCATTATCTCGAATATAAATTTTCACCTCTGTACCTGTATTCTTCAGTTCAATATTTATTTTATTTGCACCCGCTTGAAGTGAATTGCGGATTAAATTTATTATCGTTCTTTTAAGGTGATCAAAATCAGCTTGAACAACTGTGGATTCATTATCTGAAGTTATATAAATCTTTAATTCTTTTTCGGTAAATAAATCAGCAGCTTGCTTAATAACTTCATTTACATTTACTTGCTCTAATTTAAGTTGAGGCATTTTAGCCACATTGCTAAATTCGGAAGAAATCCTTCGCAAAGTTTCTATTTGATTGATCAATGTATCGGTAACTTTCTTAAATATAGCATCAAACTTATCTGAACCGTCCTGGTAAGCAGCTTTCAAATGCTGAACCGATAATTTCATTGGTGTAAGTGGATTTTTAATTTCGTGAGCAACTTGCTTTGCCATTTCCTTCCAAGCAACTTCCCTCTCCATTCTTGCAATTTCGTTAGCATTTTTCTTCAATTGAATAGTCATATAATTAAATGCATTCACAAGTTGACCTATTTCCCCCGAGTATTTTTCTTGAATCGAAATATCCAAGTCACCCTCGGATAATGCTTTTGTTGCTCTTGTTAAATTATCTATCGGTTTTGAAATCTGATTTGAAAGCAGTGTACTGAGTAAAATAATTATTATCGATGCTATTGCGTAACTGCCGAATAATATTGTATCGAATTCATCTATTTTAATCGGAAGAATAATATTGTTAAACGCATCATTTATTTCCAATATGGAATTGTTCTGCATCCTATAATAATAAGAATTATAAACTAGGTTGCCAATTCTATTTTTTGTTAAATAACTATATTTATTATCGATATAGATCTTAATATACGGCTCGGAATTTAAATAAGGCGATAATATCCCAGTTGTATAATATTTACCGAAGGAAGAATAATAAAGCTCTTTTCCCGAATAGATATTGAATTTAATTCCGAGATCATGCTCTGCCGATTCAAAACTTTCGAAATTATAAACATCGAAATCAAAATTCGATTGAATATAATTTTCAACTCTAACTGCACGTTTTTTTAACTTATATCTAATTGTATTCAAGTTCTTAGTGCTTGTTAAATCCCTTAAATAGAAAGCAAGAAAGATAATCGGAACTAATGCAATTATTAAGAATGCTATGAACAATCTAGAGCGATAGTTCAAAACAAAACTACCATTCTTAACTAATTTAAAGAGCGCTAATATTAAAACTACAACTGAAATTATAATTGAATGAATAAAAAGAATTTTAAATAAATGAAAAAGTAAGTTTGCAATGTCCTTCTGCTTCAGTCCTATAATCGCATTTATTGTTTTACCGCGTATGATGTACGTTAAATACTCTTCACCATCAAAATTAAGATTAGTCCAATGAGAGTAACTCTCTGATGGGAATGAGCTAATCAATGACATCGCATCTTTAATACCGAGTTCCACTGAACCGACATTATCCACGATTTCATTTTTGTTAAACTTGATAATAAAATATTCATTTGGATTGACGGAAATTTTATCGAAATATTTATTAGGTGATACAAATTTCGGTTCAACTGTGGAAGAATAAGTTAACGCTCCAAACTCTATTCCAAAAAGCAAATACCTATCGTTATTATTCGAACTAAATTTCTTCAGCCCTTCTATAAAATTTTGTTTTCCGTTTATCTTTTTAGTGTACTTGACTCCTTCCAAACTATCGATACCTGTTAATTTAATCGGCATTTTTTCTGAAGTAAGATATTCGTAACCCCCTAATATTTCATAGTTGGAATCATAAACAGCTACCCAACATGGTATATCCTCTTTCATAAAAGGAGATGAATTCCATATTAAAAATGACCTTGCATCCCAGTTTTCATTTTCGTCATCTCTTAAGACTTGTTCCTCAATTGATTTATCAGTCAAAACTTTTCTCAGCCAAAAATCATATAAATTCACTTTGGCGTTTATCACTTCCTCCGCGGCAATTTTAAGCGAATTTTTTGTTAATTCAACATTATAATAATCCAGACAATAAATTGAAATTATAGATGTTATAACCGCTAAATAAATATGAAATATAGTAGACTTTATTTTTCCCGTAACATAAACCCGTGTAAGAAAAAATAATATTATCATCAATATTATATGGACATAAATAGGTATAATAACTGATTTGTCAATTAAGAAATAGACAACAACGCCTAAAATCAAACTGAATAAATTCAATAGAATACTATTAAAATATTTATTGATGCCAGTTACAGGTTTTAATATTCGGAAAATAATACTCGCGAAAAATAAAAGTCCGAATCCAACTAACAGCAAATTGAATAAATTAAAAATGATTGGGAATTCAGGTAATAAAGTATTCAAGTTAAAATACCGCACACCGGAATCGAACACAAAACTTCTAGCCGAAGCAGCAAACGCACGAACTATTAATAAGGCAGAAAAGAATATAAAAGAATTTAAGGCAATACGTATGTAGGGATTAAGTTTCTCTAATTTTGTTTTATTTTCAACTACAATCTTTTGAACAAAGAATAATATGGCAATGAAAGTTACTGCCGAGATAAATAACTCCAAGGGTGTTTTGGCAATTCCGCCCGCAAATGTAGATGAAAAATATTTCGGATTGCTTAATTCCATTGGGAATAATTTTTCGGGTAATGAAAATGCTAGTAATAACATTCTCACTATTATTAGTGATAAAACAATTACTGCATTTTTATAATTTTGACTACCGGACCAAATCTCTTTGATAAATCCAATCAAAAAGACTATAACAGCAACTATAATACAAACATATTGGATATTCTCTACAATGGAAACAAAGTTTTTCTTCTCTACATCCAATTTTGGTTGAGGAAAAGTAACAACTCCTATTTTTCTGCCCTGTAAGTTTTTAACTGCTGATGAATACTCTAGCCCACTTAATGATATTGCTGCGTTGGCTTTATAATCTATTTTACAATCGAATGAAAAATAATCAGATATTTTTTTTGTCAGACTAATTGGACGATAAATATTATTATCGAAATTGTAAAACTTTTCAATGACTTTTTGATATATAACAACTTTTCGATTGACACCATCAAGTATAGAATCAATTCTACAGATAAACGCTTTTAATGTAGTAGAATAAAAGAATATTTCACCGGAGTTAAACTTAGATATGATTTCATTCGGTAAAGGCGTGAAATTATGCCAGAGTATTAAAGAATCCTTTTGATAATATTGAAAAGATATTTCATTATCCTTTGCAGCGTCAATAATATCTTCGTTAGAATGGAAAGATTTGATTGCTTTCTCTAAATTATCTGCTTGAGAATTAAATTGTTCAAATTCTTCATTAAATATTTCTTCTATTTCAGAAGCATACTTTTCTCGCAAATCAACACTAATTTGCTCCCAGTTAGCTTCGATATTTCTTACCCCGTAAGGAACATAAAATCCTAAGCCGAATGATAACAATATCAAAAATCCGGAAATGAATAAGTTGATCCGAGAATATTTCATATTACAATATTTAATTTATTGTTAATTGAGAAATTTCCCATAAATCTTTAACCTTTTTGAGTGCAACGAAAACCCTACTATTTTTTTTAGACCCTCGATGAAAGTATTTTAGAACCCCAGTTGCGAAAGAATAATCATCATTAAAAACTTTATTATCGAACTTAAATTCAATCGGTTCATAAAAATTTAAGAAATCTTGCAATACATAATGAGCCTGATTTGGAGAAAAATAATCGGAATAACCGCTTAATAAACTTATGTATGTCTTTTCTTTAATAAAAGAAGTAAATTGACTGACATCCGCAGCATTTATTCCGTTCTCAATTGATTGAAATATTTTATCGGCTTTATTTTGAGAAAAATCAGCCGAAGCGGAAAAGCATAAGAATAATATGATTGTAAATATTTTCATCTTAAATAAAATTATAATTAACTCCAAAATACAGAAATGATAAAAAAAAAGCATACCGAAAATGGTATGCTTTTGAGGAATTAAAAAGTTTACTTCCTTACCACATTTTTATCAACTTCTCTTTTACCACTCCCTCTCGCAGTTTTTAGCTCGGGATTACCTTCGGCAATCTGATATGCCCAATCAAAGACTATTCGTTCCGGGGTGATTGATGAAATCCTTACTTTCGCAAAATGATTATCCCAAGTCCAAATCACATATGTATGCCCAACAAATGCTTCCGTGTATTTGATGTTTTCACCATCAACAAGTGGAACCCATCCGTTTATAGGAGCTTGACTAACATCATAGATATCGTAAGTTTCGCCCATATCTTGTATATCCGAATCACTCCAAACATCTAAATAAAATTTCCCGTTATATTTTTCATAGAAAAAGTCCGTTCTATCATCATCATATGGAACCACCAAATATTCCGAAAAAGAATAACCGGAATTATTCGGAAACCTCTTATATTCGAAAATGGATTGATTAAAACCCTCCGGGCGCGGGGTATCATACACAATATCATAACTCAGTTCACTTTCGTTTCCATTATAGTCGTATGCAGAAATGGCATAATAATACGTGTATCCGTTCACCGCACCCAAATCAACGAAATAATTGTAAGGTGTATTTCCAATCAGAGTATATTTCCCTTCGTATGAATCATTAACGTAAATATTGTATCCAGCCACATCACTTTCTGGACTATCCCTCCATTGAATGTCAATCCGGTTATCACCGGTTAATGTTGTAATGTTGCTTGGCGGACTAGGCGGAATAGTATCGTAATAACTCTCTTCATCTTTACAACCGAGAAACGCTATTACACTCAATACAAGTGCTAATAATATTTTCAACTTTTTCATGACTTTTCTCCATTGTTTTTATAATTCTATAGCAAGGAGAATGCCAAAAATATAATGAGCTTTACAGCCTTAAAAGGCTATGTTCAATTAAAGATGTAATTGATAGTTAACAGCGAGTGTATAATTAAGTAAACAGGAATGAACCGGAGAGATTTCTCCCTCCGGTTAAAAAAGGTTAGATATTTATAAACTCATCATCAATAAACATTTGAGAATTGTTTATTGCAGCAACTTGTTTGCCGGTAAGTATTTTTTTATCGAAGGGACTATTCTTAGATTTAGATTTGAATTTTTTAACATCAACAGTCCACACCTCATCGGGGTTGAAAATCGTTAATTCGGCTTTTTCCCCTTCTGCAATTTTAGGAATGCTCAAACCGAGAATTTTCCTCGGGTTAATCGCAAATTTTTCAATTATCTCTTCAAGAGATAAATGTTTTTTGTGGTAAAGTTCGTTCAAGGTTAAGCCGATTGCAGTTTCTAAACCAATAATACCATTTGGAGCATAAATAAACTCCAATTCCTTTTCTTCGATTGCGTGAGGAGCATGATCAGTTGCAATGCAATCAATCGTTCCATCTTTCAGCCCCTCTATACAAGCCTGCACATCTTCCTGGGTTCTTAAAGGGGGACTCATCTTAAAATTCGAATCGTAAGAATACAAAGACTCGTCAGTTATTGAAAAATGATGAGGAGTAACTTCCGCCGTAACTTTAATTCCTCTTTTTTTGGCTTCGCGAACCAAGTTAACCGCTCCTTTCGTACTAATATGAGCGATATGAATTCTTGCATTCAGATATTCAGCCATCAAAAGATCCCGGCTTACAATTAAGTCTTCGGAAACAGATGGAAGTGGCGGTAATCCTAATTTAGTGCTCATTTCTCCTTCGTTAATTGCGCCGTCAGCTAAAGTCTCTTCCTCACAATGCTCAATAATTACCTTATTGTACATACTTGCATATTCCATAGCGCTTCTTAATACTGCAGCAGTTTTAATTGCAGTACCATCATCTGAAAATGCAACTGCACCGGCATCGGAAAGTTCAGCCATAGGAGAAATTGCTTCCCCTTTCCTGCCGAGGGTTGCCGCTCCAATTGGAAATACGTTTACCAACTCACCGTTGGCCTTTTGCAGAATAAATTTTACCGTTTCAGCAGAATCAATTGCAGGTTCTGTATTCGGCATACAAGCAACACCGGTAAATCCACCTGCAGCGGCAGCACGGCATCCGGTCTGGATAGTTTCTTCATCTTCTCTTCCCGGTTCTCTGAAATGAACATGCATATCAAAAAATCCGGGTGAGCATACGGCTCCGCTTAAATCAAATATTTGTGCTTGTTTTTTTTGTTCGGCTGAAATATCACCAATTTTTTTGATGATTCCATCTTCAATTAAAATATTAGACTTTTTATTTAATTTTTGTTGAGGATCAATCAATGTTATATTTTCTAAAATTACTTTCATTTCCCACCTAATTTTTAGTACCTAATAAATATAGAATTGCCATTCTAACAGCCACACCGTTTGTAACTTGATCCAGAATAATTTGATAAGGACCGTCAGCGACTTCTGAGGATAACTCTACACCACGGTTAATTGGACCGGGATGCAGAATTAAAATATCGGGATTTTGTTTTTCAATTCTTTCGGCAGTAATGCCAAAATAATTATGATATTCTCTTAATGAGGGGATGCTTGAAGCTGCCTTGCGTTCAAGCTGTATCCTTAAAACATTCAATACATCGTGTTCTTTAATTGCTTTATTTATATCGTGATATACCTTAACACCTAAATTTTCTATTCCGATAGGAATCATTGTTCTGGGTCCGCAAACGGAAACTTCCGCTCCCATTTTAGTTAATCCGTAAATATTCGATAATGCTACACGACTATGGGCAACGTCACCGACAATGCAAACCCTTAATCCTTCAAGCGAACCTTTTTTCTCTCTTATTGAGTACATATCGAGCAATGCTTGAGTAGGATGTTCGTGTCTACCGTCTCCAGCATTGATTATATTTGCATCGGTAATTCGAGTAAGGTACTGTGGAACGCCAGCTGATTCGTGACGGCATACTATCATGTCAACTTTCATTGACATAATATTTCTTACAGTATCCTTAAATGTTTCTCCCTTCTTCACACTGCTAGTGGAAGTAGAGAAATTGATTGTATCCGCAGAAAGCCGCTTTTCCGCTAATTCAAATGATAGACGTGTTCTCGTTGAATTCTCAAAAAATAAATTAACAACTGTTTTACCTTGTAAAGTAGGAACTTTTTTTATCGGACGCTCCAATACTTCTCTAAAAGTTTTGGCAGTATCTAATATTAGTTTTATATCTTCTTTAGGAACGTCGTATAAACCTAATAAATGATTTGTTGATAATGACATATAATTCTCACTTACTTTTTATTGTGGTGATTCTACTAAATAAACTGCATCTTCGTTATCGATCTCTTTTAATTTCACTTTCACTTCTTCGTTAATTGAAGTGGGAATATTTTTACCCACATAATCCGCTTTAATCGGTAGCTCTCTATGACCGCGATCGACCAAAACACATAGTTGTATTGTTTTAGGTCGTCCCAAATCCATTACAGCATCTAACGCGGCACGAACTGTTCTACCTGTATAAAGGACATCATCTGTTAAAACAACATCCTTTTCAGAAATGTCGAATGTAATATTTGTCACCGACACTTCGGGTTGCTTTAGGCGCGTACGAAAATCATCACGATATAAAGTAACATCAAGTACGCCGAAATTCACGTCTGAATTGTCGATTTCCATTATTTTGTCGTGAATTCTTTTTGCAATAAATTCTCCTCTTGTACGCATTCCTAAAATCACAATATTTTCAGAACCCTTATTTTTTTCCAAGATTTCATGCGCCAATCTTGTAATGGTTCTTTGCAATCCCTGTTCATCAATAATTTTAGCTTTAATTTTCATACAAAAAATCCTCCTTGACAAATTGTCGCGGAGGTCTCCATATTGTTTAACAAATGCTTTTTATCTTTGTTGAACACCTTAATTACCTCTCGGATAATTTTAAAGGATAAAAAAAAGGACGCCAAAAGGCGTCCATTAAAAATTAATCTGCAAGAACTTTGAATTCAATTCGTCGGTTCATTGCTCTGCCATTAGCAGTTTTGTTATCAGCAATTGGGTTCTTAGAACCGTAGCCTTTCACTACTAATCTGCTTGAGGAAACACCATGAGCTACTAAATAATTTTTAACTGTTTTAGCTCTTCTTTCGGATAATTTAACATTGTAGCTTTCTGGTCCAATGTTATCGGTATATCCTTGAATTTCAACTTTCATCTCAGGATTTTGCAATAATACTTGAAGTGCATGGAATAAAATAGGATAGCTTTCCTGAGTAAGTCTGGAAGAATTAAAGTCGAAGTTTACTCCAACAAGCACCCAACGTTTGGAAGGAGTTTCTTTTTCAACTACAACTTCTTTAACTACTTCGCGAGGGATATACTTCTTGACAATATTTTCAATTCTTTCATAATCTACTGGATCGGGCATTTCTTCTAAACGAATACCATCATACAATTGGCAGAGTTTGCTTTCTTCGCCTTTTTTGAAATAGTAATTAACACCAATGTCGAAGAACATATAAGCATCTTCGGGACCGCCAAGAAGACCAAAACCTCTTGTTCCATATACACCTTCAAATGAACTATTCGACATTGTATGATAAGCTAATTCAGTTTTAAAATTCCATTTTTCATTAAGCTTAAATTCAACACCAAAAGATCCGCCAATTTCATAATCAAAATTGGAATCTTTTACTCCATTAGTATAAGATGCGTATCCAAATCCAGCTCCAACGGTAAAGAACGGTGAAACGCTTTCGCAGGGAACTAAATAATATACAAGATCAAGATTTCCTAACATTGCCAAAGTAGTAACTTTTGTAGTTCCTACTTTTCCATTAAAATTAATTGCACTTAGAGTAAACCTTCCGCCAATATGTTCGGAGAAATTTCTCTGTAAATGGAGATAACCGCCCAAAGCTGCTTCATCCCCAAGATAATTAGCATTAATCATTCTAGGATATCTAAATCCAAATCCAAAATTCCAGCTGTTTTTTGCCAACTGTGCAAAAGTTGCATCACTCAAAAGGAATAAAGCAACTAAAAATAGAGTAGTGAGTTTTTTCATAAAGAACCTCTTTACAATTATGAGACAATTTTTCTTTTCATTTATTACACAATATTATATTTCATTTTCATCATATTTAATAAAAAAATACATATTTTGCAAATAAATATAGTAAAAAAAATTTTGTTAAATGGATTTATCCTTTTTAGATTTAGTACAACTGTATTTTCTTTTTGAAAATAATCAACTATTTAATATTTTTCGAGCCTATTTTTAGAACTTATAATTTCGGGGTGTGGCGCAGCCCGGTTAGCGCGCTTCGTTCGGGACGAAGAGGTCGGGAGTTCGAATCTCCCCACCCCGACACACAGCAAGTTCTTCTTTATACTAACAAATATTTGTAAACTACAGCCACCAGAATCAACATCCCTACTATATAATATAAGATCACCCTATTTCTTCTCTTTCTTTCCTTACTTCTTCTGCTAGCTTCTTTTTGAACCTCGTTTACATAATCCCCTTTCGAGGGACTCCATTGTTTAACTTCTTTATATCCTTCCATTATCTTCAACATTATTATTTAATATACAAAGCTATTCATTTTATTTGTTAACTCAAATATGCACGCCGTATCTTTTCGCTGTTTAATGATTTCACTATTCCGAACTCTTCTTCTCTAATTTTTTCTACATCTCCATAATATTGATTTTCAGAACTGTCCTTTTCGAGAGACATTTTGATTTCTCTTGAAGAAAGAACTGCCAACTTTTCAACTATCAAATTATAGCCGCTTTCCATATCTACAATTCCCTCCACAAGATATGGTCCCATTGATATTGTTAAATCGGCAACTTGAGAATATATTTTCGGAAAAAGAACCGCTTCGAAAGTACCGGTCAAATCTTCGAGCGAAAGAAATTTCATTATCTCCCCTTTTTGCGTTTTTATCCGTTTTGAAGTCATATACCAACCTATCATTTTCACTCTCATACCGTTTTTTTTCGGCATATCTTTAGCTTTGAGAATGTCTTTACGTTCAACAAATTTTTCGAAAAAATTGAGAGGATGACGACTAACCATATATCCGAATATTTCGTATTCGGCGGTACATATTTCATTTATATTATATTGAAGCGAAGTTTCAACCTTGTTTTCTAATTCCGTTATTTCCCCGGCAAATAAATCCGCACTTTCCCCGTCAATCATTTTATGATGCCGAAAATAAATATCGAGCAACCGCATAAGTGTGGGACGCGTTTTTCCCAAACAATCCATTGCACCACACTTAATTAACAATGCGCTCTCCTCATACCCCAGACCGGTTCTTTCCAGAAATTGAGAGAGCGATTTGAAACTGCCGTTTTTTTTCCGTTCGACAATAATTTTTTCTGCCGATTTGCGGGAAAGATTTTTAATTGCCATTAGTCCTATTCGCAAAACACGATCGAACCCGCGGTATTCGTACTCACTTCTATTTATAGAAGGAAGTAAAATGCGCAACCCCATTCTCTTTGCCTCTTGAATATATACTGCTGCAGAATAATAGCCGCCGCCGTTACTTAAAACACTTGCCATAAATTCAGCCGGATAATGAACTTTAAGGTAAGCTACTTGAAATGAAAGCAGAGCAAACGAAGCGCTGTGCGCTTTACAAAATGCATATCCGGCGAAGGATTCTATTTGCCGCCACAATTCGTTGGAAACACGCAAGCTCAATCCCCGCTCCTTACAAGAAACAAAGAATCTTTCTTTTACACTTTTCATTGCTTTATGGGAACGCATCTTACCACTCATTGCGCGCCTGAGCAAATCTGCTTCTTCCAAACTTAATCCGGCAATATGATGAGCAACTTTGATTACATCTTCCTGATAAATCATAACGCCGTATGTTTCAGCCAAATACTTTTCCATTTCGGGAACTAAATATTTCCTACGGCGAGGATTTTTGTGCCTTTCAATGAATTCACGCATCATTCCGCTTTCTGCCACACCCGGCCGAATAACCGAACTGGCAGCGGTAAGCATTTCGAAAGTGTCACAGGAAAGACGCCTTAAAAGGGAACGCATTCCGGGTGATTCGATGTAAAAACAGCCTATTGTGTTACCTTCCCTTATAAGCTTCTTCGTAGCAGCATCATTAAAAAGCATTGCATAATCGTAAATATCAAACTCTACACCCGCCCTTTTACGCAAAAGAGGCCGATGTATTTTAGCTACTATAGCTTTACCGTTTTTACCAGCCGGAAGTCGATATTTAGTTAAATCAATCATACAAAATAGTGTTCATATGTACACTAAACTTCGCACTATTATTTTTTAAAAGCAAGTCTGAGGAAAAATTTATTTGCAGGAAATTATCAGGTCTGCAACTTCCCGGAAAACACCCTCGCCACCATTCTTATCGCAGACAATATCAACTGTACTACGAATAGAATAAACGGCATCAGCCGGACAAAAAGAAACTCCGACAGATTTAAGAATTTCCAAATCATTGACATCATCACCTATAAAGGCACACTCTTCAAGGGAAATATTTAACTCAGAACAAATTTCTTTGAGTTTCTCAAGTTTATTCCAACTTCCAATAATACAATAATCAATTTTCAGCCTTTCGGCACGCATTTTAGGAATATCGGAAACATCGGTAGAAATGATAGCAGATTTAACTCCAACATCTTTCAGGAGGCGCACTGCCATACCATCTTTAACGTTAAATTTCTTAAAAGTTAATCCGGCTTCGCTGTAGTATAACCCGCCATCGGTTAACACGCCGTCAACGTCGGTAGCCAATAATTTGATTCTACTAATATTTGCTTTAAGTTTATCGGTGAGTTTAATCATAATAGGAATATAACTGGAATTATTATTTAAGTGGAATATAAGAAAAATGATTTTAAAATAATAATTCTTTACCTGTTAAAATCTTTGAATTTTTAGGTATCAATTTTTTATATTTGAGTTACATGTTTGTAACCTTGAGCACATATCGAAAAAAAATCTGCAATTCTATAAAATTCCCTTTGGGGAAAGCAGACGCATCAAACCTAAACCATAATTCTGGCTATAATTCTACTTTATTAAATTATTGTTAAATATGCAATCTGATATTCAAAATATCAAATTAACTCACTATACTTATTCTTATAAAATAATAAACTATTTCACCAACAAACTAAAGGGATGTTCTATGTCTAAGCTGTACAAACTAACCATCTTTTTTAGTGTTATCTTAATGACGATGACACTATACGCTCAAAAGAGATATACTCTTTCGGGTGTAGTAACTAGCGCGGAAACAGGAGAAAAACTTGTTGGCGCTAACGTGTTCCTTAAAGGAACAACTCTTGGTGCTGCTACTGATGTTGACGGTAAATACAGCATCGATGTTGAAAAAGGAACTTACACGGTTGTTTGTAGCTATGTCGGCTTCGAAAGAAAAGAAGTTGAAGTTAATGTTACAAATAACATGCAATTAAATTTCTCATTGAAAGATTACCAATTTTCTCTTAATGTAACAGTCGTAGCCGACCGTGCAAAAGAAAGAGAAACTCCGGTAGCATTTACTAACGTTGACAAAAAAGATATGGAATTCCGTCTTGGTTCCCAAGACATTCCAATGGTTCTTAACACAACACCTTCAGTTTATGCTACTCAACAAGGTGGTGGTGCGGGCGATGCAAGAATTAACGTTCGCGGTTTCAACCAAAGAAATATCGCTATCATGATCAATGGTGTTCCTGTTAACGATATGGAAAATGGTTGGGTTTACTGGTCTAACTGGGATGGTTTAGGTGATGCTACCTCTTCTATCCAGGTTCAGAGAGGTCTCAGCGCAGTTAACTTAGCTACTCCTTCTATCGGTGGTACAATGAACATCATCACAGATCCTACACAAAACAAATTCGGTGTTAAATTCAAACAAGAATTTGGTAGCGGATCTTTCTTAAAAACTTCACTTTCAGCAAATACAGGTTTGATCGACGGTAAATGGGCTGCAAGCGCTACTATCGTTAGAAAACTTGGCGACGGTGTTGTTGATAAAACTTGGACTGATGCGTGGGCATACTACTTTGGCGCAGCATACAACGTAAACGATAACAACCGTATCGAGTTCTATGCTTTAGGCGCTCCTCAAAGACACGGTCAGAACCTTTACAAACAAAACATTGCTGCTTACAGCCACTCATTCGCAAAAGAATTAGGCTATTCTCAAGCTGCATTGGATAAATTCCCTGAAGCAAAATCCGGAAGATTATACAACGAAAACTGGAATACTGTAAGTTCTTCTTACAAAGGTCAAGTTGCTTATAATGATAATCTCTGGTTAGGTTCTAAATCAGGTTTACACGACCGTTATGATCCTTCTTTCATCAACGAAAGAGAAAACTTCTTCCACAAACCAATTGTTAACTTTAACTGGTATTCACAATTATCCAAATCCGCTTCTTTATATACTACTTTATACTGGTCAGGCGGAACCGGTGGTGGTACCGGAACAAAAGGAAGCATGAAATGGGATTACTCCGGTCCTTCAAGAGTAGCTGATTGGGATGCTACTATTGCAGCTAACCAAGCAAATCTTGATAGCGAAGGTAAAGCAGCTTCCAAAGGCGTTTTAAGAAACAGCCGTAACGATCAATGGACATACGGTTTAATTTCCAAAGCTTACTGGAAAATATCTCCAAGCTTCAAAACTTCATTTGGAGTTGACTGGAGAACCGCTGAAATCGATCACTATCGCGAAGTTCGTGACCTCTTAGGTGGTGATTACTACTTAAGATATGATTCCGATTTCTGGGGACCAAACGGTAAAAAATTAGGTCTTGGCGACAAATTCGACTATTTCAACACAAATACAGTTGATTGGTTCGGCGCATACGCACAAGGCGAATATTCTAAAGATCGCTTAACTGCTTATGCTACAGCTGGCTGGTCAATGATCAAATATACTTATACCGATCACTTTGCTAAAGATGCAAACGGAAACGAAGTATTCACTGAATCTGATAATATCAACGGTTATCAGCTTAAAGGTGGTGCAAGCTTCCGTATCACTCCTAGCTTAGATGTTTTTGCTAACGCTGGTTATGTATCTAAAGTGCCGATCTTCGACCAAGTTATCAACGACTTTGACGGTACAAAAGCAAAAGATCCTAAAAACGAAAAATTCACCAATATCGAAGTTGGTGTTAACTACACCGGCTTAAACGGTAAATTAAATGTTAAAGGTAACTTATATTATACAACTTGGATGGATAGAGCACAATCAAGACAAGTTCAAAATCTTGACGGTAGTACCGATCTTGTTTTCTTGAACGGTATCGATTCACGTCATATGGGTGTTGAATTGGAAGTTGCTTATGCACCTGTTAGAATGGTTAGAATAGACGGTGCTTTATCTTTTGGTAACTGGAAATATTTAGATGACGTTTCCGGTACTTACAAAGATTATTCTTCTGGCGCTGGAGTTCAAACAGAGTATACTTACTATATCAAAGACCTCAAGGTTGGTGACCAACCTCAAACTTCTTTAGTTGGTATGTTAACATTATTCCCTGTTAAAGGAATGAGCGTTAGTGGTATAGTTAAATATTATGCTGATCACTATGCAAATTTCGATCCTTTAGCTAGAACAGATGAATCTGACAGAGGACAAAGTTGGTTGACTCCATCATATACTTTGGTAGATCTCCACTTTGCTTACAATTTACCATTCAACATCAAAGGTGTTAACCTTCAATTATTCGGTCACGTTTTCAACGCTCTTGATGAACTCTACATCCAAGATGCTGTTGACAACAGTAGATTTAATGCCTTCAAAGATAATGGTAAAACTCACTCAGCTGACGATGCGGAAGTATTCGTTGGTTTACCGAGAACATTTAACGTAGGTATTTCTTTAAGTTACTAATAAGCTAACTTTTTAGTAATTTTGAGCTGCCCAATTTCGGGCAGCTTTTTTTTTGCACTTTCAGGGGAAAAAATGAAAAAGATATTCTTATTAATTTTCTTTTTAGTTACAACATTAGTTCTACCTCAAGAAAACAATTATGTTCTTCTCATTTCTTTCGACGGATTTAGATGGGATTATTTGGATAGAGGTATAACTCCAACACTCGATAAATTTAAATCCGAAGGCGTTCGTGCTTTATCTTTGAGACCATCCTTTCCTTCAAAAACTTTTCCGAACCATTTATCAATAGTTACCGGGATGTTTCCTGAAAATCATGGCATTATCACAAATTACATAATTGATCCTTTTAAGAAAAGGATTTACAAACTAGGTGATGAAAACGCCGTTACCGATCCTTCTTGGTATTTGGGAGAACCTTTCTGGGTAACAGCGGAAAGGAGTGGAATAAAAACAGCAAGTTTCTTTTGGCCAGGTTCCGAACTAAAACCTGATTATCTGCATCCATCTTATTTCAAAAAATATGATGGTAAGATACCTTACAAAAAAAGAATTGATGGAATAGTCGAATGGCTTAAATTACCTTATGCAGAAAGACCTCATTTTCTTACACTTTATTTTTCGGAAACTGATAATACAGGACATAAATACGGACCCAATTCAAAAGAAGTAAACCAATCGATTAAATTACTCGACAGTCTTACCAATTATCTTTTGACGAATTTGAAAGACACTCCGGTTAAAGATAGTATAAATATTATTATCGTATCTGATCATGGAATGACCGAAATTCCTC
Source organism: uncultured Melioribacteraceae bacterium (assembly GCA_964573255.1). Taxonomy (GTDB): domain Bacteria; phylum Bacteroidota; class Ignavibacteria; order Ignavibacteriales; family Melioribacteraceae; genus CAYNUJ01. Next base: position 74,310 of record CAZNJB010000006.1, read on the forward strand.
CCGAAAAAAATATCAATATCGATAATATAATCGACTCACATTCGTATAATTTCAATAATTACGGACCGTTTATGCTGCTTTCTCCAAATGGAGATAACAGCATCGAGGAATTATACGATAAACTAAAGGTTAATGAGAACCATTATAAAGTTTATCTTAAAGATGAAGTACCCGAATATTTTCATTTTTCTCATCACCCTTTTATAGATCCCATAGTAATTATAGCAGATTTGGGATATTCCCTTACGAATAATAAAATTCTAGATAAAAAGAACGGGGAATATTCTAAAGGTAATCACGGATACGATAATCAACAGATGGATATGCACGGAATATTTTTAGCTATGGGACCGTCATTCAAAAATAACTATTTTTGTGGAACTCTTTGGAATATTGATGTTTACCCGCTTCTTTGTAAATTATTCGGGATTTCCCCCCGTGCGAATATCGACGGGAAATCTGAAAGAATAGAATTTATACTAAAGTGATAATTATGAATCATATATTAAATTTTGAATACAATAAATATAAATTAAAAAATGGTTTAGAAGTTATTCTATCCCATAGAAAAGGACTCCCGTTAACCGCTGTTAATTTATGGTATCGGGTTGGTTCTGCAAATGAATCTCCCGGGAAAACAGGATTTGCTCATTTATTCGAGCATATGATGTTTCAAGGCTCCCTGCATGTTGGAAAGGAAATGCATTTCAAATATGTGCAGGAAGCGGGCGGAACTCTAAACGGTTCCACTTCCGATGATAGAACAAACTACTACGAAACTCTACCTTCGAATGCACTTGAATTAGCACTTTGGCTCGAAAGCGATAGAATGGGTTTTCTCCTTCCAGCTCTCACTCAAGAAAAACTCGATAACCAAAAAGACGTAGTAATGAATGAAAGGCGTGAGAGGTATGAAAACCAACCATACGGTTTAGCTTGGGAAATTCTATTCAACAATTTATATCCCCAAAATCATCCTTACTCATGGCCTACAATCGGATGGATGGAAGATATCAAGAAATTTAGTTTAGATGACGTTAAAGAGTTTTTTAAGAAATATTACGCACCGAATAATGCTACGTTGGTCATTGCTGGTGAATTCGATGAAAACTCAACAATTGACCTCGTAGAAAAATATTTCGGTGAGATTCCAATGGGGAATAAAGTGCCGGAAGTTTTTGTACCCGAATTTGAAATTGAAAAACGTGAAAAAATAGTTCATGAAGATAACGTAAATTTACCGAGAATTTATTTGGCTTGGCACACCGTTAAAGCTTACGCTGATAATGAACCGGAATTAGAAATCTTAGCCGATTTTTTATCCGGCTCAAAGAATGCAAGATTATACAAAGAACTAGTATTCGAAAAACAAATCGCACAGGATATTACAGCCTTTCAATATTCACAAAAATATGACGGCTGTTTTATAATTACAGCCACGGCTAAACCCGGTAAATCTATTGAAGAACTTAAGGCAGCAATCTTCCAAGAGCTAAAGAAGGCAATGGATTCAGGAATTTCCGAGAAAGAATTGCTCAGAAGTAAAAACGGAATAAAAGCTGCATTCGTTTATTCTTTACAAAATTTAACAACTTATGCGAATCAATTAAATCACTATAATTTTTATTTAAATGAACCAAATTCGTTTGAATACAGTTTGAAACGTTATGAAAAAGCTTCTCGTGAAGCTATAAATGACATTTTCAAAAATTATCTAAGTAAAAATTATGTGGAGCTAAATATAATTCCCAAGAGAGAAAACTAATATGATAACTAGAGAGATTGCACCCAAAATAACAGATAAAATCATATTTAATTTGCCGGATATTGAAAAGGACACACTGAATTGTGGCAGCCGATTATTCACCGTAATTAAAAAAGATTTACCTATTGTTCAATTAAATTTTGTCTTTTCTGCTGGCGCTAAATTCGATGATACTGATAAATACGGCACTTCATATCTGTTATCATATCTAATAGATGAAGGAGCAGGAAAATATAATGCGCTCCAATTGGCAGACCAATTTGAAAACTTGGGAATTATTGTTGGTTTTGGAACCGATAATGACCATCTGCATTTTTCATTACTCTCCTTAAAAGAACACCTTGATGAAGCGATTGAACTGATTGGAGAAGTTATAAAGAATCCTTGGTTAAAGGACGAAGAATTTGAAAGGGAAAAGTTTAAACTTACAACAAGAATAATGCAATCTGCTGTTCAACCGGATTTTTTGGCTAATTCATTGTTCGAAAAAGCAGTGTTCTATAATACACCTTATGCAAATCCCGTTATCGGTTATTCTGCTTCTGTTAAAAATATTTCTTTAACTGATGTTACTAAATTCTACAAGACTCACCTCACTCCCAAATCGATGGATATAATTGCCGTCGGTGATTTTAATAATCAAGAACTTAGCAATAAGCTGAATAATATATTTGATGATTGGAAAGTAGAATTGAACAGGAGTGAACCCGTAATTTCGGTAAATTCATTGAAGCAAAAAATATTACTGATCGACAAACCCGATTCGGCACAATCCGAAATAAGGGTTGGACATATTACATCGAACCGAAAATCGCCCGATCATCTTGCTAGAATTGTTGTGAACTCGATATTAGGCGGTAATTTTACTAGTAGATTAAATTCTAATTTACGTGAAGAAAAAGGTTACACTTACGGAATTCGCTCATCTATTTTATTTAATCAAATTTCCGGGATGTTGGAGATTAACACTTCTGTGGACACTGAAAATACAATAAATGCAATTAATGAAATCGTTAAAGAATTCAATGGAATTATAGGTCAGGTAAAAGAAGAGGAAATTGAATTTACCAAATCATTTTTGAGCAGACGTTTCCCCTCTTTATTTGAATCATATTCTCAGATATCACGTAGCATTGGAAATTTAATTGAGCATAATCTGGAACTGGATTATTACAACAGTTATTTAGATAGATTAAATTCCCTGACAAACGATGAAATTCAGAAGGCATCGATTGATAACTTTAAGCCTGATGAACTAGTGATAGCAATAGTGGGAAATAAGAAAGCATTTGAAAAGGAATTGAATAATTTCGGCAATTTTGAAATTATTGAGACTGACGAAAACCTTAATTTTTAATTTCAAAAGGCACTATCTTGTTCCCCCTCATCAAATATTTTTCAACGGAATTTGAAATTCCCAGTAATTCCTTGGCTCTTATTAAAAATGTTTGTGAGGTTTTCCCTTTCAAACTCTCTTCGTAAAACTTAAATTTTGATTTTACTTCTTTCAGTGAAGTTGCAGAAAGTGATTTATATTTATCCAGCGAAAGCAATTTCTTTCCGCGTTCAGCAAATTTATCCCGAACAAAATTATATATTAAAGATCTAAACAAGCCGGACTTTCTATTAATAAAAAACGCCTTTGCTTCATTAAATTCGGTAATAATTGATATAACTGAACTTTCAAGCCTTAACTGTGAAAGCCCTTCATTTATTTCAAATTTTTCCTCATCAATAAAATCTTTTAAATAAACAGCATATTGTTTATTGCTGGCAATAATCTGATTACAAAGCTCCGTACTTTCTTCATCCGGCACAGTTAATAAACAAAATGTAAAAGGAAGAGATAAAAGTCTATGAATCTCTTCCTCATTTAGAAGTTCAATATCTTTCACCAGAAACGATATTAAGGAAAACTTCCTAAATAGCTCATCATATTTTTTTAAGTTAATTTGTAGATGAAGCACATCATTTATATAAAAATATACTGATGTTAACCTTCTTATTTTCTTCTCTTTCGCCAAAAAGGAAATCTCTTTTTCCGGGAAAAGGGTATTCATTCTTTTTAATAAATCGGTGATAAAAATATCTGCCGGAAGGTTTACGTTATAAATATACGATAAAGAATCTTTGCCGTAGTTTTTAACAGGAACTTTTCTAATCCAATCTTTTTCTATCGAAAACTCATCAAGCAGCTGAAGTATCCTGCTTTCGATAGTAGATTTGTTGACTGAAATACGTACAGGCTTTTCCTTCGGAATAAAATCTATAACGATATTTATAAGAAGAAGGAAAACGGCTAATGAAAGAAAAATAACAATTAATTTCTTTTTAGGTGCAGTCACAATTTTAGGCACTATTTATTTTTGAACTCCGCTTTTCTTTTTTCGAGGAACGCAGAAGTTCCTTCCTTAAAATCTTCTGTACCACAGCAAATTGCAAATAGATCCGCTTCCCGCAGAAGTCCTTCTCTTTCTGAAAGATCATTTGTACTAACAACAGCATCAACAGCAAGACGAACGGCTAATTGTCCCTTCGAGGAAATCTTCTGCGCCAACTCCCAAGCTTTTGCCATTAGCTCATCATGTTGTACAACTCTGTTTGCCAGTCCAATCCGAAATGCTTCCTCCGCATCGATCATATCTCCGGTTAAAATATATTCAAGCGCTCTGCCGCTTCCAATCAATCTGGCCAAACGCTGAGTTCCGCCGTAACCGGGTATAATGCCCAAGTTGACTTCGGGCTGACCAAATTTAGCCTGTTCGGAGGCAAAACGAATATGACAAGCTAATGCAAGCTCGCAACCGCCGCCTAATGCATAACCGTTTACAGCTGCAATTACAGGCTTACCGAGATGTACAATTTTGGAAAATATCCTCTGCCCTTTTTCTGCAAATGTTCTGCCTTTCAGCATATTTAATTGATTTAATTCTTTTATATCCGCTCCCGCTACGAATGCTTTTTCTCCTGCACCTGTTATTATTACAACATTTACATCATCATTCTCTTTAATATTATCTATTGCATCTTCTAATTCGGTAAGAGTTAAGGAGTTTAATGCATTTAACTTATCGGGACGATTAATTGTAATTTGCGCGATTGATTCTTTAATTTCCAAAATTAAATTTTCGTAATTCATTTCAACCTCATATTTTAATAAAGATTGGGATTCTTATTTTTAAATCCAATGATATAAATTGATTATTATATAAATAGTGATACTGCCCCAACACCTCCATTAAAAATATTGATAATCCGGCACCCAAGTTAAAACCTGTTTTAGTATTTGTTTCGGTAAAATCTGCCTTGCCGGTTCCATCTTTAAAATCATGCCATTTTTCAAATACCGCTATAGATAATCCGCCTTCCACAAATGGCATTAGTATCGCAACATTCTCTATCAACGGTTTTAAATAAAATCTTAATCCGCCCTCAGCAATAAAGACATTGCTGGAAAAAGAAGCATAATCACTCTTCTTGTAAAATTTTTGACTTCCCGGATAATGCTCGTAACCCAATTTTCCAAAGAAGAAAACGGGCAGGAAATTATTGTCGGTATAGGAAAGTCCGAAATTCACACCCATTCCCAAATTTTGATTCACCGAAAAATCACCCAACGGCAAACGCGGACCAACCCCAATAGAGAAAAACATACCGCGTGCTTCGCCAAGTTTAATAAACTGTGCATTCAATAAAACTGGGAAAAGCAATATGAAAAAAATTATCTTTTTCATTTATTTTCTTTTAGTAGTTCCGTACCGGCACCATATTTATAAACTAACTCACCGCCGTGTTCTCCGGTTTCATAGATCAAATAAAAGCCTAAGATAGAAAGAATCAAAATAATTATTTGTATTTTTTTTGTTAACTTTTTCTTTACTGTATAGTAAGTTCTTATTATTAATATAAAAACGAAATACCACATTGTAATGGTCGCATACTCTTCGTGCTCTTCTATAAGATCACGCGGAACAACATTTTTGGAAACTTCCTTCAACAATTCTTCAGCCTGATTACCGGTAAAAACGGCAACTAAGGCGCCTAATATTCCTAAAAACAAAAGAATTTGTGCTGACTTGGAAAAATATTCTTTACCGGTAGTAACTGAGAGAAATTCGAATAACATATATGTTATGAATATGGCAATAGGAAAATGTACTACTTGAGGATGAAGAGAGGCAAGAAATTCCATTATTACTCCTAATATTCTTTAATTATGATTAATCTCAGCTTTAGAATTCAAATATATGACATTACAATAAATATTTAAACTACGAAAATGTATTTATACTTTAAGATCACTATTTCCGTTGATATATTGAAATTAAAATAAACGCAGTATCTATCCAATTTAAGCAGATTGAATATGCAATTACTACTCCTTTCGCTCCGCTAAAAATTGGAGCTATTTCCTCATACAGGCAGGATCCTTAATATCTAACTTTATATAAAAATAATCCTTGTGGAGGCACGGACTGCCCTGCCTTTTGTCTGTCTTTCAATTGAATAATTTCGGTTAATTTTTCGGATGGATTTTGACAAGCGTAAACATTAATCAAGGTACCTGTTATTGCTCTTACCATTCCGCGTAAATATCTATCGGCTTCAATTAAAAAGACATACATTCCATTGATTATTTTCCAGTGCGTATTGTAAATAGTACAAACACTATTTTTATTACCTTCAAGTTTTCTCGAAAAGCTTGTAAAATCCTTCTTCCCCCATAGTTCTTTGCTTATTTCATTCAATTTATCAATATCCATTTTTTTTATCCGCGGATAATAATAAGAATATTTATGCATAAAAGCATTCTTCTCGGGTGCAAAGATGTAAAAATAGCTTCTTCTTATGGCATCAAAACGTGAATGAAATTCGACAGGGACTTCTTCCATCTTTGAGATTGAAATAGACTTGGGAAGAATTGAATTCAAAGCATGCTTAAATTTATATATATCTAATTCCCGATCTATCTGAAAATTAGCAACTTGACCATAAGCATGCACACCGGCATCTGTTCTGCCGGCACCTATTAAATTTATTTCGGAGCGGGTAAGTTTTTCTAAATTTTCCTTTAGAACACCTTGAACGGTGGAACCGGATTTTTGAATTTGCCAGCCGTAATAATTAGTACCGTCGTATTGAATTGTTATTTTATAATTTTTCAATTTAGTAAACTTTCCTGTTGGAGTATATTAATAAACATAAATAATTTTCCTACGAAAGGATAATAAAAAGATTTTATAATTCTCGTAAAGTTTTACAAAGTAATATTCTTATCAAATAATAATACAGTTATTTATGAGTTTTGAGTATATAAATATTCATTCTCATAATTTACGAATCATTGGAATATAATTAAATTATTTAGGGAAAGAACAAATATTATAAATAAGAAGAACTAAAATATCCTTAGTCTACTTCTTCATTATCTTCTGTTTTGCTGGAAGGTAGAGGTAAATCATCCAATCTTGCTTTCAGTAAATTTTTCACTTTGTTGAACTCATCTCTAAATTTCTTCTTAACCGGAGTTGAGGAAGGAAACTTTTCTCTCAAATGATCAACTTGCTTTCCGTTTTTCCAAAAACGATAACAAACATGCGGACCGGTTGCCAAACCGGTAGCTCCTACAAATCCAATAATATCGCCTTGTTTAACTTTTACACCGGGACGAATTCCACGCTTAATTTTCTGCATATGTAAATATTGAGTCGTATAAGTTCCGTTATGACGAATCTTAACATAATTGCCGTTATTCCGCTTGTATCTAGCTTCAATAACAACTCCATCACCAGTAGCCATTATTGGAGTACCGTAAGGAGCAGCGTAATCCGTTCCCAAATGAGCTTTCAGTCTATGTAAAACAGGATGATATCTGCGCAATGAATATCTGGAAGAAATTCTACTGAATTTCACCGGTGATTTCAGAAAGGCTTTTCTTAGACTATTCCCCTCCTCATCAAAGTAATCTTCCTCACCATCTTGCATAAAACGGAATGCGTAATATTCTTGATTCATATTTTTGAACCAAGCCGCTTTAATTTCGCCGATTCCAATAAATTCATCTCCTACATACTTTTCGATAAAGATTACTTTAAAAGCATCACCCTTCATTATGCGGTAAAAATCTATCTGCCATGCAAATATTTCAGAAAGAGCCAATGCAACCTGTGGCGAAATTTTCTGTTCTGCAAGAGTTTCGTAAAGACTGCTGGTTATTTCTCCGGAAGCGGATCTTTCCTTTTCTATAACGGGTTTGCTTTTTCTGGAAACCGTAACAACCGAGTCAAATTCAAAAATGAGATAATCAATCGGGTTTGTTTCGTATATAAAATACTTTAAGGCTGAAACTGAATCTTTTGTGAGATAAACATTGTAATTATCCCCCTTCTTTATCCTCCTAACATCGAATATCTTTTTATTTGCCTCTGCAATTTCCAATATTTTTTTGTACGGTATATCGAAAGGGAGTAATAAATCGGAAAATGTTTGATTTTTTGCAACTTGCTTTTTAATAACGGTAAATGAATCGACAGGAATTCCGTAAATATCGTATTCTATTTTTGGCTGTTTGTTTTCTTCACTCGCAGGGGAAGAATTACTATTGTTGTTACAATTTGTTAAAAATAGAACCGAGATAATCAGAATCGAAATATTTAACCGCATAGCACTCAACAAGGTTACTGATTTGCTTCCAGCAATTCTTCGATAATATCAATACTACCAATACTTTCCGCTTCAGCACTAAAACTGGGAATAATTCTGTGACGAAGCACTTCCACCAAATTTGACTTTACATCATCAATATTTGGAGTGAACCTTCCGTTAATCACGGCATTCGCTTTAGCGGCTAATATCAGATATTGCGAAGCCCGCGGTCCGGCTCCCCAGCTAACCCACTCGCTGATTTTTTCGTTGGAGGTTTCAGATGGACGCGTGGATTTCACAAATTTAACAGCATATTCAATTACATTATCTGCAACCGGAACTCGCCTTACTAAATCCTGAAACTTAATTAAATCGGCAGCGGATAATACTTTGTTGACCTTAGGCTCCAGTTGAGAAGTAGTCGATTTAATGATTTGTATTTCATCTTCGTACGAAGGATAATCAATCCATAGACTGAACATAAATCTATCAAGCTGCGCTTCAGGTAAAGGATAGGTTCCTTCTTGCTCGATCGGGTTTTGAGTTGCCAGAACAAAAAACGGTTCTTTTAAAGAAAACGTTTCCCCGGCTGCTGTGACTTTATGCTCCTGCATAGCTTCCAATAACGCCGATTGAGTTTTGGGTGGAGTTCTGTTTATCTCATCTGCCAAAACAATATTTGCAAATATTGGTCCTCTAACAAACCGGAAAGATCTTTTCTTGGTAATTTGATCTTCTTCAATTATTTCCGTTCCAGTAATATCCCCGGGCATCAAATCGGGTGTAAATTGAATACGACTGAATGATAAGTCAAGCGCTTCGGAAAGAGTTTTTATTAACAAAGTTTTTGCAAGTCCAGGCACACCAACTAAAAGACAATGCCCGCGAGAAAGCAATCCAAGCAGCATTTTGTCAATTATATCTTCCTGCCCGATAATTACTTTACCAATTTCATTCTTTATATTCTTTACCGAAGAGGCTAATTCCTCTACTAATTTTACATCCTTGCTATTCTTTTGCAATTTATATCCTATAATCTAATTTCCCAATAAATTTTATTTTTCAACTCTTCTATCCAAGCTCTGTAGAGTCTTTGTTTCTTTTCGAATTCAGCCAGCTGTTTAATTTCTTCGTAATCAGTTTCCGGATTCGGTTTATGTTCCGGTATCTTCTTAATTAATTTAACAATGTGATAACCATATGTTGTCTGGTCGACGTCCAAACGTTTAGGATAACTGATTTCACCTTCCTTCAATTTGGAAACTTGATCGAGCAAAGATTTATCCAACTGACCAATATCAAAAGTACCGAGTTTGCCGCCATAAGGTACAGTTTCTTTATCATCGCTATATTTTTTCGCATAATATTCGAATGTATTTACACCTCTTACAATACTGTCTCGTAATTCATTAAGGAATTCAATGGCTTTAAGATCGGCTTCGCTATCGCTTTTTAATTTGATAAGAATGTGCCGGCTGTGAATAGATTCTCCTCTTCTTTCAAGTAATTGAATAATATGATAACCAACAGGAGATTCAACAACATCGGATATTTCACCTTCCTCAAGTGCGAAAGCGGCAGATTCAAACTCGGGATAAAATACTCCGCGTTTAACGAACCCTAAGTCTCCACCTTGTTTTGCACTTCCGGGATCATCCGAATATTTGCGTGCTAAAACCGCAAAATCCGCTCCATTTTTTATGGAATCGAGCAGTTGTTTGGCAAACTCATATGCCTTCTTTTTTATTCTATCTCCTTTTTGAGGATTTATAAATATATGTGCAATTTCATATTTAGTAGGAACTACACCTAAAGAATCCTTATATTTTTCGAAGAAATCCTCAACTTCCTTACGCGATATTTCAACCGAACCAAACTTTTTCTGCTGAACCATTTGCGCCATCAGGTTTTTGCGAGTATCGTTACGGAGTTCCCTTTTTATCCTGTCAATACTCATTCCGTAAATTTCTTCGACCTTTTCCCTGCTTCCGTACTGCTGAATATAAAAGTTTATTTGATAATCCAATTGCTGATCAACCCGATCATCCGATACTTCTATAGAATCCAATTCGGCTTGCGCATAAAGAAGTTTCTCTTCAATCATTGATTCGAGAATTTGTCTTTTAATTTTGGGATCCCTGGCATTTAAACGCTGACGCGCAGCAGCCATTTCGGTTCTAAAATCCAATTCACTCTGAAGTATAATTTCGTTATCTACAACGGCAACAATTCTATCGAGTACTTCTTGAGCATTAACATTTATAGCAATAATAAACAATAAAAATATCAGAATGTTTTTCATAATAGTTCCTAATAAATTTTCACTTCATACTTTGAATATAAATTATCAATAAATTCTTTATATATATCTTTTCGTTTAATCATTTTTAAACGATCGATAACATCTTCCTTAACAATACTGAATTCCGGGATTTCACCCATTGAATACCTTTTAAGTAATTGAAGTACAACAAATTTTTCTCCTTCAATTTGAAAGATAACACTAATTTCCTTTTCCGAAATATTTTCCAGATAACGCTTTATGGACGGAGAAGAAATATCTCTGGATGTAACAAATTCATTTGTTGTAATTTCAATATCTTCATGATTGCCAAAAGTTTTTGCCGCAAAATCCCAGCCCTTCTCGAGCATAAGATAGCGAAAATTTTCTGCAACGGATTTATCCTTGAAAACAGCTTTGTTCAGCACATATGCTTTAGAAGCCAGTGCAAACTCTTCGGAATGCGATTGGAAATATTCCTCCGCATCGGAATCGTCAATTTCGAGTTCTACGTTTTCAACCAATTTATTCATCAGCAGCGCTGCGGCAATAGTTTTACGCGAATCTTCCAATATCACTTTATATTCATCCTCAGAGGTGATATTCTCATTCAGAGCTTCTTGGTACAATAATTCAGTTTCTACCCAGCGCCTAATAAATTCGTCTCTGTATTTATTTTTATTTCTCTCGGAACCCAAAGCAACAGCAAGTTCCTCTTCCGAAAGAGAAGAGGAACCAACTTTTGCCACTACTCTATTATCGATTTTTTCTTCCGTACAAGCAACTGATAAACCGATAGCAAAAATCAGATAATATTTAATTAGTTTCGGACTTAAAAGCCTTTCCGAGTTCTTCATAATAATATTTGGGATCGTAACGATCCTTTAATTTTTGAATGTATTCTTCTTCTAACTTTTTACTCAAGTAATCTTGATAATCGCTCAACACTTCCGCTTTGGCTTCTTCAAAGGTTTTATTGCGGGCAGGCTCCTTACCAGCTAATTTAACTATAGACCAGCCGTTACCTGCTTTGAAAGGTTCGGAAATATCACCGACGTTTTTAAGTTCCCAAGCTTTTTGAGCCATCACACTGCTTGTAACTTTAGTTAATTCGTGCAATCCCGAAGTATTCTTTTTACTCGGTCTTTCGGTGAATTTCTTTGCTAATCCTTCAAACGACTCTCCATTCAATATCCGTTTGTAATATGATTGAATCAAAGAATCATTGCGTGTAAATATTTCGTAGAAAGTAACTCTATCCGGCAACGTATATTTATCTCTGTTCTTTTCAAAGAATTTTTTCACTTCAACGGAATCAATTTTAATCTTATTCCAAATTTCACTCTCCTGAAGTTTGAAAATATAAATTCCGTTTCTGTAGTCGTCCATCAATTCTTTGAAGCCTTCGTCTTCATTTTGGATACTCATCGCTTTGTAAGTCAATAGCACGTTACCGGCATATTTATCTACCGCTCTGTTAAATTTGTTTTCGTCGAGAGATTGATTGAAAAATTCCTTATCACCTACCATAAATACAATTAAACTATCAGCAGTATAAGGCTCTCCTTGAATAGTAAAAATAACCGAATCTTTAATTGCATTGTAGAAATCAGTGTCATAAATCTCAGAATTAAATTTAATTGAATCGGGGAATTGAGCTACAAAACCGATAAGAGATTTATTTTGCTGATAGTTAAATTCCTTTTTCATCTTCTCGGCAAAATCGGCAAAATCTGTTTTAAATCTTTGCCTGTCATATATTTTTCTAAGTGTGTTTTTTTCCGTTTCGAAAGACGGGTAGGCTCTTCTATCAGTTACCTTAATTATATGATAACCAAAACGTGTTTTAACAGGTTCGGAAATTTCACCTACTTTCAAACTGAATGCTACAGAATCGAATTCCTGCACCATCATTCTACGTTTGAAATAACCAAGGTCCCCGCCTTTTGCGGCGCTGCCTTTATCTTTAGAATATTTTTTTGCAAGTTCACCGAAATCTTCGCCATTCAATATTCTTTGTCTAATTTCCTTGGCTAACTTAAGAGCTTTTTCCTCGTCAATCTTGCCGTTTTCATCTTTAAAATCGATTAAAATGTGACTTGCTTTAATTTGTGGAACTCTTTCAGCTTTGTCTTTCACTTTTATTACATGAAAACCAAATCTGGTTCTTACAGGCTTAGGATAAATTTGACCAACCGGTGTGGAAGTCATTGCTTTATCCCATTCGTATCCTATTTGACCTGAAGTAAGCCAATAAACATCGCCGCCCTTATCACGGGAAAATTGATCGGCTGAGTAATCTTTGCAAAGCATTTCAAAAGATTTACCTTTATTAATCTGATCGATCACTTCCTGTGCTTGCTCTTTGGCAGTTTTTGCACCCGGAGTTGTAGTTGGTCTAATTAATATGTGACTAACACGATATTCATATTTCCTTTCATCGTATAATTTCTTTAACCCCTTTTCAACCAATAACCTTTCTTTAATATAAGTAGCGCCGACTTTCTTCTGGTAATCATCAATTTCTTTGTTTATATCCGGATCTTCATAATATCCGCGTACCCAAGCATCACGGAGTTTCATTTTGAAGTTAACATATAAATCCAGAAATTTTTTCATCATTTCCTGAGAATCATCTTTAGCTTTCTCTTCACTGCCAACGTTTTTAGCATATGCCTTTTCAAATTCGTCCATTAGTATTTGGGAATCATCATATTCGGCAACAACTATCTTTGAATGCTCTACAGGAGAACAGCCTATAAAAAAACTTGTAATCAAAATTGCTGAAAAAATTCCGAACTTTCGCATTTAAAAATCCTCCTTATTGGATTAAAATTCAGTTTGGTAGTTTAGCCATTGATTTGACTAAAATCAAGCAAAATAAGAGAATTAAACAGTATTAAGCGGGAAAAGTTCTCTAAATTATCTCCTTATTTCAGAGAGTTCCTCTCCCAAAATACGCCGTCTGAATAACCTTGAATTGAATTATTTTCATCGGCTAATTGCAGTCTTTTTATTGTAAGCGCAGTGTAAAATTTATCTATTTCAATTCCTGAAAACTTTCTATTTAACTTCTTTGCAGTTACTAATGTAGTACCTGAACCGGCAAAAGGATCGAACACAAAATCTCCTTCTTTTGAACTTGCCAATATTAATTTTGCTAATAGTTTTTCCGGTTTTTGTGTAGGGTGATCCGTATTTTCGGGCATAGACCAGAACGGCACTGAAATATCCGTCCATAAATTCGAAGGATGAGTTAAGCGGTATTTTCCGTCTTCCTCGTCATTCCAATCTTTCGGCTTACCTTTGGAATCCCTGTAGGGTGCTATCACTTTCTTCTTTAATTTCACCGCTTCAATATCAAAATAATAATCTTTGTCAACTGTACAGAACCAGATATCTTCGGTATTATTTTTCCAATTTGTTTTGGAACCTCTCCCCTTTTCCCGTTCCCATGTTATACGGTTCCTTACAAAAAAATATTTTGAGAGGATCGAGTATACAGCCAACGAAGACTTCCAATCGCTGCAAACGTAAACCGTAGCTTCTTTAGTCAAAACCGGAAGCAATTCCACAATTACTTTTTCAAACCATTCGGCATATTTATCCAATTCCATTTTTTTGAATTTATTGGAATTGAATGATTTGCTCAGATTATAAGGGGGATCGATAAACAGAAGGTCGACAAATTTTTCGGGAAGAAATTTAACTGCTTCAAAAAAATCCTGCTGAATTATTCTGCCGGTAATTTCTTCCGGAGCTGCCTTATGTGAAAGTTTTATAGATTCGGAAGAAAGTTGTTCTATCTGACTTTCACTAAGAGTGATAGTTCTATTTAATGGAGCTCTTTTTTTTTGCATCAATCGATAAAGTCACCTTACTCTGGTTCCGGAATCCACATTTTCGCCGGGATTTATGGTTTCCAATTTGCCGTCCTTAGTTTCAACGGCAAGTATCATTCCCTGCGATTCTACGCCGAATAATTTTGCCGGTTGTAGATTATAAACCATCACTACTTTTTTCCCAATTAACTCTTCCGGTTTATAGCTTTGTGCAATTCCGGCTACAACTTGCCTTTTTTGCTTGCCTATTTCCAATTGAAGTTTGAGTAATTTATTGCTCTTCTTAATTTTTTCAGCTTCTTTAACTACAGCAACACGTAAATCCACTTTGCTGAATTCTTCAAAAGAAATATATTCAATTTTTTCTTCGGGCTCTTCTGCTCCAGCGCTTAATTCTTCGTAAATTTTATCTATTACTTCGTCTTCAATTTTAGTGAATAAAATTTCGGCTTTATTTATTTGATGTCCTTCCTTTAAATTCTCATTACCGCTTTCGAACCAATCGACTTCCGAAGCATTCAACATGCCGAGTAATTTTTTAGATGCAAAAGGAATTACAGGCTGAAATATTTCGGCAAGTGTAAAAATTGTATTCAAGCAAATATTGAGAGTAGTGCCACATTTTTCTTTATCACTCTTTACTGTTTTCCACGGTTCAGAATCATTAAAATACTTATTGCCCGCTCGAGCAAGATTCATCATCTCGGCAACGGCATCACGTATTTTATAAGACTCAATTAATTCCGATACTTTCTTTGGAGCTGATTTTATTGTCTCCAACATTTCCTTGTCCATTTCGGAAAGTTCGCCTTTAGCAGGCACTTTACCTTCGAAATGTTTATGAGTAAACGTAAATGTACGGTTTACAAAGTTTCCGAAAATATCGGCCAGTTCGTTATTGTTCTTTGCCTGAAATTCTTTCAGATAAAAGTCGGTATCCTTTGTTTCGGGCAAATTCGATGCTAAAGTATAACGCAATGGATCTGCCGGAAACTTTTCAAGAAAATCTATTACATCTATTCCCCAACCTCTGGATTTGGAGAACTTTTTCCCTTCAAAATTGAGAAATTCATTTGCCGGCACATTCTGTGGAAGTACAAATTTATCATCATTTGCATCATTCCACGCCATAAGCATTGCGGGGAAAATTATAGTATGGAAGACTATATTATCTTTACCGATAAAAGCAACATATTTTGTGTTTTCATCTTGCCAATATTTTTTCCATAAATCCGGTTCATTGCGTTTTTCGGATAATTCTTTAGCAGCGGAAATGTAACCTAAAACCGCTTCGAACCAAACGTATAAAACTTTATCTTTAGCATTATCTAGCGGTACTTTAATTCCCCAATCCAAATCACGGGTAACCGCCCTGTCTTTCAATCCATCCTTAAACCAGCCGCGACAGTATTGAAGAACATTTTCCTTCCAACCATATTTTTTGGAATTCTCATCGATATATTTTTCAAGACGTTCTTGAAATTTACCCAGCGGGAAATACCAATGCGATGTCTCTAATACCTCCGGTCTTTCACCGGAAATTTTAGAAACCGGATTTAACAACTCTGTTGGATCGTAAATAGCACCGCAATTTTCGCATTCATCGCTGCGAGCTTCTTCAAATCCACATTTTGGACATGTGCCTTCAACATATCTATCCGGTAAAAACTTTTTCGCTTTAGGATCATAAAACTGTTTGGATTTCTTTTCATTTAATAATCCTTGCTCGTAAAAGGAGAGGAAAAACTGCTGTGCCGTTTCATGATGCAGTGGCAGACTGGTTCTTGAATAAATATCAAAATCCATCCCAAACTTTTCGAAGGCATCTTTATTCATATTATGAAATCTATCGATGATTACCTTGGGATTTACACCTTCTTTATCTGCCGTAATTGTTATTGGAACACCATGTTCATCTGAACCGCATACATAAAGTATATCAGTTCCTTTCAATCTATGATATCGAACAAAAATATCAGCAGGCAGATATGCCCCGCTAAGATGACCTAAATGAATAGGACCATTTGCATAAGGTAAGGCCGATGTAACTAAAATTTTTTCTTTTTCCACTTTGCACCACTATTTTTAAAACGAATTACAAATATAACCAAGTTAACAACTCTCTTCCAATGATAGAATTAAAATAAAAGTGAGTTTTGATGTTAGGTATCGAGATTTATTTTCTTAATAAAAGAATATCAAAATTTGATACTCCGTAAAAAATAACTTCAAATAATTTCAGAGAGGCAAATACGAGTAATAAATTTCATCTTTTAAAAGATTCTTTTGAATTTGCAATTCCCCCGATTAACTTCCGTCAAAATTAAAGTAAAGAATGGTAAGTAATCACTTAAAACGATTTTACTATATTCAGTTTTAGAAGTGAATGTTCTTGAGTTAATCTTTCCATTCCAAAAGAAAAATTCCAACTCAAGTCGTTATTTTTCATTTTTTTATTGTGCTTTACTACCAATCTAACTGCATTAATTGCGCTTGCAAGCCTGTTCAATATTAAAGCACCTATAGCAAAGCGAATATTATTGTATGCATTTTCGGACGCAAGCCACATTGTACGGTATTCTTTTCGTTGGGTTTGATCGCGCCATTTCCAATAATGAGTAGATTCGTTATACACTTCGCTGAATCTACGGTTTAATTCCATTGCGTGATTATATTGTTCAATATCTAAATAATTCGCCATATCGGCAAAGAATTTATCCTTCTTTCCGTTAATATTTGCGTTGCCGAAAGATTTGGCAAATTCTTTATAATTATTCTCCTGCCAATTTCCATAAACATTAAATCCAACCAAAGCTCCCCAAAATAACCCGTCGGCTATGGTAAAATATTTACCCGATTCGTATGAACCTGCATAAAGTTCCCCCATACCGGGCAGCAAGAGAGAATAAATTATTGCCAAACCTGTTTTCTTCTTTACAAATACTTTTTCAGATTGTGCAAATTTATTATTCTGAATTAACAACTTTGATTTCTGATCTGTCAAAAAATCCTTGTGAATCGATTGAGCAAAAAATAAGGTGGGCAAAAAAAGAAGTAATATTACTTTTTTCATAATTTTATCCGGCGAGTAAATTTGTTTTAGCATTAGATTCTGCATCTGTTACACAATAATTTCCATTTACTCCTTTAATTTTAACAAAACTAAAATTATTTACAAGGTCAGAATTGAATGGATGTTTGACTCTCACATAATTGGAAGCAAACCCGAACATATTTCCGTCTTTATTTACCGATTCGAAAAGAACCTTTAGTTCTTTACCTTCCATCGATTTATAAAATGCGAATTTCTTTTTATCGGAAAGAATCCTCAACATTTTATTTCTTCTCTTTCTTTCTGCAAAATCAACTTTTCCATCCAGTTTCAGAGCTTCGGTATTCGGTCTTTCAGAATAGGTGAAAACGTGAAGATATGAAATCGGAAGTTCTTTTATAAACTCGTACGTTTCCATAAAATATTCTTCCGTTTCTCCGGGAGTTCCAACAATTACATCCACTCCAATTCCGGCATCGGGGATATACTTTTTGATTTTTTCAATCAGATTTCTGTAAAACCCGGAATTGTATCGCCTTTTCATCAATCGCAATACTGCATCACTTCCACTCTGCAACGGGATATGAAAATGATTGCATAATTTATCCGACCCGGCGGTAAGTTCTAAAATTTCATCTGTAAGTAAATTGGGCTCAATAGAACTAATCCGAATTCTAAAATCACCCGGTATATTAATCATTTCCTTGAGAACCGAGTATAAATTGGAATTGATATACTTTCCGTAATCACCAACATTTACTCCGGTAAGAATAATTTCTTTATACCCTTTTTGAAGAATCTGATTGAACTCATTCAACAACAAATCGGGAACTAAACTTCTGCTTTTACCGCGCGCAAGTGGAATTGTACAGAAAGTACACTTGTAGTCGCACCCGTCTTGTATTTTAAAGAACGCGCGAGTTCTATCATTAGCTTCTGTACTCAAGGCGGAATGAAATTCATTTAATTCGGAATTATCATCTACATAAATGCAGGATAGTTCATTTTTCTTGAAGGAAGAAATTTTATCGAATATCTCAAATTTTTCATTACTGCCTAAAACAGCATCAACACCTTGGATTGAAGCAATTTCTTCGGGTCTTAATTGTGCATAACAACCGGTAACCGCTACAAAAGCATCTGGATTTTTTCTTAAAATTCTTCTAACTATTTGGCGGCATTCCTTCTCGGCATTTTCCGTAACCGTACATGTATTTAATACATATACATCAGCCTTTTCGTCAAAATCGACGATATCAAACCCACGCTTCAGGAATTCTTCTCCTACTGCATTGGTTTCTGCAAAATTCAATTTACAGCCTAATGTATGGAATGCTACTCGTGAATTCATTTTCTCTTTTCCGTATAAAAAAAGGGCTGTACCGAAATACAAATAATAGTATCCGAATACAGCCCGGTATTTAATTACTTAGATTCTTCTTCAGAATTATCTTTCTTTTCTTCTTCAGAGTTATCATCAGCTGATTCTTCTTCACTTGCTTCAGATTTTGCTTCTTCAGCAGGAGCTTCAGTTTCAGCAGTTTCTTCTTCTTTGGAAGCTTCAGCTTCTTCTTTTTCTTCGGCAGGTGTTTCATCTGCCGTTTTTTCTTCCGCTACTTCTTCTTTTTCCGCTTCAACTTTAGGTTTACTTGCAGCCGGAGCGGCAGGAGTAGCAACATCATAGAAGTTATTGAAAACGGAAGAATCGAATTTGCCTAAATCTGCATTACGAACCGATTCGATAGTTGCTTTATCAAGCTTGTGTTCGTTTATGTATGCAGTAATTTCTTCATCAGATTTATCTTTTAATGCAGCTAAAGCGCTGAGTACAATTTTCTTGTTTTCTTTATCGAACTCAACAACTTTCAACGGTAATTCACAATCAGTTGGGAAATGATGTGAAAGATTTTTAATCTTAGTTGGAGATACTTGAGAAATAGGAACAAATCCGTCAACTCCGCCGGGAAGTTCAACTATAAGTCCCTTATCAATAATTCTCGCAACTTTACCAGTTGTCGGAGTTCCAACAGCGAAAGTAGTTTCAAATTCATCCCACGGATTATCTTCAATTTGTTTATGTCCGAGAGATATTTTTCTCTGATCCGTATCAACGCCGAGAACTACAACTTCTAATTCTTCGCCTTTCTTAACTACTTCGCCGGGGTGACGAATTTTCTTAATCCAAGAAAGATCGGAAATATGAACCAAACCGTCAATTCCGGGTTCGAGTTCAACGAATACACCGAAATTAGTTAAGTTGCGAGCAACTCCTTTGTGTTTGGAACCAACTGGGTATTTTTTCATCAATTCTTCCCAAGGATCGGGAGTCAATTGTTTCATACCCAAGGAAATTTTCTTTTCGTTTTTATCCAAACTTAAAATAACGGCTTCAACAACTTGTCCCATAGAAACGAATTGAGAAGGATGGTTGATATGCTTTGTCCAACTCATTTCGGAAATATGAATTAAACCTTCAATTCCCTTTTCAATTTCTATGAATGCGCCGTAATCTGTCAAGGATACAACACGTCCGGAAACTTTATCTCCGACTTTATATTTATCTTCGATATCTTCCCAAGGATGTTTCTGAAGTTGTTTCAAGCTAAGAGAAATTCTCTTCTTCTCAGTGTCATAATCAGTAACAACAACTTTAATTTTCTCATCGAGTTTTACTACTTCACTCGGATGGTTAATTCTTCCCCAGCTCAAATCGGTAATGTGAATTAAACCGTCAACTCCGCCGAGGTCAACAAACACACCGAAATCGGTGATTGCTTTAACGGTACCTTCAAGTATCTGACCTTTTTCGAGTGTGGAAAGAATTTCTTGACGTTGGTCTGCAATTGTTTCTTCGATAAGTACTTTATGAGAAACAACAACGTTCTCGGTTGGAACATTAACTTTAACAATTTTGAAATCCATTGTTTGACCAACGAACGCATCAAAATCGCGAACCGGACGAATATCAATTTGCGAACCGGGCAAGAATGCTTCCATTCCCAATAAGTCCACAACCATACCACCTTTGATGCGGCGTAAAATTTTTCCGGTAAGTACTTCTTCGTTTTTGTAAGCATTGAGAATTCTTTCCCAAATTTTGAGGAAATCAGCTCTCTTCTTACTTAATACCAAATTACCTTCTTCATCTTCAACGCTTTCAATAACAATATCAACTTCGGCTCCAACACGTAAATCATCGGTAGCAGTAAATTCAACTTTGGGAATTGTGCCGTCGGATTTAAATCCAACATCAATTACAACATTATCATCATTTATGGCAACTATTTTTCCCGTAATGATCTCGCCTTCTGTAATATCGCGGAAAGATTCGTCATATAGTTTGGTTAATTGTTGAAGCTCATCTTCGGAATATTCTTCTGCATTCAAGAACTTCGGTTTTTCTAAAAGATTTTTTTCTTTAGACTTGTCAGACATTAGTCCTCCTAGTTACAAATAACTTTGTGCTTCTCAATTTCCCAACCGTCTTAAAAAATCGAGAGGCACTTATATTTTAGTTATACAAAACAATTAGTGACGGTTGTTAAACTTTACTTTTTTTTTGCTTCTTCAACAAGACTCACCATTCTTTTGAGTTCCTCATCCACAGTTAAATTGGTAGTGTCCAATTCAACCGCATCATCAGCTTTACGCAAAGGACTCACTTTCCTTCCGCTGTCAATTTCATCACGTTTTTTCAAATTCTCAAGAACTTCTTCGAACGTAATATTATCGCCGCGTTCCTGGTGTTCTTTATATCTTCTATTAGCTCTTTCATTAACCGAAGCCGTCATAAATATCTTAACATCGGCATTCGGAAAGACAACTGTGGTAATATCTCTTCCTTCGGCAACCAGATTGCCCTGCTCGGCTAACTTACGCTGCAATTTTACCATTTCCGATCTTACTTCCGGAATACGGCTTATTTCGCTTACTTTTCCGCTTACTTCCGGAGTTCGAATAAAATCTGTTACTTCTTCCCCGTTTACAAAAACTCGTGTTATTTCGTTTTCGTATTTCATACGGAGTTCCAAATTGCGGACAAAATCGATAATTTTTTCCAAATCATCGAAAATGCTGTTTTTAATCACAGAGTAAGTTATCGCTCTGTACATTGCGCCGGTATCGAGATACAAATACCCCAATTCCTTCGCTAATCTTTTCGCCGCGGTACTTTTACCTGATGCCGCGGGACCGTCTATCGCTATGATTAAATTTTCGGACATAGTTACGAAAAATATCGAATAATGTCTTAAATTTCAATAACTTAGCTGAATAAAATTTTATCATTAAATCAAAATTGTTGCAGATTGAACATGTTTTCGCAATAAAAATTTGAAATAATAAATTTTGAGGAAAAGAATCTCAAAGCAACTTGTAAAATCGATAAACAGTGAGCAGGTTTTTAGTGAGATGAGATATAAAAAATCGGTGCTATTGAAAGATAGACAAAAATAATTTTCAAACTTCGTTTATTATCTTTGCCAAGTCTTCATCCACACTTGTAGTCTTTTGCATCGCCCCTTATACCATATACCTTATAACTTCTCCATTACTATTTATACGATTTTTCATCCGAATCTATTCAATATTTCCATCATTCTTTTATGAATGGAATTATTTGTAGCCAATATTTGCTTAGAAAAAATATCAATTTCATTTCCGTTGAAATCCGTTACTATTCCGCCCGCTTCTTCCACGATTAATTTCCCGGCGCAAATATCCCATGGATTCAGATGCACTTCCCAAAATCCGTCGAACACTCCGCTAGCGACGTAACAAAAATCGATTGCCGCTGACCCCAGCCTTCTTACCGCTCTGGCTTCTGTTAAAAACGCATTGAATCTTTCAATTGCGTGGGATGGATTTTTCTTTATATCGTAAGGAAAACCGGTAACCAGCAAACTCTGTTCGAGATCGGAATTTGTACTGACGGAAATTTTCTTCCAATTCTGGAAAGCTCCGGAACCTTTTTCGGCGGAATATATAACGTCCCGCATTACGTCGTAAACCGCCCCGCAAATTGTTTCCGTTCCTTTTACTACCCCTATTGAAACGGAAAATATCGGTAATCCGTGCGCGAAATTAGTCGTTCCGTCCAATGGATCAACAACCCAGGCATATTCCGAACTGCCCCTCTTGTCGCTCCCCTCTTCTGCAATGATACCGTGAGAAGGATACTTTTTCTGAATATAATCTACAATTAATTTCTCCGACTTTTTATCTATCTCAGTAACCAAATTAGACTTATTAGTTTTGAACTCGACAGAAAAATTTTTCCCGAATCCCTCTCGGATAATTTGTCCCGCTTCCTTTGCTATCTCTATCACACTGTTTATCATATTCACTCCTATTTGAAACCGAAACTTAATTATCCTATTTGAATTGAACAAAATAGATGTTAAGTGCTATACTTAAATTCTGAATAATAAAATGCATTCCCTGTAATTCGAGGACTTAAATTAAAATCAACTTAGCCTTTTAAATTAATCTTCCAATCGGTCAACCGGTATCACTTATTATTAAAAAAAAGCATCCAGCCGCCAGGAACCAGAATCCACTAATCCGACAATATGCCTTCCGAACCCATTCCTTCCTTGTCCGCTCAAACTATATTTGGTATATTTTGAATCCTTTTTTTTCTGAATTAGAGTGAGGTTTCCTTAAATGGTGGAAATAAACAAAGATACTTCCATTGATGTATCGCTTATAGAAGATTTACCGAAAATAATGCCGGTATTGCCTTTACGGGATAATGTGATTTTCCCTTATATGATTTTTCCCGTATTAGTAGGCAGAGAACAGTCTATCCGTGCAGCTAATTATGCACTGGAATCCTCAAAATATATTTTCCTCACAGCACAAAAAGAAGCAAGTATAGAAGAACCGACGATAGATGATATATATAAAGAAGGAACCGTTGCCAAGATTATTCAAATATTAAAACTTCCCAACGGTTTAATGAAAATTTTGGTCGACGGTGTTATTCAAGGTTCCATAATAAGATTTACGGATGAAACAAACTTTTTCGAAGCGGAAATAGATTTTGTTTTTCCTAAAATTACAGATAAACGGGAATGCGATGCATTAATAAGACAAATGTCCGCCAAATTTAAGGAATACGTTAACATCAACAAATCCATTCCTCCCGAAGCGGTTTCCGCTTACGATAATATCACTGAACCTGACCGTAAAATGTTTTACGTTGCCGCTAATATTAATCAATCAATTGAAGTAAAACATAATATTCTAAAAAAGCGTAAGCTAAAAGATCAAATTTATGAAATAATAAAAATCCTCTCTTCAGAAATTGATATTCTAAAAGTAGAAAAAGAGATCGAAACAAAGGTTCAAGAGAATATAGCAAAGACACAAAGAAAATTTATTATTCAAGAACAAATAAGAATATTGCAAGAAGAACTCGGCGACGAAGACGATTTTATTCCGGAATTCAAAAAGCTGAAACAAAGTATTAAAAAGGCTAAAATGCCTAAGCAAATTGAAGAAAAAGCATTGGAGGAATTGAACAAACTCAAAAAAACTCCTCCTTCTTCTCCGGAATCGACTGTTATTAGGAATTATCTCGATTGGTTAGTTGATGTTCCTTGGCACAAAAAAACTAAAGATAACCTCGACATTGAATACGTCAGAAAGATTTTAGATGAAGATCACTACGGACTTGATAAACCCAAAGAGAGAATTGTTGAGCATATCGCAGTTCTTAATTTAGTAAAAGAAATGCGAGGTCAAATTTTATGTTTCGTTGGTCCTCCCGGAGTTGGAAAAACATCTTTGGGAAAATCGATTGCCCGCGCTCTCGGTAGAAAATTTGTTCGTATTAGTCTCGGCGGTGTTCGGGATGAAGCCGAAATTAGGGGGCATCGCAGAACATACATCGGTTCGATGCCTGGAAAAATTATTCAGTCGATGAAAAAAGCCGGCACTATCAACCCTGTTATGCTGCTCGACGAAATTGATAAAATGAGTATGGATTTTCGCGGTGATCCTTCTTCGGCAATGTTAGAAGTTTTGGATCCTGAACAAAACCATACTTTTAACGACCATTATCTTGATGTAGATTACGATCTTTCGCAAGTTATGTTCATTACAACAGCAAACGTTAGGTACAATATACCTTTACCTCTTCAGGATAGAATGGAAGTTATTGAATTACCCGGATATTTGGAATTCGAAAAACTTGAAATTGCCAAAAGACATATTGTTCCAAAACAGTTTAGTTTTCATGGCTTAGATAAGCATAATATTAAAATTGAAGATGACGCTATCAAAAAAGTTATTCAGGAATATACCAGAGAAGCCGGCGTAAGAAATTTGGAACGTGAAATTGCAACCGTATGCAGAAAAACCGCTCGTGATATTATTCTTGAAACTTCGAAGAAAAGAGGAAGAAAGAAAAAAATTGATTTAACCGTTGACACGGAAAAAATTGAAAAATTTCTTGGCGTTCCTAGATTTAGAAGAAAACAACACGAACACGAACCTAAAATTGGTAGTTTAACCGGATTGGCTTGGACTAGTGTTGGCGGAGAAATTCTGCATGTTGACGCTACTGTAATGAACGGAGCGGAAAAACTGACCCTTACCGGACAAATAGGAAATGTAATGAAAGAATCCGCTCAAGCAGCATTAAGTTACATTCGCTCGAATGCAAAAACCTTATGCTTGCCGCCCAATTTCCAGAAAGGGAAAGAAATTCACATACATCTTCCCGAAGGTGCAATTCCCAAAGACGGTCCTTCTGCAGGTATTACATTAGCTATGGCAATTTACTCTGCATTCAGCCAAAAACCTGCAAGAGGCGACGTGGCAATGACCGGTGAAATAACTCTGCGAGGCAATGTTCTGCCGATTGGCGGATTAAATGAAAAACTTCTTGCTGCTCAACGTGCCGGGATTAAAAAAGTTTTAATTCCCAAAGAAAATGAAAAAGATTTAGTTGAAATTAAGGATGACGTAAAAAAAGGTTTGGAAATTGTTCCTATTAGTACAATAATGGTAGCATTTCCTCATGTTTTTGATAGTTGGAAAAAAACTAAACGCACAGTAAAATCATCCGTTGCTAAAAATTCTAAAAAGTCCAAGACTACAAAGAAAAAATAATGTCTGTAGAATTAGAAATAAATAATAATTTAACCGACGAAGAAAAATATCAAGAATTGCTTCCCCAATTGGAAGCTTTGATTGATCCCGATTTACCGGTCGTCTCCAATTTAGCCAATGTATCGGCGGCATTAAAAGAAGCTTTTCCAAAGATTAGCTGGGTAGGGTTTTATTTAAGTAAAAATGACAAACTTTTTCTTGGGCCCTTTCAAGGTAAAATCGCTTGTTCCGTTATTGAATTCGGAAAAGGAGTTTGTGGAACTGCTGCTGCATCTAAAGAAACGATTATTGTGAGTGATGTAAATAAATTTCCGGGACATATTGCGTGCGATTCCGGTTCCAAATCTGAAATTGTAATACCTTTGATTTCCAGCAATATAGTTTTTGGCGTACTCGATTTAGATAGCTATGAATATGAATCTTTTAATCAAATAGATAAAATTTACTTGGAAAAATTAGCGGCTATTTTAATTAGCAAAATTGATTTTAATAATTTACGGATTTAATTTTAGATATGACTTATTTGGTTACGGCAAGAAAATGGCGCCCGCAAAAATTCGACGAAGTGGTTGGACAAAGCCACATCACTCAAACATTAAAAAACGCGATTGAAAACAACCGCATTGCACACGCGTATATATTTGCCGGACCCCGCGGCGTGGGAAAAACCACTACGGCGCGAATTTTGGCCAAAAGATTGAATTGCTCAAATCCGCAAGGCGGAGAACCGTGCAACGAATGCGAAATGTGCCAGATGTTCGGCTCGCAGCAAACGATGGACATCATCGAAATAGACGGCGCTTCGAACCGTAGAATCGATGAAATTAGAACGCTACGGGAATCCGTTAAGTACGCACCCACAACCGGCAAGTTCAAAGTTTACATCATAGACGAAGTGCACATGCTCACCACCGAGTCGTTCAACGCGCTCTTAAAAACTTTGGAAGAACCGCCTGAGCACACGGTATTCATTTTTGCCACAACAGACGTTCACAAAGTTCCGCTTACAATTATTTCCCGCTGCCAGCGTTTCGATTTCAGAAGAATTGAATTAAAAGAAATTAAGAATTTATTAGCTAAAATTTCCAAAGCCGAAGGAATTGAAATTGACGATAAATCTCTTACTGTTATTGCTAAAAGAGCTGACGGCGCGTTGCGTGACGCACAAAGTCTTTTCGATCAAGTGGTTTCTTACTGCGGTAAAAAAATAACCGCAGAAGACGTTTCTTTGATGCTTAATTTAATTGACGAAGAAATTTACTTCGAATTAACCGACGCCATTCTTACAAAAAAATTCGAAACCGCCTTTACCATTACTCAAAAAATTTATGAAAACGGCTGGAATTTTATCGATTTCATGAACGGTCTGTTGGAACATTTTAGAAATTTGCTCACTGTAGTTATTACCGGAGAATCCAAATTGATTGAAGCAGGCGAAATGACGAAGAAAAGACTTGAGTCATTCAAGGATTCTTTCTCTGAAAGCGATTTACTAAGGATTCTGAATTTTATTTCCAAACTGTCTACAGACGTTAAATTAGCACAAAATCAAAAATTGAGAACCGAAATCGGTTTAACTCAAATAATCGGACTGGAACGGAGCGCTACAATTACAGAATTGATTGAGCTATTGAAAAATGATAAGGATTTATCAGCTAAATTAAGCTTAATTTCTGCACAAGCAGAAACTAAAAAAAAAACTCTGATTGAAAATAGCGTTCCTCACACAAAAGAAGACGGCGCAAAGAAGGAAATCGAAAAACCAAAAATCGAAATTAACTCCATAAACGATTTAAAACGACATTGGAAAGAATTTACCGCTGAAGTTAATCGTCAAAAATTTACCGTGGGCGGCTTTTTAATTAACAGTTCCCCTTTAAGCTTTTCCGATTCACATTTGCTTATTCAACTCGGCGATAGCGAAGGGTTAAAGATAGTCAACGCAAACATACAATTCTTGACCGAAGCCTTTAAGAATTACTTCGACAAAGAGATTACAATTGAGGTAAAAGCTTTGGAATCGCACGGCGATAAGTCGTTGAAAAGCTCATCCTCAAACGGAGCATCGAAAGACTTGCCCGACGATCATCCTTTAATCAAAGCGGTAATTGAAGAACTAGGCGGAAGAGAGATTTTGTAATGGGAAATCAAAAGGCAATATTTGGGGGAGTAATTGATAATGGATAATGTTGCGAAATTGCGGCTAGGAGATTGTGCCCGAAGTGCTCTTCGAGGAGTAATGGAAGAATGTTTTGTAACTCGTCATGCAATCATGCATCCAATGCAATCATACAATCCTTCAATCAGTCAATCTTTTTTTAGACTCTTCGCTTCGCTCAGAGTGACTGCCCTTTTTCCTTATACCATATAACTTATACCCCATCCGTGTAAATCCGTTCAATCCGCGGAACCCGTGTTCTATTCCCTTTCGGATTTTACGCAAACAAAAAAGCCGAACCGCACAAGGCAGCCCGGCTTTGGTTAGTTTTTTCTTTCACGACCTACTTCATCAAAAGCATTTTACCCGAAGCCCAGTATTTACCTGCTGTTATTTGGTATATGTACATTCCGCTCGGTAAATTCTCCGCGTTAAATTCTACCGTGTATCTTCCTTGCTCTTTTCTTTCGTTAATAAGTGTAGCTATCTCTTTGCCGAGTGTGTCGTACACTTTTAACGTAACAAAAGATGATTTGGGAATTGAATAAGATATTTCAGTTGTGGGATTGAAAGGATTAGGGTAATTCTGTTCCAATTTGAATTCATTCAGCTTATGCTGCGGAGGGGGGGGGGAGGGGGTAGATTTACTTAATTGATCATTAAATTGAACTTTTGAAAAAACAGAGTTTGAATGCAAAGAGAGCTGATTATTAATCAATTTAGCTTTAACATAATAAAAGACATTTAAAGCTTTCCCAAAATTATTAAATAAATTTTCGGAATAATCAATGAAGCTTAACTGATTTGAAGGGAGTGTTGACAAAAGACTATATGAACTCATATTTATCTTTTTATAAATCAAGTAATTTTTAACAGAATCTGGGAAATGATAAGGATTCCAATCTATTTTAGGGTGATTGTTATAGTTACTGAGTGTTGCATAAAGTTCTAAACAACTGCTATCAGAATAGAAAAGATATTCATTTATTTTAATATTCCCATAATTTGAACAATTCCCTCCTGTATAAAAACTATCCGCTATCCAATCATACGTTAAATATAAATCTCCGCCATAATAATTTATACAACCTTCTGCGTTAACAATTATCTGAGCAGATTTATTATTATTTCCAACGTAAATTTTATAAACACTTTTACCCAATTGCGGATATTGAGTAGTTGCATCCCCGTTTAAATCAAAAGCGTTTTTGCTGCAATCATTTTGATTGCCAATAATTATCAAAGAATCAATTAAATAATCATTGGTAAGCGTTAAATATTTTGGATGCCATCTGACATTGTTAATCGATTCAGCATAGAATTTCACTTCTTTATTATTTGGAACATTTCTTGTTGCAATAAAAATTTCTCCCGCATAAGTAGAAGTACCATTTTGAGCCCAAATAAATGTTGAACTTAACAAAATTATAAAAATAATATTTTTCATTATATCTGCCTCCTAATTAAAAATCACTAATTGCTTAGCAGGATAAGATTCACAAGAAATTATTCTACCCGCGTAATTTACACCTGGAGAGCCGCCCACTTGTAAATAATTCTGATATTGAGCCAAAATATTTCCATCCTTATCCAATAAAGTGGGGTTTTCTCCAAAGAAAAATATTTTCCCATCATCCGAACAAATTAAGTGTGAAATCACATTGAACTGTTTCGTCCATCTCAATTTACCCGTCCAATCAAGAGAAATTAATTTTCCTTCTGCCGAAAAATATAAATTGCCGTCTTTATCCATTGTGGGATTTTGGTTTGAGGGAGTAGATTCGTAAAACCAGCGGATTTTTCCTTCCTGTGTTAAAGAGTAAATGCCGTTTTTTCCGTTGCTGTCGTTCGTCCCAAAATAGATATTTCCCTGTGAATCAACTAACGGCGAGTGAAAAATATGTCCTCCGTTGTTAAATGCCCAATTTAATTTTCCGCTAGTATCTATTGAATATAGAGTTGAATCAACTCCCGCTGCATACAAACTATTGCCGTCCGGAGAAAATACAATCGAATGATTCGAGGAGAAGAGAAATCCGTTGTCAAATTTCAAGTTCCATCTAATTTCTCCGGAATTAGTTAAAGATATTAAATTACTATTGCCGCTTAATAAATAAATTGAGCTATTTTTATCAATATAAACTCCCTCTCCTCCAAAACCGGCAAAACCTTCGTAATATTTCCATTTTATATTTCCGAACGGATCAACCGCATAAAGATAACCGTCAATTGTTGCAACATATATAGTCCCTTTATTATCTACCAAAGGAGATAAACAACCTTGCCCCATTCCATCCAAGGGTAGTTTCCACAATATTTCATTTTCACCGGTAATTGCATAGAGGAAACTCTTACAATTCGTGCAATTGGAATCCGATTCCAGTGATGAGGCGAAGTAAATAGTAGAATCTTTGCCAATTATCGGAGAACTAATGCTTGAAAAAGAAGTTCCGCCTTTAATTTGAATCGCAGTTAAATTTTGTAAAGATACGGAAGTTATTTCCTTAGTTCTTCCTGTTCCTTGTGGATTTCCGTGGAACATCGGCCACGGACTATATGCCAAACTGGGCCAGGGAACATCCTCTTGATACCCGGGCGGATTCTGCTGAACCGATTGCTGCGGTTCTGTACTTTGTTTGCACCCGACAGCAACGAAGGTTAATAAAATAATTAATGAAATGAGTTTTTGCATACTGCACCTCCTGTTTTTTGTGAGTAAATATATTTATTATATAAGAAATTTAGTATATTATTTTTGCCGTCTTTGTTGGGCAAAAAGTCAAACTTAGTTGAAATTATTTCAGAGAGACTTCTCATAAATTAAGCAACCTTTGGGCAAAAAGTCAAACTTAGTTGAAATTATTTCAGAGAGACTTCTCATAAATT
>CAZNJB010000006.1:105156-105222 GCA_964573255.1 uncultured Melioribacteraceae bacterium
AAGCAACCTTAGTTTGATTTAATCCTAATTCTGTTTTTAATGCATCTCTTAATAAGTATAATTTTT
>CAZNJB010000007.1:0-105126 GCA_964573255.1 uncultured Melioribacteraceae bacterium
ATCTATATGTTTATACCAATGATTTCAACCATAATCATTGTTAAGAAAATAGATAAAAAGAAGATAAAAGAAACTTTAAGCATCTCTTTTAAAATAAATAAATGGTTTATTGTTGCCTGGATAATAACACCATTAATAAGTTTAATAACATTTGGAATAAGTCTATTATTTACTGATGTAAATTATGCGCCTCAAATGACGGGGATGATTAAAAGATTTGAAAGCATTCTAACTTTAGAGCAGATTGAGCAATTGAAATCCACAATTAATACTTTCCCAATTCATCCATTTTGGATATCTCTTATTCAAGGATTGATTGCTGGTACGACGATAAATGCGGCAATCGCTTTTGGTGAAGAAATAGGTTGGAGAGGATTTTTATTAAAAGAATTGGAAAATATGAATTTTTTAAGGGCATCAGTAATTATTGGTTTTATATGGGGAATTTGGCACGCACCTCTTATTCTACTTGGACATAATTATCCGCAACATCCTTTATTAGGAATCATTATGATGACGGTTTGGTGCATTATATGGACGCCATTATTTAACTATATAACTATAAAGGCAAAATCTGTAATTGCTGCTGCGATTATGCATGGAACGCTTAATGGTACTGCAGGAATTTCAATAATGTTGATTGATGGTGGAAATGATTTAACAGTCGGGCTTACAGGCTTATCTGGAATTATTGCTGTAAGCATTGTTCTTTTGTGCTTATTTATTTATGATAAGAAAATTAGTAAAAATAGAATAATGAGCGACAAAATTTTAAATCACTTGCATTAGGACAAAAACAAAACCAGTAAGAGTATTAATTTGATAATAATGATATTATTACAAACGGAATATCAATAATGGAATTGAAATTGTGAAGTAATAAAAGGTAAAATGATTAAAATTATGAAAGACAAAGAGTTGATATGCATTTTATTTTTAAATTTCATTTTGTTGTTTCCAAATGCAAAACTGGCACAAAATAGTATCATTCCAGAAAAAAGTAAAACGACATGGAGCATAATAACCGAAAAGTGGAGTTATTGTTCGTTTAGTTTGCAAAAAAACAGCTTGCCATTGAGCCTTGGTTATCCGGTTATTAAGTCAGAATTGTTTGCTTTCGGGATTTCGTATAATATTTACAAAGCAAAAGCAAATCATCACATAAAATTAATTTTAAGTATTCCGTCATCTTTAGATTCAGATAACGGAAGAGGAGGAAACTATATACTGCAAAAGAATAAGAGTAAATATTTTCGTTCCGAAATAGATTACCGTTTGAGTTTTTCATTACTTAGTTGGAAAGGATTAAAAGCAAGGCATTCTTTTTTATGCGGTTTGCTTTATGAAAATCGAAAAGCAATTTATCTCTCAGGTGCTGCTGAAAAAACGGAAGATATAAATTTTTACATTGGACCTGGATTGCAGTTTGAATATAATATAGCTGATAATTGGATTATAGAAGCGACATTTGATGGGCATTTTTATTTACCTTTTATAAATTACGGAATGTTAACTTCTACGGATTCTAAAGGTATGATTATCTTTACTTCTAGTTACAGAGCGCTTTATTATCAGACGATTTTCAAAGCTGGAATAGCTTGCAGACTTTCCGAACAAAGCGAAGTAGAAATAGGAATACAGAAGAACAATTTAATCGGTTTTGCCAATCGTGAACCACTGTTTTACCTAAAAGATATTGTGCACTTTAAGTTAGACCGATTGATTGAGTGCTTCCTAAAATATAGTATTTAATTGAATTAATAGTTATTGAAAAATATTAATATTTATTATGGCTTTTAATTACAAACATATTGCAACATTAAAGATAAAATCAATACTAATAATATTTTTAGTCGTAGTGTTTTCTATATCGTGCACTGATTTTGTTGCAGACTTCAATCCACAAGATGAATGGAATATATTGGAATCGGAGAAAATTGTACTACATTTCCGACCGGGTGGTTTTAGTTCATCATTATCTCCTAATTTACAGCAAGCAAGAGAAATATTGCGTAATCAGGAATTTTATTATCAAGTAATACAGGATAGTATTAAAAAACATTATAATGATAGGATATTGATCTATCTATATAATT
This sequence comes from uncultured Melioribacteraceae bacterium, assembly GCA_964573255.1. Taxonomy (GTDB): domain Bacteria; phylum Bacteroidota; class Ignavibacteria; order Ignavibacteriales; family Melioribacteraceae; genus CAYNUJ01. Next base: position 2,097 of record CAZNJB010000007.1, read on the forward strand.
GGGATGAGGCAAAAGAATTAATCGGGACAAATGGAGGTGGTCATTCAATACCGAAGTATAATACTTACTACTATACGTTTATACCTGGATTACCTGAATTTACAGACCAATACGGCAGAGTGAATCCCTTTGTGGGGCTGCATGAACTTGTGCACATTATTACCCACCGTACTTTGGGTTACCCAGGGACGAAACTTATGAGCGAAGGTTATGCTGTATGGTTGGATGGCAGTTATGCACGTAAATCGATAAATGATATAATGAGGAGATACAGAAATAGTGCGAAGCACAAAATTCTTACGCCCGATCAGTTACTGTCGGAAGTTGTTGATAATGAATCAGTTTACTATCCCAATTGCGGAGTATTTATACAGTTCTTAGTAAATACCTATGGCATAGAAATAATTAACAAGCTTTTCACTTCTAAAAAAGAAAATTACAAATACGACTTTCAAAAATATACCGGCGATGATTGGAATATCATGAACGAAGAGTATTCAAAGTACCTCAAAAAAATTTAATCTATGAAGTGTTAAGTAAAAATAGCAATTTAGAATATTGTGGAAAGATAAATTGGAGATAAAATGAAACAATTATTAATAGCAATTTTAGTGGTATTCCTTGTGGTTGAATATACAAACGCTTGTACAACTTTTGTAATCAATGATTCAAAGAATCTTTTATTTTGCAGAAATTATGATTACGATTTAGGTCTAGGGTTTATAGTGATAAATAAAAGAGGAATTGAGAAACAAGCGATTGTTTTTTCGAACCAAGAGCCAGCGAGATGGATTTCGCAATATGGAAGCATAACTTTTAATCAGATTGGGATTGACGCTCCTATGGGAGGAATGAATGAAAAAGGATTGGTTATTGCACAGATGGCTCTACCTGAAAGTCAATATCCACAGCATAATAATGGTAAGGTTCTTAATCAATTGGAGTGGATACAATTTCAACTCGACAATTCAGTGTTGGTAGATGATGTGATTGAAAATAGTAAGAGTATTAACATTGTTCCAATATCAACTCCTGTGCATTATTTTATTTGTGACAGTTTAGGGAATATGGGGGTATTTGAATTCATTAACGGTAAGTTAATTATTTACAGCGAGAAGGATGTTACAATTCCTGTTTGCAGTAATATTGCATATAACAAATCGAAAAAAGTGTTGAAAGAATACGAAGGTTTTGGAGGCAGTAAAATTATTCCACAAGAGTGGAAGAGTATTTCAGATATTATTGCGATAGCCAATTCAAAAATAACTTATTGTAAAAATTCGCCTTTTAGTAATTCAGTCGATTATGGCTTTGAAATACTTGCAGCTGTTAGCTCAGAGGAACGGACACAATGGAGTGTGGTATATGATATAAAAAAAAGGAAAATTTATTTTAAATCTCATAGTAATAAAAATATTCGGACAATAAGTCTTAATGATTTTGACTACTCTTGTGACAGGGAGATCAAAATACTTAGTATACAAAGCAGCAATAATTCAACATCAATTATTTCACAATTTATTGATATGACTAAAGAGCAATATTATAGTTATAAAAAAGAGTTAATAACTTGGTATAAGGCAAATATTGATGGTTTTCCAGATATCCCTGATGAAGTAATTCAGTTAGAAATTGAGTATGCGTTTCAACGGTATTGCAAATAATTTGAGAAGATATTTATCATATATAATATCTGTTGTGAGTAAGCGAAAGATAAGTTAATTATATTGACTGATAGACTTTATTGTTAGCGAAATCGAGTCGGAATTCTTTCCTATAACTTTATGAAAGATGAAAACTGTATTGAAAATCAGAAAATTATTGATGGGATTGATGCAAGTTTATATGGGATAGTTGCTTTACTATTTAACTTTGAAGTTTATAACTTATATTGCATTGAAAGGGAAAGAAAATGCTGGTGAATTAACTTTCCCTTCCAAAGAAGTTTTAATAGTCAAGAAAATAGATAACAATGCTGCTGATGTTGGACTAATTGAGTTATATAATAGATAACCGGTTCAATTAGAGCTGTAAATGTCCAAAAGGTCTTCAAGAAATATGTCTTCTTGCAGCGCATTTTTTTTCCATTCTGGATAGAGTAAATCTAAAGCCCTTGCTTGAGCCATTCCTGAAAGATAAAATCGAAAATCACTTTTTTGTTTTCCTAATTTTTCACGTAATCTATCAAATTCCATTTCCCAATGGGGCAATCCTTTTCTGTATTGAATTTCTTCAGATTCGCGAGATTCTTCAGCAGCAAGTTCATAAAAACGAATTTCTGCATATTTGGCAAGTCCTTCGAGCCATTCAAGTTCTCTTTCGAAGTTGATTAAATCCTCAGTAAAGTGAAACATTTCTCTTCTTCGTTTTCTTGTTTGTAGGAAATCTTGAATATGCTTCTTTGTTGAATCCTTATCATTTGTGGAAAAAGCTTCATACAGTAAACGTCCTTCCTTATTCCATAGTTTAATAAAATCGGCATTGTCATATGGGTACTTTTTCTCAAGTGAATAAAGCGATTCTACGTTCTTGAATCGCGAAGTATTATTAATAGCCTGATATGCATGGAACGTTTCGTGTAAAAGAGAAACTATATACTGGTCGGGTTCAATTTTTGCGAAAAAATAGGGAAACAGCTGAGCAATTACAGGTGGAAACTCTTGACGAATTCCGTTTAAGAATTCAAAGTTCATTTGATTTAACTCGCCCATCTTACAAGCCCATTTTCCATTGACTAAAACGGCAAAAGCTTTTGGCTCTGTGATATCTCGGCGCCAGTAGAAATTATAATAAAATTTATCACTTTCAATTTTAGTCCAGTCTTTATCAGTAGAATCTAAACCAAGCAAAAACTCATAGCAATTATTAAACACTATAATAGGTATATTTATAGTATCTAAACCCGGCCAAACTTTCTCGCCAAACTTCCTTTTTAAACGGAAAGATTCCTGAAGGTAAGTTTTTTGAGACTTGTTTAATTGACTATTGCAATTAGCTTCTTCTCTTATCGATAATTCACGTTCATTTGATATCCATAATAGAATTAAACCAATTGTGATAATGGTAGATAAAATCAATAACGAAGTTTTAATAATCTTTTTCATATAAATTCTTATTCCTTGTTTATTGAGTAAAGATTTTAATATTCTCCCGGTTTATTAATATCTCTAAATGATCTCCATTACAGAGATGATATATTGTTTTATATTAATAAAATCCGAGGCATCGGTAATGTATCATTTCCCTAAAATATTTACATATATATTATAATAACATTTTAGTTGTCTATTATGACGAATGATTTGACCATAAAGTGCCAACAGATGGAAAATATTGTTGCTGGCGACTGAAAGAAATGCATTTTCCAAGTTAAGAATATCTCCTAAAATATCGGAATTTTTTAGTGCCTCTTCTCTTGTTAATTTTCTAAAAACAGAAGGTATAAAAATATCATCGAGAACTGTGCCTATCATCATTTGAATATATGCTTCAGCGCTATTGCAATGCGTGTAATACAAATTGGGGAATCCACTACCAGGACTAATTCCCACAACAATAATTGTGCTTTTTATCCAAGGTTTATAGTGAATGATTAGTGTCCCAATTAATTTTATTGAAACGGCAGTCATAGCAAAAAAGTAGTTCAAATTATTCATTATATAGATATATTCACTGGTTGTACAGTTGAGAACAAGTGTTCTCATTGCAATTAAATTAAAATTGTCAAAATATTTTTCTTTTAAGAGGAAATTATTGAAACTGTTTTTTGCAAACTTACTAGTGTCGAAAGGATGTTTTATCCTTCTGTATTGATAAATGATTGTTTGGACATCAAATCCTTTACAACGAGCTTTCCATAAGCCAGTACTTAATTGTTCTGCTAATGTTTTTGTAGATATTTCTATCTTATCAGCTTTTGTTATTGGTGATTTCAGAAATTTAACTACTTGTAAATGTTTATTAAAATTTTTGGAATCTGTACTTCTGTCCAAAAAAGTCTTCTTTCCAGTTGCTGAAGAGGTTCTGTGGATAACAAAGTAGTCAAGAAGTGTATATAAGTTCACCGTAGAATTTCCTCTCATTTTTTCTCACTTAAACTAAACATTCTTATTTGTTAATGTCCTGTTAAATTACTTTTCAATGAATTGCGCTGTAAATTGATATATCAATATATCTCGCAATAATCAAGCCATATTAGTGATGTACTACTATATTAAAATATTATAGGAGTTGACTGGAAGAATATGAGCTCTAAATAAATTTATAATTATGAAATGAAGAAGGGTGAATCGAAATAATACAATGAAATTGATATGCATAAAGATGAATTTAAGTCCAATATAATGAGTAAATTCGACTGTTTTAACCAGCGTTTATTTTCAAAATTATGAAAGTAATTATCTATTTATTAAATAATAGATAAAAAAATACTTGCATATAAAAAAGATAATATTTATTATAAAACGAAAATTATTGAATATTCACTCAAATAGAATAATTTTTTATAATTGATAGAATATCACATATTTTTGATTAAATGAAAGAATATTACTCCTATTGGAAAAATACTATTCTCCAGGAATTTCCTCCCCATCTCTTTAAGATCGAGAAACCAAAAACTTCCTTTAAGATTACGACTGTTATAAAAGCAATATCGGTAATTAATAGTCATCGATGATTACGTTTAGCTTTTGTGAGTAAGTAAGATTTTATTTTGACATAATTTTCTAATAGAGCTTCTTTCAAAAAGAAGGGAGCGTATATTGGAAATTATTTGATCTTTATCATTCACTCACAACAATAGGAGGTATTTATGACTAAATCCAATCGACAAGAATATTGGAAGAAGAATATTCGGTATGTTGCTATTCTTCTTTCGATATGGTTTCTCGTTTCCTATGTGTTCGGCATCTTTCTAGTCGAACCTTTAAACTCCATTAGTATTGGAGGAGCACCGTTGGGATTCTGGTTTGCTCAACAGGGTTCTATTTATGTATTCGTAATCCTAATATTCGTCTATGTAAAATGGATGAATAAGCTTGATAAGGAATACGATGTTCATGAGTAAACTAAATTATTAACAAATACTAATAGGAGTTTAAAATGACAGTACAAACTTGGACTTTTATAATAGTGGGTTTGACTTTTGCATTGTATATTGGTATTGCAGTTTGGTCTCGAGCCGGTACTACAAAAGAATTTTACATTGCCGGGCAAGGAGTTCCTCCCGTGCTTAATGGTATGGCCACTGCAGCCGATTGGATGTCCGCCGCTTCATTTATTTCAATGGCAGGTTTAATTTCTTTTATGGGATACGACGGAGGTGTCTATCTTATGGGATGGACGGGAGGTTATGTGCTTTTAGCACTGCTCTTAGCTCCGTATCTGCGTAAATTCGGTAAATACACTGTGCCGGATTTTATCGGTGACAGATATTATTCCAATGTTGCACGAACTGTTGCCGTTATTTGTGCGATAATAGTTTCACTAACGTATGTTGCCGGACAAATGCGCGGAGTGGGTGTTGTATTCGCTAGATTTTTAGAAGTACCAATTAACACCGGTGTATTCATAGGGATGGGAATTGTATTTATTTATGCGGTACTTGGCGGAATGAAAGGTATTACTTATACTCAAGTTGCACAATATTGTATTTTAATATTCGCTTATATGGTTCCTGCATTCTTCATCTCTATTGCTTTGACCGGTAATATTATTCCTCAAATAGGTTTTATTAGCACTGAAAGTAATTCGGGTGTTTATTTGCTGGAAAAACTAAATCAGTTGCATCACGATTTGGGCTTTCACGAATATACTACAGGTTCTAAATCGATGATTGATGTTTTTGCAATTACTTTTGCATTAATGGTTGGAACTGCAGGATTGCCTCACGTTATTGTACGATTCTTTACCGTACCGAAAGTAGAAGATGCACGTAAGTCAGCCGGATGGGCTTTAGTGTTTATTGCAATTCTATACACAACCGCTCCAGCAATTGCAGCATTTGCTAGAACGAATTTAATCCATACCGTTAGTGAACAAAAATATGCCGAAATGCCTGACTGGTTTAAAAAGTGGGAAGAAACGGGATTAATAAAATTTGAGGATAAAAATAATGATGGTTTAATACAGTATGTGGGTGATAAAAACGCCAACGAATTAACTATTGATCGTGATATTATGGTACTTGCTAATCCTGAGATTGCCGGATTGCCTAATTGGGTTATTGCATTGGTTGCTGCCGGAGGTTTAGCTGCAGCACTATCAACTGCTGCGGGACTTCTGCTGGTAATTTCAACTTCACTTTCACACGATTTGATTAAAAAGCAATTCAAACCCGATATGACGGAAAAACAAGAGTTATTGTGGGCTAGACTCGGTGCTGTATTTGCAGTGTCGATTGCCGGCTATTTTGGTATTCATCCACCTGGCTTCGTTGCTGCAACTGTTGCGCTTGCATTCGGATTGGCGGCTGCATCTTTCTTCCCGGTAATAATTTTGGGAATCTTTGATAAGCGAATGAATAGGGAAGGTGCTATTGCCGGAATGAGTGTCGGCATTACGATAATGTTCTTCTATATGGCAGTATTTAAGTTAGGTTGGTTTGTAGATCAAAAACCACCGTCAAGTGAATGGTGGTTTGGTATTTCACCGGAAGGATTCGGTACAATTGCTATGATCATTAATTTAATCATCTCAATTGTAGTTTCAAGAATGACTTCTCCGCCACCAGAAGATGTTCAAGAGATTGTAGAAGATATCAGGATCCCTCGCGGAGCCGGTGACGCTCAAGTACATTAATTCTATTCAACATTTAAGCCGCCTTAGGGCGGCTTTTATATTATTCTCTTTCTCCGTAATAATTCACCTACAGTTTTAACCCCTCTTTTTTCAAGACGATTAACTAATTTAAGGAAGAGTATCGCAGTTATGTAAGCATCGCCCGCAGAGTTGTGTCTATCACTTAAGGGTATTCGAAATTCTTGGCAAGCTTTATCCAAAGAAATATGCTCGATATTCTTCAGAGTACCTGAATTGAATCGCTTATATAAATCGATTGTATCTATCCACTTATTCTTTAATTTCCCAAAGCCATTGGATACCAATGCATTGTTTATAATTGAAAGATCGAATGTGAAATTATGTCCTACAAGGATTGTGTTTCCAATGAAATTTAAAAATTTTATCAGTCCCTCACGTTCTTTTAATTTAGAGTGATTGTTGTTCCCCAAAATACCGTGAATAGGAATTGATTCCTTACCGTTGATTTCCTGCTCGATATAGATTTCGAATGTGTCGGAAATATCTATTTCGTTGTTACACAATTTTACCGCACCTATCGATAAGATTTTATCTTTCTTGCTGTTTAAGCCGGTAGATTCAACATCAACAATCGTAAATGTAACTTTATTGATTGGGGTGCGTTTATTTAACTCTTCTTCAAAATGTTTAACGTATTCCAGCCATTCGGGAGCAGAAATGTTATTTTTTGTTGAATTAAAAATTTTTCGGATCATCTGAATAAATCGGTTTTGAATCTTATGGTTAATATATTCTGAATTTCTTTAATCGGCTTAAAACTGTTCCTAAGCATTACTCTCTGCATTTTATTTAGCTCTTTCGGGTTAAAATATCTTCCTATATTATTATTCTTAATTCCCTCCAGTGCACGGAAATGCATAAGAATTTCGAATGCGTCGGCAGCTTCTAGAAATAGATCCTTATTTTGGGGTTCAATCTCTGCAAGTTTTCTGCATCTTTTAGGTGTGTTATTTATACCGCGCACTTTTTTTTCAAGAACCAATACTCTTGCCGCATCAACCAAAGGCATCATTGCACGGGCTTTTATATCGAATTCATTTTTATGCTTGCCGTTATGTTCAACAAGTAGATTTCTGAAGAACCCTATAGGAGCCGGATTTTCGAGTGCATTCTTTGCCAGAAAGGAAAGAAAACTTTTTTGTTTATCAATGTATTCATCAATTGCTGCAGTTAGTTCATCGGTTAATTTTTTATTACCGTAAATCGGTCTATAGTCGAAAAAGATTGTCGAATACATTACCTCCTTTTCGCCCGGAGAATAAATCCAATTACGAAACTGTTCTTTCCATTCTGTAAGACTCAAGCACCAACGCGGATTATTTGCCATCATATTGGAAGGGCAGTAATCAAATCCGCAAGTGTTAAGTATTCTTGTAACAATTTTTGCTAATTCCAAAAAGTAAATTTTTATTTTTTTATATTCGCTCCTCTCAACATCCTCAAATATTATTGCATTATCTTGATCTGTTTTAAGGAGTTGTTCTTCTCTTCCTTGGCTTCCGAGTGCTAACCAGCACCAGTTTAGATTGGGTTGAATTAAACTTTTTTCTTGTAATTCAGTAATTGCAAATTCAATCGCTCTTCGGGTAAGATGATTATTTATTTCAGTTATTATTCTCGATATAAAAGAAATAGAGACACCGTGCATTAAATAATTTTTCATTAATTCATCGGCGTTTTCCCTAATTACTTGCAGCTCTTTTTCGTTCTTCGCTCTTTTAATTTCTCTAATAAGAACCGAAGGGTTATTCGCATTAGTCAGCAGGATATCGTGTTCCGAAACTATACCAATTGTTTTAGATTTATTGGTGCCTTCTTCCGTAATACAGATATGATGGATATTATTTTCAATCATCTTTATTTGAAGGTCTGCAATCGTAACATCCATTTCTTGGGTAATTACCGGCGAGCTCATAATTTTAGTAACAACATCGCTGATATCAATATCTCCGGGAACAACTTTATTCCTTAAATCTCTATCGGTTAAGATACCTACAGGGAATTTTGAATTATCAACAACAATTAAAGATCCGATATTATTATCCCTCATGATTTTTGCAGCATCTTTAATTTTAGTATTCGGTGAACAAGTTATCGGCTTTTTCCTCAATTCGATTGTTTGTAGTTCCGTGAATTGTTCGCTTAAAACAAGTTCGTTGCCGAATGATGTAAATGATTTATTTCGAATTTGCATTGAGTAGGGACTCCTTACTCCTGCAACGAACGAATTTTGGAAAAATTCTTTTACTCTAAAATTATTTTGAATTATTTCTCTAAGAGGTTCGGAAGGGATTTTGTAAACTAAGGATTCCTCTGAAACTTTAGCTGTTAACGTATAGGGTTGATTATCATGAAATAGAGGACGGATTCCGAAAATGTCACCTTCATCGCAGATATCCACCAGTAACTTCTGAGTTTCGTATTCGTTATATAGTTCAACAGCACCTTCGCGTACAACATAAAAATGCTTCTCGGGAATTACACCCTGTTTAAAAATCAGTTCATCCTTTTCACTGTAGATTACTTTTACTTGGGAAGCTATTTTGAGCAAAATTTCTTTATCGATAAAACTAAACGGAGGGTAATCTTTCAAAAAGTCATAAATTCTATGAATAATAGTTTTGCTCATATAGGACATTTTTATTTATATTAAGCCAAAGATAAAAATTATTCGTAAAAATTGTTAACAATTTTTGAGGAATCAATGAAATTCGGTTTAGGCCCAAAGTTATCCGATTTGTTTGTTGTTTTCTATGTTATGATTACTCTTTTTATCCGCTTCCAAATAGAACCCGATTTGCACGGGAATTTTATCATTTCGATTCTTTTAGGTTTGTTTTTTCTTCTCTTTTTATGGGCTTTAGTAAAAAGCAAAGTAATTACACCAACTTGGTTTGGTATGATGCCGAAGAAAAAAGAAGAAGACACATTTGAAAAGAAATAATGTGTATTTGAGAATCTTGAATAAAAAAATAAAAATTATTATTTTGATTTTAGACTTGGCTTTAGTGATTAGGTTTCGAGAGTGTTGGTGATCAGCTGATTCAATGATTAGTAATAATGTACGGGCATCAGAAAATAATTCCGCTCTTTCTTAAAATTTTTTTTAAGAGAGAATTCCGTTCCTTCCAGACGGTAATGAATTTCCATCTATAATATAGTTGGAAACGGTTTTTTAATTTATCACTAATCAATAGGAGTGTGTTTATGAACAATAAAAACGACAATGTTACCGAATCTCAAATAGCCGTCCATTGGAAAGAAGAGGAGTATTTCCATCCCTCAACAAAATTTATTGCGCAAGCAAATTTGACGGACGATACTATTCTTGAACGGTTCAGCGAAGAAAATTTTCCGAACTGTTTTAAAGAATATGCCGATATGCTGGATTGGTATGAATACTGGCATACAATATTAGATTCGAGTAATCCTCCATTTTTCAAATGGTTCGTTGGCGGTAAGATAAACGCAAGTTATAATTGTATAGATAGACACCTTGCAAAATATAAAAATAAAGCCGCTCTTCATTTTGTCCCGGAACCTGAAGATGAACCTATCACTCACATCACATTCCAGGAATTATATGTAAGAGTTAATGAATTTGCTGCATTGCTTAAATCATACGGATTGAAAGCAGGCGATACAGTTACACTGCATATGCCAATGATTGCAGAACTTCCAATTGTAATGTTGGCTTGTGCAAGGATTGGGGTTATTCATTCGCAAGTATTTTCCGGCTTTTCTGGAAAAGCTTGTGCAGATAGAATTATCGATGCTAAAAGTAGAATATTAATTACCGCTGATGCATATTACCGCGGCGGAAATTTGATTGATCATAAAGAGAAAGCCGATATTGCTTGTGCCGAAGCAGAAAAAGGCGGACAGAAAGTTGAGCATGTTTTAATTTGGCAAAGATACCCCGGTAAATATTCGGCTAAAACTCCTTTGGTTGAAGGTAGGGATGTAATTGTAAACGAAAAAATAAAAGAATTTTATCATGCTGAAGTAGAGCCTGAAAAATTAAATGCTGAAGATACTCTTTTCTTGATGTATACTTCCGGTACAACTGGAAAACCCAAAGGGGCTCAGCATTCAATAGGCGGTTATTTGGCTTATGTTACCGGAACATCCAAATATGTCCAAGACATTCATCCGGAAGATGTTTACTGGTGCATGGCTGATATTGGCTGGATTACCGGACACTCATACATAGTCTACGGTCCGTTAGCTCTTGCAGCATCAACCGTAATATTCGAAGGTGTTCCTACTTATCCAGATGCAGGAAGACCTTGGAGAATAGCCGAAGAACTTGGCGTTAATATATTTCATACTTCGCCTACTGCTATTAGAGCACTCCGCCGTATTGGTCCTGACGAACCAGCAAAGTATAATTACCACTTTAAACATATGACTACAGTCGGAGAACCGATTGAACCGAATGTATGGAGATGGTATTATAATGTCGTTGGGAAAAAAGAAGCTGTTATAGTTGATACTTGGTGGCAAACAGAAACTGGCGGATTTTTATGCTCTACACTTCCGGCTTTGCACAAGATGAAACCCGGAAGCGCCGGACCAGGTATGCCCGGAATTTATCCGGCTATTTTGGATGATGACGGTAATCCGCTCCCGGCTGGAAGCAATAAAGCCGGTAATATTGTAATTCGTAATCCCTGGCCGGGAAGAATGCTTACTATCTGGGGCGATGACGAACGTTTTGTTAATCAATATTATGCACGATACAATAAAAATCCCGAAAGCAAAGATTGGCGCGATTGGCCATACTTTGCAGGTGACGGAGCAGTGGAAGCGCCCGATGGTTATTTCAGAATACTCGGCAGAATTGATGATGTGATAAATGTTGCAGGTCACAGACTGGGAACCAAAGAACTGGAATCGGCTGCGCTTATGGTTGATGAAGTTGGCGAAGCGGCTGTAGTACCGGTTGCGGATCCAATTAAAGGTAAAATACCTCACGTCTTTGTTTCGCTAAAACCGGGATTCGAAGCGAGTGAAGAACTCCGGAAAAAAGTTACTGATACTCTCGCTAAGGAAATTGGTCCTATTGCGAAACCTGGTAAAGTCTGGATTGTTCCCGATATGCCGAAAACCCGTTCGGGTAAAATTATGAGAAGGGTTCTTGCCGCTGTGGCAAATAATCAGGACGTTGGGGACGTAACTACTCTTGCCAATCCGCAAGTTGTTAGCGAAATACAAAAGTTAGCATAAATGATTTAGGCTCTTCAATTTTGAAGAGCCTTTTCTTTTTATTATCATATCTATTATTTTGAATATTCATTATTAGAATAAAAATCTATGTTCAGAGTTATACCGGAAGGGAAAAATTTTAAAGAGCACGTTTTGCTAAAAGACGGGCAGGGCATTCTTCTTCGACCCGCAGAGAATAGAGATAAGGAATTAATAAAAGAATTTTTGAGCAGGGTTTCCCAAGAAAGTTTGCGAATGAGATTTATGGTTTCCGTTTCTCAGGTTCCAGAAGAAACAATAAATATGTTTTCAAATTGTGATTTTAAGGAAATGGGGTGCCTGCTCGCTATAGTAGGAGAAGGTGAAGAAGAAAAAGTAATCGGCTTGGGGAATTATATAACTTCTCCAAACGGAAGGAGTGCGGAAGTAGCTTTTTTAATTGAGGATGATTATCAGGGAAAAGGTATTGGAACAATATTGCTGGAACGCCTTGCCGGTATTGCTGCAGGACATGGAATAGTCGAATTCGAAGCGGAAGTGCTGCCGGAAAATATTTCAATGCTAAAGGTATTTAAAGGTTCCGGTTTCGGGATACACCAAAGTTGGTCATCCGATACCGTCCATCTTGAGTTCCCTGTTGAAGGTGCCGCATGGCTTTGGGAAAGAGCCGGACTCAGAGAGAAAATAGCCGTTGCTAATTCTATAAAACCTTTGCTCGCTCCCAAAACCATTGCGGTCATTGGAGCTTCGCGTGATGAAAACTCTATCGGTAATAAAATATTCAGGCATTTGATTGAAGGGAATTTCCGGGGAACGGTTTATCCGGTTAATCAGAAGGCAGAATCCATTAGTGGTGTGAAAGCATATTCACAAATTGCCGATTTGCCTACTGAAATTGATTTGGCTGTTATATCAATTCCTGCTCCCCAAGTTTGCGAAGTGGCAGAGAAGGCCATTCATAAAGGCGCGAAAGGATTGGTAGTTGTTTCAGCCGGATTTGCTGAAGCAGGAGAAGAGGGGAAAGCCATTCAAAAAGAATTGGTTAATATTGTTAGGACTCATGGTGTTCGTTTAGTGGGACCGAGTTGTTTGGGCATTATTAACACAGATCCTGCAATTAGTATGAATGCTAGTCTTGCGCCGAAAATGATTGGGAAAGGTTCTGCGGGATTTTTCTCACATAGTGCTGCTTTGGGAATTGTGGTTCTTAAATATGCCGAAGAAAGAGGAATAGGATTCACGTCCTTCGTTTCGGCAGGTAACAGAGCAGACGTTTCCGGAAATGATCTCCTTCAATATTGGGAAGAAGATCCTGATACAAAGTACGCCATTTTATATTTGGAAACATTCGGCAATCCGAGACGTTTCGTTCGAATTGCAAGAAGAATGTCGTATAAAAAACCGATACTCTGTGTGAAGAGTGCGAGGAGTTCAATCGGTAGGAAAGCTGTTGAAGCTAAGAGCGGTAAAGCAATTAATTCTGAACTTGAACTAAAAGCTCTCTTCGCTCAAACCGGAATGATTGTAACCGAAACGCTTGAAGAGTTGTTTGACGTTGCGGTTATACTATCGCATCAACCCTTGCCCAAAGGGGACAACGTTGGCATAATTGCAAACTCCGCTGGAATGGCTACTCTATTTGCAGATGCGGGTGAAGCGAATGGATTGAATATTACGGAATCTACTCTACTAAATTTAGGAGCTTTTGCTTCATCTTCAGATTACGAAACGGCAGTAAAAAAAATGCTGATAAATGAAAATGTTGATTCCTTGTTGATTGGTTTTGCAGGTTTGGGTAATATTGATCCGAAAGAAATATTCCAAGCGATTACAAAAGGAATTGCGAAAGCAAGGCAATCGAACGGCAAAGATAAGCCGATTGTGCTATGTTTTATGGGTGAGTACGGAACTTTGTCGTTTAAAGATGAAAGTAACGGCGTTTCAAGACAAATCCCCTCATTCAGATTTCCCGAAGCTGCTGCAAGAGCTTTGGCTAAAACGGTTGAATATTCTAAATTTGTGCGTAATCCAGCCGGTAAACTTTTATGGTACGAGGATGTTCAACCGGATAAAGCAAGAAAATTGGTTACTTCGTTATTAAGTGATTCCGATGTGATAGATACAATTGAAATAAGCGAAGATAACACGAAACAAATCCTTAATCTGTTTGGACTTACTTTTAATAATATTGAAAATGGAACGGAAATATGTGTAAACGTAAATCCCGATCCTTTATTCGGTCCTACTATTCAAATTACAGATTCGAATGCTCTGAACATTGTTCGCATCACGCCGCTCACTGAATCGGATCTAGCGGAAACGATGAAGGAAATGGGTTTGGAAGGAACTCATCCGGTCGGAGAATTTATCGGTAGAATATCTCAATTGATAGAAGAAATTCCGTGGCTTTGGGAATTGAAAACGGTTGTGTCTGTTGACGGAACCTGTAGTATAAAAGAAGCTAAAATGACTTTGAAACCGGGCGGCAGTAAATTGCCGAATTATTAAAAGGGAGAAACAATGTTAGTAAAAGAAATTATGCATCCCGATCCTATTACGGTTCTGCCGAACGCAAAACTATCGGAAGCATATCATTTGATGAACGAAAAAAATATTCGGCACTTACCGGTTCTTAAAGAGAATAAATTAATCGGTATAATTACCGATAGAGATTTAAGACTTGCCACCAGCAAATTAGCCGAGCATCCTTTCGATCCTTCGGCTGAAGTGGAAGAAGTGATGAGCCGGCCAGTTCAAACCGTTTCGGCAAACGATCCGATTGAAACCGCACTTCAATTGATGCGGGAATTGAAAATCGGCTGTCTGCCGGTTCTTGAAGAAGGAGAACTAGTGGGAATAGTTACCGGTGCGGATATTCTCGATGCTATGTTGCATTTGACCGGAACCTATAAACCGTCGGGAAGATTGGACGTACGGCTTTCCGATAAAACAGGAGAGTTAGCTAGACTCACCGCCATTCTTTCAGAAAGAAAAATTAATATTCATTCGATATTGAGTTACGTTGAGAAGGGTGGAAAAGTGCGTCTGATACTGCGATTAAATACAATGGAAATGCGCGCTTTAGCCGAACTGCTCTGTAAATCCAATTTTGAAGTTCTTTGGCCTCCGCACATAATATGCAAAGATTAATCTATCATCCGAAATATAACCTGTACAATTTGGGAAAGAGCCATCCTTTCAGTCCGGTTAGAAATGAAATGACGCTCGATCTTTGGAGAAATCTTTGGAGTGGAACGGATTATGTTGAACCGGAATTGATAACTCCAGATATTATTAAAAGTATTCACGATACTGAATATGTCGAAATTGTTGAAGCCCTTTCGAAAGGGGAAGATATACCAGATACAGAAAGCTACGGATTGGGAACGGCTGATAATCCAATTACGGAAGGTATGGCTGAAGGTGCACGTTGGCAATGCGCGGGAACTCTGCTTGGCGCCAAATTGCTTTTGCAGGGGAAGGCAAAGAGAGTTCTGCAATTGGGAGGTGGTTTTCATCACGCTCATTATAATTTCGCTGCGGGATTTTGCATTTATAACGATATGGCTTTGGCGATCAAGGAAATGACAAATGCCGGATGGCACGTTTTGTATCTCGATATCGATGTGCATCACGGCGATGGGGTGCAAGAATTATTTTATTCCGATGGAAACGTTTTAACTATTTCTATTCACGAATCGGGTGAATATATCTTCCCCGGTTCAGGTTGGCTGCATCAATTGGGGCAGGGAAGCGGAAGGTCTTTGAAATTGAATTTCCCCTTAGAGCCTTTTACCGAAGGTGAAAGCTATTTCTCTGTTTTATCAACTGTGTTGGAAGAATCGCTTTCATATTTCCGTCCTGACGCCGTGGTTATACAAGCCGGCGCAGATGCTCATTTTTCCGATCCGCTGGCAGATTTGATGCTTACCACTATGGATTACAAAATTATTTTCGAGAAGATAATCTTGTTAATCGAAAAATATGCAAACGGGAGAATGTTATTTACATTAGGCGGAGGATATTCAATGGGAGCCGCATTTCGTGTATGGACGATACTTTACTCCCTCTTATTCGAAAAAGATGTTCCCGATAACTTGCCGGAAGATTGGGTGGCTAAATGGAGCAAAATAACCGGGAATAAATTGCCCTTAAATTTGCATGATCCGCAGGATTGTTATGAACCGATACCGAGAAGGGATAAAATTGTTAGTAGCAACATGGAACTAATTCAGCGTTTCAGGGATGCCGTTGCGCCTTATTGGTTTTGAAAAGAGAGTATTTGAAGTCGAAAATCTACTGGAAAATTTGCAAAAAAAGTTAATTCTGACCTATATAGTATCCGGAATTAGGGAAAATTCCAGAAATAATGAATAAAAAAATTTTTAAACCATTTCGAAATCGTTGCGTAAATTAATTCAAAGGTATATATTTGTACTTCGTTTTTTGAAGACTATGTCATTTTAATGTTGAGACGGAATTTCGAGAAGGTTGCAAAAAGTTATAGATGGTTAGGTTGAGATAGAAATTCCTATGAATGTTGTTTGAAAGAATTACAGCAATTCAAAAGTGCCGGGGTGGCGGAATTGGTAGACGCACAGGACTTAAAATCCTGTGTCCTTTTAGGACGTGCCGGTTCGAGCCCGGCCCTCGGTACCAAATTATTTTCAAGCAAAAAGGGTAGAGTAAAAAGTTCAGTCGGTGATTTTATCAGCAATGTTCCTTGCTTTTTACTTATAACCCGCCTTTGCAATTCACTGCGAAGGTAAGCTTTTAACCCTCTTTCGCTGAACCTGATTTCCTTTAAGCAGGTCTGCGGAGTACGAACAATGTACTGGCTCTTTGGGTTCTTAGCTCAGTTGGTTAGAGCGTCTGCTTGACGTGCAGAAGGTCAGAGGTTCGACTCCTCTAGAACCCACCAATTTCTGATTGTGACTAATTGTACCTTGACGGATTTTGATATTATTAACTGGGAGATCTCTCCTTTAAGCTGAAAACGGGTAAAATGGAAAATATAAAAGTAAAATTACCGGACGGCTCCGTAAGAGAAGTTGAAAAAGGTATTACAGCATTAGAAGTAGCCAAATCTATCTCTCCAAGATTAGCCAGTGATGCTCTTGCCGTTAAAATCGATGGTGTTGTTAAAGAGGTTTATACTAAGCTTGAAAATGACTGCGAATTGCAGATTTTAACGTTTAAAGACGATGAAGGCAAAGAAACCTATTGGCATTCTTCTTCCCATTTGATGGCTCATGCAATAAAATCTCTCTATCCTGAAGCTAAATTCGGTGTTGGTCCGGCAATAGAAACAGGTTTTTATTACGATTTTGACATAAATAAAAATTTATCGGAAGATGATCTTCGTGTGATTGAGCAGAAAATGCTCGAACTTGCCAAGGAAGGAAATCCTTTTCAGAGAGAAGAATTATCCAAAGAAGAAGCGCTGGAATTTTTCCGCAAACAAAATGATGAATACAAACTAGAAATTATCAGCGAACTCGACGAAGAAAAGGATACTATAAGTTTATATCACGAAGGTGATTTTACGGACTTATGTACCGGTCCCCATTTACCCGACACATCCAAAATTAAATATGTTAAATTATTGAGCGTTTCCGGTTCTTATTGGAGAGGAGACGAGAACAATAAGCAGTTACAGAGAATTTACGGAGTCTCTTTCCCTAAAAAGAAACTGCTGGATGAATATCTCGAAAGATTGGAAGAAGCGAAGAGGAGAGACCACAGAAAATTGGGTAGAGAGTTAGAACTCTTTTATATTACACCCAAAGTAGGTGCAGGACTTCCTTTGTGGCTTCCTAAAGGTGCAATCCTTCGTGATACTCTTGAGAGATTTTTACGTGAAGAACAGATGAAACGTGGTTATTCGCCCGTTGTTACTCCACATATTGGGAATATCGAATTATACAAAACCAGCGGTCACTATCCTTATTATAAAGATAGTCAGTTCCCTACGCTAAAATTTGAAAACAGTTCTGAAGAATATTTATTGAAACCTATGAACTGTCCGCATCACTTTCAAATTTATGCCTCCAAACCAAGGAGTTACAGAGATCTTCCTATAAGATTAGCCGAATTCGGAACTGTTTACCGCTATGAGCAATCTGGCGAGCTCAACGGATTAACTCGCGTGCGTTCCTTTGCCGTTGATGATTCCCATATTTTCGTGCGTCAGGATCAATTGAAAGATGAGATTTGTGATGTTATCGAATTGATCCAAAAAGTTTTTTCTGCTGTAGGCTTTAAAGATTTTACTACTCAATTGTCTTTCAGAGATGATAATGAGGAAAAATACGGCGGAGATATAGCACTTTGGGAAAGGGCACAGAGAGAGATTAAAGAAGCCGCCGATGAAATGGGATTAAATTATATCATCGAAGAAGGTGAAGCAGCTTTCTACGGCCCTAAAATCGATTTTATGATTCGTGATGCTCTGGGCAGAAAGTGGCAGCTTGGTACTGTTCAGATTGATTACGTTATGCCGGAAAGATTTGATTTGGAATATACCGGAAGTGACGGACAGAAACATCGTCCGGTGGTGGTTCACCGAGCTCCTTTCGGTTCTTTAGAAAGATTTATTGGCGTATTGATTGAACATTTTGCCGGTAATTTTCCCGTTTGGCTTGCACCAATTCAAGCTGTTGTTATTCCTGTTTCACAAAATTTTGCTGATTACGGCAATAAAATATATAATGAATTGGTTGAAAAGGGTTTCAGGGTTGAAATTGATTTGCGTAATGAGAAGATTGGATATAAAATACGCGAATGGGAAACTCAGAAGGTTCCTTATATGCTGATTGTAGGTGAAAAAGAAGAGACAAATAATACAGTTTCTGTAAGAGCTCATATGAAGGGCGATCAAGGAGAGTTGAGTTTATCAGAATTTAATTCTAAATTAGAAGTTGAAATTAAAAACAGAACTATTAACAAATAGCGAGGTAACTTATCGCACAAAGAAACTATCGAATTAATAACAGTATCGATGCCTCAGAAGTAAGGGTAATCGATGATAAGGGGGAGCAACTTGGGGTTATGTCATTAAGGAACGCCCTCGAACTGGCAAACGAAAAAGAGCTTGATTTGGTTGAAATTGCGCCACAGGCTAAGCCGCCTGTTTGTAAGATAATCGATTACGGAAAATTCACTTACGAGCAGCAGAAGAAAGAAAAGTTAGCAAAAAAGAAACAGCATGTTACACTGCTAAAAGAAATTAGGTTGCATCCAAATACTGATACGCACGATTTTATGTTCAAAGCTCGTCATGCGCGCAACTTTTTGAATGAAGGTAATAAAGTGAAAGTTGCAGTTATATTTAAGGGCCGCGAACTGGCGTACACAGAAAACGGAAAAAAATTATTGCTTAAGTTCATTGAAGAACTTTCTGAAGATGCAAAAGTTGAAAGTAATATAAAGTTTGAAGGGCGAACAATGCATGCGATACTCGCCCCTCAAAAGAGTAAAGGTAAAAATAAATAACGATAAGGTGTATTATGCCAAAGATGAAAAGCAACAGAGGAGCCGCTAAAACCTTTAGGAAAACCGGTTCCGGCAAATTCAAAAGAAACAAAGCTTATCTTGCGCATATTCTTACCTCAAAATCTCAAAAGAGGAAAAGAAACTTACGCAAGGCAACTTTGGTTTCTAAAGCTGACTCGAAAAGAGTTAGAGAAATGGTTCAATAATTTTTTAACAATTAATTAAGAGGATTAGCTATGCCTAGAGCTAAAAATAACGTTTCTTCTCGTAAAAGAAGAAAAAAAATATTAGATATGGCTAAGGGTTCTTGGGGTGCCCGAGGTAACGTTTACACCGTTGCTAAACACTCCGTTGAAAAAGGTCTTCAGCATGCTTATAAAGACCGCAAGCAGAAAAAAAGAAGTTTCCGTAAATTGTGGATTGCACGTATCAACGCTGCAGCAAGAGAAAACGGAACAACTTATTCAAGACTCATTCACGGTATGAAAGAAAAAGGCGTTACGGTTAACAGAAAAGTTCTTGCCAACTTAGCTGTTGAAAATCCGCAGGCTTTTAAAGATATAGTTAAATTTGTATTAAGCTAATTTTTTTACCCCTTCATATCGTTTGTGTATATGAAGGGGTGAATTTTAAATTGTTGTGGTTTTGATATGGAAGAAAAAATAAACGGCATACGTGAAGAATTTAAAGCGGATATAGAAGCCGCAAAAGATTTAAAAACGCTCGAAGAAATTCGCATTAAATATCTCTCCCGCAAGGGCTCTCTTTCGACCCTTTTCGATGAATTCAAAACCCTTCCCAAGGAAGAAAAACCAAAGTATGGTAAGGAACTCAATCTACTTAAAAATTTTGTTACCTCGTTATTCGAAGAAAAGAAAAACGAGCTTGAGAAGGAAGCTCAAAGCGGTGGAGTAGAAATAGACCTTTCGCTGCCCGGGAAAGTAGAGAAACTCGGTTCTACTCATATACTGACCCAAACATTGAATGAAATAAGAGATATTTTCAAAGGGCTTGGTTTTTCTGTTTATGAAGGTCCGGAACTCGAATCGGATTATTATAATTTTGAACAATTAAATTTCCCAGAAGACCATCCGGCACGCGATATGCAGGATACATTCTTTATTAATGATAAATTTTTAATGAGAACTC
Source organism: uncultured Melioribacteraceae bacterium (assembly GCA_964573255.1). Classification (GTDB taxonomy): domain Bacteria; phylum Bacteroidota; class Ignavibacteria; order Ignavibacteriales; family Melioribacteraceae; genus CAYNUJ01. Next base: position 22,770 of record CAZNJB010000007.1, read on the forward strand.
ACACATCTCCCGTACAGATTAGATTGATGGAGAGAGTAAATCCGCCGTTGAGAGCAATAATGCCGGGACGAGTATTTAGGAATGAAGCAATTAGCGCAAAATCGTATTGTTTGTTCCATCAAGTAGAAGGATTAGTTGTCGATACGGATATTACATTTGCCGAATTAAAAGCAACTTTGGTATATTTTGCTAAGCAATTTTTCGGGCAGAATGTGAAATTCAGATTCAGACCCAGTTTCTTCCCATTTACCGAACCTTCGGCAGAAGTGGACATTTGGTGGGAAGTTCCGGGTAAAGAAGGAAAGTGGCTCGAGATATTGGGCTGCGGTATGGTTGACCCGAATGTATTGAATAATGTTAATATAGATTCAGAAAAATATACCGGGTATGCTTTCGGTATGGGTGTTGAACGTATGGCAATGCTGAAATACGGCATTGACGACATTCGTGTTTTTTATGATAACGATAACAGATTCTTGCAACAATTCTAAATACGGAGCTGAGTAATTGAAAATTTCAGTTAAATGGTTGAACGATTACATTGATATTAAAGATAAAAATCCTCTAGACGTACTGGAGCAATTGACTGTTTCCGGTTTGGAGGTTGACGAAGTTGAAGATAAAGCCGGTGCATTGAAGAATATTGTAGTCGGATATGTAAAAGAAAAGAAAAAACATCCGAATGCAGATAAACTTTCGTTGTGCGTTGTTACTGACGGCGAAAAAGATTATAACGTTGTATGCGGTGCTCCCAATGTGGAAGCGGGGCAGAAAATTGCTTTTGCAAAAATAGGCGCCATCATTCCGATGAACGGAATGGAAATGAAAAAAACTAAAATCCGTGGTGAAGTATCGGAAGGGATGATATGCGCCGAAGACGAGCTTGGTCTTGGGAATGACCATTCCGGTATTATGGTATTGGATGAAAACCTTGAACCGGGAACCCCGATTGCAAAAGTATTTAATATAGATGACGTCGTTGCTGAAATTGATATTACTCCTAATAGGGCTGATGCTTTAAGTCACATAGGTATGGCTCGCGATTTGGCAGCTAGTTATAAGACTGTAGTAAAATACCCCGAATTAAATTTTAATGATGTTGGCGAAGATATAAACAACTTTGCTAAAATTGAGATTGTAGATTCTGAAGGTTGTCCCCGTTATACTGCAACAGTTGTTACGGGTGTAAAGGTAAAAGAATCTCCTGATTGGCTGAAAGAAAAATTACTTGCCGTTGGACTCCGTTCCATCAACAACGTAGTTGATATTACAAATTTTATAATGTATGAATTGGGTCAGCCGCTTCATGCTTTCGATTTGGATAAGTTAGCAGGAAGAAAAATAATTGTTAGAAAAGCGGGAAGTGAACAAAAATTTGTTACTCTGGATTCTAAAGAAAGAGAAATGGCTGCCGATGATCTGATGATTTGTGATGCAGAAAAACCGGTTGCGATTGCCGGAATTATGGGCGGCGAAAATTCTGAAGTGTCGGAAAATACTGTAAATGTGTTGATTGAAAGCGCTTATTTTAATCCTTCCAGAATTCGTAAAACATCGAAGAGACTCGGTCTTTCTACCGATTCATCTTATAGATTTGAACGCGGATGTAATCCCGAAGGCACATTATTCGCTACTCAAAGAGCAGCGCAATTAATTGCCGAATTAGGAGGCGGAACGATTGCGAAAGGAGTCATCGATGTTTATCCTAATCCTTTAAAAAGAAAAAATGTAAAATTAAGATATAATAGAATTACTAAGATTCTCGGTTTTGAAATACCCAAAGATGAAGTAAAGGGTATTTTAATCGGATTGGGATTTGTAATTTTAGAGGAAAATGAAAATTCGTTAGGTGTGGAAGTCCCGTTATTCAGACACGATATTGAAAGGGAAATAGATTTAATCGAAGAGGTTGCCAGAATATTCGGATACAATAATATCCCGTTGATCGAAAAGATAAACGTTCCGATGAAAGAAAGAATTGATCAATCTGCTTACAGAGATGAAGTAAGAAATATTCTTACCGGATTGGGATATTATGAAATACTTAACAATTCAATGTTGAATAAGGAGCGTGCGGAGGAATTCGGGAAAGCTATTCCGGTTCTCAGTCCTCAAAGTATGGAAATGTCCAACTTGAGAACTTCACTCATTCCCGGATTATTGATGACAATTTCAAGGAACTTGAAAGTTAGAGAAAGTAATTTGAAATTATTTGAAATAGGGCATATTTTTATTGGCAAGAATGATGTGATTGATTCGTTTGATGATTTTGTAGAAGAAGAACATTTAGTTTTGGCTGTTACAGGAAAGAAGAACGAAGACAGCTGGTATCAAAAAGAAAGGGAATTTGATATTTTTGATATTAAAGGTGATGTTGAATCATTTTTGAATAAACTGAATATTAAAAGAAGTGATAAAGAATCTTATATTCTGGATTCCGATGCTCACTTCGAGTACAGAATAGTGAAAGAGTTCAAGAAAAATGTTTTTTGTACCGGTGGAAAGTTAAGCAAGGAATTGCTAAATAAATATGATATTAACCAAGATGTGTTTATTTTCGACTTTAATATGGGAATAGTGAAAGAATTCCCTAAAAATATTAAAAAATATAAGCCGGTTTTAAGATTTCCAAAAGTTATAAGAGATTTTGCATTTGTACTGGATAAATCGGTAAATTACAAAGAAGTAATTAAAAGTATAAGACAAGGTAGTTCCAACTTGTTGAAAAATATCACATTATTCGATATTTTTGAAAGTGAAAGTTTAGGCGAAGGTAAAAAAAGTATGGCGTTTCAATTAGAATATTATGACGAGAAACGCACATTAACAGAAGAAGAAGTTGAAAAAGACTTCTGGAACGCAATCGAAAATGTAAAGAAAAATTTGAAAGCAAAATTGCGAGGCTGATTTGCCAGAATTATCGAAATATGATTTCTTCATGGAAGAATTAAATTCACTCGAGAAGCAGATTTATGCTCTGGTTCAACGAGGTGAAGTAATGCTGGAAGAACAAGCAGCTCTGCAAAAGAAGATTGAACAGTTAGAAACAGAAAACGAAGTATTAAGATTAAAAATTGAAGAATTGGAAAGTTTCAATCCCGGTACAGATGTTAGTAATTTGAGTACCGAGGATAGGGAAGTATTAAAGAAAAAAATAGATGAATTTATTTCTAAGATCGATAATCATATCGGTTCTTAAACATATTGTTTGTATGATGGAAAGACAATAATGAACGAAAAGAAGAAGCTTAAAGTAACAATACTTGGAAAAGAATATTCTCTATTGGTAGATAATCAGGATATAGCTGAAGAATTAGCTTCATATGTAGATAAAGTTATGAAGGAAACCCAAGAAGAACTGGCGGATCAACCGACAGAGACAATAGCAATAATTGCCGCATTGAATATAGCATACGACTTATCGGTCGAAAAAAATAAATATCGCGAATTTAGTATTCAAGCGACAGATAAAATCAAAAAGATTAAGCTTCTATTGACCGAATCCAATTTATTGTCCACTCCATCATAAGAAATTACTGCGCTGTCGACCCTAATTATGAAGAACTAACAAGAAAATAATAGGGTTACTGACTCATTGCGTGTATTACAGGCCTCAATTCGTCTAATGGCGGATGCTGCTTTATAGTAGCCTAGTGGAAGTAAAAAGCGCAAGGCAGTTTCCCACATTGTCATAGAAGGGTTCTTCTATGCGTGGGCGGCAGCGCAAATTTTACGTTTTACGGAGGAATTATGGTAGTGGAGTTGTATTATTTGATCGCTGCTGCGGTCGGTATATTTATTTTTGCTCTTTTAATTGGTTGGGCTCTTAATTCTAGTTTTGGGCGGATAAATCTTAAAAAATCGAAAGATGAAGCAGAAAAAATTATCGCCGATGCTGAAAAAGAAAGCAAAAATCTTAAAAGAGAAAAATTACTAGAAGTAAAAGACGAGTGGCTTCGTAAAAAGCAGGAATTTGATAACGAAGTAAACCAGAAGAGGCAGAAACTTCTTAAATACGAAAAGCAACTTGAGTCTCGCGAAGAAAGCCTCGAAAAGAAATATGATATTATTCTCGAGAAGGAAAAACATTTTAAAAAACTTGAACGAGTACTGCAGCAGAAAGAAGAAGAGATTGCTAAAAAGCAATCTGAACTCGACAGGTTGATAGTAGAGCAAAATGTACGTCTCGAAAAAACTGCGGCATTAACTGCCGAAGAAGCTAAGAAAATGCTTATTGAAAATATGATCAATAAAGCAAAATCGGAAGCTTCTGCGCATATACAGGAAATTCGAGATCGTGCAAAAGTTGAAGCCAAAAAAGAAGCGCAAAAAATTATTGTTCAGGCAATTCAAAGAACTGCCGTCGATCATTCTGTTGAATCGACTGTTTCAGTCGTTCAAATTCAGAATGACGAAATGAAAGGTCGTATTATTGGTAGAGAAGGTAGAAATATTCGGGCTTTCGAGGCAAAAACGGGTATCGATGTTATTGTTGACGATACTCCGGAAGCAGTTATTCTCTCCGGTTTCGATCAATTCAGAAGGGAAGTTGCCCGTATTGCTCTTGAAAGATTGATTGCCGACGGCAGGATTCACCCAGCAAGAATTGAAGAAGTAGTTGATAAGGTTCAAAGCGAGTTGGAAGAAGAAATTCACCGTGAGGGTGAAAACACTCTAATTCAACTCGGAATTCACGGAGTTCATCCGGAATTGACCAAATATATTGGAAAGATGAAATACCGCTCGAGTTACGGGCAGAATCTTTTACAACATAGTATTGAAGTTGCTTATATAACCGGTATTCTTGCTGCGGAATTAGGATTTGATCCTAATTTGGCTAAGAGAGCCGGATTGTTGCACGATATCGGAAAAACATTGGATAAATCGGTTGAAGGTCCCCACGCTTTACTGGGTTACGAATTAACCAAGAAGTACAGGGAACATCCTATCGTAGTTAATGCAGTCGGGTCCCACCACGAAGATATAGAAATGGATCACCCCATAGCAGCACTGGTTCAAGCAGCAGACGCAATAAGCGGTGCAAGACCAGGTGCAAGACGCGAACCGCTCGAAAGCTACGTTAAGCGTTTGGAGAATTTGGAGAAACTCGCCGAATCCTTCGAAGGTGTAGCTAAAACTTATGCAATCCAAGCAGGACGCGAAATTAGAGTGGTTGTTGAACCTGATAAAGTTGACGACGATTTTTCAGACAAATTAGCTTACGATATCGCTCAAAAAATTCAAGAGGAACTTGAGTACCCCGGTCAAATTAAAGTTACAGTTATACGCGAGGTTAGAAAGATAGCTTACGCTAAATGATTTTATTTAAATTAAGTAGAAAATTGTAAGGGTTGTCAAGTCAATCTAATAGATTGATGCTTGAGACCCTTTTAATTTTTGTACACAAAGGTGAGGAGTAAAAATGGCAAAGAATCTCAAAATTGGCATTACCGGTGGAATCGGGAGCGGTAAGTCCATAGTCTCTGATTTCGTTTCCGAGATGGGTTTCCCGGTAATTAAAGCCGATGATGTAGCGAAAGAAGTAATGTTAAAAAATACAGAAGTTAAAGAAAAGATAATTGAAACGTTTGGTAAATCTGCATACAAAGGTAAAGGATTAAATAAAAAATTCCTTGCAGAAACAATATTTAGCGATGATGAGAATTTAGCAAAGATGAATGAAATTGTTCATCCACCTACCATAAAACAAATAAAGGATTCAGTTTATGCACTCCTGGATAATACCCAATTTGTTTTTGTGGAAGCGGCTCTTTTATATGAAGTTAAGATGCAGCATATTTTTGACTATGTTATCTTAGTAACAGCAGATGAAGATCTCAGAATAAAAAGAGTTATGGAAAGAGATGGAGTAACCGAAGAAGAAGTTAGAGCTCGTATGAAAGGTCAGTGGCAGGATTCAGCCAAGCAGGATAAAGCCGATTTTATGCTGAGAAACGAAGGAACAATCGAGGAGTTCCATAAAAATATTGAGTTCATTTTACAATTATTAAAGAGGATTTCACTTTCTTAATTAATGCTCATAAACTTATGTTACGAGGACTAAAGTGGAAATTGTAAACAAAGCAATCGTTAAGCTGGTAAAATGGCTGCCGAGAGGCATAGTCCATATTTTCGCCAAAAAATATATTTCAGGCGAACAATTGGACGATGCCGTTCGAGTTACGAAAGAATTAAATGCAAAAGGGATTTGTACGACTATCGATGTATTAGGCGAAGCGATTACTGATGCGGCAGAAGCCAGAGCTGCCAAGGATGAAGTATTGAGAGTTCTTAAAGCTATCGACGAACACAAATTGGACGCTAACGTTTCTCTTAAACCTACTCAATTTGCATTAGCGTTCGATGAAAACTTGGCTTATTCTCTTATCGAAGAGATTGTAATTAAAGCTAAGGAGTATAATAATTTTGTTCGTATCGATATGGAAGATTCTCCGTTTACTCAAAAGACTATTGATTTATTTACAAAACTCAGGTCCAAATACGATAATGTTGGTATAGTCCTTCAAGCTTATTTACGGAGAACTGTAAATGATGTAAAATACCTAAATGATTTCGGAACCAATTACCGTTTGTGTAAAGGTATTTATGTTGAACCCGAAGAAATAGCTTACAAGGATAAGCAGGAAATAAGGGATAATTATTTAAGAGCTTTGGAACTGATGCTAGATAACGGTAATTATGTCGGTATTGCTACGCACGATAAATATTTAATTGATAATGCGTATAAGATGATAGAAGAAAAGAATATCGACAAATCGAAATTTGAATTCCAAATGCTTTATGGAGTTACTGAAAACTTGCGTGATATGATTAATTCCGATGGTTACAAAATCAGGGTTTATGTGCCTTATGGCAGTCACTGGTATCCTTACTCTGTAAGAAGGTTACAGGAGAATCCGCAAGTAGCATGGTATATAACTAAAAGTATATTTAAGTTGGGCGAATGAATTATATTGGAATCGAAAGTTCGTGTGATGAAACATCCGTAGCTGTAATAAGTAACGGAAAATTAATATCAAATTTGGTCGCTTCTCAGCATTTTCATGCAAAGTATGGTGGTGTTGTGCCGGAACTTTCGAGTCGCGCTCATCTTCAAATTATTGCACCTCTTCTTAAACAAGCCTTGGAAGAGAGTAATCTTTCAATCAATGATATTGATGTTGTTTCTTCTACTGCAGGACCCGGACTTATCGGTGCAGTGTTAGTCGGATTAACTTTCGCAAAGGGGCTTTCATTATCAACAGGTGCAGAATTCATTGGAGTAAATCATATTGAGGGGCATATTTATTCCGGTTTTCTAATGGAAGAGCAGCCCGAATATCCTTATTTATGTTTGGTAGTATCGGGAGGGCATACACTTCTATTATTGGTTGAATCACCATTAAAGATTGTAAAATTAGGTGGAACTGTGGATGATGCAGCGGGAGAAGCGTTCGATAAAGTAGCAAAATTGCTCGGACTCGGCTATCCCGGCGGACCAAAGGTTCAAAAATATGCAGAGAAGGGGGACGAAAAATTTGTTAATTTTCCCGTTTCCCAATTAAAAGGTGAATTTGATTATTCATTCAGCGGTATTAAAACTGCCGTTCTAAGATTTGTGCAGCAAAATTATAAAGACAATGTAATCCCTGAGAGTGATCTTCAAAATATTACTGCTTCTTTCCAATATTCGGTTGTTAAGGCTCTTACAAAAAATATGGAAAAGGCTCTGCGGAAATTTGATATTAAATCTATTTCCGTTGTTGGCGGAGTTGCTGCAAATAGAAAATTGAAAGAAAAGGTATCTGAACTCGGTAATAAATTTGGAAAGAAAGTTGTTATTCCTGATATAGAATATTGCGGCGATAACGGTGCAATGATTGCCTATAGAGGAATGATGCTTCATCAATCCGGAGTAAAATTCGATTTAAGTTATAACGCATATCCTTCGCTGAAGAAAGGGGGAATGCACTATTGGTATGATTTAAATAATAATAGATTATTTAGAAATGGATAATAAGGATAATCGATTAAAAAATATTGTTGAAATAGAAAACAGAGAGTATAAATATTTCAATAGAAATGATTTTATGATTGTAGGTGCTTTTTTTGGCTTCATTTTTGGCATTTTAGCATATACATTTTACGGTCCCAATTATTATCAAGGATATCCGCCAAAAGTGATTACCATTCCTGCAGGAGCAACTTTCGAAGAGGTTTTGGATACTCTGATAAATAAAAAGATAATTCAAAGTAAGAATGTAATGCGCATTGCCGCATTTATCTACGGAGCAGAAACAAATATTAAAGCAGGAAAGTATCCAATTCCTAACGGACTCAGTTATTTGGATTTATTAGATCTTCTAATGAAAGGAATTCCTCCTGAGCAAAAATTAGTTACTATTCCAGAAGGAATTTGGCAGCATAAATTAGCCGGCTTACTAAAACATTCACTTGGGCTGGATTCCGCAAAAATTATGGAGCTGAGCAGTAATAAGAGATTTTTAAGATCACTCGGAATAAATGCTGATAAATTAGAAGGATATTTACTACCGGAAACTTATTATTTGTTTGTGAACTCAACCGAAGAAGAGGTTCTCAGAAGATTGAAATCTGAAATGGATGAATTATTTAAACCGGATTCCGTTAAATTGCAAATGAAAAAACTCGGTATGAGTAAACACGAAATATTAACGCTTGCTTCCATAATAGAAGGGGAAACGAATGCACAATCCGAATATAAAAAGATTTCCGGTGTTTATCATAACAGATTGAGAAAAGGAATTAAATTGCAAGCGGATCCGACAATTCAATATTTGAAAAGGCACAAAAAGAAGTATAACAGAATTTTATACAAGGATTTGGAGATCAATTCTCCCTATAATACTTATATGTATCCGGGATTGCCTCCGGCACCAATTAATAATCCAGGAAAAAGAGCCGTAGAAGCTGCACTTTTTCCGGATGAACATAATTATTATTATTTTGTTGCTGACGGAACCGGTGGGCATAAATTTGCAACAAGTCTAAATCAGCATCTTAAAAACGTAAATGAATACAGAAAATGGCGAAAAAGAAACAGATAGTTAAATATTTTATAGCATTCTTATCTCTGTTTTTTATTGTAAGATGCGCTAATCAACTGCCACCTGGGGGAGGAGAGATAGATAAAATTCCACCGGAAATTATTGAGACTTATCCTGAAAACGGCACTATAAAATTTAATGATGATTATATTTCATTTACATTTTCCGAATACGTAGATAAAAGGAGTGTGAGGGAGGCAATATTTATTTCGCCTTCAATTGAAGGTGACATTGAGTATGATTGGTCTGGTAGAACACTCGATTTAGAATTTGATGAACCATTAAAGAAGAACACGACTTATACTGTCACTGTCGGAGCCGATATAAAAGATATAAATAACCATAACACTATGGAAGAGGCTTTCACTCTTATTTTTAGTACAGGTGCAAAATTGGACAGTGGTGTAATAGCCGGTAAAATTTATGATGATGATCCTCTTGGGGTTTATGTTTTTGCTTATAAAATTGATTCAACTGAAATTGACTACTTTACGCAAAAACCCGATTATGTTTCGCAAGTTGGGGAAAATGGGATTTATTATCTAAAAGGATTATCATCTTCCAGATTTAGTGTTATTGCCGTTAGGGATCAATTCCGTGATCTGGTATATAATAAAGAGGAAGATTGGTTTGGAATTCCATTTTTAGAAACGGATTTATCTTCCGGACAGAATGAAATTTTCGGTGTCGATTTTTTCCTTTCCAGGGAGGATACATCAAAACCTCATCTTTTCTCTGCTACAATGACAGATGCAAATCATATTTTTCTTGAGTTTAGCGAATATGTCGATTCGTCTCTATTTTCACCTGAGAATTTCTTCATTTATGATTCGAGTTCTTCCAAAAGAATAGACGTAGTTCATACTTTTAAGGGTAAGAGTAAGCCGAAAGAATATTTCTTGAGTATTTCCGATACACTTACGCAAGCAAATTCAAATTATTTAATTCTGAAATCAGTGAAGGATTTATTCGGAAATGAAACGCTTAACGAAAGCGTTATGTTTACTGTAAACTCAAATCCCGATACACTTGTACCCAAAGTTGAAAGAATTACCACCAATAATCCAAGCGATAAAATTGATTTACTTAAGCCGGAAATATTCATCTATTTTAATGACGGTGTTGATCTGCTGAGTAGAACGGAAGCTGTGAAATTATTAGACTCAGACAGTATGGAAGTCAAATCTAAATTGGAATTTATTGATAATGCATTAATTCTATTGCAACCGGAAATCAAATTAACCTCCAACACTTCATATTTTGTTTCTGTCAATACTCGATATTTTAAGGATGCCGCAGGTAACAGGGGGGATACTGTTATTGTTAAAAATTTGTTTACTAAGAATGAACTGGATTACAGCGGTATTTCAGGTAAAGTGCTTCCGGTAGATTCAATATCGAAAATAGTTGTATTGGAAAGTTTAGATGAGAAGGTTAAAACGAAGAGAGTTTTATTGCAAAGAGCCTCATCCAATGGTGAATTTAATTTCGATAAGTTGATTCCCGGAAAATATTTAATATGGACTTTCTACGATGAAAATGAAAACGGGAAATATGATTACGGTAAATTATCACCCTTCACAAAGAGTGAGAAGTTCTCTTTTTATCCCGATACACTGAATTTAAGAGCACGCTGGCCAGTGGGGGATGTAATAATAGAACTTGATCCCACCGATTAACTTTTATTAAATCACATACTAACCTGCTATAGGTAGGTGAAAGCTGATTGAGTGAATTGACGAATTAAGATCAAAAGTAAATTAGTCTATTTATTTATCAATTCGATGGATTCCAATGTTTAAAACCCATCCACCCCAACCCTCCTTCCCTTAAACAAGGGAAGGAGGGAGCAGAAGCTCAAAATATTTTAATATTTTATTCACGCGCTAGAAAGCCCCTCCCTTCCGGAAGGGAGGGGTTGGGGTGGGTTGGAAAGTCGAAGGAAAATTCGGGTATGAGTAACAAAGCTGTTGACAATTTTCAGGAATAATTGCATAATTCTCAAAAAAAGTAAACTAATTATGTCGGTATCGGTTAGTTATGAATTAAACAAAATAGCACAGTCTTTAGCACGAGAGATGAGGAATAATCCCACGGAAGCTGAAAAGATATTTTGGGAGGCAATACGTTCGAAAAAAATACTAAATGCAAAGTTTTTACGTCAACATCCGCTATTCTTTGATTACTTGGGTAAAACTACATTCTATATCGCAGATTTTTACTGTAGAGAAAAAAGATTAGTAATAGAAATAGACGGAAGAATTCATAACTATACAAAAGATCGTGATAAACAACGGACGGAAATTATCAGGTTAATGGGACTAAGAGTAATCAGATTTAAGAATGAAGAGGTTTTGAATTACATGGTGGATACAATAGAAAGATTAAAAAAGGCAATAGCAGATATTCATTAGTAACCCATCCACCCCAGCCCTCCTTCCCTTAAACAAGGGAAGGAGGGAGAGCTAGCTCAAAATATTTTAAAATTTAATTCCAATTTGAACATTTAAAAGCCCCTCCCTTCGGGAAGGGAGGGGGTGGGGTGGGTTGGAAAAAACAAAACACCAACAAATTTTATCCAAAAATTTTCAATTGTTAAATCTGTAGGCCGGAATTTTATATTCAATAATATTTCTGTTTACATTGTAGGATAATAGGGTATTATTGCAAAAAAGAAATCTGCATTTCTACATTCGTATATATTCCTGCGGTTAATCATTTATGCGATAATAACACGGAATAATTTAATAATTAAACACACCACATATTTATACGTTATTAAATATCTTTTATATTATTTATTTAATTAGCGAACATAATTTTAATTTGTCTTTTTTCAATTACTAAACAGTATTGCTAATCATATAAATAATACTTCTTCGATTTTTCTTCGAATTCCTTTACGCCTCTATTGAAAATTTCGTTAATACTCTCAACACTGAAATTTCCGTTCAGAAGTTTTCTAATTCTGTCCGTTCCGCATACTTTATCGAACATTTTCAATCTGTTAACATCGGATAATTCAAAAACATTTTTATCGGGATACAATTGATGATGTGCTTGGAGAAAATAAAACTGTATTTCGACCGGTCTGATATTCTTATAATCCGTTATATAGCAATGAACTCCGTTAATCATTTCTCCTTTATAAACCCCATAATATGGTTTATATGTAATAGGTCTGAATATTACACCAGGTAAATTATAAGAGTTCATTAAATCGGCAAGCTGTTTTCCGTTTATCCAAGGAGCAGCAAAAGTTTCAAAAGGGATTGTGTAACCTACACCGATAGAAATTACGTTTAATTCACCTACGATTCCGGATATTGCATAATAGAATGCGGTTTCGGAATGGGGGATATGGGGAGAAGTTGGAACCCAAGGCAAACCGGTTTCGGAAAAGATCATATTTCTTTTCCATCCCTTCATTTTAATTACTAATAAGTCGCAATCTTTACCTTTTGGTTTTAGAATTTCGTTATTTATATAATTAGCCAGTTCGCCTGCGGTTAAGCCGTAGATGTAAGGTATTTTAAATTGACTGACAAAAGATATGTATTTATCCTCTACAAGATTTCCTTCAACTAATAATCCACCCAAAGGGTTTGGGCGATCTAGAATTACGAATTTAATACCGTTTTCGGCTGCAGCTTCCATTGCCATTCCCATAGTACTTATATATGTGTAAGATCTGCATCCGATATCTTGAATATCATATAGAAGAATATCGATGTTTTTAAGCATTTCGGATGAGGGCTTTCTACTTTTACCATAAAGAGAATATACCGGAAGCTTTGTATATTCATCGATGTATGATTCGACATATTCACCTGCTGAATTGCTTCCCCTAATACCATGTTCCGGAGCAAACAATGCAACCAAGTTTACATTTTCAGCTTCGTATAAAATATCTACTGTCGATTTGAGTTTGGAATCTACTCCGGTTGGATTGGAGATTAAACCAACTCTAGCATCTTTGAGAGGTTCGAAATTTATATCCTTTAATATTTCAATTCCTGTTTTAACTTTTATTTGAGACTTAAGTGGCAATAAAATGATGAATAACAAAAAAAGGGTAGTACGAATCATTATGAATCCCAAAAATTTAATAGTGAGACAATATCATTATTCAATACTTTTAATCTTGTTAAAGCTGAATTATCTTCTTCGGATTCAGGATCACTTTTAATATTTTCATTTACATATCTTATAAGTGCTTCAGTAATCCCCTTAGTTATTTTTTCCGATTTTAAAAAGAAATCTTTTGAACTCCGGTTGATGCTGTCAGCCAGCGCAATATATTCAAACAATAGTTTTAACAAATTTTCTGCTTCTTCCGGATTTAGCCATTTCTCATCGCCTAAACCATTCAACAATTCGATTATGGAAATTCTATAAAGGTCAATTTGCTGAATCGCATTTTGGATTCTTCTTACAGCTATAATATTATCAGTCGACACTGAATTCAATTCATATTTTCTATTAAACAAATTGAAGAATTCCACAATTTTAACTTTTAGTTGTTCTTTAATTACCATTAGAGTTTGTCCAAATTACTTCACCGTTTTTGACCGTCATATAGTTAATGTTTTTGCCAACGTTATAAACAATATCTGCAAATTCATTAGAATTTAGAACCATAAAATCTGCTTTTTTACCAATTTCCAAACTACCGATGGAGTCCGATTTATTTAATGCATAAGCAGCGTTAATAGTTACCGCGCTAATTGTCTCTTCGATTGTCATTCCCATTTTTAGTGCGCCTAAGCTCATAATAAAATTAAGATTCTGTATGTGACTCGAGCCGGGATTGAAATCCGTTGATAAAGCTACTGTGGCTCCTGAATCAATTAATTTGCGAGCGGGAGCAAAATTGTAGTTTAAGAAGAATGAAACGCCCGGAAGAAGAACAGTCGCTATTTCGTGTTTCACAATTTTATCTATTTCTTCTTCTGAAATTACTTCCAAATGGTCTATGCTAGTGCATTTGTATTCAAGAGCCAAATCGATTCCACCGAGAGAATTGAATTGATCAGTATGAAGTTTTAGTTTCAGGCCATTTGTTTGAGCAGCTTCAAAAATTGTCCTAGTTTCTTCAACCGAAAAAGCAGTCGCTTCGCAAAACACATCGCAGAATTCCGCAAGTTTATTTTCGGCAATATATGGAATAAGTTGTTTCGCAACTAATTCGATATACTGTTCGTGATCGTTTTTGTATTCAGGGGGATACGTGTGTGCTCCTAAAAATGTCGGAATAATATCTATAGGGTAAATTTTATTCAAATGATTTATTACTTGTAATAATTTTATTTCGTCATAATAAGTTAAACCGTAGCCTGATTTAATCTCCAGAGTTGTAACGCCCTGTGAAATAAAATATTCAATTCTTGGTTTTGAAATCTCTAAAAGTTCTTCAAAAGAAAAACTTCTTACAGCTTTTACGGTTTTAATAATTCCGCCTCCCGAAGCGGCGATTTTTTCATAATCTACGCCACTCAGTTTCATGCGAAATTCATCGGCCCTGTTTCCTGCGAAAACAGTGTGTGTATGACATTCAACTAATCCGGGAAATATGGTTTTACCGCTTAAATTTACGGTTTTTTCGACTTTCAGCTTTTCTGTTTTCTCATTCGGGATAAAATCTTTTATTATTCCGTCTTCAACCAAAATGGAATGAGAATGAATTTGTGCAATATCATTCATCTGTTTTCCTTTTTTGCACAAAGCTCCTTTCGAATCAACGGTAATTATGCTCTCTGGTTCTTTAAATAATATTTTCATAGCCAAATATTTTTATTAAACGAAAATGCAAGATATTCATAAAAATATTGATTTAAAATTGATAAGTAAAATAGGATTAATTATTGAGGAATTAAGGGCACTTCTTTGTTAAAAAAGCATCAATTTTGTAAATTACATAATTAAAAATTAAAGGACAAGTAAAAAATGTCATCCTCCAAAAAATTAAAGATTTTATTTGTTACATCCGAAGTAGTTCCTTTCGTTAAAACTGGTGGTTTAGCTGATGTATCTTCATCTCTCCCTCAAGCACTTTATGAAATGGGTCATCAAATAAGGATTGTTGTTCCCAAATACGGTGCCATAGACGAAAGGAAATACAAAATTCACGAAGTTGTTCGTCTGAAAGATTTATCCACTGAAATTGCCGGTAAGGAAGTGATTTTTTCACTTCGTTCCTCCTTCTTGGTTGGAACAAGAGCAAGAGTTCAAATTTATTTCTTGGATAACGAGCAATATTTCGGAAGTCGTCATTCACTTTATGCAGATCCGATAACTGGGGATGATTTCAAAGATAACGATGAAAGATTTATTTTACTTGCCCGTTCAGTTTTTGAATTAATTGATAGGCTGGGCTGGGTGCCTGATATAATTCATTGCAACGATTGGCAATCAGCTTTAATCCCGGTTTATCTGAAAGAGGTTTACAAGGATAGGGAAGAAATTAAAAAGATTAAAACTATACTTACTATTCATAATTTGGCTTACCAGGGTGTTTTCCCGAAATCCTCGTTCAATAAAACCGGTCTGCCGAAAGAATTGAACTCCAATAATGGAATTCTTCACAAAAATAAACTGAACTTCTTGAAAGCCGGAATTCAGTATGCCGATGTAATAAGCACTGTAAGCGAAAATTATGCGAATGAGATCTGCAAATACGAAGACATTAGTGTTGGGTTAAAAGAACCTTTATGCGCACGTAAAAAAGATTTGCACGGTATACTAAACGGTATCGATACCAAGAATTGGAATCCCGAAAAGGATAAGCTTATTACTAAAAAATATACCGTTAAAAATCTAAAGAACAAAAAGGAAAATAAACAAGCGCTTGCAGCGAAATTCGGTTTTGAATACAATGAGAATGTCCCTGTTATCAGTATGATTAGCCGCTTATACGATTTCAAGGGAGTTGATCTTGTAAAGAAAGCATTTAAAGACTTAATGAAATTAGATGCTCACTTCATTTTGTTAGGAACCGGGGAAAGAAAATATCACGAGTTTTTCGAAGAAAAGATGATGAAACATAGAGATAAATTCTCTTGCTTCCTCGGCTTTGACGATCAATTAGCCCATTTAATTGAAGCTGGAAGTGATATGTATTTAATGCCTTCTTTGTACGAACCTTGCGGCTTAAATCAAATGTATAGTTTGAATTACGGAACCGTTCCAATCGTTCGCGAAACCGGCGGTCTCGCAGATACTGTAATCAAATACAACGAGAAAACGGGAGAAGGAAACGGATTTGTGTTCAAAAAATATGATCCGAAAGAGATGCTTGCCGAAATACAGAGAGCAATTAGGATATTCAATAATGATAAAGCTGCCTGGGAAAAACTGATGAAAACAGGTATGACAACTAATTTCAGTTGGGAAAATTCGGCTAAGAAATACGTTGACCTTTATAAAAAGGTAATCAGCTAATCACTTATGTCTAATAAAGCTATTTTTTTGGATCGGGATGATACATTGAATTATGATCCCGGTTATTTAAACAATCCTGATAAAGTGAAACTTTATCCCGGTGTTGGCGAAGGACTTGCCAAACTAAAGAATGAATACGGATTTAAAGCTATTGTTATTTCCAATCAGTCCGGTGTTACTCGCGGATTAATTACATTGGAACAAGTTGCCGCTGTAAATGATAGAATAAACATGCTTTTGAAAGATTACGGCGTACAAATTGATGACTTCTTTTTTTGTCCGTACCATCCGGATTTCGACCCTCCGGAAAAAACGGAATGCAGAAAACCTTCTCCAAAGATGGTTTTGGAAGCAGCAGTTAAACACGATATCAATCTTTCCGAATCATATTTTATCGGAGATCAACTTTCTGATGTTGAATGTGGTAACAGAGCGGGTGTGAAAACAATTATTATTACAAATAAAATTTCGGAGAATGAAATTTTTAACTTGAAAAGTCCACAGAAAACACCCAATTTTGTTGCTCGTGATTTTTTAAATGCTTGTGATTTTATTACTAATGATTTGAAGGAATTATGATTAAAAAGTTTTTGCTGTTATTCTCTTTGTCGATTTTATTATTTAATGCTTGTACTGAAAAAATATCCGATGCAGGGGATATGCTTATCCCACCTGCGGATGAATTTAATATTGTTAAATTTAATTCAGATAGTAACAGTATAGTTTTTAGTGCGACATCCTATGAACAGAAAATTGATTTGGGAGCCTCTCCGAGAGTTCTTCTTGGTAAATTCGAGGATATTAAATCCACCGCACTTTTGAAATTTTTTATTTTCTTGCCCGATACGTTAAAAGATCCTTTAACAAACAATCAAGTTAATATTATTGATTCTTGGGTGGAAATACCGCTTAATTATCAAATTGGTGATACAAATTCGACTTTGAATTTTACTGCTCATAAAATTAATAATTTTTGGTTGCCGGCAGATTACAACGCTGACAGCCTCTCGCAGCTCCAATACGAACAGAATGATATAGCTTCGATTAGAGAGGTTTCCGATTCATTGATTACTTTTGGAGTTGCATCAGATGTTGTAATGCAATGGTTGAAAAAGAAAGTGAACGACACATTGCCGGAAAATAACGGTTTAGTATTGATTCCGGATGATGCTTCCACAAAAATTGTCGGTTTTCAAGGATTGTCAAATTCTCCAGATTTCAAAGAACCGGTGATGAGGATTGTAGTGCAATCAACAGGCGGAACGCAAGATACTATTACCGGGCAATCAAACGGTGATGTGCATGTAATTACCGGAACATCATCAATGCCGTTAGCAGACAGAATCTATTTGCAGAGTAATTTTACTATTCGTACCAAATTTGTATTGGATCATAAAGTCTTTCCGGCGGATGCTGTGATAAATAAAGCTACTCTAACATTCTTTATCGATACTGTAAATACTCAGTATGGAACTGTTTTGAGCGATTCAATTATGGTTCAGGCTTTATCAGATTCTGTTTCGAATAAAGTAAATACGGGTTTCAGAACTCATTATTTGGCTAAAAAAGGAAATATTTATTTCGGGGATATTTCAACATCTTTGCAAAATTGGATAAACGGAAAAGATAACCAAGGTTTTGTTTTGAGGCTCTCCGACGAAAAGAGATCATTAAACAAAGTAGTTTTGTTCGGACCTAATTCCTCGTTAAAACCAAGATTAATAGTTTACTATACGGATAAGAATTGAATATGAAAAAGAATATAATTATATCATTAATTTTACTGACAAGTATTTCCCTTTTTGCTCAAGGTTCATCTTATACAAGATTAGGAATCGGAGATCTTATTTCTTCACCTTCGGCAAGGGCAATGGGATTTGGCGGATTAGCTATCGGTAGTATCGATAAATTTTCCATTAACGAAGTCAATCCTGCTTCTTGGAGTGGAATTGATTTAACGAGATTTCAAATTTCCTTGAATTATTTAGGAAAATCTATCACTGATTCTCATTCCGAATCCCTCTATTCAGAAGCATCTTTTAGCGGATTTTCTGTTGCAGTTCCTCTCGAACGCGATCTTGGATTGGTTTCTTCATTTGGTATATTGCCAGTTTCGAGAGTTGATTATTCAGTTAATAGTTTATCTCAAGATCCAAACTTTGGGAATATAACCAGAGAATACAGCGGTAAGGGCGGCATAAGCAAGATGTATATCGGAACAAGCTACAAACTGCCATTTGATCTTACGCTCGGAGCTACATTCGAATATTATTTTGGTAAGATAGATTATAAATCCTCTGTTAAATTGCCAGATACATTGCACTTTTCGAATGTTACATATACGCTCAGAAGGGGATACTCCGGAATTGGTGCAAGTTTTGGTTTACTTTCACCCGATTTAAGTAAACTGCTTAACAGCGAAAAAATTTCTGATATGCGTTTAGGATTAAGTTTAACACTCCCTTCAAAAATCAATACCGATACAAGCGTTATCTCAACTACGACGTCAGGACCAAATGACCTTAACAACGGATTGGCAGAATCTTATATCCCGATGAAGATTGGATTTGGCGCTTCGGTTAAATATGGTGAAAATTTATTATTTGTTGCTGATTATTTAACACAGAATTGGACGGAATATTCGTTAGCAGATACTAAGGATTCTTTCTTAAATCGTTATACTCGGTTTAATTTCGGGGTTGAGATATTAGGTGAACAAAGACAGTACGCTACATTCTGGGAACAGATGAGTTTTAGGTTTGGTTTAAGATACGAGCAGACTCAATACATAATTAACAGTACTAATATTGCACAATATTCACTCCATACTGGATTATCCTTCCCATTAGGAGTGGCTAATACTATAGATGTTGGTATTGTTGCTGGCTTGAGAGGAAAAAAAGAAAATCAATTATTATTAGAAAAGTTTTTTGGAACTTCAGTATCTTTGAATTTTGGAGAATTATGGTTTGTTAGAAGAAGAAAGTAAAATAAATATAGGGGTAAAAGTGAAAAATAAAATAAGAATAGCGGTATTATTTCTAATAATGAGCAGCTACGTTTTTGCTAATAACAATAACAACGTTGTCGCTGTCGGTGATAGTGTAAACATATTGGTTGAAGCAAGTTTGTTTTTTGAAGCATACAAAAACAAGCAGTACGATTTTTGGACAATGGATCACGGTTTTAAATTATTGAATGCTAAACCGGATGCATTCCCACAGTTCAAGCCATACAAAAAAATGGATAAACTAATTTGGGCGATGTACAGCGATACAACCGGTTCAATTACTGATGAGGAGAAAGCAGTTCTTGCCGATACTATTCTATATCTTTATGATCAAGCGGTTAAATATGACACTGCTAATGCGGGTAATTATTTAGTCGAAAGAGCTTATGTGATGGAAGTTTGGAGAAATGAACCTCTAGAAAAAGTAATAGAAGCTTATGAATATGCTTTTAATTCAGGCCATAAATTCGCTAATGAAACTTATTACAAAGATAGATTAGGTAAATTATACGCCAATAATGCTTCAGAAGAGAATGATTATAAAATAAAAGCTCTTGAATTGTATTCATCACTTTCAGAAATGGAACCTGATAATGCAATTTGGGTTTCAAGAATAGAAGCTCTGGCAGAAGACCAAGACGAGTTGGTAGAGATTACTAAAAAAGCTTGGGATATTGATAAAGATAATGTAGAGAAAGCATGGAAATACGCATCATTGTGTATTAAAACCAAAAAATTTGATAAAGCTATTGAACCTCTCACATTTTTGATTGAAAAATCTCCCGATGTTGTAAACTATTGGCGTGAACTTGCGAGAGCTTACGATAAATTAGAAGAAACTGACAAAGCAATTAACGCATATAAAAAATTAATTGAACTGGAACCTGATAACAAGGTTAATTATGTTAATCTTGCCATCATTTATAAGAAATATGAGCAATTGCCGGTTGCCCGTTCTTATTTACTTAAGGCAATTTCCAAAGATCCAAAGTGGGATTATCCATATTGGATTGAAGGACAGATTTACGAGCAAGCTGCACGCGATTGCGGACAGATGGAATTTATTGATAAATGCGTTTATCTGTTAGCGATTACTAAATATAAGAAAGCAGCTTCTTTAGGTGGAGCATATTCAATGCAAGCAGGAGAAAGGGCGAAAGTGCTTAAATCAAGTGCTCCTACTCAAGAAGATTATTTCTTCCGTAATTTGAAATCGGGGGATAAAATTAAAATTGAAGGAAAATGTTACGATTGGATTAATAGGGAGGTTACAATCCCGTAATTAATGGAGCTTTTATGTTTGAAGAATTAAAAAATGATGCGGAAATTTATGATGTCTTAAAGAAAGAGATTAGACGTCAAACAGATTATTTAGAATTAATTGCTTCAGAAAATTTTGTTAGTCCGGCAGTTATGCAAGCTGCCGGATCTGTTCTTACCAATAAATATGCAGAAGGTTACCCGGGCAAAAGATATTATGGCGGGTGCGAATTTGTAGATATCGCTGAGGATTTGGCGCGTGATAGATTGAAAAAATTGTTCGGCGCCGAATATGTTAATGTTCAACCTCACAGCGGTTCTCAAGCTAATATGGCTGTTTATATGGCTTTGCTTAAACCCGGAGATACAATTCTCGGATTAAGTTTAGCACACGGCGGACATCTTACGCATGGTTCGCCTGTTAATTTTTCCGGACAAATTTATAATGCTGTAAGTTATACTGTAAGTCCGGAAACCAAAACACTCGATTATAATTTAATTGAAGATATTGCTGTAAAAGAAAAACCCAAACTGATTGTTTGCGGTGCGAGTGCATATTCTAGGGATTGGGACTATGCCAAGTTCCGTGAAATTGCCGATAAAGTCGGTGCGTTCTTAATGACTGATATGGCTCACCCGGCGGGATTAATTGCAAAGGGTTTGTTGAATAATCCGCTACCTTATTGTGATGTAGTTACTTCAACAACGCATAAAACTTTACGCGGTCCTAGAGGTGGAATAATTTTGCTTGGAAAGGATAGGGAAAATCCCTTGGGTATTAAAACTCCCAAAGGGGACAGAGTGAAGTTAATGTCCGAGGTATTTGACAGTATGGTAATGCCCGGAATTCAAGGCGGTCCTTTGATGCACGTTATTATGGCTAAAGCCGTTGCCTTCGGTGAAGCTCTGCAAGATTCTTTCAAAGATTATGCTGTTCAAGTAATTAAAAATGCCGAAACTTTAGCAACTTCTTTAATTGAACTTGATTATGAGATTGTTTCCGGCGGAACGGATAATCACTTGATGCTTGTAGATTTGACAAACAAAGGCATTAGTGGAAAGAAAGCCGAAAAGGCACTGGAATTAGCTGGGATAACCGTAAATAAGAATATGGTTCCATTCGATCAGAAATCTCCCTTTGTTACTAGCGGTATAAGAGTTGGAACTCCAGCTGCAACTACGCGCGGTATGAAAGAAGAGGAGATGAAATTAATTGCCGGATTTATTGACAGGGCAATTAAAAATTATGAAAATGAAGATAAGTTATCAAAAATAAGAGCTGAGGTTAATGAACTCTGCTCAAGATTTCCTCTATATCCCGATATTAAATCCGAGGTAGCGCTTTAATATGAGCCTGGACCGTAATGAAGAAGCCGAGATGACTTTCCTCGAACATCTCGAGGAATTAAGATGGAGAATTCTTTATAGTCTTATTGGCATCGTAATCGGTACCATTATAGCTTGGATATTTATCGATTTTTTAGTTGATACGGTTTTACTAAGACCTGCCCGAGAGTCGAATATTAATTTGCAGAATTTAAGACCTTTCGGGCAGCTCTTTTTGTATTTTCAAATTGCAATTATCTTTGGTGTAATTTTAAGCCTACCTAATATTTTCTATCAATTATGGAAATTTATTGCTCCAGCATTAAAGCAGAATGAAAAGCGATACGTAACATTGATTGTAACTTTTTCAACAATATGCTTTTTGGTCGGAATTGTTTTTGCTTATTTTGTTATGCTGCCTTTAACTTTAGCATTTGCGGCTCAATTCGGCAGTGAAGCAATCGAAAATAATTTTGCCATTAATGAATATTTTTCAATTATAATAAGTGTGATGCTTGGTGCCGGAGTAGTTTTTGAACTTCCGATGTTATCTTTTCTACTATCAAAATTGGGAATTATTACCCCCAGAATAATGAGAACATATCGCAAACATGCGATTGTTGCCATTTTATTTTTAGCTGCAATATTAACACCTGGTACGGATCCTGTATCGCAGGTTATATTAGCCGTGCCTTTGGTTTTATTATATGAAATAAGCATATTCGTTTCAAAAATGTCCCAGAAGAAAATTGAGCAAAACTAATTTATCTGAAATAAGCCGTCCGATTAAGTTGGAACTCAAGGAGTTCAACAATCAATTTAAGCAGGCGATGAGATCGAATGTAAGAATTGTGGATCTCGTTGCACGTTATATCTTAAAACAGAAAGGGAAAAAAATTCGCCCATTGTTGGTTCTACTTTCCGCAAAATTATCAGGCGGCGTTAATGAAAGGAGTTTTCGAGGAGCGAATTTAGTTGAGTTACTACATACTGCAACACTTATACACGATGATGTAGTTGACGAAGCTTCTAAACGGCGGGGACTTCCTTCAATCAATGCTGTATGGAAGAATAAAATTGCAGTGTTGATGGGGGATTATCTTCTCTCTCGCGGATTAATGTTAGCGGTTGAGAATGAAGATTTCGATTTCCTTAAAACAGTTACTAATACTGTAAGAAGAATGTCGGAAGGCGAATTACTTCAAATAAATAAAACCAGGAAATTGGATATTGACGAGGAAACTTATTTTAAAATCATTTCCGATAAAACAGCATCATTACTTTCAACTTGTTGTGAAATTGGTGCCCGAAGCGCTACTAATGACACTGAGTTAATTGATGCTATGGCGGAATTCGGAGAATACTTGGGAATAGCCTTTCAGATTAGAGACGATATTCTGGATATTAATGGTAAAACTTCAGTTATCGGTAAACCTTTAGGCGGGGATATCAAAGAGAAAAAAATTACTCTTCCTTTAATTTACTCTCTGGAATCTGTAGAGAAGAAGGATAGGGAAAGTGTATTAAAATTGATTAAAAATGCTAAAAAGAAAGAGAATGTTTTAGCAGTTATAGATTTTATCAAGGCTCACGGCGGTATTAATTATGCCTATAAAATTGCTGCTGATTATTCTCAAAGAGCTAAAGACAAATTGAAATTGTTCCCGGATTCAGAAAGTAAACTTGCTTTAGAAGCACTTGTTGATTTTGTAATAGAACGCAAGAAATAATTATTTAAAAATAAATGAATAATTTTTCTTTGTATTTTTTTTCGTTTTTTTTATTTTTCGGAATTGTATGAAAATTTAATACTTAACGTCCTAATTAGTGGATGTTTAAGTGTTTTTATGATATTTTGTAAATCAAATTTTTATAATAATTTTAATTTATTTCACAGCTTATTATAGGTAGAAATGAAGAAACGTCTTTTAGATTATACCCTGAAAGTAAGAATTCCGATTGTGTTGTTTGTGGCGGCTATGTCATTTGTACTTACCTTCTATTTTTCAAGAGCAGAAAGGGATGGAGTGGGATATTCTCCCGACCAACCGATAAAATTCAGCCATAAACTTCACGCCGGTTCGATGAAAATCGATTGTCAATATTGTCACACAGGCGTTACAAAAGGTCGTCATGCACTTGTTCCTTCTGTTAATATTTGTATGAATTGCCATACCGTAGCGCGTAAAGACAAACCGGAAATCATCAAACTTACCCAATATTACGAAAGTAATAGACTCTTACCCTGGAAGCGTGTTCATAAGGTCCCGGAATACGCTTATTTCAATCATAGCGTACACGTTAACAATAACATTAAATGTGAGTCGTGTCATGGCGATGTGGCAAATATGGAAAAGATTAAGCAGGTAAAATCATTTACGATGAATGCCTGTTTAGATTGTCACCGTCATCCGGAAGAAAAATTAACTTATTTGAAAGATATTAAAAAGGGTCCCGAAAATTGCTGGGCCTGTCATAGGTAATGGGTGAATTATGAAAAAGAAAAATTTTTGGAGCAGACGAAAATTTTTTACTAACATAGGATTTGGAGTACTCGGTTTATCTTTTCTGTCAAATTACTCCGTAAAAATCTTAACGAATCAAAATAAAGTATTATTAAAAGAAAGAATAAAAATTAATCCATCGGCAGTTAAAAGAAATAAGTAGGAAATTCATGGATAAGAAGAATTCTGAAATGAATAATAAAAAATTTTGGAAAAGTTTGAGAGACTATGAAAATAGTCCCGAATTTGAAGAAGCAAAGAAAAATGAATTTAGCGAAGGCGTAACCGAAGAATTTAGCGTTGCTGAAATGGAAGGAATGTCACGCAGAAGATTTTTAGCTCTTCTGGCAGCTTCCACTGCAGTAACAGCTACCGCTTGCAGCGACTACAGGGATAAGGGTGAAATAATCCCTTACAATAAGCGTCCCGAAAATGTTTTACCAGGTAAGGCTAATTATTATGCTTCTACCTGCGACGGCTGTATTCAGCATTGCGGTATTCTCATCAAAACCCGTGAGGGTCGCCCGATTAAAATTGACGGAAACGATGAACACCCGATAAACAAGGGTAAAATCTGTTCCGCCGGTCACGCAAATATTCTTAATTTGTATGATCCTGAAAGATTAAGAAATCCTTTGTTTAAGAAGAGAAGAATAGATTGGAGTAAAGCAATTGCAGATATTAAATCGCAATTGAAATCTATTTCAGATTCAGGAAAGAAGATTGCGTTTGTATCTAATACTATTCTTTCTCCTGTATCACAAAGATTGATAGACGAATTTAAGAACCATTTTCCGGGAACGGAATTATTTACATACGAATTATTTGATCTAAATAATAAAATTGAAGCTAATAAAAGAGTTTTCGGAACGGACAGACTGCCATCTCTGAAATTGGATGAAGCAAAAATAATTCTTTCTGTAGATGATGATTTCATCGGCAGAGGAGAAGATTCTATCGAATTGATTAAAAAGTATACTGATGGTAAGGATATCGATAATCTTGATAATTTCAACAGATTGTATGTTGTTGAAGGCGGTCTTTCTTTAACCGGTTCTAATGCAGATTATAGAATTCGTTTGCGTCCGGATGCTCATTACGAATTTTTACTTGGCTTATATAATGAATTGGCATCCAAACTTGGAAGAAGCAGATTAGGACAAGCCGTATCACTTTCTAAAGTAGAAGCTAAATACGGATTGGATAAAAAGAAAGTTAAGCATTTAGTTGAAGATTTAGTAAATGAAAAAGAAAAAGCTGTTGTGCTCGGTGGTAGTAATTTATCAGCCGATGCTCTAACAGTTGTTAATTTGATAAATGTTCTATTGAACGATGCTGCTTATCTAGATTTTGAGAACTACAAAACAATTTCTTCTGCATCCACTGCTGCCGAACTTACTTCATTAGTAAATGATATGAAATCCGGCAATGTAGGAGCATTTATCAATTTTGGTGCTGATCCGGTATTTCATCTCAGTGCATATAATTTTGCGGATGCTTTGAAGAATGTTCAACTTAAAGTTTCATTCGTTATAAATGCGAATGATACTTCTGATTTGTGTGAATATGTTTTAGCCTCAAACCACAACTTGGAAAGCTGGGGCGCATTTTCCACACATAATGGTTTGCACAGTTTAATGCAGCCAGTTATAAATCCAATTTTTGATACAAAACAGAAAGAAGATGTTCTTCTTGCATTAATGGATTCCAAAGAGGATTTCCATAAGTTTTTGATGAATTATTATCAAAAAGAAGTTTATCCTCTTTCCAAAGCTGCAGTTAGTTTCGATAAATTCTGGTTCTCAGCTTTACACGATGGAGCTTTTACTTTACCCGATTTAAAATCATTGAAAGTAAAAGGTAATTTGAGTGCCGGAGCGAGTCTACCTGCTCCTAAAAATGTTAGCGGTTATGCTGTAGAATTACAGCCGAGTTATTTTATTGGTGATGGTAAATTTGCCAATAACGGTTGGCTACAAGAGTTACCTCATCCGGTTACAAAAGTTACTTGGGATAATTTCGTTTCC
Source organism: uncultured Melioribacteraceae bacterium (assembly GCA_964573255.1). GTDB lineage: Bacteria > Bacteroidota > Ignavibacteria > Ignavibacteriales > Melioribacteraceae > CAYNUJ01. The sequence continues at coordinate 49,423 of CAZNJB010000007.1, forward strand.
GTTTCTCCAACAACCGCAAAAAATCTGAATGTTGAAATCGGTTCAATGATTGAAATTTCAAGCAATGGTAAAGTTGTTCAACTGCCGGTAATGGTTCAGCCGGGTGTTGCAGATGAAACATTTACCGTTGAACTTGGATATGGTAGAAAAGTTGTCGGAGATGTTGGAAAGGATGCTGGATTTGATGCAAACTTTTTAATGAATGTTAACTCCGATTCGAAATGGACATTCACTCCCGAATCAGTAACTGTAACTGGAGATGAATATCAATTGGTATCTACTCAAGAGCATCATGCTTTAGATGATGATTTTGTGAAAGATTTCCATAAGATAAGAAAAATAATTATCGAAAATACTCTCGATGAGTTCAAGAAAGAACCTGATTTTATTGAAGAAATGCCTGCAGAAGAACTACCGAGTATCACACGTGCATTTGAATACAAAGGTGTAAAATGGGGAATGTCCATTGACTTGAATAAATGTATTGCGTGTGGAGTGTGTGTTTCTTCTTGTAATGTTGAAAATAATGTTCCGGTTGTAGGTAAGGATCAAGTTGCAGTTGGACGTGAAATGCAATGGATAAGAATTGACAGATATTACTCAGGTACACCTGATGATCCGGTTGTAAGCAATCAACCGATGCTCTGTCAACATTGCGATTCCGCTCCTTGCGAAAATGTTTGTCCTGTTAACGCAACTAATCACAGTGATGATGGTTTGAACCAAATGGTTTACAACCGCTGTGTAGGAACAAGATATTGCGCAAATAACTGTCCTTACAAAGTAAGAAGATTTAACTTCTTTAATTTCAGAGATCATTTTGCCAGCGCCTATTATGAAAATGAACTAACAGCATTAGCGAATAATCCGGAAGTAACGGTTCGTTCGCGCGGCGTTATGGAAAAATGTTCATTCTGTGTACAAAGAATTATGGAAGCTCGTTCCGAAGCAATTGCCGAAGGAAGAGAATTTAATGGCGAAGGTGTTAAAACAGCTTGCCAAGTTGCTTGTCCTTCCGATGCAATTGAATTCGGAAACTATAATGATAAAACCACCAAGATTGCAGAAAGAAGAGAACATAAGCTTGGTTATTACGTGCTTCAAGAATTAAATGTAAGACCAAACGTAACTTATTTAGCTAAACTTAGAAATACTCGTTCGGAGGAAGCGTAGTGACAACTACTACTGTAGATTATTCAAAAGAACTATCTCCTATTGAAGGAAAGCAGCCGCTTCGTAAAATAGACGATGTAATAGCCAAACCTCTGGAAACTAAACCGGATAGAAAATATTACATTGCTTTAGCGGTTACGCTTACGATGCTTATGATAGGTGTCGTTTCACTTGGACTTTCATTTTATTATGGAACCGGTATGTGGGGTAATAATAACCCTGTTGGTTGGGGGTTCCCGATTGTTAACTTCGTATTCTGGGTTGGTATCGGTCACGCCGGTACTCTTATTTCGGCAATTCTCTTTTTATTCAGACAGAAATGGAGAAATGGTATAGCCCGGTTTGCGGAAGGTATGACAATTTTTGCAGTTATGACTGCGGGGCTTTTCCCATTAATTCACGTAGGTCGTCCTTGGTTAGCAGGTTATCTTATCCCTTACCCGAACCAACACGGTTTGTGGGTGGATTTTAACTCGCCGCTACTTTGGGACGTATTTGCGGTTTCAACATACTTTACAGTTTCTTTCATATTCTGGTATGTTGGCTTAATACCGGATTTTGCAACTTTAAGAGATAGAACAAAGAGTAAAATTAAGAAGATTATCTATTCGATAGGTAGTTTGGGGTGGAGACATTCCAACAGACATTGGCATCATTATGAAATGGTATATTTGATTTTGGCAGGTTTTGCCACTCCTCTGGTACTTTCGGTACATACCATTGTGAGTTTCGACTTTGCCGTTTCAATTTTGCCGGGTTGGCACGCAACAATATTTCCACCTTATTTTGTTGCCGGTGCTGTTTTCTCAGGTTTTGCAATGGTGCAGAATGTTCTAATATTTATCAGAAAGATTTTTAATTACGAACACATAATTACACTCGATACTCTCGAGAAAATGAATAAAATTATTGTGCTTACAGGTTCCATGGTTGGTTATGCATATGCTATGGAATTCTTCACATCCTGGTACAGCGGTGTTCAAGCAGAATCATTCACATTTGTCAACCGTGCTTTTGGTCCTTATGCTTGGGCATATTGGATAATGGTTACCTGTAATGTAGTTTTCCCGCAATTATTCTGGATCAAGAAGATTAGACGCAATATCCCTGTGATGTTTGTAATTGCGGTTCTCGTGAATGTAGGTATGTGGTTTGAAAGATTTGTTATCACCGTTACTTCATTATCAAGAGATTTCTTGCCATCAAGTTGGGCATATTTCAAACCCACACTTGTTGACTTGGGAATCTTGTTAGGAAGTTTCGGGTTCTTCTTTACATGGATTTTATTATTCAGTAAATCCTTGCCGGTAGTTTCTATCGCCGAGGTTAAAGCAGTAGTTGATGGGTCTCAACCATCACATCATGAGGAAGAATAAGATGAGTGATAAAGTTTTATACGCACTTGCGGCATTGTTCGATACTCCGGATGATATAATTAAAGCCGCTAAAAAAGTTAGAGAAGCCGGATACACTAAGTACGATGTGAATACTCCGTACCCAGTTCATGGTATGGATTCGGCTATGAAATTAAAACCATCTAGATTGGGTTATGTCGCTTTAGTATTCGGATTAATGGGCACAATATCCGCATTACTTTTTATGGCTTGGACAATCACTGTAGATTATCCTCTTGTAATAGGTGGAAAGCCCTATTTTGCTTTCCCTGCTTATGTGCCTATTATGTTCGAAGTTACTGTTTTATCTGCTGCAATAGCTACAGTTGCTACGATGTTGTTTGTTTTCTTTAAGTTCCCAAACAACAGCCATCCAATTCATGATACCGAATATATGAAATCCGTTTCAAGTGATAAATACGGTATTATGATTCAAGCAGACGACCCTAATTTTGATGCTACAAAAATTAGGTTACTCTTTAGTGAGTTGAACGCAAGTGCAGTTTATGAAATAAATTATGACGAAGAAGAAGCAAAAGTTAAACCAAGAATTTTTGAACCGAGATTCGTTGCTTTATTGGTTGGAATATTTGTTGTTGTTTCCGGAACCGTATATTTCTCTTTGAATAAATTAATGTTCATGACTCCATTCAATTGGATGATGGAACAGGAAAAGGTTATACCTCAAGAAAGGTATACAATTTTTGCCGATGGATTCGGAATGCGAGTTCCACCAAAGGGCACCGTATCGAGGGGTGAAAGTAGGTACGAATTTTACGGTAAGCCGGATGAAGCAGCGGTTAAAATGGTAAATCCACTCTTACCAACTAAAGAAAATTTGAAATTAGGTAAAACAAAATATGATATATATTGCTCCCCGTGTCATGGATTCCACGCTGAAGGGGATAGCAGATTAAACGGACAATTCCCGAATCCTCCGAGTCTCCATTCTGAAAAAGTGAGAAATTGGAGTGATGGAAGAATATATCATGTAATCATGGAAGGTCAAAATGTTATGCCTTCTTATGCATATCAACTTAACCGTCAAGAAAGATGGGCGGTTATTCTCTATATTCGTGCTTTACAAAGATCTTTAAATGCTAAGGAGTCTGATTTAGAATGAGTTCTACCGGTGTTGATTATACGAAAAAAGAATTACCAAACAAACTAAGTTCTACCGGTTTGATATTACTGGCTATAGGCTTAGTTTCGATGATAGCTGCTTATTATACTAATACTCAACGTGCAGCTTTCAATAACGTTTGGATATTAACATTTATAACTAGTGTTGGAGTAGGTTCTCTATTTTGGGTGGCAGTTGAGTATTTAGCCGGTGCTGTATGGAGTACTCCGTTCCGTAGGGTAATGGAGATACTAGCTTACTTGATAATTTTAGCAGCGGTAATTGCTATTCCAGCTTATTTGAGTTCCCATTCCATTTTTCACTGGGCTCACCACTCTGCGGTCGAAAGTGATCCGATTTTGAAAGCCAAAAGTCCTTATTTAAATAATTCATTCTTCGGTATAAGACAGATTATATTCTTTGGAGTTTGGATTATTTTCTTCTTTATCTTTACAAAAAATTCTTTCAGTCAGGATGCTAATGGTGACCAAGATTTCACCAGAAGAAATGTAAGACTGTCAGCTGCATTTATGCCGTTGTTTGCTTTTACAATTACATTTTTTAGCATCGATTGGTTGATGAGTTTAGAGCCTCATTGGTTTTCAACAATATTTGGTGTCTATTATTTTTCGGGTACAGCACTCGTAGCAATGGCGGTAATTACATTTGCAAGTGTCAAACTTTATGAAAATGGATACTTAGTAAAGAAATTGAACAAGGACAACTTTTATAGTTTCGGTGCATTGTTGTTTGCTTTTGTGAATTTTTGGGCTTACATAGCCTTCAGTCAATTCCTTCTTATTTGGTATGCAAACTTACCGGAAGAAACCGTTTGGTACTTGCAAAGATGGGAAGGCTCTTGGCTTATTTTTACAGTAGGATTGATTTTTGTACACTTTGTTGTTCCATATTTTGGTCTGCTTTCTCAGCCGTCTAAAATGAATAAATCCAGACTTAAATTTATGGCATTGTGGATTGTTTTCGCCCACATGTATGATTTATACTGGATGATTTTCCCGACTTTTGACGGAAGTGGAGTGGTCTTTGGATGGATTGAAATTGGAGCAATAATTTTTATGGTTGGCGCAATAGTAACCTTATTCTCATTTATTGGTAAAGGTAAAAACCTTGTGCCGATTAATGATCCAAAATTAAAACGTGGAATTGATTTTAGACTTTAGGGAAGAATATGGAAAACAAATCTAAATATGACGACGAATTAAAGTTTAGCGATTTGATAAAACGTCCTTACAGATTGTTTGGATGGTTTTATATCTATATATTCGTAGTTATTTTAGTAGGCGGAATATTTTACGTTAAACATCTTGATTATGTATCATTTAATGCACAACCTCCAAGGTTAGCTTCTGATACGCTGGAAATACCTAAAATTCCCATGAAAAAGGGAGGTATTCAATTAGCTGCTAACTTGGACTTAATTCAAAATCCCACACCGGAGTTGATAGCAAAAGGTAAAGAATTATTTAAGAATACTTGTGCTAGTTGTCACGGTGATAATGGTGATGGAAATGGTCCTGCAGGTTTGAATCTGAATCCAAAACCGAGGAATTTCCATGCAAAAGAAGGCTGGACTAACGGCAGAAGATTTGCTGATATGTTCAAGACCCTCACTGAAGGAATATTAAAGAACGGTATGGCTGCTTACGAATATATTCCGGCAGACGATCGTTTCGCTTTAATCCATTTTATACGGACATTTGAAAGTGATTTCCCTGAAATTACCGACGAAGAAGTAAAGGAATTGGAAATTACATATCACTTATTGGAAGGTCAAAAACAGCCTAATACAATTCCAGTTGAATTGGCAGAAAAGAAAATTGAAGAAGAATTTGCTCCCATCATGGAAAGAGCAAATTTGTTACTGAAAAATGTTACTTCTAATGAAGAACAGATGAAATTACTTCAGTCTGTTTCTTCTGATCCATTGAAAGTAATTACATCCGTATTGAAAAATAATCTGAATTCAGATTACAATAGATTCAAAGATGTTATTTCCAGAGAACAACTTGATTTAGGATTTAATACAAAAGTATTGAGATTATCGGATGAACAAATGAGAAAATTGTTCGATATTTTCAAGAATTCATAATTATATAATGCTTAAAGTAAAAACATTTAACATATTGTTATTATTATTGTTAGCGGGAATGCTTAATGCTGTTTTTGCTTCGGGAGATCATCCTGAGGTAGGAGTAGTAGAAAAATTAGGCGTTGAGATTCCGCTAGATGCTGAATTTGTAACATCCGATTATGATACCGTAAAGTTAAGGGATGTGCTCCGCAAGCCTACACTTTTGGCTTTCGTTTATTATGAGTGTCCCGGAATATGCTCCCCATTGTTGACTGATTTAGCACGTGTTGCCGAAAAAATAGATTTAACTCCAGGAGAAGATTTTGAAATCATCTCTCTCTCTTTCGACCATCGTGAAACTCCCGAGCTTGCTGCGAAATGGAAAAAGAATTATTTCGAAGGTATGAAGGGGAAATTTCCCGAGGAAAGTTGGACTTTTTTAACCGGCGATAGTGCAAATATTAAAAAAGTTACCGATGCGGTTGGATTCTATTTTAAGCCTAGTAAAGACAGTAATTATGTTCACGCTGATTTGGTTTTGAGTATATCTCCTTCGGGTAAAGTATCCCGTTATATTTACGGTATTAAATTCAATAGATTCGACTTAAAAATGGCTCTCTTGGATGCCGAGGCCGGGAAATCTACTCCTGCGGTATCAAAATTTTTGCAATATTGTTTCAGCTATGATCCCGAAGGACGTGCGTATACCTTGAATATAACTCGAATTGCCGGCACAATTATGCTTTTGGGAGTTATTATTTTTGCAAGTTTTTTAATAATTCGGAAAAAAAAGGATAAAGGTAATTAAATGGCTAACGATACTTTAGTCGCTAATAAATCGTTCTTGGAAGAAGGAACCACAAAACGTGCTTCCGGCTTAAAATCTTGGATTTTTAGTACTGATCATAAAAGGATTGGTATTCTTTATCTTTCTTCGATAATGTTGTTTTTTACTGTTGCGGCTATTCTTGGCATATTAATGCGACTTGAGTTAATAGCGCCGGGAAAAACAATTATGGAAGCGCAGACTTATAATAGTCTGTTTACTTTACACGGGACAATAATGATATTCTTATTTATTATTCCCGGTTTACCAGCTGTATTTGGTAATTTTTTCTTACCTATTCAAATTGGAGCGTCTGATGTTGCATTCCCAAGATTGAATTTACTTTCTTGGTGGATATATATTACAGGTGCCATATTGGTGCTTGTATCTTTAATTTTACCAGGCGGACCAGTTGATACAGGTTGGACGTTTTATATACCATATAGTATTCGTTCTACATCAAATGTAATTCTGCCAGTATTGGGTGCATTCGTACTAGGATTTTCTTCAATGCTGACAGGTATAAATTTCATAACTACAGTTCACCGTATGCGTGCCAAAGGAATGGATTGGTTTAAGATGCCGTTGTTTGTTTGGGCACAATATGCTACTTCTTGGATACAAGTGATTGCTACACCTATAATCGCAATTACTATCCTTTTAATTATTTTTGAAAGAGCATTTGGCGTTGGTATTTTCGATCCTGCATTGGGCGGAGATCCGATTTTGTATCAGCATCTCTTCTGGATTTATTCACACCCTGCAGTTTATATTATGATTTTACCTGCGATGGGTGTTGTATCCGAAATATTACCAACATTTGCCCGCAGAACAATATTCGGTTATAAAGCAATTGCAATGTCATCATTAGCAATAGCTTTTGTTGGCTATCTTGTTTGGGCGCATCATATGTTTACCAGTGGTTTAAGCGATACCGCAGCAATTATATTTTCATTATTGACATTTATCGTTGCTTTGCCCAGTGGTGTAAAAGTTTTTAACTGGGTTGCTACACTCTATAAAGGATCGATAGACCCTCAACCGCCATTAGTTTGGACTATGGTTTTCATAGTTCTTTTTTCAATTGGTGGATTGACAGGGTTGGTTCTGGGTTCTTTAGCTACAGATATTTATTTACATGATACCTATTTTGTTGTTGCACATTTCCATTATGTGATGTTTGGTGGAACCGGTACAATGTTCTTTGCAGCTCTGTTCTATTGGTTCCCCAAAATGACAGGTAAAATGTATAATAAAAAGTTAGCTACCTGGACTGCTTTACTTTATTTTGTGGCATTCAACACATTGTATTTCCCTAAATTCTTATTGGGTTATAGTGGAATGCCAAGGCGTTATTACGATTATTTACCTCAATTCCAAACATTGCATGAAATATCCACTGTTGGTTCTTGGTTGATGGCTATTGCCTTAACTTTGATATTCGCTAATTTGATTCATGCACTTTTTAAAGGTAAAAAATCGCCAGAAAATCCTTGGGGTGGAGTGACATTAGAATGGCAGACAAGTTCGCCGCCGCCTTTGTTGAATTTTAATAAAGAAATTGTTGTTACTAAAGAACCATATGATTTTAGCCAATTGGAGGAAATGAAGAATGAGTCAAACTGATTCCGCCAAAGTTCTTCAACACAATATCGTTCACCGTGATGATGTTGGCGCTCGTTTAGGAATGTGGTTGTTCCTATTTACCGAAGTGCTTTTATTTGGCGGCATGTTCTTGGTTTATGCCGTATACAGATTCAAATTTTCAGAACAATTTAAAATTGCCGGAATGGAGCTTGATACAGCAATCGGTACGGCAAATACTATCATTCTGCTTACTAGTAGTTTGACTGTTGTGCTCAGTATTGCTGCGCTTCAGAAGGGGAATAAATTCCTTGCCGGTTTATTTTTAATTCTTACTGAAGTTTTCGGACTTTTATTTATGATAAATAAATATTATGAATGGAGTCATAAATTTCACGTAGGAATATTTCCAGGATCGCAAGATTTATTGAATAAACCAAACGGAGAGATTCTCTTCTTCGGGTTATATTTTGTTATGACCGGTCTGCATGGTCTTCATGTTCTGATCGGAATGATTGTCTTTGCCTTTATTTTTGTATTTATGGTTAGGGGCAAGATAACAAGTGATAATTATGTTAAATTAGAGAACGCCGGATTATATTGGCACTTAGTCGATTTGATCTGGATTTTCCTATTCCCGTTATTCTATTTAATTCAATAGGTTGAAAATGGAAAAAGTAAAACAAAATCATAGTGATAAGCACCCTAGTTACGGTACATATGTTTTTGTATGGTTGGGTTTAGTTGCCCTTACAGCAATTACGGTTTCTGTTGCCGGAATGAATTTGGGCAATATCACTCTTTTAGTTGCTTTATTTATAGCCGCGATAAAATCTTCTTTGGTCATAAATATATTTATGCATATAAAATACGAAGAATTTTTATTCAAACTATTTTTATTAGTTAGCGGCGCCACTTTATTAGTAATTTTTCTATTAACATTTATGGATTACACTAATCGTTGAGGATTGATTTATGTTTCCAGGTCCTTCAAATACAGTTGAAGCCGTTGATTCAGTGATGTTTTATATCATCTCAATTTCAGTTGTACTGTTATTGGGAGTAACTTTTACGATGATATACTTTGTATTCAAGTATAATCGTAAAAAAGGTCATAAACCGAAAGATATTCACGGAAGTGTTATTCTTGAAACTATATGGATAGCAATTCCGACACTATTAGTCCTTTCCATGTTTTATTACGGATATATGGGATTTGAAACAATAAGAAATATTCCTGATGATGCATATAGTATTAAAACTACAGCACAAATGTGGAGATGGAATTTTGAATATGAAAACGGTTTTTCGACCGATACACTATATGTTCCGGTTTCTACCCCTATTTTATTAGAGATGGAATCGAATGACGTTAACCATTCATTATATATTCCTGCATTCAGAATTAAAGAAGATGTGATTGCAGGTAAAACAAATTATCTCAGTTTCACTCCTACCGAAATAGGTAGTTATGATATAGCTTGTGCAGAATATTGTGGTTTGAAACACTCTATGATGTACACAAAAGTTGTTGTAATGGATAAGGATGAATTCCAAAATTGGTTGAATAGCAAAACGAATGAGAATAAATAAATTAAATAATGCCATCAAAATATTATTGGAATTAGGAAAGGTTAGGATTACTTCCTTCGTTGCCGTTTCTACTTCTGTAGGATATTTACTCTACAGTGAGGCAATTGAATGGAAAATTATTCCTGCTGCTTTGGGAGTATTTGTTTTGGCATTTGCTTCCTCTGCATTAAACCATTTCCAAGAACGCCATTATGATAGTTTGATGGAAAGAACAAAAAACAGACCCATACCTAGCGGAAGGATTTCTTCAGATAAGGTATTGTTGATTTCTCTCTTCCTGTTGATTGTTGGGTCTTTCATTCTTTTGGTGTTCACCAATAAAACATCTGTTATCTTAGGTTGGATAGCCTTTATTTGGTATAACCTAATTTATACGCCGTTAAAAAGGAGATATGCTATGGCAGTTGTCCCCGGTTCTGTTATTGGCGCTTTACCGCCGGTTATAGGCTGGGTTGCAGCGGGAGGACCACTTAATTCTCCCCAAATAATTGCTTTGGCATTATTCTTTTTTATCTGGCAAATTCCACATTTCTGGTTACTTCTTTTGATTTATGGAAAGGATTATTCTAAAGCTGGTTTTCCCACTCTTACGGAAAAATATAGCACAGCACAAATTACAAGAATGACTTTTTCATGGATCGCAGGGTTATCAACCAGTTGCTTGTTAATTCCATTTTTTGGAATTTCGCAGAATATAATAACTACATTGATGCTCCTTTTGATAGGTGCAACTTTAGTGGTTTATTCGCGTAAAATATTAAATAGTTTAAGCGGAGTAAAACTTTACCGTAAGGCTTTTATATACGTTAATTTATATGTTTTAGCCGCAATTTCAATTTTGACAATTGACGCTCTGATATTTTAAAATTTAAGGGTTATTGAGAATGAATTTTTTGGAAAATATTGCACTACCACAATCGGCTCATCATATTGAACTTCTGTATGGGCTGTTGATATTAACATTTATTTTATTCATTCCTTATCTTGCTCTTGTTAACGGAGCTTTATTTTATTCGCTCTATTTCAATAGGAAAGGGAACAAAACAGGCGAAGATAAATATTTTAGTATCGCAAAAAGAATTATTGATTTGGTTACGTTCAACAAAAGTATGAGTTTTGCTGTTGGCGTAATTCCGTTGCTGAGCATAATTTTTTCTTACGCACAGCTTTTGCAGGGAACCAATTCCGGTGTGCCCGAATACCTTCTTTTTGCACTAATTTCTCTTTTATTATCGCTTATTTCGTTATATACGTTCAAATATTCTTTCCATTTGAAAGGATTATTAGATAATCTTACTAACGAAGATTTAGAAGCGGAGAAATATAAAGCAGGAGTGCAAACATTATTTAACAAAACAGGCAGATACTCCCTTTTATTTACAATATTAACCGCTTGGATATTTATCGGTGCGGTTACTATGGCGCGTCAAGCTTCGTTATGGGATAACAATTTTATTGAACTCTTGTTCTCATTAAAATCAATTGTCAATCTTTTTGGATTTTTCTTTTTATCAATATTCATTACTTCTGTTGTTTCATTTTATGTTTACTTCAAACCGAATTCTGAATTTGTACTCGGAGAAGAAGAAAGCAATTTACTCAAAAGCGTAAGCTTAAAAGGTGCTTTAACATCATTAGTTATATTGCCTGCATTCATTTTATTCGATCTACTGTTGACCTCCTCTGAGGCATTAAACGGCAATTTATTTGTGTTCTCATTGTTTGCCGTTATCGCCCTCATATTTATAGGTAATTTTGTTTACCTTATGATCAAAAACGAATCGACCGATTATGTAACTTCAGTTCTATTTTTAAGTTTGATCTTTATTATTTTTATGGTTGTTAAAGATCAATCGGCATTCGAAACGAGTACAAAATATCAATACGTGCAATTAGCATCCTCTTTTGAAAATTATAAAGTTGATTTACAAAAACAATACGGTGCTTTTAAGGAAGCAGCAATAAGCGGTGAAGATATCTTTAACGGCCGTTGTGTTGCTTGTCATTCATTCGATAAAAAAGTGGTGGGTCCAGCTTACAATACAGTATTAGGCAAATATGACGGCAAAATTGATCAGCTTGTAAACTTCATAATGAATCCGGTAAAAATCAATCCTGATTTTCCGAATATGCCTAATCAAGGTTTAAAACCGAATGAAGCAAAAGCTGTTGCCGAATATATACTTTCTGTATATAAGCAGAATAATCCCTAATCATTCGATTAAATAAATGAGTTTGTCAAATATTAATAGCGCTGAAGAAGAAGATATTCTTCTCAGCGCTATTTGTCCGATTTATAATGAAGTAAATTATATTCATAATGTTCTATCATTCTTCATCTCTTCCGATCCAAAAAATAAAGAACTTATATTGGTAGATGGTGGTTCAACCGACGGCACTCTCCAAATTATAAATGAATACGTTAATAAGTACTCTAATATTAGAGTAGTCCATAACGAGAAAAAATTTACTCCTTACGCTTTAAATCTGGGTATCAAAGATGCGAAAGGGGAATATATCATTCGCTTGGATGCCCATTCAGAATATAACTCTGATTATTTTTTGAAAATAATCGAATTATTAAAGCAAGGCAAGGGTGATATTGTTGGTGGACCAATAAGGATGAAATGGAAAACGAAATTTCAAAAGATAGCTGCATTTGTAACTAACTCCAGGTTTGGAATTGGCGGAAGTATTTGTCACGACGTAAATTATACGGGTTATAGCGATTCTGTCTATTTGGGTGCTATGAAAAGATCGTTGTTTTATGAAATTGGATATTTTGATGAGGATTTGATAAAGAATCAGGACGATGAATTTAATTATCGTGCTAATTCTTTTGGCAAAAAAGTTTACCAAGATTCGGATGTTATTTCGTATTACTACCCAAAAGATACACTTAAGGATTTAGCGAAACATTATTTTCTATTCGGATATTATAAACCGATTGTTTTGAGGAAGAACAAGTCCGAAGCGAAGTTGAGGCATATTATTCCTTCTTTGTTTGTACTTTATTTATTGTCACTTCCTTTTTTAAATACTTTTATATGGAAAATTCCTATTTTAATTTATTTATTACTTTGTTTATATTATTCAATTTTATTCGAGGGAAATTTTCTCTCTAAAATAGAAACTTGTTTTACTTATTTAACTGTTCATGTTTCTTACGGAGCAGGATTTATTGTTGGATTATTTAATTTGTTAATGAGGAAAAAATAAGTGCGAATTTTAGGTATTCATGATGGTCATTGCGCTTCAGCAGCATTAATTGAAGACGGTAAATTAATTTATGCCGAACAGGAAGAAAGGTTTACTTATGTTAAAAATCAAGGTGGTTTTCCCCATAAAGTAATACAATTTATTAATGATAAATATGATCTCAATACTATTGATAATGTTGTCGTAGTCGGCAATTATATGGGGTATTATGATTGGAGCAGGGAAAATATATTAAATTACTACGAAAACAGCGCCGGGAGCAAGGCTAGATTAAAAGAATTGTTAAAACGAAGTGAGCTGATCTATTCGACTTACAAGAAAAAATCGAATAGAAAGAGAGAAGAAATATTAGCTAAATATTTTTCAGGAAACCTTCAGTTTATTGATCACCATCTTGCCCATGCTTCTGCTGCTTATTTTGGATATGGTGATTTCGAGAATAAAATTTTAGTAATTACAGCAGACGGAGAAGGTGACGGGCTGTGTGCTACTGCCTCTATTGGGTTCAAGGGGAAAATGGAGAGGTTAATTTCAATTCCGGCTAAATCCTCACTTGGAAGATTATATTCTTATATTACATTTCTTTACAATATGGTTCCTTACGAACACGAATATAAAATAATGGGATTAGCTCCATATTGCACCGACAGGAAAAGAATTTATGCAGCAAAAGCCGAATTATATAGATTGATTTCTTTTAATAATGATAATGATTTGTTCTGGTCGTTTAACGGTAAAAGTACATCAATACAGGCCGCCGGAAATGAAATAAAAGCTGTATTTGATAATTACAGGTTCGACATTATTGCCGCAGCCGTTCAAGAATTTACCGAAGAGATTCTGATTGAATGGGTTAAACGTTTGATTAAACATACGGGAATTAAAAATGTAGTTGCCTCTGGCGGCGTATTTATGAATGTAAAAGCAAATATGTTAATCGCAAACTTGGATGAAGTAGAAAGTTTTTACGTGTTCCCGTCTTCCGGTGATGAATCTACAAGTATTGGCGCAGCCTATTGGGGATATTTTGAGCATTCCGGAAAATTAAATGAAAAGTTAACTCACTATTATTTATCCGATAAATTACATTTCGATAAAGAAAAATTAAATGAATTATTTGGCAGCTATAAAATAGAATTTTATGAGGATATCGAGAAAACATTAGCCGAATTATTATCAAAAAGTGAAATTATTGCAAGAATTAAAGGTAATGCCGAATTCGGTGCTCGCGCTTTAGGTAATCGTTCAATTATTGCAAATCCATCAGTGAAAGGCGTGAAGAAGGAGATTAATGAGATGATCAAGGGACGTGATTTTTGGATGCCTTTCGCTCCTTCGGTTCTGGATGAAGATTTAGATGTATATTTTGATGTTAATCCCAAAATTAAAGATTATGAGTATATGATCTTTACAGTACCCTCTAAACGGGAAAAAGCTGTTTATGCGGAAGCTGCATTACATCCGTATGATCTAACTGGCAGACCTCAAATGGTTAGGAAAGAATGGAACCCTGATTATCACCGATTACTTTCATACTACAAAGAATTTACCGGCGAATCTTTGGTCCTGAATACTTCACTAAATCTGCATGGTTATCCCATCGTAAAAACATTAGAACAAGCAGAGCATGTTTTTTCGAATTCCGGTTTAAAGTATATGGCTATAGATAATTATTTAATAAGCAAATAGATTATGGCAAATATACTCACTGTTTTAGAAGCTATAAATTTATCTGAAGATTACTTAAAGAAAAAAAAAGTAGATGAGGCAAGAATTAATGCCGAATTGCTACTTGCCGATATTCTAAATTGCAGAAGGCTCGATCTTTATTTGAAATTCGACCGACCGTTAAGTGTTGATGAACGTGATAAATATCGAGAGTTCCTTAGAAGAAGAGGTGAAAGGGAACCGCTTCAGTATATTATTGGTCATGCTGAATTTTACGGATTGAAAATTTTTGTTGATAAAAATGTATTAATCCCCAGACCGGAGACCGAGATATTAGTTGAAAAAGTTCTTGATGAATTATCAAAGTCGACTACACCGTTATTGCTCGACATAGGAACAGGTTCAGGGAATATACCGATTGCAATATTGAAAAATCACGAATCCGCTAGAGCAATTGCTATTGATATATCGGATAATTCTTTAGAGATCGCTCGTAAAAATGCTAAAGTTAATAATGTTGAAGACAGAATTGAGTTCTTAAAAATTGATATATTCGATGATGAGATATTTAATCTATCTAAATTTGATTTTATAGTTTCCAATCCGCCATATATTGAGAAAGATAGATTTGATAAACTTGAGCCTGAATTAAAAAATTACGAACCGCGAACTGCATTAACGGATGAGTCTGACGGTTACAGATTTTACAGAAGAATTACGTCTGTAGCCAAAGAAATGTTGAAACCCGGAGGCAAATTGTTTTTTGAAATATCTGAGGGGCAATCGAAAGAAGTGCAAAGTTTGATGTCTGATAATGGCTTTCGAAATATAGAAGTAATTTATGATTTACAAAAATTAGATAGAATTGTGAAAGGAGAAGTTTGATGAGAGCGTTGGTTCAAAGAGTTTCTGAAGGTGGTGTTTATATTAAAGATCCATTCCACGAAGCTGAAATTAGGAAAGGAATGGTTGTTCTTTTGGGTGTTAGAGAAGGAGATGGAATTGAGGAAGTAAATTTTGTAGCTGATAAATGCTGTAATTTGAGAATATTTGAAGATGAAAACGAAAAAATGAATTTATCATTGAAAGATATCGATGGTGAGATGTTGATCATATCGCAATTTACACTATACGGTAATGCTCGCAAAGGTAACAGACCAAGTTTTACAGATGCTGCGAAACCCGAAGTGGCAAATGATCTTTATGAAAAATTTATTGAAAGAGTAAAGAGTAATTTAGGTAAAGACAAAGTTAAATGCGGAATATTTGGAGCTATGATGAGTGTTAAAATTATAAATGACGGTCCGGTTACAATCTTAGTGGAATCAAAGTAATTGGCAAAGGTATTATTAATATTTGTTGACGGTGTTGGTATTGGTGAGGATGATAAAAATAAAAATCCTTTTTATAAAAGGGGTTTTTCATTATTCGATGAATATTTTGGCGAGAGACCTTCGTTAAATAATCAATATATTAAAAAAAATAATTCCTTCATTTTTCCTGTTGATGCTAATCTTGGGGTAGAAGGTTTACCCCAAAGCGGAACGGGGCAGACAACAATTTTTACAGGACATAATGCGAGTAAATTTATTGGCAAGCACTTCGGACCTTTTCCGTATTCTACTACAATTCCTTTTATTGAAAAAGATAATATATTTATCGATTTAATTAAGAAAGGCAAGAAAGTAAAATTTGCAAATGCGTATCCTAAACCTTTCTTCGATTATTTAAGAAGCGGTAAAAAAAGATTGAATGTAACTGCCCTCTGTGCATTAAATGCCGGAATGCGACTCAATAATGCTTCGGATGTCCACGCCGGGCAGGCATTAACTGCAGAAATAACAAACTTTCGATGGATTTCGAAGTTAAATTATAAATTACCTCAAATTTCACCGCAGTTAGCAGCTAAAAGGTTGCTGAATATTGCTTCTAAAAATGATTTTACTCTTTTTGAATTTTTTCTTACTGATCATTTAGGACATTGGCGTTTGCAAGATGTCTTTGATGAAATTTATTCAATATTTGATCAATTCTTATTATCTTTATTCTCACGAAAGCAGGATGATATTACAATTTTAGTCTGCTCCGATCATGGGAATTTTGAAGACCTCTCCGTAAAGACTCATACCCGAAATCCTGCAATTGGAATTTCTGCCGGACCCTATGCTGAACAATTATCTGTAGAAATCAATGATTTAACGGATATAAAACCAGCAATACTTAAAATTATGTGAAACGAAATATATTTCCGATAGTATTTTTATTCTTTATTATCGGTTTTATTATTGAGAGAAAATTAGGTGTTCCTACAAAAATCCTAATTCCTATTGTTGCATTAATTTTTCTCCTCAACCTCATTCTATTTTTCCGCTTTAAGCAATATGCCCGATTACTTTCCGTCTCATTTTCTTTTTTGTTCATCCTATTGGGCTGTGCAATTTTTTCTTTTGCTATTGCTTCAAATTGTTCATATCCTTTTAACAAAAGTAAAATTCCGCAGTTCACAAGCTTGGGAAGAGTTACATCTATAAATTTGATAAAAGAGGATAGATTAAAATTTAAAATTGAAGCGCTTGCTTTCATTAATGAAAATCATATAGAAAGATTGAATTTTAACATACAAGCTTCAGTATATGACAAAAATAAAAGATTAAAACAGATATACGATAGATTATGTATTGGGGATACAATTGCAGTAAAAGGAACTTTACTAAGGCCAAAAGGGAAGAGAAATCCATTCGAATTTGATTACGCTTCATATTTATATTCTAAAGGTATTTCTGCATTACTCAATATCTACAATGTTTCCGATATAAAAATAGGAGGGAAATGTAATTCCGATTTTTTCGGATTCATTCATAAAGTAAGAAAATCAATCGATAATTCAATTCACCAGCTGTATTACCGCAAGAGTGCCGCTTTATTGCGAGGTTTATTGTTGGCGGATAGAAGTGAAATGGATTATTCATTGAGAACTCAATTTATCAACGCGGGAGTCGTTCACGTCTTGGCTGTTTCAGGACTTCACGTAGGTTATATTCTGCTTATTTTTTTATTCCTTTTTAACCGCTGTAATATTTATTTGAGGTATTTCCTGACAATTTTGGGGTTGCTTTCATTCCTTTTGATAACCGGAATGCCTACTTCTGTTGTTAGGGCTTCGTTAATGGCTATTACTGCATTACTATGTTATATGAGCGGGAGAAAATATAGCCTGTTAAATGCAGTATTGTTATCCGGTTTGATTATATTACTGTTCGATCCTAAACAGTTGTTTAATCCAGGTTTTCAACTTTCTTTTTCTGCAGTTCTCAGCATTCTTTTTATCACACCATTTTTATCCGAGTCTGTAAATCGTTTTAATATCAAAAGCGATTTTATCCGGAAATTTCTATTATTTTTATCCGTTTCTATTGCCGCTCAAATTGGAACACTCCCATTTACACTCTATTATTTTCATAAATTGTCTATAGTTGCTTTATTCGCTAATATAATTGTAATTCCTCTTATCGGAATAATTTTGGCTGTTGCAATAATCAGTTTGGTCTTTTCCCCTATAAATCTATGGTTAGCAAGCGTTTATGCTAATGCCTGCACATTATTTAATACAATGCTAAATTTATTTGTTTCGTATGCGGGTAATTTAAAATTATCATATTTGAAGATAAATCAATTCTCAATTTATGATTCAATAATATATTTCATTTCGCTCACTGCCATATATTTTGTATTTGTCAGGTTAAATTCTAAAATAATTAAAATTATGATGAGTATTCTAATAATATTATCAGGAATATTGTTCTCTGAATTAGATAATAATGAAATGCTCGGAGATAAATCTTTAACAATTATCGCTATTGATGTTTCGCAAGGGGATGCAATTTTTGTAAAAACACCGGAGAATAAAAGCTTTCTTGTGGATTGTGGAGAGCGAAGTAAAAATTTCGATTACGGGGAAAAAACGATAATCCCGTTACTTAACAATCTCGGAGTGGAGCATTTAAATTATATTTTTATTTCACACTTGGATAACGATCACTTCGGAGGCTTTTATTCAATCTTAAATAAGATTAAAGTGGATACAGTTTATTTTCCTTTCAATAGGCGTAAATCAAAGAGAGACCAATCACTGATTGATTCTTTGCGCAAATATGAAACTCCCTATCTTTTTTATCATAAAAAGAAAATCATATTAGGGAACTCTGTGCTTTATATTTTAAATGATACAACTAACAAAAGATTAGTATTTAATAACCGGAATGATAACAGCGGAGTTTTCAAATATGTTTATGGTAATTGCCAAATATTATTTACCGGTGATTTAAGTGTGACAGCAGAAAAAGAATATTGCGAAGTTTATATGCAGGGACTATCGAGCAGCATACTTAAAGTTGGGCACCATGGCAGTAACACCTCAACGTCGGAAATATTTTTAGAAAATGTATCGCCTGATATTGCGCTAATAAGCGTTGGGGAAAATAATAAATTCGGCCATCCATCTAAAGAAGTGCTCGGGAGGTTGCAACTGCATAATGTAAGAATATTGCGAACAGACAGAATGGGAGCAATAGTAATTAAAAGTGACGGACAAATTGATGAATTGATACAATGGCAAAATGATTGGTAAAGAAAATCGAATTCATTATTTTTAGCCGGAAAGATTACTCTTTTGTTGTATTGGGTGCTTTTCTAATTTAATCGAACAATTAGCAACTAATCAGGTGAGTTATGAGTGATTTACTTATTGTATTTATTGGGCTAGGAGTAATACTTTATATTTTCTTTGTACTTGCGACGGCAAGAAATGCAATATTAAGGGGCCAAAATGCCGTCCTGTGGTTAATCTTCTCTTTAATACTTCCCCCCATAGCTTTTCTTTTGATATTTACTAAAAAGAAAAGGGAAGTATCCGATCGTAAAGAGAATAATTATTTCGAAAATATAATAATGGAATTGACTCAGCCTTTCGTCGATTTAGGGCATACTTCCAGAGCATTGCTGGGCGTTAATTTGTCTTATGTATTAGAAGGGCTGACATACTTTGGGGTTGTAGGTCTATTGGCAATTTTTTTCAACCAGTATATTGGTTTGGATGATATTGATGCCGGAAGAATGGTTGGAGTGCTTACTGCAGGAATAACAATTGCAATGCTATTCTTAGGTGCAACGGTCGATTGGATAGGGTTAAGAAAATCATTATTGATTGCTCTTTCCTTAATGTTTGTCGGTCGTGTTCTTCTAACATTGTCTCCCGATATGGGATCATCCGGATTGTGGGGTGGTGCTCATACAATTTCTATGCTTGGTATTTTGGGTGTTATTTTGGGTTACGGTATCTATCAACCTGCTTGTTATGCGGGTGTAAAGCAATTAACTACCGAAAAAACTTCCGCAATGGGATATGCAATGCTTTACGCATTAATGAATCTCGGTGGATTTCTGCCTGGAATAATCTCTCCGCCAATTCGTAAAGCGTTTGGCATTACAGGTGTGTTTTGGGTTTATTCTGCTTTAACTGTTGTCGGAATCGGAGTTGTCTATTTCATTATCACCAAAAAGGCTATGCAAGATGCTTTGGAAGAAGTTAAGAAAGATAAAGGTGAAACTGAAGAAGAAAAAGATGAAATGGCGGATATGACTTTTAAAGAGAAAGTCAAATTTTATATTAATAATTTCCCGATAACTGATTTACGATTTATGTATTTCATCTTTATTTTAATTCCTGTACAAACTCTTTTTGCACATAACTGGCTTACTTTGCCACAATATACGAGTCGTGCATTTGAAGGGTTTGTGAAGGATAATTTTGAATTCTTCGTGAATTTAAATCCGATATTGATTTTTATTCTTACTCCGATGGTGGCAGCTTTAACAAGTAAAAAAGACACCTATAAAATGATGATTCTCGGTACTTTTGTAATGGCTGTACCGACTTTCATCTTAGCAATGGGACCAACATTCACTAACTTAATGATATATCTAATCATAATGACAATTGGTGAAGCAATGTGGCAGCCACGATTTTTA
The DNA here is from genome assembly GCA_964573255.1 of uncultured Melioribacteraceae bacterium. Classification (GTDB taxonomy): domain Bacteria; phylum Bacteroidota; class Ignavibacteria; order Ignavibacteriales; family Melioribacteraceae; genus CAYNUJ01. The sequence goes on from CAZNJB010000007.1 coordinate 70,122, forward strand.
CAATGGGTTGCTGAGATTGCCCCGAAAAATATGACGGGTATTTATATGGGAATAGGACAATTCCCTTGGTTCTTAACAAAAGTTGTCACTTCCTTATATTCGGGATGGTTCCTTATGAATTATTGTCCAGCAGATGTGCCGCCTTCACAAATGAATACAGAAATGATGTGGCTCATTTATGGTGCGATTGCAATTATTAGTCCTATTGGATTAATATTGGCAAAAGGGTGGATGCAGAAAGGATTCAAGACTAAAAATGATGCATAAAATTAGAAAGGCTGCTAGAAATAGCAGCCTTTTTTTATTCTAAAATTACCGCCGTACCATTAGCGGAAACCATCAACATGCTGCCACCTTGACCGATGGTTTCATAATCCAAATCCACGGCAATAACTGCATTCCCACCTAAATTTTTTGCTTGTTCTATCATTTCCTGAACGGCAATATCTTTTGCTCTACGTAATTCCTTTTCGTAAGCCGACGATCTGCCGCCAACAATATCTCGAATACCGGCAAAGAAATCTTTAAATATGTTTGCTCCAAGAATTGCTTCGCCGGAGACTAATCCGAGATACTTTACAATCTTTCTGCCTTCAATTGTGTTGGTTGTTGTTACTAACATTGTTACCTCATAATTATTTTTACAATAAAATGGCGGAAGAATGGAGCAATTATTAAAATTTCTGCCGCTAAATGTTTAAATTTACGTCTTAATTTAATGAAAAATTATTATGCGGAAAACATTCGCCGAAATAAATCTCAAACATCTAAAATACAATTTTCTTAATATCAGAAAAAAGATTGGCAGCAGAAAGGTTCTTGCCGTCGTTAAAGCGGATGCTTATGGACATGGAATGATTAAATGTGTCGAAGCATTTGAAACTTTGGGGGTGAAAAAACCCGATTATTACGGCGTTGCTTTAACAGAAGAAGCGGTTTTAATTCGTAAAAGTAAAATAACTAAACAGCCGATTCTTACCTTTTCTCCGTTCGATCCTTCTGATATTCCGGATTACATTAAATATAGAATTATTCCGACTATCAGCGACAAGCGGCATATAAATCAATTAAATAAATTAAAACTTTCTAAAAAACTGAAAGTTCATGTTAATATCGATACCGGGATGGGGAGAACCGGATTACGTTTTGATGAAGCCGTAAAGTTGATAGCTAAGTTAGTGAATAATCCTATAATTGTACTTGATGGGATTTATACACACTTTGCATGTTCTGATGAGAAAGATAAAACATATTCTCATCTTCAACTAGAAAGATTTATACATGTGATCGATTCGTTAAGAAATGCCGGAATAAAAACCGGTATTATTCATGCAGCCAATAGCGGCGCTATAATGGATTTACCACAATCATATTTTGATATGGTTCGTCCCGGTATTTCACTCTACGGATATTATCCCTCACTCGAAACGAGTGAGTCGGTTCCCTTGAAACCTGTAATGAGCCTTTATTCGCATATTGTTGAGATTAGGGATATAAAGAAAGGCGAAAGTGTTTCTTACGGCAGAATATTTACTGCAACAAAAGATATGAAAGTTTTTTCCGTTCCAATAGGTTACGCCGACGGTTATAATAGAAACCTTTCAAACCAAGCTAAAGGCATAGTGAGAAACAACTTGGTAAAACAGATTGGCAGAGTAACTATGGATAGAATATTGTTTGATCCTTTAAGTACAAATGTGAAACCTGACGATAAAATAATTTTGTTAGGTAATTCAAAAGACTATACATTTGATGCTTGGGATTGGGCAAAACTTTTAAATACAATTCCGTACGAAATTACTTGTAATATTAGTAAACGGGTTCCTAGAATTTATAAAGGGTAATGTTGGATATTAAGAAACAATATATTGTTCAAGCAATTTCTAATGCGGCAAATAATTTGAGGTTAAGCTCGGAAAAGATTGAGGTTGTTACTCTTTTGAGGGAACACTTTATCGATGTGGATGATCTTGAGACCGAAATTTCTAGATTAAAAAAGATAACCGAATTTTCTAAGCTTGCCGTACGATTGAGTGAGATTTATAATTATATATCCGGTTCGATGATTGACTTTAATAGAATTTCTGAGCAGTTTAAAGAACAGAGCCACGGTTTAGTAAGAGAACTGAGTAACTTGCTCGATGTTGTGACTCCGCTCAGTTTTGCAAAAATTATAGAGGGGAAAAAGCAGGAACAATTAAATATTGATCTGACCGGTGAGGGAAGGAGTTCTATTAGACTGGAAGATTTACATTCGGATAGTCTGGTTACAGCCTCAAAAACTGTAAATGAGGTAAAAGAAGAAACCGATATTTCGAGAGTTCCCAATAAAAATTCAACGGATGATATTGAAAAGAATCTTAAAGCGGAATTCAATTATGATCTATTTGTTAAATCGGTTTTAGAACCGATAACAGCGTTGGATGCTTTTTTACAGGAACTTCAAAGGGGTAACAGAGATAAGGAAAAGATAGAATTCTTTTATGATAAGATGATTCAAAACAAGAACTTATCACAAAAAGCGGGGTTGGAGATTGTTGCAAAAATGCATACTTTACTATATCGTGCTTTTGATTTAATAAGAGTTCACGAGTTTGCATTGACAAAAGATAATATCGAATCTTTAAGGGCTTGTCTGATTGTTATTGTTGCGGTTGTAAGAGAAAAAGACGTCGATATATCTCTATTTTTAGATAAAGCCGAGCGGCTTAATTATTTATTGGAAACGAATTAGTGGGAAGGCGATGAAGATTTATGCAGTAATTATGGCCGGTGGTGTAGGTGCAAGGTTCTGGCCAAGAAGTACGGAAAAGAATCCAAAGCAATTATTAAGAATCTTTGGCAATAACACAATGATTCAGGATACCGTAAATCGGTTGAATGGGATTGTCGAAAATGAAAATGTATTTGTGATTACAAACAGGATTCAAAAAATTAAAATAGTTTCACAGCTCTCCGAAATTCCCGAAGAGAATATTATAGCCGAGCCATTCGGTAAGAATACCGCACCCTGCATAGGATTAGCGGCAACTCTAATCAAACGGAAAGATTCTGACTCTGTGATGGTTATTTTACCGGCAGATCACTTAATTAAAGACGAGGAAGAATTCAGGAAAACAATTCTCAAAGCTGCCGATTTTGCTTACCGTTCAAAAGGGTTAGTTACTTTAGGTATTAAACCTGATCGACCGGAAACCGGTTACGGCTATATCCAATTCGATGAAAATAAAGTTGAAGACAATATTCATAATGTTTTCACTTTTGCAGAGAAACCGAATTTGGAAACTGCAAAACGTTTTATTGCTGCAGGAGACTTCCTTTGGAATTCCGGTATGTTTATTTGGAGAACCGATGTGATACTGGATGAAATGAAAAATTTGATGCCGGAACTTTATCAAGGACTCGAGCAAATTGATAGTGCAATAGGCCAAGAGAATTATGAAGAAACTTTAACAACTGTTTATGGCAGACTGGCTAAAATCTCCATCGATTATGGTATTATGGAAAAGGCGGAAAAAGTATTCGTAATTCCGTGCGATTTTGGATGGAGCGACGTTGGTAGTTGGGAAACCGTATATCAACTGTCTCCGAAAGATGATGCCGGAAATGTCGTTTCAGGGGATGTCTATTTGTATAATACAAATAATTCATACGTCTTTTCCGAAAGTGATTTTACTGCTGTTATTGGTCTGGATGATGTCATTGTGATAAATAATGACAATACATTGCTCGTATGCAAGCGAAATAATGCTCAGGATGTAAAACTTATTGTAGATTATTTAAGAATGAACGGGAAAAAAGAATTATTGTGATATGAGAAGACTTTTTACCGAAAAAGATGTAGAGGATTTAGCAAGAAAGGGAATTCATACATTAACTGTTACGAAAAATGATATCATTACTCCCGCTGCTAAAGACAAAGTGAAAGAATTGAATTTTACTATTGTTTATGGTGAAGAACCTGAAACAATCGATTCAATCTACACAAAAGCCAAATCAAAAAATACCGAAAATGAAAAAGTCATTGCAATCGGTTCGGATCATACTGGATTTAAGATGAAATCCGTTGTGTCCGATCTGCTTATAAGCAAAGGTTATCAAGTTCTGGATTTGGGAACTTTCGACGAAAAATCGTGCGACTATCCCGATTTTGCTGCTGCAGTTGCTAAAAAAGTTAAATCCAGTGAAGCCGGTTTCGGTATTTTAATAGATGCTACCGGTATACCATCAGCAATTACTGCTAATAAAGTGCCCGGTATAAGAGCTGCGACTTGTTATAATGAATTTACGGCTCGAAGTGCTCGCGAACATAACGATGCTAATATTTTGGTTATGGGAGCAAAAGCATTGGGAGAAGAATCGATAAAATCCATTGTTAATGTATTTTTTAGCGCTAAATTTTTAGGTGACAGGCACCAAAGAAGGTTGGATAAAATAACCGCTTTAGAACAGAGATATTCCAAACAATAGTATTTTTGATTAATACTTGGGATATTTTCATTTTGTTAGAATTCAGCTATGCGGATTAGATAATTGAAAAAACTGTCCGCAATAGTTTGTTAGCTTTACCGTCGGAAAAGGCTAGGAAGACGGAAAGTAAATTCAGTATGTCAGTAATCATTTCATAAATTAAGGGGGGAGTTAAATCAAGATATCTCCTTCAATGATGAATAGAATACCAATTTCTTTTTAATGAGCAAACTTTTTCGAAATTAATTGAAAAATAAGAAGAATTTTATCGCAGAGTTTCGATGTATTAATTATCTTTCGCATTCAAATTCCAACTTTTAGGTAATCAATTTGATCAGTGTTAACTCAATTGTGACGGAAAATATAACCCTTCAAAAGGGAGTATTTCTAATAAAAGTAAAAGCACCTGAAATTGCAGCAAGGATAAAGCCTTCTCAATTTTGCAATCTTAAGGTTAGTCAGAGCGTTTATCCTTTACTTCGGCGACCTTTCAGCGTTTGTGATGTTATTGATGACGAATTACAGTTTATGATCCAAATTCAAGGTGAAGGAACTGAGCTCCTTTCGAAAAAGGAGGTTGGGGACAGGATCGATTTAATTGGTCCCTTGGGAAACGGTTTCAATCTTGAAGGGGATTATAAAACTGCAATCATTATTGCCGGTGGAATTGGAGCTGCTCCTTTTCCATATCTAAATAAAATGTTAAAAGATAAAAAAAATATTTTAAGCATTTCAGGCGGCAGAACCAAGGAATACGTTATAAAGTATGGTATGGATAATTTATTGGTAGCAACTGATGACGGTTCTGAAGGATTTCACGGAAATGTTGTCCAATTATTTGAAGAGCAAGTTAAGAATTTTAACAAGGAAGAAATAAAAGTTTTTAGCTGTGGCCCAACACCTATGCTGCGTTCCTTGAGTAAGTTTTGTTTGGAAAATGAAATCGAATGTGAACTTTCCACGGAAAGCGCAATGGCCTGTGGTTTTGGTATTTGTATGGGCTGTCCGGTTGATTCTGCAAACGGAAATGAATACAAATTGATATGTAAAGATGGTCCCGTTTTTAATGCGAGAGATATAGTATTATGAATGATATAGATTTAAGTGTAAATATTGGTGGATTGGAATTAAAGAATCCGGTTATGCTGGCCTCCGGAACGGTAGGGTACGGTGCTGAGATTTCGAAGTTTACTGACTTGAGTAAAATTGGTGCAATAGTTACTAAATCAATTTCTTTGGAACCGCGCAAAGGAAATCCACCTCAAAGAATTGTTGAAACTTCTTCGGGAATGTTGAATGCAATAGGTTTGCAGAATGTTGGTCTGGAAAAATTTATTGAAGAAAAAATACCGTTTTTAGAGAAGTTAAACTCCACACTTGTTTGTAATATTGCTGCTAGTACTATAGAAGAATACGTTGAGTGTACAAAAGAACTTGATTCTCAAGATGCAATAAAAGCTTTCGAGATAAATATATCTTGTCCGAATGTTAAAGAAGGCGGATTGATTTTTGGCAATGATTTGAAAAGTGTTGCTAAAATTACAGAGCGCGTTAAAGCTGTTACGAGTAAGCCGGTATTCATCAAACTCTCGCCTAATAATTCGGATATAAAAACATTTGCCAAAGTTGTAAAAGAAAACGGAGGTGATGCCGTTTCGGCTATCAATACATTAGTCGGTACAGCATTCGATATATATTCTCGAAAACCTAAATTAAAAAATATTACCGGCGGACTATCAGGCCCGGCGATAAAGCCAATTGCGCTTGCTAAGGTTTTGGAAATTTCTCGAAACGTTGATATTCCAATTATTGGTATCGGCGGAATAATGAATTGGAAAGATGCAGCTGAATTTATGATTGCCGGTTCTTCCGCTGTACAAATTGGAACAGTGAATTTTATTAACCCTAATGCTGGTTTAGAAATAATAGAAGGCCTCAGAAAATATTGCGAGGAATGCGGAATCAAAAGAATTTCCGAATTAACCGGTTCGTATAAAATTGATGAAGATTAACGAAGCACTCGATAAATTATATTCAATGCACAAGTTTGGTGTTAAACTTGGGCTTGAAAATATTACTAAGCTGTTAGATTATTTGGGCAACCCTCAAAATAAATTTAAGTCAATTCATATCGCAGGGTCCAATGGAAAGGGAAGTACTGCTTCCTTTATTGCAAGTATTATTCGTGAATCGGGTAAGAATGTCGGACTTTACACATCGCCTCATTTTATAAGATTTAACGAAAGAATAAGAATAAACGGTAATGAAATACCGGATACTTACATTGCAGAATTTATTACGACTTTAAACGATTACATTGATAAACATAAACCCACATTCTTTGAGATTACTACTGCCTTAGCTTTCAAATATTTTGCCGATAACGAAATAGATATTGGTGTTATTGAAACAGGATTAGGAGGACGGCTTGATGCAACAAATACAATCAATCCGTTAGCTTCGGTGATTACTACAATATCTTATGAGCATACGAATATATTGGGTGAAAGTCTTGTGGAGATTGCCCGTGAGAAAGCGGGAATAATTAAAGAATCAACCCCTTTGTTTTTAGGTAAAATTAATATCGAATCAAAAGAAGCAATTACTTCTATTGCAAAGCAAAGGAATAGTAAAATATTCGATCTGCTTGAATTTATTGATCCGGATAGAGATTATATTCCTTTCTCTTCGGATAAATTAAATTTTAATATTTATTCTACACCTTTACGAGGTAAGCATCAATTGTATAATTCTGCTTTAGCATTGTTAGTTGTAAGTGAAGTGCTCGGTATTAGAACACCAGATGTTCTTCGAAAGGGGATAAGTAATGTAGCGCGCAATAGCGGGTTGCAAGGACGGTACGAAATTTATTCTGATAAACCTAGAATCATTTTTGACGCTGCCCATAACGAAGAAGGTGTTGAAATATTCTTATCTGAATTTGCTAATGAAGAAAAGAATTATGAATGTTGCAATGTTATTTTTGGTGCAATGATTGATAAAAATATTCATTCAATGCTAAAGAAATTGAATGAACATTTCGATAATATATATGTAACATCTATTAATTATGAAAGAGCAGCAACTGTAGATGATTTGAAATCATCTGCTAATTCACTAAACATAAAAGTTATTCCTATACAAAATCCGGCTATATTTATTAAGGAATTTAAAGCGAAAAAAAATAACCAATGCCTATGTGTATTAGGATCTATATACATATTAGGGGATATTAAGGATAAATTGTTGAAATTGACTTGACATTTTTAGCTAATTCGATTAAGTTTCGATGTGCCTCTTGTTCCTTTCGTTAAAAATCAAGGACAAAAAAATTTCAAAATGATCCCCTGATTATATTTTTATTTTATGACCAGATATTTTTGTTAACAAGATAGGGTAAAATCATGCCAATGGATATCTCAGAACTCCAAAAAATGAAGATCGTTGATCTCTATAAAATTGCCAAAGAGTTAGAACTTACTAATTACAGCGATCTTCGAAAACAAGAATTAATTTTCAAAATACTAGAAGCTCAAACAAATAAAGACGGTTTAACATTTGCTAGAGGAGTGTTGGAAGTAATGCCCGATGGATACGGTTTCTTACGTTCCTCAAATTATAATTATTTACCTTCACCCGATGATATATATGTTTCTCCGTCACAAATAAAAAGATTTAATTTAAGAACCGGTGATTATGTTAGCGGGCAAATACGTCCGCCTAAAGAAGGTGAAAGATTTTTTACTTTATTAAGGGTTGAAGCTGTAAACGGTATGAACCCCGAGAAGATTAGAGTTCGTAAACTTTTCGATAATCTCACCCCTCTTTATCCAATGAAAAAAATAAAATTGGAAAGTGTTCCGGGTGAATATTCGATGAGAATTATGGATCTTTTGGCTCCTATTGGTAAAGGGCAGAGAGGCTTAATCGTTTCGCCACCGAAGAGTGGTAAGACAATACTTCTACAGAAAATTGCAAATTCTATTGCACGTAATCATCCCGAAGTTAAGCTTATTGTATTGCTAATTGACGAACGTCCGGAAGAAGTTACGGATATGCAGCGTTCGGTTCCAGCTGAAGTGATTTCCTCTACATTCGACGAACCTGCGGAAAGACATGTGCAGGTTGCTAATATGGTTATCGAAAAAGCTAAACGTTCAGTTGAAGCCGGTGATGACGTTGTTATTCTTCTTGATAGTATTACTCGTTTAGCCAGAGCGCATAACACTGTAATTCCTCACTCCGGTAGAATATTATCCGGTGGTGTTGATTCGAATGCTTTGCAACGTCCAAAAAGATTTTTCGGTGCTGCTCGTAATACAGAAGACGGTGGTAGCTTGACTATCATTGCTACTGCTTTAATTGAAACCGGCAGTAGAATGGACGAAGTTATTTTCGAGGAATTTAAGGGAACCGGTAATATGGAATTAGTTCTTTCTAGAGACCTTTCGGATAGAAGAATATTCCCGGCAATTGATGTGAATAAAACCGGTACTCGAAAAGAAGAATTGTTGCTTACTGAAGAGGAATTATCCAAGTTATGGATTCTTCGCAACTTCTTAAGTGACTTCGATACAGTTGAAGCTATGCAGTTCTTGTTGGATAAAATTCGTGGAACTAAGAATAACAAAGAGTTCCTCAACAATATGAATACTTAATTTTGGTTTTCCAATTGTGAACCCCTCTTTATGAGGGGTTTTTCATTTTAAACACTTCAGCAAGATTTTAGTAATTCCATATTTTTAGATTTGTTGCTATATTGTATTAAATGATTATGGATAAATTATGTCTGATATAGTTGTAACCTGCGGAGATATTAACGGAATAGGGCCGGAAATTGCTTTAAAAGCAATTCGTTCTTTTAGTAATGAATCTAATCACAGATTTATCTTCATTGCTCCTCGGAATATCATTGAATATTATTCATTTAAGGACTTGAACCCAGAAATTGTTAATTCTATAGATTTAATAAAAGAGAAGAAATTTTATATTTTTGATATTGGCGAAGCAAAATTTGACTTAGGAGAACCAACAAAGCAGAGTGGGAGTGTTGCATATAAGGCTTTAATACAGGCTATAGAGTACGTTGATAAAAACAGAAACAATTCAATATTAGTTACTTCTCCCATCTCCAAATTTGCAATTAAATTAGCCGGTATAGATATGCCGGGACATACAGAAATTCTGGCTGTATATTTTAATACTCACAATTATTGTATGATGTTTTTATCAGATAGCTGGCATGCTGCTTTAGCAACAATTCATATTCCAATTGCTAAGGTGCCAGGGCAAATAACAACAGTGGGACTTGAAAAGCTTATTGATGTAATACTTACTTCAACAAAAAATGATTTACTATTGAAGGAACCTCGTTTAGCATTGTTAGGCTTAAATCCACATGCGGGAGAAGAAGGGAAGATAGGGGATGAGGAAGAACAGATATTAAAACCTTTAGTTAGAAAATATCCGGATACTGTATTTGGTCCCTTTGTACCCGATGCATTTTTTGCTCAACAATTATTTAATGAATATGACGTTACGATTGGAATGTATCATGATCAAATACTGATACCTTTTAAGTTACTTAACGGTAAAATTGGTGTTAATTATACAGCCGGATTACCTATTGTAAGAACATCCCCGGATCACGGTACCGCATATAATATTACCGGGAAAAATATTGCTGATGCTCAAAGCATGATAAATTCAATTAAGTGGGGTTTAAGAATATTACGGAATAGAAATATCAATAATGGAAATTAAAAATTATTCTCTACTTGCAAAATTTTATTCCAACCTGATGCGAAAGGTCGACTACTACGACTGGGCGGATTATATTACTCAATTAACCCTGTATACCAGGCGAAAAATAAATTCGGTTTTGGAAATAGCTGCGGGAAGCTGTGCAATTTCCGATTTGCTTTTTGAAAAGTATGATTTTGTTGTAGCTTCCGATTTGTCATTTCATATGCTTCAAAATTCAAAAAAGGATAGAATGCATAAAGTTGCTGCCGATATGAGACAACTTCCATTTAAATATAAATTCGATTTCATTTTTTCTACTTTCGATAGCGTAAATTACATCTTGACCGAAGAGGAACTACTACAATTCTTTATTGATATACAATCTTGTATGCATACCGATACCTTTTTTGCTTTCGACGTTGGTCTCGAATTGAATAGCATAAAATACGAAAGGAAATTAAATCGCAAGGGGAAATTTAACGGAATAAAATACCGTCAAATAAGCAAGTACAATAAAGAGGATAGAATTCACACCAACCATTTTATTATTGAGGATAGCGAAGGAAATGTATTTGAAGAAATTCATAAACAGAAGATATATGATTTAATCGAACTCTTCGAAATTATTGAAAATAGTGGTATGTTTGTCGTTGAATGTTTTGATGCATTCAGCTTTGATGATGCCGATTTAACTTCGGAACGCGCTCAATTCTTAATTAAAAAAGGAAAGTAATGCTTACAATAAACGAACTCGATTTTTCATTCGGAATGCAGGTTATTTTTAGAAATTTAAATTTAAATGTGGATGAAGGAGAATTTGTTTATCTCATTGGGCAATCGGGGATTGGTAAATCTACTTTATTCCAATTAATTTATATGAATATGCTTCCCGACAGCGGTTATATCCAATTCGATAAATATTCGAGTGAGACAATTAAACCAAAAGACTTACCTTCGTTGAGAAGGAAGATGGGAATAATTTTCCAAGATTTCAAATTACTCGATGATAGAAATGTTTACGATAATTTATACTTTGTTCTAAAGGCGACAAAGCACAGAGGGAAAGATATCAAGAAAACAATCTTTGACGTATTGAGTGAAGTAGGTTTAACTCACAAGACTAAGAGTTATCCTTCCGAGTTGTCGGGTGGAGAAAAACAAAGAGTTGCAATTGCGCGTGCAATAATAAATGAACCCAAATTGTTATTAGCCGATGAACCTACGGGTAATTTAGATCCTGAAACAACTTCTGAAATTATGGAGATTATCAGGAAGATTAACAGAAGAGGTACTGCAGTTATATTCGCAACACACAATTACGATCTTGTTAAAAATTACCCCGGTGATAAAATATTCAAGATAGATAACTCTACTGCCAAGAAAGTTGTATTAAAGAAAAAGAGTGATTAGTCTTGTAGAAAATTTAATATATCACTAGTTACTTCTTCAACTTCCCGGGAACCATCAACTGCAATGATTTCTATTTTATTTTTCAAAAAATCAAATACTGGGGCGGTAGATTCTCTGTAAATAGCTAATCTGTTCTTAATCACATCTTCGTTATCATCTTTGCGTTTTTCCAGTGTATTTTCCTGATTACAGTTAGGGCATTTATCTTGATTATCCAAAGCCAATAAATTAACTATGTAACCGCAGTTTGAACAAGTTCTTCTTGAAGTTAGTCTTTTAATAACGGTTTCGTCATTAATCGTTAATTTAATCAGTTTAGTGCCTGATATATTAAGTTCTTCGAAAATGTTAAGTAATAATTCGGCCTGTTTAATAGTACGAGGAAATCCGTCTAGAATAAAGCCATTTTTACATCTGTCGCTTTTAAGTACATCTTTAATAATTTCGCACATCACATCGTCGGGAACTAATTGACCGGAATTAACAATAGCTTTAGCTTTTTTACCTACTTCCGTTTCATTCGCAATAGCTTCCCGAAGTATATCCCCGGTAGATATATGAGCAATGCCAAATTTATTTGATAAAATTTTAGCTTGAGTTCCTTTTCCTGCGCCGGGGGCGCCAAAAATTATTAAGTTCATTTTATTCCTTGTTACCTTTTTTTCTTAAAATAATTTTGTAGTAATAATTTTGATTCTTCAGCCAGAATTCCGGAATAGACTTCCGGCTTATGATTATACTTTGAATCTTCTAATAAATTATATAAAGAACCACTTGCGCCAAATTTTGGTTCGTAAGTTCCGAAATATACTTTTTTTATTCGGCTTAATAAAATTGCTCCGGCACACATCACACATGGCTCTGCAGTTATGAAGATTTCGCATTCTTCAAGAAATTTTTCTTTTAGGTGATTTGCAGCGCTGGTGATAGCAAGTATTTCAGCGTGAGCCGTTGGGTCCTTTAAACGTTCGGTTTGGTTGTATCCTTTACCTATTATTCTGCCGTTATGCACTACAACTGCTCCTATAGGCACTTCATCTTCTTCGGATGCTTGTTCTGCCTCTTGGAGAGCAGAGTACATATTTCTATAAATCTCTTCTTTAAAAAGCAATTTGATAATTTTGCAACAGTAATTATTTAATCAATATGTAAAATAAATAAGGAAATCTTTAATAATCAAATTTATAAAAATATAGCTTAATCATTTTCAATGGGCAGAAAAACCGGTTTAAAAAATAAAATCCCCTCCTAAAGAGGGGATTACTTGAGTACGCCCGGGAGGATTCGAACCCCCAACCTTCTGATCCGTAGTTAGCCGCATATCGATATGTGTTGAAAAAATGTAGTGATTTCTAAAGAAAATCAATGTTTGTATTTACTTTTATCAAACTTAAATGTTTATTTAGATAAATCCTGTGGTCGTCTGTGGGCAAATCTGCTACAATTTTGCTACAATTATTATTTTTCAAAAGTGTCTGTCTTCTTACTCTTAATCTTCTTACTTACATCGTCTAATTTTAAATAAATATAATGACTCATTGTCGTATTTATCGATGAATGACGCATTAATATTTTCAGTTCTGCAGGTTGTAACTCCTTAGCCCATTTTGTTGCAAAATATCTTCTAAAATCCTGAAAATTTATTCTGTGCTTTCGCATTTTCTTCCGCAGATAACTCAACGAATCCACCGACTTATAACCAAACACCGAACCTTTCTCTTTTGCTATTGGCCAGAGTAAATCTTTAATCTCATCCAATAGGGGAAAGACATCCTTCTTTTTACTCTTAGTATCTAACAAATAAATTATCCCTCTTTCCCAACTTATATTTTCCCATCTCAACTTTATTACTTCATTTAACCGGAACCCTGAGGCGAGCATAAAACGTACAACTAACCTATGATTTTCATCCTTCAGATCATCCAACAGCAATTCTATTTCCCTTTCAGTAATTATTTCTCTCTCAATCTTCATTTCTTTCACACGGTTAATTTTTATTTCTTTTCTTAGATTGAGATTTACTGCTTCGTTTAATATTGCCTTTAACCCTCTTATTACCGTTGCCTTACTGTTTTGATTTAACTTCTCATCTTTCAAAATCAAATCGATATCAAATTGATTTATTTCATCAATATAGAGATCTCCGGCTTTTTCGATAAATTTCTTTGCGCAGTATAAATAATATTCCTTAGTGCTTTGCTTTTCCTTTTTCTGTATAAAATCATTTACGAAGCGCGAAAATCTTATTCTATCCCAATAGTGTAAATAATCCTCGCTTGCGTATTTTTTATCCAATTCCTTTTTAATCTGATTCTTGCGTCTCAATAAACGCTTTGTCGCTTTACCAAGAGAAACGTATTTCCTTTGGTTATTTCTTGTATAACAATAATATAAATAGCCGTCACTCCTTTTGTATATCGAACTCATCTTCTGTTTTACTATCATCTTTTTTAATAATTCCACTATTGCTTAATTGTTCTTGAATATTAAGCAAGATTCTTAATATTTCAGATAGCTTATCATCGATTTTTGTTTGTTCAGCAATTTCGGATGGAATCTCCAAATTGCCCACATTATCGATTCTGATTTCCATCTTTATTCTCCAATAACAATTTTAACAATTGAATTTGCTCGTCTTTTTCTTTGATTATTCTTTCTAGATATTTTTCCGCACCTATATTCATATTAATAATTTTTTGAGTCTTCGTTGTTCCGCCTTCTGTTCCAAATAATTCATTTAAATCAATTCCCAACTCTGCCAACTTCTTAAAAAATTCATATCCCGGTTTTACTTTTAATGTTGCATATTGCGATAGGTAAGAGGACGAAATATTAAGCTCTTCCGCCATTTTCGCAAAATTTCCAAAATAATTTACCGCTATTTTCTTGAGATTCTTTTTAAATATTTCATCCATTTTTTTATCCCTTTATATTATTTGTGATTTGTTTTATGAACATATTATTTAGTTGATTATTAATTAAATATTTAATTATTTTCATTTAAATGACTGTCATTTGCTTGATAAAAATTATATAAATATTAAAAATCTTAATAAATATTTGCATAAAAATAATAAAAATGTTATGTTTAAATTAATCGCAATTAGCTACAACATAAACTAACAAAATTTAATAATTATATGCAAGAATTATGAGTAATTTTTTATCTATCAAAAAATTTTCTTTAGCCGTATTGGGGTTTTATGATTATTACTTGATTATGTCCCTCTGCAAACAATACAACATCAAACCCTACAAATTACCGGAAAGAAAATATCCGCGTTTTCATATTTCGCAAGTTGATGCTCTTTTAGAAGCAATAAATAAAGAGCATCAGAATGAAAATAGCAATTTGAGAGGTAAAAATGATAACTCTGAATTATTGCAAGTATTGCAATCAAAAAATCGTAGTAATTGAATTATCGAATCCCGAGAAGCCTTTTGAAAAAATGGTTATCCTTGATTATGATTCTCTCTCCGAATATGATGAATATCTTCTTCGCTCAAGGATCCCAATAAAAAAAGCGGAGCATCACACGAATCATATTCAAACTTGTTCCCACTCTTCAAACGAAAACTTTTCTTTAACAGATATTCCTCTTTATTAATTATGAAGAAAAATGTAATCTATTTTGAACACGATTCGAACGCCCGCAGGGACCCGAAAATGATAAAACTATTTAATCAATTCGGTTGGGCTGGTTACGGTATGTTTTGGGCTATAATTGAATATCTCAGGGAAGAAAACGGAAGAATCTCATTCGATAATGCGGTCGACCTCTTTTCCTTTGAACTCAGAAGCTCCTTCGAGGAATGTAGAAAACTTATTTCATTTCTAATTGATGTTGAATTGCTTAAGGTCGAAGATAACTATATTTTCTCGCAGCGACTTATGGATAACATCAACAGATTTAATCTTTGTATTGAGAAAAAGAAGAAAGCCGCAATTAAACGATGGCGTAAGGAGAAGGAGAGGCGACATTCCACTCCTAATGATGATTCCGAAGATAACATTTCCGATTCTGTTGATTCTGCGAAAGTGGAAAAATTTAATACTATTCCGGAGCCGGTATTCAACCTCTACAAAGATTATCATCACTCTAGCCCCAGCATCCCCGAAATAGAAAAAATTAATGAATTGATTAAAAAATTCTCTTATGATTTAGTTCTTCGTTCTTTCAAAGTGGCTATTCTGCAGCATCCCAAATCCCTCGTTCCTTATGTAGAAAAAGTATGTCTATCATTGAATAATTCAATCTTTAACCCGGAACTCCCAGAAGTTGATGGTATTAAAGAAAAAGAAAAATTAAAAAAACTCTGCTATACCTTACTTGAAAATAAAAAATTAAATGAAAATGAACGGCAAAACATCGAAACTTTACTGAAAAATGAAAAATACCTCTCCGTCCTTCTTCTTTTCGAATCTCGAAACGATTCAATTCCTGTATGATTATGTAGATTCCAAATAATTATAACGCGAAAAATAAATTTAATTAAACTGCAATAACTACTAGTTTAAGTTCTAAATCAATATACTATGAAACGCAAAAATTCCAAAACCAATATATCCTTACGTTGATGCTAATTAATAAAAATATCAATTAAAATCTCTATCGAAATATATTTTGTTGTAGTAACTTGTTAAATTAACGTCATACTCTTATTTTTGTGTGAGAATAAGATTTAGAGTTTATTCAATGAATATAAAAAGAGGAACTATTCTTTCTTCACCGAATTGGCCCGAACCGGTTGAAATTAAATTAATCGAAGAAGTGGGAGAGTATTATCATTTAATTGGTTCTACTACTAAATCATTTCAGCACATTGACGATTATATATCCAAGTCGGAATTAGAAAACTACATTAAGGAAAGCTGTGGTCAATTCTTCAAAACGGAGCCTTGGAAAATATTTATTTCTTTAGAAACTATCCGCTATCGTTTCGCTTCCCTCTATGACCCATTGCTTGCAATGAACACTTCCAAAGTTGATCCTCTTCCGCATCAAATCGAAGCCGTTTATGGTTACGTTTTGAAATTACCTCGAATCAGATTTTTAATTGCTGATGACCCTGGAGCCGGGAAAACGATAATGGCGGGTTTGATAATTAAAGAACTCAAACTCCGCAATATGATTGACAGAATATTGATAGTTTCTCCCGGTCACTTAAAAGATCAGTGGCGAAGGGAACTATCTGAAAGGTTTGAAGAAAAATTTATTGTTATCGACAGAAGTACTATAGATGCGCTTTATGGCGAAAACGCCTGGAAAAGAGAAAAACAAATTATTACTTCAATAGATTTTGCAAAGCGGGATGAAATTCTTCCTGCTATTGCAGCAGCTCAATTCGATTTGATTATTGTCGATGAAGCTCATAAAATGAGCGCTTATCAATACGGTGATAAAACTGAAAAAACCGGTCGCTATAAACTTGGCGAAAAGCTATCCCAAATAACCGAGCATTTATTGTTCCTTACAGCAACACCTCATAAAGGAGACCCTGATAATTTTAGATTATTTTTAGATTTACTTGAGCCCGGTTTCTTTTCCGACAACGAAATGCTTCGCGAATCAATTCAAAATAAAGATAATCCTTTGTTTATTAGACGAATTAAAGAAGATTTGAAAAATTTTGAAGGTAAACCTCTTTTCCTACCGCGGAATGTAGAGACTGTTGCATTTTCAATTAACCAACCGCCCTATAATGAAATTAATCTCTATAATGATTTATCAAAATACGTTGAGGAACAATATAATAAAGCTTTGGCTAAAGATAAACGTAGAAACGTAGCTTTTGCTCTAGTTATTCTGCAACGCCGCTTCGCATCAAGCACCTTTGCTTTACAGCGTTCTCTTGAAAGAAGAAAAAACCGACTACAAGAATTATCGGATGGTGCAGACAATTTTCAGCGAAATAACCGGAATTTTGATTTTGACGAAATTGAGGAAATGAGCGAAGAAGACCGCTGGCATGCTGAGGAAATTTGGGAAACTCTTTCGGTAGCTGAAAACAGAGAAGAACTCGAAAAGGAAATTCAAATTCTCGAAAAGTTAATCGATCAAGCAAAACTAATTGTTAAAAATGAAGAGGAAATAAAATTAAAACAGTTTCGAGAAACGCTCGATACTCTTTATTCCAAATATGAAAATCTGGAAGACAAAAAAATACTTGTATTTACGGAATCAAAAGATACTTTGTTTTATCTTGAAAGCAAGATCAAATCTTGGGGATATTCAGTTAATGTAATTCACGGCGGTATGAAATTGGAAGATCGAGTCAAAGCTGAAAAGATTTTTAAAAATGAAACCAATATTATGGTTGCCACTGAAGCCGCCGGCGAAGGTATAAATCTCCAATTCTGTAATATGATGATAAATTATGATATTCCTTGGAACCCAAATCGCCTCGAACAAAGGATGGGACGTATCCATCGTTATGGTCAAAGAAAAGAAGTTTTTATTTTTAATCTTGTATCTAATGATACTCGTGAAGGCAGAGTGCTAAGTCGTCTTTTCGCTAAACTCGAAGAAATAAAAAATGCGCTCGGCTCCGATAAGGTTTTTGACGTTCTCGGTGAAGTTATGATGCACGCTAACCTTGCTCAACTTTTAAAAGATGCTGCTGCAAACGCTCGAAACATAGATGACATTCTTAATGAATTGGATATTGATGTTGACGACGATTATATAAACTCTGTGAAAGAGAATCTCGGCGAATCCCTCGCAACGCGCTTTATTGATTATACTAGAATTAAAGAACTTAATGCAAAAGCCAGAGAACATAGATTAATTCCTGAATATACCGAAAGTTTCTTCAAAAAAGCTTTTCTAAAAGCCGGCGGTAAATTTACTGAGAAAAATGGCTTTATTTCTATTAATTCAATCCCTTTTGAAATAAGAAAAATTGCGGAGTCCGATACGATTAAAAAATCTTATGGTTATCTTCTGAAAAAGTATCCTAAGGTTGTTTTCGATAAACAAATTGCTTTTGAAAATCCGGATACCGAATTTGTCACTTTCGGTCATCCCTTGTTTGAAAGTCTGATGCTTTGGATTGAAAATAAATTCTTTAATGACCTCTCCACCGGAACAGTTTTTACCGACCCCGATGGTATTCTGAACGGATACATTCTATTCTACGAAGGAGAAATTAAGGATGGAACCGGCAAACCAGCCGGAAAACGCCTGTTCTCTTTTTATATTGAGAACAATTCAATTAAACCGGTAGCGCCTTCGATTGTTTGGGACTTAGTTGAAAACACAAATTACAAAAGCTATACCGACGATAAGTTCGATTTGGATTCTCTTAAAGCAAGAACTGCATCTTTAATAATAAAAGAACTTGAAAATTATAAATCTGAATTGCAGAAAGAAAGAGATAGACAAGCAGAAATAAAAACCAAGTACGGAATAAAATCGCTTGACAATTTAATAGTAAAATTGGACGGTCAATTAATTGATTTGATGACTCGAAAAGAAAAAGGAGAAAACGTCGATATTGTTATCCGCAATAAAAACGAACGCAAAACGCAATACGAATACGCTAAATCAAGACTTTCCGATTTGATTGAGCGGGAAAAACGACTTACTATGAGCAGCCCTAAATTTAAAGCTGTCATAAAAGTAGTGCCGGAAAAAATTATTGAAGAAATGCATTCTAACGATGAAATCGAATATATTGGAATGCAAGTTGCTATGAAATATGAAGCGGATAATGGTCGACTTCCCGAAGACGTTTCCAAAGAAAATCTCGGTTTCGATATCCGTTCTAAAGTTGATACAGACGTTTTTAGATATATTGAAGTTAAAGCCCGCGCCGGTTCGGGCGCAGTGGTTTTAACGCAAAACGAATGGTTTAAGGCAAAACGATTCGCCGACGATTATTATCTTTATGCCGTTTTAAACTGTTCTACTAATCCCGAATTAAATATAATTCAAAATCCGGCAAAACAATTGAAACCAGAACAAAAAGTTGATGTTCGTTATATTGTATCTCTTGATGAAATAAAAAATAAAGGAATTACAGATTGATTGACAGAAGATTTATTGAAGTTTCGTTCCCCGTTAAAGAAGTTAGTCTTGAATCCGCTCGTGAAAAAAATATACGGCACGGTCATATTTCAACGCTCCATATTTGGTGGGCGCGCCGTCCGCTCGCTGCGTCCCGCGCTACTAACTTTGCCGCTCTTATTCCCGCTACCGATTTTGAAGAAGGCGACCGGTTTTATGACAAATACAGAGATAAACTCATCCCGCTTTTAAGAAAACACGGTTACGCAAATATCAATCAAGAATCTTCCAATCACGATTTGATAAAACATTTCATTATTATTCTTTGTAAATGGGAAAACAGTAACGACGAAGAAATTATCGGTCTTGCTCGTAGAATGATACTCGATTACAATAAAGGCGTTCCTCCCAAAGTTCTCGATCCCTTCGGTGGCGGTGGTTCTATCCCTCTTGAAGCGCTCCGCCTCGGCTGCGAAACTTATTCCAACGACTTAAACCCCGTTGCTGTATTAATCCAAAAATGCACGCTCGAATATCCGCAAAAATACGGCAAACCTATTCCTCGAAAACAATATTACGAAGAACGCCCTTGGTTGAAAAATGATTCGAATTTGAATACTGTTAATGAACCTACTCTTGAATATGGCGGCGATACCGATTTTGTTAATCCGCTTGTCGAAGACGTTAAATATTGGGGCAACTGGGTTTTACAAGAAGCCAAAAAAGAATTGGAACAATTTTACCCGAACGACGAAGATGGTTCCGTTCCGGTTGGTTATATTTGGGCAAGAACAATTCCTTGTCAAAACCCAAACTGCGGAGCGGAAATTCCACTAATGCGACAATTTTGGCTTGCAAAAAAATCCAATAAAAAAGTCGCGCTTTTCCCTTACGCCGAAGGTAAAGAAGTTAAGTTTAAAATTGTTGCCGAAGGAGAAGCGATAACCGGACTTGAAGGTTACGAACCTTTTCCCGATAACTTTGACCCTTCCAAGGGAACTGTTGCCCGTGCGGTTGCGTCCTGCCCCGTATGCGGCTCCGTTATTGAGGCGAACACAACCCGCAAGCTTTTTCAAGAAGGCAAATCCGGGCAACGTATGGTAGTGGTTGTTACTCATAAACCGGGAACATCCGGCAAAAAATACCGGCTTGCTAACGAAAAAGACTTGGAAGCTTACAACAAAGCCGCTGAATACCTTAAAATTAAACGTGAAGAACTTAAACAAGAATGGGGTATTGATCCGGTGCCGGATGAACCTTTACCCCCTAAAAATAGTCATCGTTCTGTAGGAAGCCAATTACCCTTGTATAATTTTCAAAATTGGGGTGATATCTTTAATGAAAGACAAAAATTATCAATTATTGTTTTTATTAATAAAATAAGAAAATTATCATCGCAAGAGAATTACCCCAATTTTAATGTGATACTATTACTACAATCATTAGCTTTAGATAGGCTTGCGACTCGTAATACCAGTATATGTGCTTGGCATTCTGGCTCTGAACAAACTGAAAAGATTTATGCAATCCAAGGGTTATTAATGCAATATAATTATCCAGAAGCTATTCCAATATACGGCAATAATGTTGCAGCATATTGGGGCAATATACTTTCAATTTCAAAAGTGCTTAATAATTTAAATAATTATCTATCATTCGGTTATGTAAACCAAGGTGATGCTACTAAACTAAACTATGATAAAATTTACTTTAATGCTATATTTACAGATCCGCCATATTATGATAATGTTCCTTACTCTTACCTTTCTGATTTTTTTTATGTTTTACTAAAACGACTAATTTCAGATAATTATTCAAATTTATTTTTTTCGAATTTAACACCAAAGAATAATGAGATAGTTGTTTATGATAATTGGGATAGTAAAGAAGATGCATTAAAATATTTTGAACAGATGTTGAAAAAATCATTCTTTGAGTTTCATCGTGTTTTGGTTAACCAAGGTATTACAATAATTGTTTATGCTCATAAATCTACAGAAGGATGGGAATCACTAATTAACTCTCTATTAGATTCTAATTTGATTGTAACATCTGCTTGGCCAATTAACACAGAAATGGTTTCAAGACTTTTAGCAAGAGAAACAGCAGCCTTTGCTTCGTCAATCTACATTGTAGCGCGTAAAATCAAAAAATTACCAACAGCATTTTACACAGACATTAAAAAAGAACTAAACGAATACTTACCCCAAAAATTAGACCGGCTTTGGAACGAAGGTATAAGCGGAGCGGACTTTTTCATTTCCGGTATTGGCGCTTCAATAGAAGTATTTGGCAAATATGAAAGCGTAATGGATTACGAAGGAAACATCATAAGAGCGGACAAACTACTTTCGGATGTTCGCACAATTGTAACCGATTACGCGGTAAAAAAGATATTGCACAACGGTTTTGCGCAAGGTATTTCGGACCTAACCCGTTTTTACATCCTTTACCGATGGGAGTTCGGCGCCGCAAAAACTCCATTCGACGAAGCCAACAAATTGGCGCACAGCGTTCACATAGATTTATCCAATTATTGGAATACAAAAAGCTTTATTAAAAAGAGCAAAGAATTTATTATTGTTGCCGGTCCGACTCAACGGGACATAGAAGATTTGAAGGGTTCGCGGGAATTGATAGATGTTCTTCATCACGCGCTAAAACTTTGGGAAATGAGCAAAAAAGAAGAAATGTATCACTTGCTCAACGAAACCGGTTTCGGCAAAAATGATACATTCTATCGTGTTGCGCAAGCTATTTCGGAAACTTTGCCAAATGAAATCAAAGAGAAAAAACTGTTGGATGGCTTCCTCGTAGGTCGCCAGACAATACAAGAAAAATCATTAGAAAAAATTGAGCCGGACGAGCCGACATTGGGATTTTAGTGAAATGACGTTGAAGGAAAACGAACATATTGAACTAAAAAAAAGCGTTTCGGAATTGAAAGACGCTCTAAAATCAGTTTCTGCAATTTTAAATAAGCACAAAAAAGGAATTGTTTACTTTAATGTATCCCCAAACGGCGTACCGGTTAAAAACGACGTCTCGGAGAAAACTCTGCGGAAAATATCGCAAACCATTTCAGATAAAATTGAGCCAAAAATTTATCCTCATATTTCGGTTGTAAATATCAAATCAATTGACGTTATCAAAGTTCAATTTGAAGGACATCAAACCCCTTACTCAGCCGAAGGAAGATACTATATTCGTGTTGCCGACGAAGATAAACAGATGTCGCAAGCGCAGTTAAGACAATTCATTTTGAAAAATAAAGATTTGAGATGGGATTCAATTCCAAACGCCGGATTTAACATTAAAGATATTGATGCAAATAAAGTTAAAAACTTCTGTAAACTGGCGGATATAAAATTTAGCAGCTCTAAAAATGTATTGGAAAATGTTAATCTAATTAAAAACGGGGAATTGCTAAATGGCGCTATTATTCTTTTCGGCAAAAATCCGATAAAATATTTTCAGAATGTAAAATTGATGTGTAGCGTTTTCGGAACAAATAATACTGCGACAATTATCGATCAAAAAGAATATGAAGGAGATATTTTCTATTTAATCGAAACCGCAGTAAAATATATTCTGCAAAATATTCATATCGGAATGAAAATCGACGGTCTCTATAGAAATGATATTCCCGAAATTAATTCCGAAGCTCTACGTGAGGCGGTTATTAACTCATTTTTACACAGAGATTACTTTGATCCGGATTTTGTTTCGGTTTTAATTTTCAAAAACAGAGTGGAAATTAGAAATCCGGGAAAACTTTTCGGCGGAATTACTATTAAAGATATTTTAACAAAAAATATTTCCCGCAGAAGAAATGAAGTTATTGCTGATATTTTGAGCCGCGCTCATTACGGCGAACGGAAAGGACACGGAATCGCTTTAATTAAAGAATTAGAACCGGAAGCAAAATTTGAACAAATTGGAGATATATTTATTACTGAATTTATTCGTCCTACTTATAATATTTCCAAGGACTTGATTGAAAGGTTGGTAGAAGGGTTGGTAGAAAACCAAAAGAAAATCGTATTGTATATATGGGAAAATCCCAAAATCTCAAAACGTGAACTCTCTGAAAAATTAGGTGTTTCAACTACAACAATAGATAAAAACATCGAAAAACTAAAGAAAATAAAGATTTTAGAGCGCATCGGTCCGGACAAAGGCGGTAGGTGGCAAATTAATGAAAATATTTGATACAATGCTCCCTTGCAGAAAGGTTGGTTGAAAAGTTGGTAGAAAGGTTGGTAGTAAATATCAGTTAATTTTTAGTTTTATTCCCCCATAAATAAAGGGGGATTATTTGGGGGATTAAATCTCATAAATGAATCTCTCAAAAATAATTATAATATACAAGTAATAGGAATAATTATTATGAAACCGTTTCACTCAATAGCGATACCGCATAAAGATATTCTCGAAGGTAGATTGCATATGGACGTTTTTGCTGCGGATTTATACGCAGTAAGTCAAAATAATGGCCCCGACGAATACAAAGACCCCGATATTTTCTTCGGTAAAACTTATTTAACCGAAGGACTAAAAAATTTACTTACTGCAGTAGAGCAGCGTTTAATGGGTAATGGCGGAGACCCCGTTATACAACTCCACACTCCTTTTGGAGGTGGAAAAACCCACTCTTTAATTGCAATGTATCACAAAAGTAAAGAATGGAATGCTAAGACGGTTGTTCTTGTTGGAACTGAATTAGATGGTAAAGATACTCTTTGGGGAGAAATAGAAAAGCAATTGACTGGTAAAATTTCTCTGATGAAAGGAAATGTTTCTCCGGGGAAGCAAAAATTAAAAGCGTTGTTCGAAGACAATCAGCCTCTATTAATTTTAATGGACGAAGTTTTACAATATGTTACCAAAGCCGCCGGCGTAACAGTGGGTGAAAACAATCTTGCATCGCAAACTATTGCCTTTATGCAAGAATTGACCGAAACTGCCGCTTCTATGGGGAATGTTGCTATGGTAATTACTCTACCTTCTAGTATACCTGAGCATTACGATGAAAGCTCGGAAAAACTTTTTACTATGCTGGAACATATTTCACGTCGTGTAGAAAAAAACTTTATCCCTGTTAACGAAAATGAAATCAATCTTGTAATCCGCCGTCGTCTTTTTTCAAATATTGATGAAAAGGAAGCCGGTAAAATTATAAATAACTATATCGCTTTCATAGAAAAAGAAAATATTTTACCTTCAAATATTAAACCCTCCGAATATAATGTGCAATTTAAAAAATCTTATCCATTCTTACCTGAGGTAGTTGATACACTCTATCATAGGTGGGGAACGTTTCCTCATTTCCAAAGAACGCGCGGAGTCTTACGCCTCCTTTCGCTTGTAATTCATTCAGTCAAAGATAAAAACTTGCCTTACATCTCGCTTGCGGATTTCGATCTATCAAACCAAGAACTACGTCAAGAATTACTTACTCATATCGGTTCTGAATTCAATGGCGTTATCGCCGCAGATATCACGGATCATCACTCCGGAGCAAAAAGAGTTAATCAGAAATTGGGACAAGCATATCAAGGTTTGCGTTTAGGTGAAAGAGCCACTGCAACAATTTTTATGTATTCTTTTTCCGGTGGGCATATTAAAGGTTCAACTCTAAATGAAATTAAACGCTCAGCTTCGGTTTTAGGTAATCCTGCATCCGTTATCGGTGATACGGTAGGCTTACTTGAAAAAGAATTGTTCTATTTGCAAACTGTCGATAACAAATACTATTTCTCCAATCAGCCCAATCTAAATAGAATTCTAATTACATTTATGGACAATATCCGTGGGTCAGAAGTAACGGATGTCGAAAAAGAATTAATTAAAGATAACATTCGTCTCGGTTCGCTAAATTCTATTCTTTGGGAAAAAGATTCCGCCAACATTGCTGATGATTCTAATCTTAAACTTATCTTTTTACCGGAAAAAGATGATAGCATAATAAAAGAAATAATACTTAATAAAGGTCAAACACCGCGTGTAAATAGAAACACTCTTATTTTTGTCTATCCATCGGAATTTGAAAGATCGTCGTTTATAGCCTTACTAAAAAGAAGAATAGCTTTCGGATTGATTAAAGACGATAAAAATCTTAACCTTTCTGATGAACAGGAAAAAACTGTATTAAACGAATACAGAAAAGCCGAAGAGAACAGTATTGAAGCACTAAGAAAATATTATAAATTAGTAGCCCTTCCCACGCGGGATGGTTATAAAGAAATTGATCTTGGTGTCCCAACTTATGGCGCTAATAATTCATTAACTGAGGAAATTTATAATAAATTAAAAACGGAAGGTGAAATACTCGAAAAATTAGCCCCCTTAGCCCTAAAAACAAAATATCTGAATGGAAAAGATTATGTATCAACCCGCCAAATTTATCAATCTTCGTTAAATACTCCTGGCGAAATTCGTCTTGTTGATAAATCAGTTTTAATAAATTGCATTAAAGACGGAGTTCAGCAAGGAATGTTTGGTTTGGGTGAAATTATAAATGCTGAAATCGTAGTGCACTATTTTAAACAATTTTCAGATGTTGCTCTTTCTGAAAATGAAATTTTAATCAACGAAGAAATTTGTAAAGAAAAAATTAAACAAACTTCTTCTAAAACTGAGCCCACCTATCCTGAACAACCTTCTGAAAAAGCTAAAGAACAGCCAAATATTTCCGATCATACTTCTGAACAATTAGAATTGAAGTTCTTAGAGATACCTCTAGAAGTACCGAAAGGAAAAGTATCAAGCTTAATGGGAATCATGAACTATCTACAATCAAAATTTGACAAATTAGAAGTGAAAATTATCGCGAAAGAAGGTTCCATCTCTCAGCAAGAATACGATGATAAAATCCAAGAAGCTTTACGACAGATTAAAGAGTAATATGTCAACGAAAAAAAATAGAACTCGTAAAAAACAGAAAGCAAAACATTATAATTCTTCAGATTGTAGACAAAAATCCAATTCAGAATTACTTTCACAAATAGAAACACACTACAAGTTAATAAAAGATTATATTTCTCTAATCAATCAAGGAAAAGAGCATTTTTTTCTCCCACTCGCAGCATCAATAAGAATTTTATTTTTTGATCAAAATTTCCCTGGCAAAATTTCTTTAATGGAATATTATTTTCAGAAATTTAACATAAATGCTTTTTGTTTCTCACCTCAATCGCTTGATGAATTGCCCATTTCAGATGAACATCTCACTATGCAATTTATTGGTAGCTATATATGGTTACGCCATGATCCAAATATGCGATTTTATAATCTTACTTCATTAACCGAATGGAAAAAAAGAAAATTAGTAAAATTAGGTGAATTTACTTATACACCTTATGATATTATAAGAACTTTTACTGACAAGGAAGGAGCGGCTCATATCGATCTTAATCGTAAAATATCTTATGATAAATTACTCGGTATCACATTTCATGGTAATAATTTATTCCAAGAAGAAACTCAAAGACTTATCGTTGAATTAATCCCAATAATAATATTTTATCTGGGAAAAATCATCAATAAACTGAATATTTTTGTTGAGCAAGATCAAAGAATTGAAGGGTTTAATAAAGATTTATCCTCAGACTTTCCGTTAAAATCCTTTAAAGCTCAATTCTATTTATATATCTATAAACATGAATATCAAAAGGCAATTAATCTAGCCATCGAGAATATAGAGACTTTTAAAAATGATGAAATTATTTTTAGAATTGCTGAATTATTTGGCAATTATGATGAGTATCGTGATATGGCTGTTAAATTATTAAATGAATTTATTCTTCAACATCCATGTAATTACAAAGCAAAAATGGTTTTGGGTTTAATATATAAAACAAAATTAAATGATTTTGAGCAAGCCTACAATTTATTAAAAGATGCTGCTGAAATAAACGACAGAGATGATGTGATCTATTTTAACTTATTCTTACTCGAATTTGAACATTTTAAACATTTAGCTTTAGCTGAAGAAAAATCTCTTCAATACCTTTATGCGTATGCACATTTTCTATTTGAGGCTAAGAAAGATTATAATTCATCAGAGATTTATTATAAAAAGGCGCTCGAGATTGACCCTTTTAATCCTTCTTTAAATAACGATTTAGGATGGTTGTATGAAAGAGGACTCAAAAATATTGACTTTGCCATATATCATTACTGGGTTGCATTTACTGTTAAACCTAATTTTAATGTAGCTTTCAATAATTATAAACGCTTAATGGAAATACATTATCCTGAAAAATATAAAAAGCTTTTTAACAAAGATGTTTAATCATACTGATAATACAATATTAGCTAAAGAAAAATTAGCGAAATTAACTTCTAAAGAAGTCATTGTGCTTTCACTCGATCAATTATCTGAAATACTCAATGATAAAAGCTTTATAAATTATTTTGGAATGGCTTATGAAACCTCCTCTAATATTTTAATCGGTTTAAATTCTCATAAACCACATACTTACGAATCCACTTTTGTTCACGAAATTTTACACATCATTTTAAAATATGAAGGCTATCCTAATATTGTTATCACTGATATTTCAGATAAATCTCCATTATATAATGTGATTTTTAGACTTAGAAACAATTTTCATTCTACTATCGAACATCCAATAGTATACTATCGCATGTCGTCTGAATTTACATTAAATATGCAAGATTATTTTAGCTCATTATTTGACCAAAAGATAAACCGTTTTAAAAGAAAAATTCCATCTGATCAAAAAATATTTTATTATCAGCAAGATTTGCTCGACAGCATTGAATATCACTTTTACGAAAAAGATTATGCTGCCAAGTTATTAAACAAAATTAAAAAACGTGATTTTTTATTATATAAGTTTAGTCATAAAATTATTAAGAATTATCCCTCCCCTTCAAGCGCTTCACCTTCTGAGATATCAAATATATTCCATTTTATTAAAGATATGATTAAATACTATGGAAAGCGCCACAACAATAGACTTAATTATTTATGGGATCACCTTACATTAGAGTAACCTTTTACTCCACTTCCTATAAAATCTACTTCATCATTATAAGTTCCGACTACCATTCCAAAGCATTCAATCATGCAATCATTCATTCTATCATAAACAATCTTGCCGGCCATTATAGCCGGCGTTAAAATAGGGCGTTTGAGTTTTCAGCCGCTTAGGTAGAGGGCAGCCTGTCAGCCAAAGCTTTGTCAATTTTCAAACCAGTTTAGCGTAGGTGGGCCTGTCCGCCGAATATCCATTTATCGAGAGTAAGCGGAGACCTAAGCAACTGGGATAGTTATTTAATGGCAGGGTTCAAAAAATAAATACATTAATTCTTTGTGTCAACCCTTCTTATTTTTGTATCATCGTTTTATAATGCTCTTTTTATTATTTTATATTATTGATATCGAACATTTATATAATTATTTATTTGTTTTCCTATGCTCCCCGGCCCAAACATATTGCATCAATGCACTAATTGCGGCAAACAATTTTACAGCGAATCATTCGGCTCTGGCAACACTTTCGATGCAACATTCTGGAGCGATGGTTACGTCGATGCGCCTATGTATCCCGATTACCCGCCGTTTGTGAGATGTCCGCACTGCAAAACCGGGTTATGGCTGGATAAATTGGAAGAATTGGCCGAACTCCCCCTGGGAATAATTCCCGATGTCCCCAAATGCTTTGTACCGGATGTAAAAAGCATATTAAAACAACTATCCAAAACCGATCATTCATATAATCAAGAAATATGGTTACTGCAAAGACTTATTCAAATCACCAATCATCGCCGTAGGAAAATAAGACGTCCCTTATCACGTACTGGCAAATTTGCTCTTGAGGCTTTCATTCAACTTGTCCCCGACTATTATTCCGATGAAACATATTTGGATCTTATAGAATGCCACAGAGAATTAGGTGATTTTGAAAAAGCCGAAGAAATGTGCAAAAATTATAATTTTACTGAATCAGACTACGGCAATGAAATATCTCAACAACTAGAGTGGATATTATCCCAGAATCCTTATCCTATGATTTATAAAGAATTCTAAAATTTATTCCCAGTAACCCCAATCCTTCACCAATGCAATAGAGAAGTAGTACTCCAAAAATCAATATAATTTTGATATTTATTCCACTGTTTAAATTCTATCCAATGCAAATAATTTGAAATAGTCCTTGAGTTTTATTCTGAAGCTCTAGATAATATTAATATTTATACTAAGATTCAGTTATAAATAAGAGCTCGCTTTATGAGTTTATGCAAATTGGAGTGTAGACTGTTTCATTAATTTTGTTAATCAATTCTGTTTCGTTTCAACTGAAATAATTTTCTTATAAATTTAGTTTTATAACTACAAATATTTGTAGGAAATAGATAATGCCTGTTTGTAAATGGGGCATTATCCTTTCTTTTATTCCATTTATTTTAAAGCTCATCTGATGAGTTTAGTTAGCCATATTTTCATTTACACAAATTATTTTACAGACTCTCATTCTTCATATTGATTATTTATGCTACATTTGCAATGCATCTGCATTACACGTGCTTTACTTCTGCATTGCACTAGCATTACATTTGCATTTATACTGTATTGTTTCTGCAATGCAATAAAATAAAATTTAATAAAATAAAATGAAATAAAATAAAATCATCATCATCATCTTCATCTATTAATCAACACCCAAACAATAACTAATTCCAAAAACTTTTTAAAATTCATATCTCTTCATCTATCCGTCCATTCATCCAATTTTGAAATCCCTTCGTCAATCATCCAATCTTATAAGTTTTACCTTTTTTCTTTTTACTTCTTACTTTTTACTTCCAATTCAATCTCAATTAACATACTCATTATCTTTTATTTAGTCTCATCTGACTTTTAGAATAATAGCCTTTAACTTTTCTTATTTGTAGTTATATTGAAATAGCAATTTCTAATAATTTGTACAGATCAACTATTTGCATTTTACTTCTAAAATCAAAAACAAATTTATTACCTATTACCATTTTTGCTTTTCTTCTATTTCCATTATTTTGAAATATAAAGCTTAATGTAGGATGCCAAACAGTTTCAGTCATATATCCTTGGATAATATCATCTTTTGCTGCAATATGAAACTCCAAATTTATTCCTTTATCACTCTCATATTTTGTATCCCATTTTTCTGCTGAAGTTTTTAATATTTTAATAAATTCTTTTGCATGATTTTTTAATAATGGAATACTATTTGTTAAGTTAAAATCATCTAATCTCGTCTTAATAATATTTCTTTGAGGCGCTAATATCACATATGCTAAAGTATCATTTTCTATAGCTGAAATAACTCCAAATGCAAATTTTGCTGATATGCTGTCATCTTTTATTAAAGTAAACTCAGTCTTTATTGCTTTGCTATAATAGGGGACATCAACATTCGAATAATAATAATTTGGTATTGTATAACAACTTTGTAATAATATTAAGAGAAATAAAGTAATTAAATAATTAATGTGTAGTTTCATATTCACCTCATTTATATTTTACAATTTCTGTTTTTCCAGATTTTAGAGATTAATAAAAAACATGAGTCTTTTATTTTATAATAATCATTTTATCATAATTTATATTATTCAATTTACATATAGTTTATTTTTTTTATTGGTTCAGAATCGTTTTTTAATTTCTCACAATTAAAATTATATCTCTCATTTTCAACAAAACCAAAAAGAACTCCATCTTGACTATTGTTTATTTCTAGTTGAAGACTATAATTATTATTCCAAGAAGACATTGCTTGAGTAAACAGTGAATTCATTTCATTTTCATGACCAATTAGCTCATCAGGAATATACCATTGTGTATCAAAATCTAATAGAAATATTGGCTCGCCATCTATTTTATAGCTATTCCATTTAACAAGATATGGGTCATTAAAATCTTGATTGGACTAAACTTCAAAATAACCATAAGGAAATCCTTCTGAGAATTTGGCTGAAGTAATATCGTTTAAACATTCTTGAGCAAAAGCCATATTTACAATTATAAACAAATATAAAATTATTTTTCTCATTTTATCATCTCCCTCTATTCCTCAATTAAAAATTTTCGTTTAAATTCTTGTTTAAAAATATCCCAAGATTTTAAGGGACTCTTTTCAAAAATAAGAGGAGAATAAACTATGTTGTTTTCAATTTTATATAAAGTATGTAACCCATTTAGCTTAAGCATCAATTTATTATATCCGGTATTCTTCTGATAAGACCAATGTTTTAGTGGGATTGCATAAATCTGGTTAATCTCAAAATTTGGTTGAGGACTTTCTATAAACCAAAAAGGTAAATAACTTATAGTAATAGTATCACCGATTGAATAGAATTCTCTGCCTTTTATAACATCCAATATTTTTGCTTTTAGGTTAATTTGTTGAAATTGTCGATCGCGTATTTTAAAGGCATAAGTAGAATATTTAATATCTGTTATTTTTACTTTCATAAAATAGGGTGTTTCCAAAAACCGAACATATTCCCACCCATATTTTTCGGCTAATTTTTCTTTCACTTTTTTAAGACGAGCGCTTGGTTTTATACCGACAGGATGCTTTATTCCTTTTATCCCAGTATTACGCCATTCTTCCGTCCATTTATGTAGTTGTTTATTGAATTCAATTGGTGCATAAGCGTATGCTTCAAAAAGTAGTTTTTTCGCTTTTTCTAAATCCGGTTCTTTAATTTTAATTACTTCATTTTGATTTGCCGGTGTAATCTTTTTTACAAGTTCAAAAAAAGAATCCACTATCTCTTTATTTTTTTGAATTTCTTGGGCAGCTATATTCGTAATGAATACAAAAGAAAAAATCGAAATAAGAATTATTTTAATAAATTTCATAATTACTTCGTGTTTTTAGTTAATACAACCTATTTAATACTTAGTTTCAACAAAAAAAATATACTCATATGAAACCTGATGTATAAAAATTAATATTTGCTTTTATGTAGTATTTTGTTGTAAGCCTAACGGCTGGTTATAAACACGGGCTCAATTTGTTGGCAAAATAAAGCTAAAATTTAGCACAAAACTTGTATTATCTTCAGTAAAGTTAATTCTTGGAGTAATGGCTAATACATTTTTGTGGGAAATAACAAATACTAAAGAAATACCAAGACCAAAAACTGTTGTGTTGTCATCTGATGTCTCAGAATTACCCGCATCATCTTCAAGTTTCATTTCACCAGTTACATATGTAACGCCAAGTGCTGGCTGTATCTTCATTGAGGGGGCAACTTTAAAATAACCAAAAATGGAAGCTCCAATTGAAAAGAAACCACCAGTCATATCTATATTTAGTGCATCTAAAGCATCATTAGAATATTTTTGATAGTCATAACCAGCACCGAGACTAATAGAAACTGGAATATTTTCATTCTGTTTAAGAGCGTGAAATGCTACACTTGGCGATATTGTTATCGCTGATAAATCATCACCTAATAATTTTTGGT
The DNA here is from genome assembly GCA_964573255.1 of uncultured Melioribacteraceae bacterium. Lineage (GTDB taxonomy): Bacteria > Bacteroidota > Ignavibacteria > Ignavibacteriales > Melioribacteraceae > CAYNUJ01. The sequence goes on from CAZNJB010000007.1 coordinate 103,244, forward strand.
CAAAACTAAAACGATTAATGTCTAGTCCAATATCAAATATTCCATTAAAAGAATATCCAACACTTCCGCCAAAACTTGTAACATCTTCATTTGTTCCAAAGCCAGCACCAATACCAAAACCACTTACACCCTTATCTAAAAAAACACCCTGACCAAAAGAAACATTTACCGCTAAAAAAACAAATACTAAAGAAATGAATAACTTTTTCATTTTAACTCCTATTTAGTGTTTATAACGGCGTTGTGCCTAAGCCGAAGCCCAACACATCAATACCGCATTTATTAAATAACTTTTTAAATTAGAACAAACTTTTATTTACGTACTACATTAAACAACAAGGCCGAAACGTAACCACAACCTTTTAAACTGCACAAAACCAAAATGCGAAAAAAGCTTTCGGCTTGAGGCACGGGTTAGGTAGCGTTTTCTTTTTTATCTCTACTTTCCCAAAATCGATTACTTATTTGAAGAATTAGTCCATCTACACTTTCAAAAATATTTTTGGCTTCTTTATTCGCTAAATCTTTCTGTAAAATACCTTGAGCAAATATTAGAGCTAATGCACTTAATTCTTTACTTTCTTTTTTAACAAGATTTCCATTTCCTAATTTAACAGAAGTAACTTCACCTTTAGTATTTGGATCGAATATTTTTGATTTATCTGAATGAACAAAAGCGTTTCTTATTTCTTCTTTAATCTCCATTAATTGTGTTTTTTCTTCCTCTGTAATTAATTCTTCTGCACGACATTTTTCAATTGCATTGTGAAGTTTAAAGAAACCAAAATTTGATTCTGCCTCTAAACTCGATTTTTCAACTTCATCTAAACTTGGTTCTACGCTATCATCGCGATTTTCAGAAATGAATTTATATTTTAAAAGACTTTTCAAAAATTCTTCAAGGGTAACACCAACCATTACTATAGCAGATATTCCACATTCAACACATACACAGATACGAGTTTCAAAACGCTTTATATCAACTTCGTGAAAACCAGTTTGATGCTGAAGATTCAAAAATTCAAAATTATTTCTAATTTTTTTCGAAAAGCTATTTATTGCTTCTTCCACATTTTTGTATGGTATATAATCCTCTTTGTAAGCCATATAGATAATTTCCTATATTATCTTAACTGTGATTAAAAGTGCATTTTGATGCTTTCAAAAATTTTTTTGTATTCCGACTGCCAATTTGGAAACAAAGCTGAGAATTGGTTTAAGAAACCTATAAGTACGTCCTTGCTGGAATCGGGATTTTCTGCATAACCTTCATCTTTAAGTACTCGAAGTATTTCACTTAGTTGCAACTTCAAATTTTCCTCAGTATGAAGGTTCTTTGAAATATTTACTAGTAGATCTTGAAAAAGTTTAGACGAAATCGGAAATTTCTCGCTAAAACTCATTCCTCCTTCCCAATCCGTAGTACCTTTTGTAGGAAGGAAAAACGGACCTTTGTGCCGATCTTTCCAACCAATAAATGGTAAAACAATTAAAAGACTAAGTAAACCCCACCAACCTAAAAGCAAAATACTTATAATAACAAATGTATACTCTCATTTTACCACCAGTCATTAAAAATATTTGCAATTTAATTAGCTACCTAACGGCTACACAACTAAGCTGCTGCCGTAATTTTATAAAATATTTTTTATTATACCAACATCTATAAATTATAAAAAACCTCAAAAAAGCCAAGCGTAAAAGGCAGTCAGCTTGAGTTGTTGGTTATATGGTGTTTTTTGACTCTGCACTTTTCTTAAAAAAATTATACGACTTTATCATCCAATTGATTATAAGCTTAATAATTACAAATATTATAATTGAAGGAAAGATTAGTTTTGGAAATGAAGATAAAAAACTATCAAAATTTAATGTTAATAATG
>CAZNJB010000008.1:0-97710 GCA_964573255.1 uncultured Melioribacteraceae bacterium
TATTAAGATGAGTATATTTTGTCATCTACTTGACTTTTAACATAACAGGGGGGTATTAATAATTTTTTGAGAAATTTCTTTAAGAAAAGAAAACCTCTCAGCTATCGGTTCTGGAATTTTAATGAGAATATTAAGCAGAAGGGCTGGATAAACTAAAATCAGTATCCAAGCACCCCAAGACATCGGAGATGTAATTTGAAACGTAGTGTAAAGCCGCCACACATAAAGTTTATGCTCTAAATCAAGAAAGAGCGCAAGCATTCCCAAACTTAAAAGGACTACACTAAGTAGCGGCAGATAAAAACAAGAGCAATTTTTTTCTTTATAGCGCCCCTTTAATAAAAAATATCCCGATAGAATCATCAATCCTGCTACCAATCCACCGAGAAATAAATATACCGGGATTTGCCACTCCCAAATATGCAAAGTTGGATCGATAAGATGATTATGTCTAGTTGATGTAATTTCAAACATGGTTACTCCTAGGTTAAATAGTAAACATTGGGATGTGTACCCGCTTCGGGTTTCAACGAATGATGTTTTCTTGTCTGTAATAATTTACTCACTTCACTGTTTGGATCTTCAAGATCACCGAAGTGCATACAATGAGTAGGACAAACAGAAACACAGGCCGGGTCTTCCCCTTTTTCAACGCGATGAATGCAAAACGTACATTTATCCACGTAACCTTCCGGATGAACATATCGTGCGTCATACGGACAAGAAGCAATGCAGGCCTTACATCCGATACATTTTTCATGATCTACGAGAACAATTCCGCCAAAATCATGAAAATGGCTTGCGCCTGTGGGACAAGCGGAAACGCAAGGAGCATCACTACAATGATTACACCTTTCCGAAAGTATTTCCACTTTTGTATCCGGAAATTTTCCGTTTGATATTTGCACTATCCAATCTCTGGCAAATCCAACGGGAACATTATTTTCCGTTTCACAAGCTATAACGCAGTCTGTACAGCCAACGCACTTTTTTGTATCTATCACCATCGCATATCTTGCCATATTATGCCTCCGTATCTATTGTTACGAAATTCACATTCATTCCGGTTCCACCCATCAAAGGATCGACTTTATATCTTGTAATCAGCTGAGAATCGCTTGCGCCTTTATTGTAAGCGCTCTTAAGCAATCTGGAATTATGTCCGAAACCATGAACCATGTAAACACAATCGGTTCTTATCCTTTCGGTTACCTTTACTTTAATTTTGTTGCTGATTACGCCGTCGGTATTTCTCAATCTCACATAGTTCCCTGACTTCAAACCAAATTGCTTAGCTACATCGGCGTTAATCCATATCTCGTTCTCGCTCATTACATTTGTTAAAGAGGGATTAGTTTGAGTTCTACTGAATGAATGCATCGGCGCTCTGCCGAAAAGGAGGCGGAAATAACCGGCGGGCGGTTCTTCGTGTTTGGTGAATTTCGGAATCGGATCGTAACCCAGTTCAGCTAAATGCGTTGAATAGAGTTCGATTTTTCCCGTTGGAGTATCGAATTCCGGTTCGAAGCCTTCTTCAATATACTTGGGAATTTTGGGTCCGAGAATTACACCTTTTTCTTTCATCTCAGCTAATGAAAGACCTGCCATTTTTAATCTTGTATCCAAATATTCTTCTATATCTTTCCAGGGGAAATACTTCTTGAGTTCTAGTTTTTCTCCCAACTTTTTAGCAATCCACCAACCCGGTTTTTGATCGTGGGGCGGATCCACAACCGGTTGCCTTAATGAAACAAAAGGCTGTTTGAAGTAGGGTGCAAACAATTCATCGTATCTTTCAAGATAGATTGCTTCCGGAAGTACCACATCGGCATAACCGGCAATTTCACTCGGCACCACATCAATTACAACTAGTAAATCTAAATTTTGAATTGCTTGTATCGTTTCTTTCTGGTTCGGCAAAGAGTAAAGCAGGTTAGTTCCGTAAACAAACCAACCTTTAATAGGATAGGGTTTGCCAGTAATAGTCGCTTCTCTTAAACCGGTTGTATATCCTTCCGCTCCGCCTAAGGGATATTTCCTATTCGGATTGTCTGCGTGTTCAAAATTAAATTCTGGATACTCAGGATAAGGATAAGAAGGAATGTCAAAAACATCTTGATTAGTCAGACCGCCTTTCCTTCCCCAAGAACCGAGAAGAGCGCTTAATATTGCCAAAGCTCTTCCGCGCTGTGTATCGTCTCCGTACCAAACGGAATGGCGACCGGGATGAACTAACGTGTTGGGACGATGTGCTCCCATTTCCCTGGCTGTTTTGCGTATAACTTCAGGGTCGATCCCTGTTATTGTATATGCCCATTCCGGAGTGTATTTACTTACTTCAGCTTTAAGATATTCAAAACCGAACGCATATTTTTCTATATATTCTTTGTCGTAAAGATTTTCTTGAATTAGTATATTAATCCAAGTTAAAAGCAGCGCTAAATCCGTACCGGGTTTGATTGGCAGATAATATTTTGCTTTCGTAGCCGCAGTCGATAGACGTGGATCCACAACAATTATTGTTGCGTCATTTTCTACCGCTTTCGAGAATTCTTGTACTTGTGTATTGTGCATGTTCTCTCCAATGTGAGAACCGATGAGTACAATACATTTTGCATTTTCAATATCCGTTCTCTCCGGTCCCCCAACAACATCACCGAAGGTCAATTCAAAACCTACATCACGAGGTCCGAGGCATTGATTAAACGAAGGTGCAGCGATGTTTCTTGTACCGTAAGCCTTAAGCAAATGCTTGAAAAATCCTCCTCCGATTCCATGGCTGAAAAAACCTAATGATTGAGGTCCGTAATCATTTTTGATTTTTTTCATTTTATCGGCAATAAAATCGAGGGCTTCGTCCCAAGTAACAGAAACCCATTTTTCTTCCCCTCGTTCACTCTTCCTGATCAGGGGAGTTTTTAATCTGTCTGGATCGTAGTGCGCTCCAACTCCACCCGTTCCTCTCGGGCATAATCTCCCTTTACTTAACGGATCGTTGGGATTACCTTCAATTTTCCATAACTGTCCGTCCCTTACGTATGCTATTGCACTGCATTTCCAAAAGCACATGCTGCAGTAAGTCGGGATTTTTTTAATTCCTTTTTTACTAATACCGGATTTTTCTTCAATTTTTTCGGCACCTTTAATTACGGTATTCAATCCGCTCAGTGCGGCTGCCGTAACAATTGTGCCCCCGGAAATTTTTAGAAACCTTCTTCTCGATAATGAATTCATTTCTACTTCTCTGATGATTTATTGATTATTTTTTGTCTTCATTCTTATGTAGGTCCTTACAAAACAGCATGTTTTAATTATTTAGGCATCAATTTTATTTTATAGTGTAAAATAAAGCTGCATTCTCAATTTAGTTAGTTTACAGCGTCAACATTCTTGCCAGTCTTAAATTTATAATATGCGATATTTTCAAATATTCGCACTTTATTTTTCTTATTTTAGAGAATTACGAAGAAGTGGCTATCTTGAATGCGGGAAATCAAAGATAATGGGACACAATATTGATTTATAGTCTAAAATATTGTTTTAGAAATGTAAAATTTATTGTTTGCTAAAATTGTTTGAAGGAAAATGATGTGATGCATTTAGGTGAGATTCTATTGTTGCCTTTCCAAGACGAAAACAGTTTGAAGAAGGATTTATCTTCCTGATGGCAGTTTAAGCATAAGCCAACTGTGAGAATATTTTTTTGTTCTTCTTCGTTTAGTGCTCTTACATTTGTTCTGGTGGATTTACTTTCAAATTGATTGCTCAATGGAGCAATCCAAGCGTCTTCGGGTAATTTATCTTCTTCTCTTTTTTCATAATCGGCAAGGAATTTTATTTCAGCGGTTTTGCCCTTTAATTGAATATTTAATACTCCTTTTCCGTATCCGAGAGCAAGCGAATTAAGATGACATGATTGGCAATTTCGTCCTTTTTTCACTATTGTATGAGGAACCGAAGGAGCGAACAGTCTTTTGAATATTTGATCGGAGTCGTTTTTCTTATCGATTGTCAGAACCATTCCGGGAACAACGGGAATAACTTCCTTCTTTCCGTTTTTTTCAAGAACTCCCATTACCGGAGCTTCGGCTGTAAAATCACCGACAAATTCCACCCAAGAACCTTCAACTTCTTTTCCGGTTAAGTGATCGAATGACTTCTCATCGGGAAAATATTCAGTATGACAACCAATACATTTAGGAGCCCACGATGTATGACAAGCTGAGCATGAAACATTTTCATGGGCTTTCCCATCCGTACAAATTGAAGCCGGTTCTTTTAAAGGAAGCCGTTTATTGCCCAACTTAGTAATTAAAAATTTACTGTCGTTTTCAACGAATGAATTAATAAAAGCATAACCGCTTTCTGCAGCAAGCAGTGTATCCCCAAATTTCCTGAAGCCCCGCATATCAAAGATTTTTCTTTCTTCCTCACTCAGATCTGAATAACCAATTGTTTTAGGCTCTTTGTTATGACAATCTTCGCATTTGATTTTAAGTTGTTCTTCTTTGTGAATATATTTATTTCCGTCACCCATTATTTCATAAGAGATATGACAGTCGATGCATGACATTCCCATTTCATAATGGACGTCAGGAATAATTTTTTCAACTACTCTGCCATCAGTTAATAATTTATAATTTATTGTATCGTCTAATTCTTCGGCATTTTTTTGCGTTTCGTTGTAACCTGTATAATTTAATGATATTCTTCCCGAACGGCTGTGGCAGCCGAAACAGTGATCATCGGAAATATTCAAGTCCATCGATGGATGCAATATTCTTTGTTCAACTGGATTCTTCAATTCATCTGCAGCTTCGTCAGAATAATTCAAATGGCACGCAAGGCATCCACCTCCTCGAGATTCTTGAGTGATTCTCCCGAATTCCGTTTTTTGTTTTCCGATATGGCAGGAGACGCAAAGTTGACGGAGGTGTCTATCGGCAGGCGAATCCGTCAATTGAAATACCGTCACCGAATCATCGGGTAATTCCGATTCGTCGAATACGAAACGGTTGACGGCAATCATTCCTGTCAATCTATTCATGATTGAATTTTCAACTCTTTCGTGAATTCCGGGATGGCAAGAGGTGTTTCCACAGGTTATCTTGGAGACATTTAAGTTACCAGGAATAAGAATCATTCCATTATGTGCGTCGGATTTATTTAGCGTAAAAGGATTCCCTCTATGACATGAATAACATCCCAATGCTTCAGTAGAGTGCGCTGCTGAAAACCCTTCAAAATTATAATGACAATTTAAGCAGCCTTCATATCTTTCCTGTACAAGTGCGTTCGAAATAGCAGAATCGGGCGGAAAAGCGAATGGGTTTATTAAACTTAATTGAAAGCCATCCGTTAACTCCGAATATCCCGAATAATTTAATTCCCAATTCTCTCCCCTCGAAAAAAATACAAATACGGATAAAAAAAGATAAGCTATTGATAAAACAGTAAATACGCTTTTTATTTTATCTCTAATTCCAATGCCGAATTTGGGCATATATGCAAACAGGATAATAAATAAAATCGAGATAAAAACCGCTGTAGAAGGTTCCGATAAATAATGTAGTATTTCTTGTAAACCGATAAAATACCAAGGACCTCTTATTAATGAATCGAATGAAGTTTTGGGTAATGGAGTAATCAGCAAACTTAAAAATATTACTATCATCATAGTAACGAAAAACGTATAAGCTTTTGCCCAAATTACTTTACTATGTTCGAATATTATTATAAAAAGAAATAACGTTGCAGTTGCTATATGATGAACATACATCAATTGATAATTCCCGCTATCACCAATTAATCCTGCTGATATAACCCTCCCAATAACCGGAATTTTTAATATTAGTCCATTAATGATTCTATGTGCCTGTACCGAATCCGCATCTCCTTTTAAGATAAATCCGCTGATCATAACAAACAAAATGAAAATAATTCCCGCCGTTAGCCTTAACCAAACACCGAGATTTATTTTTATTTCGGTTCCTTTGACAAAATACTCCCAAATGTGAAGAAACGAAAAGACAAGAAATAATTGTGCGCTCCAATAATGAATATTTCTAAAAAAAGTGGCTGCGGGATTTGTAAGGAGAAGTAGTGAAATTGATTTCTCGGGATTTTGAACGTCGTAGGAAACTGCAAGCAATATACCGCTTAAAACAACAATGAGAAAGGACGCTATCGCAATGTAACCGAAAGTGTCCATTTTCCAGCGTTTAATTATCCCGTGATAAAATTTACCGGATACCATATTTAAGTTGAGATAATTATCATTTCATTGTTGGTTTTGTAAGACAATTCCGCAAGCTCCCTGTTTGCAGGACCTTTAACCACTTCTCCGTTCTTATCATAAATTGAACCGTGACATGGACAAATGAATTGATTTCCGTCGGTATTTACAATGCAACCAAGATGAGTGCATTTTTTTGAGAGTACGGTAATTTTATCTTTATGTTTTATGATTAGCAAATCCTTAATCGAATTGGCGCCTTCTTTTAATTCCTTTAATGGATATTTTACAATTTTCTTCTTAGAATTTTTCACAGTCGATTCAGATGCATAGCCCCACAAAATGATAAAAGGAAGGGAAATTATTCCAAGAAGTTTCTTTATAAAAAATCGCCTGTTTGTTTTATTCATTTTCTCAGAAATCAATTAATCAAATTTATACACTTAATATGAGATTTAATAATCAGCATTTAGATTCAATAATGGTGTTTTTGAAAAAGATAACTCCGTTTTAACACTATACTAGTGCTATTTCAACAATTGTAGATATAAAAATGACAAGATATGGACATAAGATTGAAAGGACAGTTAGATTATGCATCGAAATATTTAACTTGAGTTTTATAAATGATACATATGCTTTAGTCTATAAATTATTATTGTATCAATCCAACTATATCGCTCAATAATAGCACTTTTGTGCTTTCGCATAATATTTAACACTATAAAAGATATGATGACCTTTTAATTCTAATTTTGAGAGTAAACCATTTTAGATTTTCTCATTTTTCGGAAATAATAAAACTCACACCTCTTTTTTAGCTCAAAATTGACATTGATTTCTGGCAAGAAAGTTGATATTGACTAGTATCAACTTTTATGACATTGAACAATGCAAATGGATGAACCTAAATATACAATAAGCACCGCAGCAAAACTTTCCGGTATTTCAATCCATACAATTAGAATGTATGAGCGCGAAGGCTTGATCATCCCCTTCAAAAAAGATAGCAATCAACGTTTATTTACCGACAGAGATATTGAGCGCATTGCTTGTATCCGTAAAACTATTAACGAAGATAAGATTAATATCGAAGGAATGCGGAGAGTTTTAGCTTTAATTCCTTGCTGGGCAATTGTTAATTGCTCAAAAGAGGATCGTGAAGCCTGCGAAGCTTATATGGGTCATACCAAACCTTGTTGGATGATAAATCATAAAGAAAATTATTGCTCTGGACGTAATTGCCGCGAATGCGAAGTTTATAAATCATACGGTAATTGTGCTTCCATAAAAATGAAATTAAAAGAGTTATTGTAGAAAATTTATCAAGGAGAGAACATGAAAAAACTATTGATTTTAGGTGCTGGAACAGCCGGAACGATGATGTTGAACAAACTCTATCCCGTGCTCGACAAAGAAGAATGGCAGATTACGATAGTTGATCAATTTGAAACTCATTATTACCAACCCGGATTTCTCTTTATTCCCTTCGGAATTTATAGCAAGAAAGATGTTGTTAAGCCGAAAAGGGATTTTTTCCCTGCCGGAACTGATGTGGTAATGGGAGAAATAGATAAAATAGAACCGAATGATAATCGCGTACTTATGAAAGACGGTCGAGTACTCGGATATGATTACTTAATTATTGCTACCGGCGCAAAGATAAATCCCGGCGAAACAGAAGGAATGCTCGGGGATCTTTGGCATAAAAAGATTTTTGATTTCTATACCATCGAAGGCTCAACCGCCTTAGCAGAATTCTTTAAATATTGGGAAGGCGGTAAACTTGTAATAAATATTACAGAAATGCCGATCAAATGTCCCGTTGCTCCTTTAGAATTCAACTTTTTGGCAGATTGGTTCTTTACAGAAAGAGGAATACGCGACAAAGTGGACATTCATTTTGTTACTCCATTGCCCGGCGCATTTACTAAACCGAAAGCTTCCTCAATTCTGGGTGATTTTCTGGATAAAAAGAATATCAGATTAACGACAGATTTCAACATAGCAAGGGTTGATAATGAAAATCAAAAGATAATTTCTTGGGATGAAAATGAAGTGGAATTCGACTGCTTGGTAACAATTCCCACCAATATGGGTGATCCCGTTATTGAAAGAAGCGGAATGGGAGATGAACTTAATTTCATACCCACAGATAAACATACTCTGATGGCGGAAGGATATAATAACATCTTCGTTATAGGCGATGCAACTAATTTACCAAGCTCAAAAGCCGGTTCTGTAGCGCATTTCGAAGGAGATATTCTTTTCGAAAACTTTATGGATGTAATAGAAGGAAGAGAACCGCGAGCCAAGTTCGATGGACACGCAAACTGCTTCATCGAATCGGGTTATGGAAAAGGAATTTTAATTGACTTTAATTATGACACGGAACCGCTTCCGGGTAAATTCCCACTTCCGGGTATAGGTCCTTTCTCATTGCTGGAAGAAACAAAGATGAATCATTACGGTAAAGTGATGTTCCGCTGGATGTATTGGAACTCATTGCTTAAAGGAAAAGAATTACCAATAGAATCACATATGTCAATGGCAGGAAAGAGGTTCTAATATGGAAGAGAAAAACATTCAAACACAAATCGATAATATTAATAGAAAGTTAGATATAATACTTGAAGAGATTGAACTTCAACGACGTCATCGCAGGGAAATAGAAGACTTGAAAGATGACCTTATGCGAGTCGGTACCGACTTATACAAAACGGCAGTTGATGAATTGGAAGAAATGAGTGATAATTTCGATTCCAAGGATTTGGTATTCCTCGGCAAGAGACTATTGAGAAATGTAAATACAATCAACAAAGCCTTGGAACAACTTGAAAGCATAAAAGACTTCATGGAAGATTTCGCTCCCCTTTCACGCGATGGTATAATCGACCTGATGAAAAAGCTTGATGAATACGACAGAAAGGGGTATTTCGCTTTTATAAAGGAAGGCGGAAGAATTATCGATAATATAGTAACATCTTTCGAACCTGAAGATGCAAGAGCACTTGCGGATAATATTGTAACCATTTTAGAGACGGTTAGAAACCTAACTCAACCTGAAATGCTTCATTCTCTAAATAGTGCAGTAAATGTTTATAAAAATCTAGATATTGAAATTTCCGGAAAAGTTTCTTTTGTTTCATTATTGAAAGAGCTGAATACTCCGGAAATGAAAAAAGGTTTGGCTTTTGCAATTCAATTTTTGAAGAATATGGCAAATGAACAGAATAAAACCCTATTGAATAAATAATAATTCACAATCAGGAGGTCAAAATGGCAACCATAGAAATATTAGAAAAACAGATCGAAGTTGATGCAGACGGCAATCTTGTTAATTTGGAAGACTGGAATGAAGAAATAGCAAAAGAACTTGCAAAAATGGAAGGAATAGAAGAACTGACTGATAGGCATTGGGCAGTTATCAACTTTATGCGTAAAGTGTATAAAGAAAAAGGCGATGCTCCTTCCATTAGAAAATTAACAAAAGAAAGCGGTGTGGGTACAAAAGAATTGTATGAATTATTCCCGAAAGGTCCGGCTAAAAAAGCCGCTAAGATTGCCGGCTTACCCAAACCCAAAGGCTGCATTTAAAAATTAAAGGAGAATACAAAATGTCTGATGAATTAAAAAAAGTTTCGATTGTTATTTCGAAAGGCTCATTGGAAGGCGTTTATCCCGGACTTATTATGGCAAACGGAGCAAGAATGGAAGGAATAGATGCTAATCTCTTCTTCACATTCTTTGGATTGGATGCCATAGTAGATAAAAGAATGGATAAACTGAAAGTTGCTACAGTCGGTAATCCTGCCATGCATATTCCTTCACTTGTTGGTATAATACCGGGAATGAGTGCAATAGCTACTAGTATGATGAAAAAGGAGATGGAAAAAATTGATATTCCGCCGGTTAGAGAATTCTTAGAAATGATACACGATGCGGGATGTAATATTTATGCTTGCAAGGCAACTGTAGATATGTTCCATCTTAAAAAAGAAGACTTTTGCGAATACGTTGATGAAATTATAACTGTCGGTGAATTTTACGAAATGGCTGCCGGCGGTGAAATTATATTTACTTAATATTATTTTTATGCCGTTTCATGTTAAATGAAACGGCATAATTTTATTCTTTACTTTCCTTCCAAGATTTTAATGCCTTTAATGTTTCTTTTAATGCTTGAATAATAGCTTCTCTTTTATCCTCGTCAATTCTCTGCAAAATTTCCTTATGTATTATAACATGGTTTTCATAAATATTACTCAAGAAAGGCTTGCTTTGCGGTGTAAGATAAACTATTATGTTTCTCTTATCGGTAGGATCAACTTTTCTGTCTATTAATTTCTTGCTTTCTAAAGAGGTGAGTATATGTGTTATTCTTCCGGGAGTTAGACCCAATTCGAGGGCGATTTCTTTGATCGATCTTGCCGTTTTTTTATTAAACAGCCTTAGACATCTAAATTCTGCAGGAGTTAAATTAAAAAGGGCGGCGAAATATCTTTCCTTTTCTTGACAAGTTTTTGAAAGATCACATGTTAGTTCTGCCATCTCTTTTGCTAATTGGAATTCGTTGATTTCCACTAAATCAGTCATGCTAACCTCTATTATTTTACACCCTAAAATAAAAGATTGTTTTTGAATGAGCAAATATTATCAATAGGTTACAATAAAAATGAAAGGAGATTACTATCCCTCCAAACAGTTACATTCACAATGAAAAATTTAAAAGATTCAATTGCCAACTCATTGTTATTGTTAACTTTTTGATACTTAGTTGATTTATCATAAATTTAAATTTTAAAAATAATCAAAATGGAGGAAGGATGCATATCCTTGTTACTGGAGGTGCCGGATATATTGGTTCCCATTTTGTTAAGCTTTTAATAGAAAATGGGCTTCAAGTAACTGTAGTAGATAATTTGTGTCGCGGCCACCGAGAAGCGGTGCATCCAAAAGCAAATTTTGAGGAAGTAGATATTCTCGACTATTACAAATTACTTACAGCTCTACGCAAATATGAATTTGATGCGGCAGTTCACTTTGCTGCATTTGCTTATGTAGGTGAATCGGTGGAAAACCCATCGCTCTATTACGTTAATAATGTAACCGGCAGCTTGAATTTAATTCGCGCTGTTAATGAGTGCGGAATCAAGAATTTCGTTTTTTCTTCTACCTGCTCGGTTTACGGAGATAATGTCGAAATTCCAATTTCAGAGAAGCAACCGACAAACCCGATTAACCCATACGCACAAACGAAGTTAATTATCGAAAAAATATTGGCCGATTTTTCGACTGCGTATGGATTGAATTATGCTGCGCTAAGGTATTTTAATGCTGCAGGCGCTGATTCAAAGGGAGAATTAGGCGAAAGTCACGATCCCGAGCCGCATTTGATTCCGTTAATTCTACAAACAGCATTGGGCAAGAGGGAAAAGATATACGTCTTCGGCGACGATTATCCCACCCCGGACGGTACCTGCATAAGGGATTACATTCATATTGAAGATTTAGCCGACGCTCATCTTAGAGCGGTTAATTATTTGGTTGAAAACAAAGAATCGTTAATCGTTAATTTGGGAACCGGAAAGGGGAATTCTGTAATGGAGGTAATAGAAACGGCAAGGAAGATTACCGGCGCGGAAATTCCCACCGAAATTACAAAACGCCGTGCGGGCGATCCCCCTTCATTAGTTGCCGATAATTCATTGGCAAAAGAGAAACTCGGCTGGGTTCCGAAACATAATTTATCATCAATTATTAAGACAGCCTGGAAATGGCACAATAATCCAAAGTATTGATTTATGAAAGTAGAAAAAACATTTATTGAAGGATTGCTAATTATTGAACCGAGAGTATTCCCCGATCAACGCGGACTCTTTTACGAATCTTATCAAAAGCAGAGATATTCGGAAGCGGGATTAGACGTTGAATTTGTGCAGGATAATATCTCGCATTCTATAAAAGGAACAATACGTGGCTTACATTATCAAGCCGGTGAATTTGCGCAAGGGAAATTATGTGAAGTTCTATCCGGAAAGGTTCTCGATATTGCTGTGGATATTCGTTTCGGTTCACCGACTTTTGGAAAGTATTTTGCTATTGAACTTTCCGACGAGAATCATAAACAGTTTTATATTCCACCCGGATTTGCGCATGGATTCGCGGTTCTTTCCGAAAAAGCGATTTTCCACTATAAATGCACAAACTATTATAATAAAGAAAGCGAACGTGGAATTATTTTTAACGATCCCGATTTGAAAATTGATTGGCAGATCGAAAGTCCGGTAGTCTCGGAAAAAGATTTGCTTTTACCAAAGTTTAACGAAATAGAAAAAGATTTCCTTTTTTAATAACAAGGAGTAAAGAATGAAATTAGCTGTAATAGGAACCGGATATGTCGGATTGGTTTCGGGCACATGTTTTGCCGAAATGGGAAATGATGTTATTTGTGTGGATGTTGATCCGATAAAATTAGAAAAACTGAGAAACGAAAAAATAACTATCTACGAACCCGGACTTGAAGCATTGTTCAAAAGAAATATTTCACAAAAACGTCTTCATTTTACGGATGATTTAGAACATGCTGTTTTAAACAGCGAAGTGATTTTCCTTTGCTTGCCAACTCCACAGGATGAGGACGGCTCTGCTGATTTAAAACATATTTTTGAAGTTGCAGAGGGGATAGGAGAAATATTAAAAAAACATGGCGATGAGGAATTCAAGATTATCGTAAATAAAAGCACAGTGCCTGTTGGAACTTCTGAGAAGGTTACAAACATTCTTAAAAAATATGAGATTTCAAATTTCGAAGTAGTCTCGAATCCGGAGTTCTTACGCGAAGGATTTGCTGTTGATGATTTTATGAAGCCCGATAGAATAGTGATAGGCGCACGTTCAGAGCAAGCTATGGAAAAGATGAAAAAACTTTACGAACCATTCGTTCGTCAGGGCAATCCGATATTGGAAATGGATCCGCCCAGTGCTGAAGTTACTAAATATGCTGCCAATTCATATTTAGCTATGCGAATTACTTTTATGAATGAGTTGGCTAATTTCTGTGAAAAAGTCGGCGCTAATGTAGATCTGGTTCGCAAAGGCATGGGTACCGATTCGAGAATAGGTAAACGGTTTTTATTCCCTGGCATCGGATACGGCGGTTCTTGTTTTCCCAAAGACGTTAAAGCACTCGTTAATACTTCGACTGAGTTTAACTCCACTATGAATATACTTAAACTTGTCGATCAAGTTAACGAAAAGCAAAAACACATTATGGTGGATAAAATAAAATCCGTTTTTGGAGAAAATCTTTCTGGAAAGAAATTCGCTGTATGGGGATTGGCATTCAAACCAAACACCGACGATATGCGGGAGGCACCTTCTGTAGTTATTATAAAAGACCTTTTAGCTGCAGGAGCTGAAGTAGAAGCTTACGATCCCGAGGCGATGGAAAACGCAAAATTCTACTTGAACGACACAATTAAATATGCCGACAATATGTATGATTGTTTAACCGGCAAAGATGCATTACTGATTTTTACAGAGTGGAATGAGTTTCGTAATCCCGATTTTGAAAAGATAGCCAAAGGATTAAATAATAAAATTATTTTCGACGGTAGAAATATTTTTAGTCCAGAGCAGATGAAGAATACCGGATTTACGTACTACAGTATCGGCAGACAGCCGGTTGAAGGCAATAAAAATTAACAAGATTCAATAAGAAAGGCGGTCAAATCAGACCGCCTTAAATTTAACTTTATTCAAAATTTGAAGTTTCAGTCGTTCACTTCAATCATAATTCAATCTGAATTTGAACAACTTAATTACATCTTTCCGTTTTCCAATTCTTTAACTAAGCGATCGGTTTTATAAACATATTTAAGTGCTTCCAGTAAACCGTAAGAATCGGTTGCAACGGCTCTGTTATTTTCAGGTAGAAATATTACATAGCCGGCCAGACTTTCCAAGTTGCCATCGTGAACCAAACCAACAACTTCAGCGTTTTTATTAATTATCGAGCTGCCGGAATTTCCTCCAACAATATCATTTGTGGATGCGAATCCAACCGGGATAGATAAATCTAATTCCTTAGGGGGATTTTTCCATCTTTCGTGCAATCCCCAAGGATATGTATTCCCACCAAACGAGAAATATCTGTCCCACAATCCGTAAAAAGTAGTTTTAGCCGGAGCCAAAGTACCGTTGTATTCGTATCCCTTAATTACCCCGTCCGAAATACGCAATGTACTTGTAGCATCAGGAGGAATTGAATTACCGAACACTTCGAATACCAATTCACCCAATTGCTGATTCAGAACTTGAAGAGTCTGATTAACCTCTTCAACTTTCGGGGACAATTCTCTATATTTTTCCATTCCATATTTTACAATAGAAATAAAGGGATCATCAGAATTTAAAATTGAATCCGGCTCAGAAGCAAGCAATTCTTTCAGCGATTTTTCATCAACTATTTTAGAATTGTTCAATAAATAATTCGCTGCGTCATCACCATCTCTATTTGCAAAATATTTTTTGATTATTTCATGATCCCTGCCTAAGGTTTTAATGAGGAAATCAGAGTAACCTTTCAGCTTTAAATAATTCATTTCCTCGTCGTAATCTTTCGGAAAAATTGAACTTATCGTTTCCTCAATATTCTCTTTCGTGTAATCAGGTTCTCTTTCGGATTCGGGAAGTTTCATTTGCTCAGCATATTTTATCACTTTTTTGGCTGTTTCAAAATATATCGGTTGAGCAAAAGTAAACGGACGAAAAGCCATATACTCTTTTGAATAACTTTTTAATTCTTCTACGGCATTATTAACAGCATTCCAAATATGACCGTAGCGTTTTTTTAACTCGCTGTTTTCCTCAGTTTTGCTTTTCAACAAATTCTGAAAATCGATTTTCTTTTTCATTATGTACTCGTCCTTCAAAGCAGCGAGTCTGCCCGCGTAAGCTTTGCGCGCATTCCCCCAGCCCATAATACCGAGCAATAAATCTGTTTCGCGTTCGGGATATTTCTTGTAAAGATCCAAATAAGCATCATAAACGCTATTAAAGAGAAGAAGCAATTGAGGATAAACGCTTTCCTTGAAATAATTCAGTTGTTCCACGGTAAGCAAACGATCGGTGTTTCCGGGTCTGCCCACTGTAAAGATAAGCTCGCCTTCTTCGGCTCCCTTTTTGCTGAATTTGAAATAATGATCCGTTTTAACCGGCTGCCCGTTTTCATCGTATGCTCGGTAGAAAGCAAAATCCAATTCATAACGGGGATAAGTGAAATTATCCCAATCCCAACCGGTTGCTGCAATCTGAAAATCGGGAACCATTACAAGACGAATATCGTTATATCTTTTATAGCCGTAAATAGAATACTTACCGCCATAATAAAGTGTAACCACTTTGCATAGCAAGCCTGTCTCTTCGGAATATTTAGCTTCCAGTTCCTTTATCTTAAGATCTCGTTTTTCAATTTTCTCTTCGTCAGTTGTTCCTTCTTTAATAGCCGCTTGAACTTCGGCTGTTACATCATCAATAAATAGTAATTGATCTACGAACAAACCGGGTACTTTTCTTTCTTCTTCCAATGTAGATGCGTAGAACCCGTCACGCAGCAAGTCTTCCCCTTCTTTCGATAGAGAAGGCAGTTGCCCTCTGCCGCAATGGTGATTTGTCATAATCAATCCGTCTTCCGAAACAAACGCCGCAGAACATCCGCCACCGAATTGCAAAGCGGATTTTTGAACGTCTTCCAGCCATTCTTCTGTCGGTTCAAAACCGTAAAGTTCTTTAAATCGTTCTATCGGCACATCGTCGAATGTCCACATCGAACCTAAATCGGATTTTTCGAATTTCGGTTCGTCGAGCGCCATTGGATTATAAAAATTCCGCTGGGCATATAAGGTTACGGATATAGACAGAATTAAATAAACAAAAAATTTCTTCATTTTAATTTCTCCGCAAAATTATTTTTTGTATTCATCGGGAATCTTCCCTGCTTTCAATTCGGCAGCGATTCTATCGGCGGAATAAATCTTTCCTACAACTTCAAGTATTCCTTGCGAAGTAACAGAAACGGTTCTATTGGCTTCGTCCGAATAAATGAATGAACCGGGTAAGCTTTCGATATTCCCATCGAAGGCAATACCGACAACTTCCGCATTTTTATTGATCACCGCACTTCCCGAGTTACCGCCTATTATATCGCAAGTGGAAATAAAATTGAACGGAGTTTCCAAATTCAATTTATCTTTATTTGTCAACCATTCTTCGGGTAAATCCCAAGGAAATTGTTTTTGATGTGAATAGTATCTGTCGTATAGTCCGTAGAATGTAGTAAATACAGGAGCTTCTGTGCCATTGTATTTATATTTTTTCAATATACCGTCGGAAATTCTTAATGTAAATGTTGCATCAGGTGGAATTGAAGTTCCGTAAACCGCATACAGCGCTTGTCCCAACTCCCCGCTTAGTGATTTTTCAGTTTCGCTTAACTCGGAGAGTTTCACACTTAACTCATCCAGTTTGGAATTTGCGAAATTCAAATATTTTGCAACCGGATCGTTGGTTAAGTCTATCTCTTTCCCTTTAGTTAATAATGCCTTTACTTTTTCTTTGTCGGAAAGAACCGAAACTTTCAGCAATGCATCCACAGCTTCTTTGCCGGTTTTATCACCGAAGAGGATTTTGTATGCTTCGTGTTCGGTTCCTATGTTATCAATCATAAATTTGTTGAACAACAAAAGCTTTTCATATTCATATGGTTCGAAATATTTCATTCCATATAAATCATCAACCGCTTCCGAAATCTCTTCAGGGGTCATTTTTTCAGTTTTAATTTCCGCCTCAACATCTTTGATGGAAGTAGCGATTTTAAAAATCACCGGAGCTGAAAACGGGTTTTGAGAGAATACTGATTTTTCATAAGCGTATTTTCTTTTTTCGTTTATCACCTTTTCAATCGCATCCCAAATATGTCCGTACTTTGCTTTTAATTCGGGATCATTCATCACAGCGTTTTTGAAATTCCTTTCGAAATCCATTTTTCTTGCCCAAAGATACGGATCGCGTAAACCTTTTAACTGACCGGTTAACGCCTTCTCGCTGTTGGCAAGCATAAAATAATTCCCTTCGAATTGTTCTTTCTTATCGGGATATTCTCTCATCATTTTTTCATAAATCTTTTTTAGGCCGCCGAGCATTGTAACGGTATTCTTAATGGAAACATCTCTCATATAAGCGAGTTCAGCCATAGTCTTTAATCTTTGTGTTGAACCCGGGTTACCAACTACGAATAACGGTTCGCCAAGTTGTGGACCGTTGGCGCTCCATTTAAAATAATGCTCTGTCTTAATCGGATTACCGTCTTCGCCGTAAACGCGTACAAATGCAAAGTCGGGATTATAACGCGGATACGTAAAGTTATCCGGATCGCCGCCGTAAAGTCCCATATTGCTTTCTTCAACGTAAACCATTCTAACGTCGTTATATCTTTTGTATCCGTAGAGCGAATATCTTCCTCCACTGTAAAGAGGAACAATTTTAATCACCAATCCTGTATCTTCAGAATAAGCGGCTTCGAGCTCTTTCAGTTTTTCTTCTTTTAATTTGCTCTTCTCTTCCGGAGTTTTTCCTTTATCCATAGCAGATAAAACTTCATCTGTTATATCCTCAATCAATACCAATTGATCGACAAAAACTCCAGGTATTTTTCTTTCGTCTGCTAATGTTTTAGCATAAAATCCATTTTTCTTAATATCTTCGCCTTCTTTTTGGATTGATGCGGTGATGAAATCCACACAATGGTGATTTGTCATTACCAATCCGTCTTCCGAAACGAATGAAGCGGAACACCAGTTTGCAAATTTAAGAGCCGACATGCGAACATCATTCAGCCATTCTTCATCGGGACGGAAACCGTAAGTTTTATCGAAATAATCTACCGGTGCATATTCGAAAGTCCACATTTTTCCTGTATCGAATTTTCGTGCCGTAACAGTATCGAAATTTTGCCAGGCAGTACTTGCAATATTAACGGAACTATTCTGTTGCTTTACTATTTCTTTTGAAGGTGAACAAGCTGCAATAACAATAATTGCAAACAATATCGCAGTAAAGTTTTTTGTAAATGAATTGTATTTAAACATAATTACTCCTTAATGATTTGCGAGCAAAAATAATTATTTAATTTGATATAACTTATCTAAGTTTTGACGAAACAACCTTTAATTAGTTTCAGCAGGATAGGTTGAAGTAAAATTTTCAAAGAGAAGTATTCTCGACAGTTTTAACAAGTTGCTTAAAGCTTATTAAAATTTGTGAATTACTATTTTTCAAAAACAAATCCTGTCCATTCATCTTCTTCCAATGAATCAATAAGCTTCAATCCAACTTCAGTATATTTATTTACTATATCTTCTTTATCAACTATCAATATACCCGATAAAATTAATTTCCCTCCATTAGACATTCTATTAGCAAGTTCTTCATTGATAGTCATCAATACATTTTTATTAATATTAGCTAATATTAAATCAAACTCATTTTCCGATACATCGCTGATTTCACAGAGTCGTACATCAATTTTATCTTCGACTTTGTTTCTCGTTAAATTTTCCTTACCGTTAACGAAGCACCATTCATTATTATCAATTGCAATTACCATTCCTCCGTTCATCTTCGCAGCGCATATAGCAAGCACACCGGTTCCTGAGCCAACATCCAAAACTCTATCCTTATTCCAGCCGTATTTTTCCATCAATTTAAGAACCAATCTCGTGCTTGCATGTTCTCCGGTTCCAAAAGACATTTTAGGATCAATTTCCAAAATTATCTGTCCCGGTTTTGGTTCATATTCTTTGAAAGAAGGTTTTATTACTATTTTATCAGTAACTTCAATTACTTGTATATTTTTTTCCCATTCTTCATTCCAATTTCTATCGGCAAAAGTTTCTTCCGAAACATCGAAACTTTCAATAACGTTTTCGTTTTGTAATCTTTCTAATATATCGGCAATATCATTTTGGGACAATTTAGCATCTTCTTCAGCAAACAAATTTAAATATCCTTCTTCTTCAACCAAACCCGATAAAGGGAGCTCCCAAAGCATCCCGCTTAATAAATCCGCATTAAATGGAATAGCACTTACCGAATATCTGATATAATTTTTCATTTTACCTCATTAATTTTAATTGATTTCAAAAAAGATAATAAAACATCACCAACTTGTTTTAATGTTTCTTTATTAATATTACTCAAATCATCCTTATGGGAGTGCCAATAATCGCGCCCTGGCTGAGTGCCGCCAATCAATTCGGCATCGATAATATCAATAGCATTTATTCCCGCTTGAATTAAGGGTATGTGATCGTCATATACATCATGCTGTGGAAGAGATTGAATAAACTTATCCGCTTTGATTATTTCGGCTGTTTTCCAGAAGGCATCAACTATTTGCTGTGAGTTGTTATAGGAATTATACTCCCTTATAAATTTTGCGTTTTTATCGCCCACCATATCCAGGATGATTGCAAACAAATATTTGGTTTTATTAATTGCTGCAAAATATTTCGAACCGATACAGAAGTTATTCAAATCGTTTTGAGTGCCGTAGTCTTCGGCATCAAAAAAGACAATATCAATTCCGTATGATGGATTGATTTTGTTTAGATGTCGGGCTGTTTCCAGCAGAACAGCAACACCGCTAGCGCCGTCGTTTGCGCCAAGAATAGCTTTGTCTTTATTGCGTTCTGAACGTTCAGCGCGCGGACGCGTATCCCAATGAGCACCGAGTAATATTCTGTTTTTCAGTTCCGGTTTATATTTTCCTATAATATTGAATAACTGAAGTTTTTCGTCGTAACCGTTGTAATGAAAGGAATCGATTCTAATCTCATCAGCATATTCCGCTAACGTATTCTTTAGATAATCCAAACATTGTTTATGCCCTTTAGAATTAGGGTTTCTGGGACCGAATGAAATTTGTTTTTCAACAAACGAATATGCTTTTGCAGCATTGAAAAGCGTAACCTTTTCTACATTCCCAAATGTATAACGGGGTTTAATTGTTATAACATTTTTCTTTTCGTTGCAGCTAACGATTAAAAGAGATAAAAAAGTAATTAAGAGTAATTTTTTCACAATTCACTTCCGGCAATAATTTCACAAATTTTATCTTGCAAATTTCGTGCTTTTTTGGAACTCCCCAAATAATTTTGCACAAAAATTGAAAAAGCAATATCGCTTCCATTTATAGTTTTGAGGTAACCGGATAAAGAACTCACCCCGCTTAAAGTTCCGGTTTTTGCATGAACATTATTAAAGGCATTTCCATTTCGCATTCGTTTTTCTAACGTTCCGTCAATACCGGCAACGGGAAAAGATTCTTTTAATATTCTATATAAATCAGGTTCGTTGTAATAAAAATATCTCAATATGTTCAGGACCAGTTCTGTGCTTATCAAATTATAATGCGAGACCCCCGAACCGTCAACGATTTTATAATCTTCGGGATTAAGCCCGGTAATACTAATCAAACTATCAACAAATATGATTCCGTCTTTTGCCGATATTCCTTCCGGTTTTATTAATGATCCTAGTGCACGGAGCGTCATTTCCGCAGATAGATTGTCGCTTGTTTTATTAAGATTTACAATAACATCTCCGAACTTTCTGCTGATAACGCTCAACAACTTAGCGTTCTCCGGAACCGATGATGTATCGACTATCCCCAATACTGTTATTTTTTCGCGGTATAGGATTTCCTTTAATAGGGTTGCGGCGTAAAAGTTTGTATTAACTAAATTGCGAGTGAATGTTAATGGCTCTTCATTAACATTTATAACACCGTAAATAGTGAAATGATTCTTTCTGTTTTTCCAATCACGTGTTACAGTAAAATGGCTTTTTATCGAATCGGTTATAAGATTATTTTCGAATGTATAAAATAGAGAATGGGGTAAAATATTTACCGAGGCACGTTCACCGATATTAGTCGGCTTTATTTCTATCGTAACGCAGTCATCGTTGATGTTCAATGCCGTCATATATGGAAAATCTGAAAAAGGGTTGTCATCCCACATCCATCCCTTTCCCCAAAAGTTATCATCCATCATTGAAACATCAGCGTAAATATTTCCTTCAATTATTTCAATTCCTTCGTCTTCAATTGCGTTGAAGAAAGTTTCCAAATCTTCTTTAGTTAAATCCGGATCAAAACCGCCTTTGATATAAACGTTCCCTTTAAGAGTACCTCCTTCAATTTCTCCGTCATAATATAGTTTTGTGGTAAATTCATAGTCCGGCGATAGAAAATATAACCCCGCAGAGGATGTTAATATCTTTAAGTTAGATGCCGGGTGAAGGAGTAATTTTTCATTTATTGAATAAACTAAACTATCCTTAGTTAAATTATATACTTGCATTGAAACAACGCTGGAATTATTAAAATCGGCTGTGATAACTGAATCTATTTTTGCCGAAAGAAGGCTTTCAATGTTTTGTGCCGTAATTAGATTAGATAATAATAAGATCAATAAAGATAAAAATCTTTGCATATATATCAGCTCCGTTTTTGTTAATGGCAAAAATATTACGGTAAAAGGATAAATCAAACTTCTGTAATAATATATCAAATTGAGGAAAGTATAAAGGAGTAAGTATTGAGAATAGTCGATTGAATTCCCCAAACATTGTTCTATTCTTATATTTAATAAATGTTTTTTCCCGAGTATCGTTATTTATTGTTTTTAATCTGTACCAGCACAGCTCCAATTGCGGCAATTAGCATTCCTACTCCTTCATGAAAGGAAATACTCTCACCGAGGAAATACCACGCAAGTAAGGCGATTTGGATTAACATTGTACCGTTAATGATACTTGATTCCATTGCGCTCAGCGTTCTTAAAGTTAAATTCCATAATGTAAAGGCAAAGGCGGTATTAACAACAGATAACCAAATTAAGAATAACCAGGTTTTAAGACTAATTCCTGGAAGTCCGTCCATCGATATTCCGGCAACAAATAATATTATTGCTCCTATACTCATACTGATAAATGTAATCACTAAGGGACTAATGTCTTTACTTCTATTGAGATCTCTTCCAATTATTGCCGCTCCTGTATTAGCTAAGACGCCAATAAACATAATTATCAAACCTAATGCTTGATTTCCGATTAATGAGATTGGTAAGAAGTATATGATAATACCAATAAGAAACAAAAGAGAACCTGACCACTGAATGATTCTGGGCTTTTCGTTCAACAAAAATATTGCCATCACAGCAACAATCAACGGAGTAAAGTTTAACATTAAACTAACAGTAACCGAGGGAAGTAATGATAAACCTAAAAACTGTGCACCTTGCGTAATAGTATAAAATATTATCCCAAGTATGATCAGCTTTCGCCATTGAGATGCATTCAATCCTTTTATCTCATTAATATATTTTTTGTTAATTACGAAAGGGATAAAGCAGAAAACGGCTATTATATAACGCAACCCTGCAAATGTAATTGGCGGTATTTCAATTAATCCCCACTTAATTATTATAAATGAAGTTGACCATAAAAATGTTACAATTAAAGCCTGTAATATTGATATTATATGAGTGTATTTATTCGTAATCATAATTTTTTGCCAGCCAATCTTTAATCCTGATGGAGGCTTTTTTTATGGCTTGTTTTCTATGCTCACCGCATTGTGCAAAAGGAGAACCAAAGTTTGTAATAGCTCCGCCGTGAGGCAGGCGGAAAATTATTTGATAACCTTCCCCTCTTTTGCCAAGCATCTGTTTAGATATTATCCCTTTTAGTTCCCCACTAAATGTTTCTTCAAGTCCATCAGGAAATAAAACGGCTAGCGCACTTTGAAACTTGGCTCCACGATTTTCATCGGGAACGTTTTTTAACTTTTCGAGTAATTTTAAACTCCGGTCGTCGTCTGTGCCCTCAGACCATCGAACTGTTTTTGCTCCTGGGAATCTGTTTAGTGCATCTATAGATAATATAGAATCTTCGGAAATGATAATTGAGTTTTTTCTTACACCAACAGCCCTTACTTTTATAATTGCGTTTTCCGAACAAGTATTTCCGATCCCTTCTGCTTCATCAATCTCTGTTTTATCTATTCCTCTAATCCTCAATCCAATTTCTGAAAATCCCTCGGCAAGCCAATTGGTTTTTGATTTATTCCATGTTGCAAGTATTATATCCATTAATATTTTCAGTTATCTGCGAAATTTAATTCCACAATAACTTTTCTCGGTTATTAACGTTTTCATAAGATAGAAAACAAAATTTATTTATTATGAAATAAAAGTAATAATCTAATTACAGAAACTGCTTTGCTCAAGCTCTTTCAATAGATAAAACATTTCCACAATTTTATTTACTTCTTCTTTAGCAGGATATTCTCCTTCCAGCAAATTAAATTGATAATCGTAAACAACCTTGCAACCGTTTTCGTAAATAATTTTGTTATCAGTTTTACTTAGAGTTGCAATGTTTCCGTTTTTCTTAAAATATAATTTCCCTTCTTCCAAATAATAACAATTGTCTTCAAGATTGAAAGATTCTTTAGAAAGATAAAACTTCGGTTTAACCTTATAAGGTGCACCGCTTGTTGGACAGAAAGTTGCACAGTTGCCACACTCGTTGCAGAAATCACCAATGTTTATTATTTGATTAGTCTGCTCAATTTTATACGTTTTATTTGAACCGGGTATCTTTATATCGAGTGGTTCGGTTTTAATTGCAATATTGGCAATATTGGGACAAACAGTAACGCAGATGTTGCAAATATCATCGCAATACAAACAACGTGAAGCCTCTGCCATTGCTTCTTCTACCGTTAAAAGAGGATGCACCAAATCAAAGCTGTTTCTCTGTTCCAGAGGAATTGAAGGTATGTCGATTCCAAATTCCCTTTTGGATAGCTTCTTCTGAAATCCCGCATCGTCTAACTTTTGCGCGTGAATTAAATTCAGATTTAACTCTTTCTCAATTCTACTCAAAATTGTTTTCGAAACTTTCTGTCCGTCCGCAATAGCGTTAATTAGAGAGTCCGCCCCTCGCACTGCATCCCCACCGGCAAATATATTAGTGATTTGAGTTTCATAAGTGGTTTCGTCAACAATCAATTTATCATCGGGAAAGAAATCGAGAACAATTTCCTGCCCGATCGCAGTAATTATAGAATCAAATTCTAAATTGAAATCGGAGTTTGGAATGGGAATTGGTTTTCGCCTTCCGTCAGCATCGTAATCAGACAGTTGCATTTTGATGCAGCGTAGATTTAATCCGTTCTCTGTTTTTGTGATTGCAACCGGAGAAGCAAGTACGAGTATTTCAATCCCTTCCTCTTCCATAATTTCTGCTTCTTCCCAGCCACAAGGCATTTCGTTTTTAGTTCTTCTGTAAACAACAGTTACTTTTCCGTCTTTGCCAGTAAGGCGTTTAGCGGTTCTTGCTGCATCCACTGCTGATAGTCCGCCGCCAATGATTGCAACTCTTTTTCCCAATTCGGGCGCTTCGTTGTGAAGTGCATCAGCTAAAAATGTAAGTTGATCGTAAACGCCGGGTAATTCATCACCTTCGATATTTAGTCTCTTTCCTTTCTGTGCACCGACTGAAATAAAAATATAATCGCTTTCTTCTCTGATTCGTTCGAACCGGTCTTTATCAATGCGGGTTTTGAAATGAAATTTAACTCCAAGAGATTTTATATTTTCAATATCTCGATTGATAGCATCTTCTGTGATTCTGAAAACAGGAATTGCATCTGATGCCATTCCTCCTGCGAACGATTTACTTTCGTAAACGTCAACTTGAACGCCTTCGAGTGCAAGAAAATATGCAGCAGATAAGCCTGCTGGACCGGCTCCGATTATCGCCGCGCGAACTCCCAAACTCTCTTTCGGTTTTAATGAAAAGTCTGCGCTAACTTTATCTGAAATAAATCTTTTAATTTCCCTGATAAGCAGTGGCGTATCGTAATTAATGCGTGTACATTTGCTTTGGCACAAATGATCACAAACCATTCCGGTGATATTGGGCAAGGGATTTGTCTTTTCGATTACTTTGAATGCTTTCTCAAATTCTCCGTTTGCTGTATGGTACATGTACTCGGGAATGTCTTGACTGATAGCACAAGTTGCAACACAAGGTGCGTGAATACAGTCGAATACGGTTAACTCGCGGTTTGTTTTAATATTATCGTATTTGAAACTTGTTTTCTTATAACGATTATCCCCGGTTACTTCTTCAGCGTATTGCGTCAAGTTGTTCAATGATGCATCAATTAAATTGCTTTTACCATCGGAAGATTTGATCACAAACTCTTCAATGCTACTAGCATTCACGTTCGAAAAGGCTTTATCAAGTTCATCAAAATATTGCGATAAACGTGAGTATCCACCTGGCTTAAGCAAATCGCTGCAAACGGTTATGGGACGCAAATTACACTTTAATGTATCAGCTACATTGAACGCATCAACTCCTGCAGAAAATGAAATATCCAATTCACCGTTAAATTTATCTTGTAACCTTGCCGCAAGGTTAATGGAAATAGGATGAAGAGCGCGTCCGCTCATATAAACCATTTTTTCGCTTCCAGGTAAGAAGCGTTCGATATTTAACGATTCCAATGTGTTCGTTAATTTTAATCCGAACTCAACACCTTCTTCAACAGCGGTTATTCTTAACCGCTCTATCATTGCAACGGCATCGTCCCATTTCAAATCGTGTCCGAATGCTTCGTCGGGAACCGTAAGCGGAAAGCCAAGCTTATCGTTTAATATTTCCCGTACTTTTTCCGCACCGAGCAAAGTGGGATTCAATTTTACAGCAGTGTGGAGCTTCCGTTCTTTAATTAAATAATTTACTATGTTTTCTATTTCGTCCGGTGGACAACCATGCATTGTGGAAAGCGTTACGTTGTCGGACATTCGTGAAGGAATATGTATATCTTTTATTCGCGGATATATTTCTGCAAGTATCTCAATCTTTTCGCTTAGCTCTTCTTCGCAATTTTTCATTTTATCCAAGAACCATTGTACGTTCGGCTTTTTAATCCCTTCCAAATTGTAACCGACAGAAATATTGAAAATAAATCCCGCTTCTTCTTGGTCCCAACCGAATTTATCTTTTAGCAAATGTATGATTATCCACGCATTCAAATACTCATCGAACGATTGATGTATTTTAAGTTCTTGCGACCATTCACAGTTGAAGCCTTCGTCTGTCATATCTATGCAAGGCTTTGCAATTTCCAGTTCGTCCAATGTTTGCACTGTTTTAAGCTCTATGTACCGGGCACCGTAAAGCCAGGCAAGTATAATGTTTTGCGACATTTGTGTATGCGGACCAGCTGCAACTCCAACGGGAGTTTCGAGCAGTTGTCCGTAACGCTTGAATCTGTAAGGGTGATTATTATCGGGAGTGAAAAATAATTCTTTTGAAAATCCGAAAACCTTATCGTTTTCTAAATTTGTTAAAATCCATTTAAGCAGTCTGTCAATCGGGTATGTGTAAAGTTTATCGCTCATAAGCACCGAAATATTTGAATATCATAAATTTAATGGTACAATATATATATCAATTTTAAGGTTAACAATATTTATTGGAGCGCTATTTTTTATTCTGATTAAAAAATAAAAAACTTCATTTATTTTATTATTAATTGATTATCTTGTAACGTGAAATTTCAATTTTAATTTTGTCCGGCCATAAAACCTCCGACAGTGAAATGAAATCCAATTTTAAATAATATTATAATTACATTCGCACTATGTGTGAATAAATTTAAGCAGAAGGAAAAGAATGAAAGCATTTAAGGAATTAGGCGTTCGAGATGAATTATGCAAAGCAGTTGAAGAACTTGGTTTTGTTGAACCAACGCCTATTCAAAAAAAAGTTATACCTGAAATACTAAACGATGAAAACAAAGACATTATTGCACTTGCTCAAACAGGTACGGGCAAAACGGCTGCATACGGTTTGCCGTTAATTCAAAAATTAAACAAGCGTTCTAAGAAAGTACAAGTATTGATTATTAGTCCTACTAGAGAATTATGCGTTCAAATAGCAGAAGATATATCAACGTATTCCAAATATATTTCTTCGGTAAGAGTTACTCCCGTTTACGGTGGATCGGCAATTAACAAGCAGATTCAAAATGTTAAAAAAGGTAGTCAGATTATCTCAGCAACACCGGGAAGATTAAATGATTTGATTAATCGTGGTGCTGTTGATATTTCTACTGTTTCGACTGTTGTACTCGACGAAGCTGATGAAATGCTTAATATGGGATTTAAAGAAGAACTCGAATCTATTTTAAGCAATGTTCCCAAAGAGCGCCAGACACTTTTATTCTCAGCAACAATGCCGGATCATCTTTTACAGATTGCAAAGCGATATATGAAAAAGTCGCTTAATATAACTGCAGGCAAAAAGAATATTGGCGCAGAAAACGTTGAGCACCAAGTTTATTTTGTCCATTCAAAAGACAGATACATTGCTCTCAAAAGGATAATGGATTATTATCCGGACATTTACGGAATTGTATTCTGCCGTACTAAAAAAGAGACTCAGGAAATTGCAGATAAATTATTGAACGATCAATATGATGCAGATGCTTTGCACGGCGATCTTTCACAATTTCAAAGAGATATTGTGATGAATAAATTCCGGCAGAGACATTTGAAAATATTGGTTGCCACCGATGTTGCCGCTCGTGGATTGGATGTTGAGGATTTGAGTCATATCATCAATTATAATTTACCCGATGATTTGGAAGTTTACACGCATCGCAGTGGAAGAACCGGAAGAGCAGGCAAGCATGGTATTTCTATCGTGATTGCCAATTTAAGAGAGAAGGGTAAATTAAACCAGATTGAAAGACAGATAAACAAAAAATTCGCAAAGATGTCCGTTCCTTCCGGAAAGGAAATTTGCAAGAAACAAATCTTTCATCTTGTCAATAAAGTGGAAAACGTAAAAGTTAATTACGAAGATGTGGAAGAATTTTTACCGGATATCTATGAAAAATTGGAGTGGATGAGCCGGGAGGAATTAATAAAGAGATTTGTTTCCGTTGAATTCAATCGTTACCTCGAATATTATAGGCATATGCCTGATCTGATTGATCCCAAAGAAGGAAAATCCAAATCTTCTAAAAGTGGTGGAGCAGCCCAATATACAAGGTACTTCTTAAATATCGGCAAAAAGGAACAACTCAATCCTCCTAAATTAATCGGATTGGTAAATGATTTTACCGGTATAAGAGATATTGATTTAGGCGAAATTGAAATCCAAAATAATTTTTCTTTTTTCGAAGTGGATTCCGAATTCGCTTCATTGGTAGAAAAAGCTTTTAAAAATAAAACCTATAAGAAAAGACGTTTATTGTTAGAAGTTGCAGCCAAGAAATCTTCCGGTAATCGCGGTTCTAAAAGAAATAAAAGGACGGATAGAAGAGAGAAAAAAAATCAAAAAAGAAAAAAGAGATATAGCTATTAAAAGCATTTTGTTATGAGTGGATCAAATAGAACCACAGTTGGATTAATAATCTCTGCCGGCTTCTCCGGAAGGATGAAAACTTTTAAGCCGTTATTAAATTATAACGGCAAGTCTTTTTTAATGACTATTATCGATAAGCTTTCTCCTGTTTGTGAATCAATTTTTGTTGTAACCGGTTACAACAAAAAAATGATTGAAGAACATCTGGCGGATAATTTGGACGATCTAAAAAATAGAATTGATATTGTTTATAACGATAATTTTGAAATGGGAATGTTTTCGTCTCTTCAAAAGGGACTTTCACAATGCGGTAATGCCGATTGGGTTTTATATCATTTTGTAGATCAACCGGATTTACCGACTGAGTTTTACTATGAATTTATTGATGAGATCGATGATACTTATGATTGGATTCAGCCTATGAATGAAGGACGAAAAGGGCATCCTATTCTATTTTCAAAAAATTGCTATTCAACTATATTACAAACACCAGCAGATTCCAATTTGCGTGATGTTTCTGCAAATATTACAAAAAAGAAATATTGGGATTGTGCATACAAGCAAATCTTTTCCGATATCGACACGCAAGAAGATTATTTAAAGATTAAACCTACCCCGTAAAGCAGTTTAAAGAGATTCGCTTCGTTTACTTATATCCCGGAATTCATCATCGGTAAATAAATTCATTGCGTGGGTGAAAAGAATGTTTTCTTCTCGGAATATGTGCAGTTTCATCGTTTCCACCACTGCTATACCTTGATTAAACGCCGCTTCGAATGTAATATCCCTTGACTGTTTATCCGGCAATCTGGAGCCGAGTCCTAAAAAATTAAAGACAACCGCCACAGCTTGAGCGGTTTTAATATGCTCGTCTTCCATCAAGTTAATAGCAGTAACGGACGAATTTTTTGAATTATGCTCGCCTATTTCAATCAATTTTTTATGGAGCAGCGGAAACAGAAGTTTCTCCTCCTTAAGATTGTGTAAGGGAACGTTTTCATCGAAGAAGGAAAATAAATTTTTAAATTTTCTATCAATCTCATCGCTGAAAATCCAACCGTTATTTCTCCAATCGATTAACGCTTCTTCAAAATCCCTTAACACACCGGAGAATTTTTTATGCTCGTCGGTCAGTTTTTGTAAAAAGGGATGCATTTTTTCATATTCGACAGCTTCAATATTTTGCGGATCATATGCATCCGGTGGATCCATCGGTGAAAGTTCTTCTGAACTTTCTTTTTCCACGAACCTTTTTATCGGATCGTCTTTCAGTTTATCTTTCAAAATATTATCCATTTTTTTAGAACAATTAACAACAATAAATATTAGAGTTACAATCGGATTATGTTTCTAAACTTCTCGTATCCCTTTTCGCTTTCAAATACTCCTCGACAGAAAGTGTTCCCGAACCAAAAACGGAAAAGATTAGCAAAAGAACCAGCACGAGAATCGATAACTCCAATGACTGCCCTTTGTCCAATAATCCTTGATGAAGATGAACAAAGAAGACTGCACCGAAGAGAATGGGAGTTTGAAGTAGCGACGCCCAGCGCGTTGCCAATCCCAATGCCAGGAGTAATCCGCCGATTATATGTGCAACGATTACAAAAGAATACCACCAATACCATTGCTGAGCATCGGCAAGTTGTATTATTTTCGAGGGATCAGAGCTTAATACCAATCCCCTTACAAAAAGAGCAAGCCCAAGAAATATTCGAATAATCGAATATGCATATTCCCTGTTGCCTTCCAGCCTATCAAATACGGAAGTTTCTGTTTTCATTTTCTCCTCTCGGAATTAAGTTTATTAAATTCCTATTTAAAATTATATACTTTTTAACGAAGTTACTTAAAAAATTTTAATCGTTTAAATTTTACAAACTTCAACTTCAAGTATTATTAAAGTTCCTTAAGGAGAACAGTAAATTATTATCTCAGAATTCCCATTTAAGGATTTTTAATTTCCGCATTTTTTCTGGTATAGTAGTACCAATTTAATCCCAAACAAACAGCATAATAAAGAGCAAATCCGTAAAGAGCATATTCAGGAGTTCCGTTTTTAATTTGCTGTCCGAAAACTTTTGGTATAATAAACGCACCGTATGCAGCAATGGCTGAAGTCCAGCCAAGTACCGGTCCCGCTTGCTCTTTATTGAAAATATAAGGAATACTTCTGAATGTTGAACCGTTGCCGATTCCAGTAGTAATAAACAAAATCATAAAACAAATAAAGAAGGGCCACCAATATTCTTCCGGAGTTGCACTGTTTTTAGCTAAAATAATAAAGTAAGCAACGAGCAATGTTGCAATTATCTGCGCAACAGTACTATAACCGGTAACTTTGGAACCGCTATTAATCTTATCTGAAAGCCAACCTCCCACCGGACGGATTAACGCACCTAAAACCGGACCGATAAATACCCACATCAAAAAGTCTGGTGCGTTAGGATTCACGTACGTTGGGTCTGCCGGATTAGAATAAACGAAAACATCTTGACTCAACTTCGGAAACGCCGCAGAGAAGCCAATAAAAGAACCGAAAGTCATTGTGTAAATTATCGTCATTATCCAATTATGCTTGTTATTGAATATGGCGAATTGTTTATTCAGATTATCCTTTATTTCTCCCGGCGTGGCATATTTCATTAAAATCACAGCTAAAATAATTACAACGGGAAGTACAATCCACATATTTATTTTCAGCCCAATGAGCAAATAAGCTCCGAAAGCTGCAGCAACAAGTCCTAGAATAATTAAATACAAAGTTTTTGCAACGCCTTGCAGAGTACTCGGAAGTTTCGGCGTTCCTGTAATAACATTATTCATTCCGAAAAAGGCCGCTATAGTTGCTATTACCAAGGGAGGAACCCAAACCCAGCCTGCATTCTGAACGCCGGAAAGTGCTTCACCCACAACAACAGCTCCGTCTTTTCCGATTGCAGGAAATAAAAATATTCCCATTACCCACGGAATCGTTTTTTGCATAACACCAACGCCAAGGTTGCCAATACCGGCATTCAATCCGAGAGAAGTTCCCTGCATTCTTTTAGGGAAAAAATAACTTATATTGCTCATCGAAGAAGCGAAATTCCCACCACCGAAACCGGAAAGAGCCGCTAATACAGCGAAAGTCATATACGGCGTATTTACATCCTGCAGCGCAAATCCAACTCCCACGGCGGGAATAAGCAATAACGCCGTAGTAACAAAAATTACATTCCTTCCGCCACCAAGCGAAATTAAAAACGAATTCGGAATTCTTAATGTTGCACCGGCAAGACCCGCAATAGCAGGCAGAGTGTAGTAAAGACTATTAATATCCTTTAATTTTGCAGTTATTTCCGCCGGACTCATATTGTCGGTTATCATACCAAAATTATATCCGAACTCTTTCATTTTGGTAGCAATAATGCTCCACATTATCCAAATTGCAAAAGCAAGAAGGAGAGCAGGTATCGATATCCAAAGATTTTTATTGGCTATCTTCTTCCCTTTTGAATTCCAAAATTCATTATCCTCTACTCTCCAATCACTTATATTAATTTGCGACATATCCGGCTCCGTATTATTTAATTTTTAAGATGTAACTTCCTGCTCTGTTGATGGCAGTAATTCCACATGTTCCAATGCTTCGCGGGATTCCAATTTCAGCATACTTTCGGTTGATCGATGCAGAAGCATTAAACAAACAGCAGACAAACCAAGTATGAACATCCAACAGCTTGTCCATAAGCCTGTACCTTCTAACAAATAACCGAAAATAATCGGCCCGAAGAATCCTCCGAGTCCTCCTAGCACACCGACCATACCTCCCACAACCCCAACTTCTTCGGGGAAATGATCGGGGATCAATTTGTACACACCCGCTTTTCCGATACCCCAAATACTACCTATTAAAATTATCAGAATAGCAAAAATCCATACATTCGCTTGAAAATAAATTCGAGTAACTCCTTTAGCGAGGAGTTCGTTTTTCTTCACCTTATCCCCAACTTTCACAACCGGTTCCTGCCAAACCTCTTTGGTAGGCAACACTAAAAGCTGGTCGTCTTTTATTTCGCTTTTATGCGATTTGGAAATCACATCATATTCCTTTTCGCCAACCTTAATTTTCGTATCGGAAACAAACGTAACAACTCCGGCTTTTTTATTCATTATTCCTCTTCCCGGGGAATAGACTTCCATTCTCGGAATTGTAAGCATTAAACTGATAACAACAGACGATGTGAGAACCCAGAACAACACTCTTCTGGCGCCCCATTTATCGGACATCCAACCACCCAAGGCGCGTATAACTCCAGAGGGAAAGCTGAATAACGTAGCGAATAATCCCGCAGTAACAAGCGG
The DNA here is from genome assembly GCA_964573255.1 of uncultured Melioribacteraceae bacterium. GTDB lineage: Bacteria > Bacteroidota > Ignavibacteria > Ignavibacteriales > Melioribacteraceae > CAYNUJ01. The sequence goes on from CAZNJB010000008.1 coordinate 33,101, forward strand.
TAAATAATATACATTCACAAAATAGGGCACTAACCATTGCGAAAAGGCAACGAAACATCCGAACACTAGGAAATAATAAAGTCCAAATCTCCAAACTCTTACATCCTTCAAAGGAAGTAAAAGTTGTTTTATTGTTTTGTTATGTGCGGTGGGCTTTTTGTTTTCGGTAAAAATAAGAAATATCATTCCCATTGTAAAAAGAGCTATAGCATATATTACCGGTAAATTTCTCCAGCCTTCAATATAAGCTCCGTTGTCAGTTAATTTTTTTAATATAGTGGGTGCAAGTAATGTAGTGAGAGCTGCCCCTGCGTTCCCGGCTCCGAAAATACCGAGCGCTCTTCCTTGCCAGTGTTTAGGGTACCAAACAGAAGTATATGCAATTCCAATTGCAAAGCTTATTCCGGTTAATCCGAAACCGAAACTCGCTAAAGCAAACCATATAAAACTATTGGCATACGAAAGTAAAAACATCGGAATTGAGCTAAAAATTAACAATCCGGCATAAACAGGCTTACCGCCGTATTTATCCGTTAGAATACCCGCGGGCAATCTGAAAATTGCTCCTGCCAGCACGGGAATTCCCATCAACCATCCTATTTCAATCGGTCCCCATTTGAATACTTGATTATCAACTAAAAAAGTAACTAAAACACCGTTTAACATCCAAGCAGCAAAGCAAATTGTAAAAGCGAGGGTATTGAAGAATAAAATCTTATGCGCTTTCTTTGTAACTGTTGCTTCCATAATCACTCTACTCTAATTGTGAAAAAATGTACGCTAATTACAGACCGCAAAAAAGTCTCAATTGATTGTCTTTTCAGTTATTTCGTGGTTGTGTTACGTTCCAAGGAGATTCAGCGCTGCGTATTTTTCTCCTATCCCAATACCAAATTACTTTCTGATACGGACGCCAAATGTAACTCAGTGGAAATACCAGCATATGAACCAATCTTGTGAACGGAAAAATCATCAGAATAATAAATGCCGTAATTATATGAAGTTGAACAACAAACGGCAGCATCGATACCGCATCTATTTGCGGATTGAAATAGAAAACTGAAGTAAGATAAGGAGACAATACCGTTGAGAACCAGGAAGAACCCCAGCGGAAACCGAGAGCTACCCACAAACCTAAGATTATCTGAATAATCAGAAGAGTTTCCAAAATTAAATCCATATAGTTCGTTACTTTCCTTACTCTCGGGTTTGTTACTCTTCTATAAATTAAATTTGAAAGCCCGGCTAAGGTCATTACTCCGCCTACAAAAGCACTGATTTCCAAAATCAGAAGACGAAGCGGTTGCTGGTTCCATGCTAAAATCGCTTTCGGGAAAAGAAACGCGGTCAAGTGACCGAAAAAGAGGAACAAAATTCCCCAGTGAAACGGTAGAGATCCCCAATACAATCTTTTCGTTTCCAAAAACTGCGATGATAAAGAGGAATATTTAAACTTCTTAGCTTTATACCTGTAAATGGTTCCTACAAAAAACATCAACAGTGCAACGTAGGGTAACGCAATAAAGAAAATACTATTTAGTGTATTCATGATCCTAACCTAAATTTTCTATTTCTAATTCATTATTAATTTCAGAAGTAAAGCTTTTATTGACAGCAATATCGCCAGCATCTTCCTCAAAGAACTCGTCAATTATCACAAGTACGGTTGCTATCGGTTCTCTATAAATTAGGCGATGAACAGAATCGTGCTCGATAAGCGTATTGTGATGCTTTATATATATGTTACTCTTCTTCTCAATGTGATCGACTGCAAACTCCGAATAAATTTTCGTTACCGCAGGTTTAACGAGTAGTTTAATTAAATCCCGACGCAAATTTTCGTCTTTCAATTTCGGTAGCAGCCTCAAAACATTCGGCAAATGATCCGGCAATTCTTTTCCGCAAGAATTGCCTGCTTTATTATGTTCATTATTTAGATTAACAAGGAGTTCGCCTCTCTTGTAATCATCGCCGAAAAGCACATATCCCAAATCGAGAGTAGTTATTGCTTGAACGTCGAAGCTTCTTGTATATATTTCCTCCCATAATTTAAGGTCGGTCTTATCAACAAATTCTTTGAAAGGTAAAAATGCCTTCGCCGCTTTCGGTGAATTATCCGAAAGATAGTCGTATATTTTACCGATTCTTTCTTTGGTAAGCTCGCCCGGATAGCGAAATGCATCGGCAATAACTTCCAACATTCTATAATATTTAAGGTTTCCGTTCATTTATAAACCTCTCTGTGGAAATTCTTTGAAACCGAATCCGGTTGCACCTTTAGCATCGCCTGTATATTCAAGCATTTCCAAAGCCTGCTCTCTATGTGCCGGAGGAATATTGAAACGGTCTTCGAATTTAGCCAAAGAAGTGAGATAATAAATTTCGTCTGCTATTTCGGCGGATAGATTGACTTCCGAGAGCGTTTTGGAGGTCATCTCTTCTCCTACATCGCCGACTGTAACAAATCTGCGGTGAACCCTTACGGCAAGCTGCTTTTTAAGGGCTTCTACCACTTTCTCTTCGTTGCCAGTACCGAATAAGCTGGATAAATATTTAACCGGAAATCTCGCTTGATCAATGGTTTGTAAAATTGATTCGGAAGATGTATCGTAGAGATGATTTTTATCCCAGAACTTAGCAATTGGGTCAAGTTTTTCCGCTTGCGCTTCGTTATCAGTTTCGCTGAGTGAAGCCATAATCGGCAGCATCGGCGGCACGTAAAATAACATCGGGAGTGTTCTGAATTCAGCGTGAAGGGGCAATCCGATTCCCCATTTCTTCACGAATTTATACACCGGTGAGTTCTGCGCCGCTTTAATAGTGGATTCGGCAACACCGTTTTCCCTTGCTTTCGCAATTACTTTTTCATCGAATGGATCGAGAATTAAATCCAACTGACGATCTATTAATTCATTTTCGGGTGCCGAAGCGGCTGCTTCAATTTTATCCGCATCGTATAATAAAACTCCCAGATAACGAATTCTACCCACGCACGAATGCATACACGCAGGAGCGTAACCGGCTTCCAAACGAGGATAGCAGAGAATACATTTTTCCGATTTACCAGTATTCCAATTGTAATAAGACTTTTTATAAGGACAAGCAGTAACGCACATCCTCCAAGCGCGACATACTTTTTGATTAATAAGAACCACACCATCCTCGCCGCGTTTATAAATTGCGCCGGAAGGACAAGAAGCCACGCAAGCGGGGTTCAAACAGTGATTACAAATTCTCGGCAGATAGAACATCGCCATTTTCTCCAACTGGAACATAGCTTCTCTTTCTGCCGGTGTTAAATTTTTAAGGTTCGGGTCTTTTCGAGCATATTTGGGTGTACCGCTTAAATCGTCGTCCCAATTCGGTCCCGATTTAATATCAATCGGTTTACCGGTAACCAGTGATACTGGACGTGCCGTTGGTTGATCATCTCCCGCGGGTGATTCTATTAAATCGAGATATTTGTACGTCCACGGTTCGTAATAATCGTCCATCACAGGCAAGTGAGGATTGTGGAATATATTCAATAGTCCTTTATATTTTCCGGAGCCTCTTAATGAAATTTTATCGCTGCCGTTTTTCTTCCAGCCGCCTTTATATATATCCTGGTCTTCCCATTTAGTCGGATAACCGGTACCAGGTTTGGTTTCCACATTATTCCACCACATATATTCGGCGCCTTTTCTGTCAGTCCATATATTTTTACAAGCGATAGAACACGTATGGCAGCCTATACATTTATCCAAATGAAAGAGCATTGAAACTTGTGAACGTACGTCCATAATTTTTACCTAATTTTTTTCATAAATAATTAAACATATTTATCTTCAAAAGAACATAAAGCAGGAATTAGAATTCCGCTTTATGCAGTTTCTTAACTACTACGTGAGTATCTCTGTTCGGAGCGGTCGGTCCCCAATAATTAAAATGATAGGTAAACTGACCGTAACCTCCTGCTAAAAAGTTGGGTTTCAATCTGGTTCTTGTAATACTATTATTACCACCGGCTCTTTTACCGCCGCGTACTTTCGATTTCGGAATCGAGATTGTTCTTTCGACGGTGTGATAAACTATGCAAATCCCTTTCGGAATTCTACTGCTCACCACCGCGCGGGTACAGTAAACGCCGTTATCGTTATAGACTTCAACCCAATCGTTGTCTTTTATGCCGAGTTCCTCAGCGTCTTCTTCGCTAAGCCAACAAGGTTCCACACCTCTGGAAAGAGTTAGCATTCTTAAATTATCCATATATGTGGAATGTATATGCCATTTTCCGTGAGGAGTTAAACAGTTGAGAATCTTAGCGTCACTGTCTTTTAATGTTTCTTTCAAATCGCCGAACACTTCCGGTTTAGGCGATGGTTTGAAAGTCGGCAGATGTTCGCCGTATTTTATATACATTTCGTGGTCCAAATAGCAGTGCTGTCTTCCTGTCAAGGTTCTCCACGGAACGAGCCTTTCCACGTTGTAAGTAAAAGGTGCGTATGCTCTGCCGTTGTTCATAAGTCCGGACCAAACCGGAGAAGTATTGTATCTTCTTGGTTGAGCTTGGAGATCTTTGAAATTCATTCTAACATCCTGACTTCCCTCGGCCAGGTCTGAAAGGACTAATCCTGATTTTTCTTCCATAAAGTCGTATGCTCTTTTTGTAAGAACACCGTTAGTTAAGGAAGATAGATGAAGCACAGCGTTAGCCGCGTTGACCGCTTCTTTTAATGAAGGATAAGTTTTCCCATCAAGTTTTTCTTTAGGGAAATGGTTGGATTCCAACATCTCATCGTAAAAATCTTCACACTGATAATGATTACCGTGAGCGCCGAGACCGTTTTTCTTGATATTTTCACCAAGAGAAATAAAGCGTTCATATATTTTAGTGTAGTCTCTTTCAACCACCGCAATTTTATGCATCGTTTTGCCCGGCACCGGTTCGCATTCGCCTTTGAACCAATCTTTCATTTCCGGCTGACTTATTTCATCGGGAGTATCGTGCGAAAGCGGAATTGAGAGTACATCCAACTGTGGTTCTTTCAAATGTACTTTAGCCAATTCACTGGTTTTAAAGGCAATCGATTTAAAGATTTCCCAATCGGATTTGGCTTCCCAAACCGGCGCAATCGCTTCGGAAAGCGGATGAATGAACGAGTGCAAGTCGGTACTGTTCAAATCGTCTTTTTCGTACCAGGAAGCTGCCGGAAGAACAATATCCGAATAAAGTGCGGATGAATCCATTCTGAAATTCAAATCCACAACCAAATCCATTTTTCCAACGGGGGCTACTTCGTGCCATTTCAGTTCTTCGGTTTTTTCTTCGGCTCTGTCTTTTGCTATAGCGTTGGAATGCGTTCCCAAATAATGCTTGAGCGCGAATTCGTGCCCTTTCATACTTCCCGAAATTGCATTACCTCTCCAAATAAACCAGACACGAGGAAAGTTCACTTCGTTATCGGGATCGGCAATCGAATATTCCAACTCCCCGCTTTTCAATTTTTCAACTACAAATTTTTTGATTTCTTCCGCATCGTTTGAACCGGCTTCTTTGCTCAGCTCCAGCGTGTTCTTATTGAATTGAGGATAGAAAGGCATATTGCCCATTCGGACGGATTTGAATATCAAATCGCCCATATGTTTTTGAGTCAATTCATTTTTTGGAGCACTATTATAATTGGAAGTTAATCCGTCGTAACGGTATTGGCAAGTATTTATATAGTGCCAGATAGGAGTCTGCTGAAGTCTTGGCGCAGGCACCCAATCCTTTGCGAAGGCAATTGCACCCCAGGAATCGGAAGGAGCGAGTTTTTCCTGTCCAACATAATGGTTCAAACCACCGCCGTTTTTACCGACGCATCCTGTCATCATCAGCGCCATAATTCCGGCACGGTACATTAAATTATTATGGAACCAATGATTAATTCCGGCTCCGATAATAATCATACACTTACCTTCGGTTTTAACGGCTGTGTTCGCCCACTCTCTGGCAAAACTGATAACGGTTTTTGAATCAACACCCGTAAAAATTTCCTGCCAAGCTGGTGTGTAAGCGGCGTCTTTATCGCTGTAATCTTTCGGATAATCTCCGTCCAAACCACGATTAACGCCGTACTGTGCCATCAATAAATCGTAAACTGTTGCAACGGCAATTTTTTTATTATCGGTTGTTGTAATGTATTTAACCGGAACACCACGCATCCGCTTTTTATTCAATCCGTATTCCGTAAATTCAACTTGCAATACGTCGTCATTCTTTTCAATTAATGTAAGAAGCGGATCGTAAGATGAATCATCTGTCGAGTTCTCGAATTTTAAATTCCATTTTCCCTTTTCATTATCCCAACGGTGTCCAACGCTTCCTTTCGGAACGACCAGTTTACCTGTGGCTGAATCTATATTGAGGAATTTCCAATCTCCTTTTGAAATATCCTTATATTCCTCAATTTTATTAGCTCGAACCAATCTGCCCGGTTTAAGAACACCGTCTTCTTCGGTTAATTCGACGAGGAACGGGGAATCCGTATATTTTTTTACATAATCTATGAAATAGGGAGATTTCTGCTCATGATGGAATTCTTTAAGTATAATATGAGTAACAGCCATCCAAAAAGCACCGTCACTTCCTGCGTGCAAAGGAACCCACTGATCAGCATATTTCGAAACCTGGTTGAAATCGGGCGAAAAAACCACTGCTTTGGTTCCGTTATGACGAGATTCAGCAAAGAAGTGGCAATCGGGCGTTCTGGTCATATTCAAATTAGCGCCCATAACGGCAATCATTTTGGAATTATACCAATCCGCGCTTTCACATACGTCTGTCTGTTCGCCCCAAATTTCAGGTGAAGCGTTCGGCAAATCGCAATACCAATCGTAAAAACTTAAATTCACACCACCGAATAATTGTAGAAATCTGCTGCCGGCAGCGTAGCTAAGCATTGACATAGCTGGAATTGGTGAAAAACCGATTACTCTATCGGGACCGTATTTTTTTGCAGTATAAATATTTGCAGCGGCAATAATTTCCAGCACTTCGTCCCAACTGGTTCTTCTAAAACCGCCTTTACCACGCGCTTTTTGATATTTAGTTCGCTTTTCTTTATTGTTCTGCAAGTTTTCCCAAGCCTTCAACGGGTCGCCTGTTTTTTTCTTTTCTTCTCTGTAAGCATCAACCAAAGCGCCCCTAATTAAAGGATATTTAATTCTAAGCGGACTATATAAATACCACGAAAACGAAATTCCGCGCTGGCATCCTCTCGGTTCGTACGGCGGCAATTTGTCTTCCAATAGCGGATAATCCAACTGCTGGGTTTCCCAAACCACTATACCGTCTTTCACGTGAATTTGCCACGAACAGCCGCCTGTACAATTTACACCGTGAGTGCTTCGTACAATTTTGTCGTGTTGAAATCTGTTTCTATAAAATTCTTCCCATTTTCTAGTATCTGGTGATATGATATCTTTTATCCAACTCATAAGCTCACACTGAATTTTTAATTATTAAATAAATTAACACTGTTTTTCTTTACCTTTCTCCAATTTAAGAGGAAGAGGAAAAAGACTATATTCAAACCGACAACCGAAGCTACATAAAAATCAATATTTCCGTCGCCGGCATAATTTTGGTATAAATTCCATTCATCTACTTTATATAAATAGGCTAGCAAATCTTTAATTTCATCATCAGTTAAAGGATGCTCTCCGAAACTTTTTGCCATTGCCGGGAAAGGCAATCCTCTCAATATTCCGTCTATTCCGGCAGGTGTCAATCTGGTCATCGCAGTCGATAAATCCTTCGCCAGTAATCCACCGTTAAAAACTCCATTCATTTGAACCGAATGGCATGCAATACACGGAACACCGCCGTTTTTGAATTTCCTCGTTCCTTCGAATAATTCCTTTCCCCGCTCAATATCCCTTTCCGTAACCGCGGCAGCATTGAATATTTGATTGGGAGTTTTCTTATTCGGGTCGTTGGGATCGGGACTATTGATGGTAATGTAATCCAGAATTGATTTAATCTCGCTGTCGCTCAATTGCTGATCTGGCATAATAAATTTATTATTCTCGTTAAAGACAGCTACAGCTATCGAGTCACCCGATTTTATAACCGTTTGCGATGATTTAATGAATTTCAACAACCATTCATCGCTTCTTCTATTCCGCACGTTTGCCAAATCGGGTCCGACCAATTTACCCAAGCCTATTGTATGACAGGCTTTACAAGTTTTATTAAAAATGGTCTCACCTACTGATTGTGGGAATATTATTCCGAGGGGCAGAATTAAAAATAAAAAAAAGAGAGCAGTTTTGAATCTTTCTTTCATAAATTGCATCCAATGTTTATAAACAGATTTTATTTTCTTATTAAAATAAGAAGAATTTTTTTTAAAAAAAAGAGAAGCAGTCTAAATATTTTTCTGCTCGCAAATTTTATTCGCCACAAAATTCCCTGAATTTTTGCGGATAAAAGTTGCAATTTTAGCTTAAAATGTCAGAAAAAGCCTGATATTATTGGGTTTTTTCTATATCGCTTTATTTTGTGAGGAATGTATAAAATGTAATTTTTCTAAAAAAACACACTAATACGAGCTGTTAAAAGTTTATTGTTTTTCTTTAAAAAAATACTGCATAAAAAGAATTGATATTCCTTTTTATTGCGCTTAGCCGTATTTTTTTTAACAAAATCGGATGTTTTTTTCGTTAATCGGAATAAAAGGGATTATTTTATCGCAATATTGATCAGCCGGATATTCTTAATGATATTCAGGGATAGGAATATCTAAAGTGGAAAAATTCATTTGATATTTAATTTCATCCACGCTTGTTTAACCCCTGCTTAGTCATTAAGCATAATCTTATATTATCTCAAGTTAGAAAAAATAAAAAAAGAATTCGTCCGAACCATTAAGCGCTTTTAGTTGAGAAGAAATAGCGCCCGCTCAACAATTATTATTTGACTTCAATCATTCGGAAGAATTCTACAGCTAAATTATTTCGAATTATTAAACGATTCGAGACGGGAGATTAATTCTTGCCTTTTCTCATCCTCCAGAAAACTGGCTTCGAATGAATTTTTAGCTAAGCGATAGATATGCTCTTCAGATAAATCGAGTGCGTATGCAACCGCGTAATAATTTTCATTCACATATCCGCCAAAATACGCGGGGTCATCCGAGTTAATGGTAACAAACAACCCTTTATCCATCATTGTTCTAAGCGGATGCTGGGACAACTCCTCTACAACACGCAGTTTTAAATTTGAGAGGGGACAAACTGTAAGAGCCATTTTTGATTCAACCAATCTTTCAATCAATTTATCGTCTTCCAGTGAACGGTTTCCGTGATCAATTCTTTCCACATTCAGAATATCAAGCGCTTCCCACACATATTCCGGTGGTCCCTCTTCTCCTGCGTGTGCGGTAAGTGCAAATCCGATTTTTTTTGCCTCTTCGAATACGTTTTTAAATTTTGCCGGAGGGTTCCCAACTTCCGACGAATCCAAGCCAACAAACGAAATCCATTCTTTATAATCTATTGCCTTCCTGAGAGTTTCGAATGCAGATTCCTCACTCAGATGACGAAGGAAACTCAATATTAATGCATGCGACATCCCAAATTTTTTCTCGGCATCGGTTAATGCCCGATGTATCCCTTCAATTACTGTAGAAAACTTAATACCACGATCGGTGTGAGTTTGCGGATCGAACATTATTTCCGTATGAATCACGTTTTGAGAATGTGCCTTTTCCAAATATGCCCAAGTAAGATCATAAAAATCCTGCTCGGTTTGCAAAGCATTTGCACCCGCATAATAAATATCTAAGAAATCCTGCAGATTACCGAAATTGTATGCTGCTTTTAATTCTTCTATTGATTTATATTTCAGAGGAATGTTATTTCGTTTTGATATTTCGAACATAAGCTCCGGTTCGAATGTGCCTTCAATGTGAAGATGAAGCTCGGCTTTGGGGATATTGTCAATATATTCTTTAAGCGAACTGTTATCCATAATAATCCTTTTAATAAATTGGACTAATTTAATTAAGATTAAATAAAATCGAAAATTTATTTACTCAGTCTATTGAGCAAAATCACTTAATTTACTGAGCATTTTTACTCATTAAAATCTGAATAAACAAATAGTATCGTACTGATATTACTGCATAGACAAAATATAACAATAGAAGTTTGATTGAGTTTTAAGAGGTTATAATTTCAAGTTTATGTTTTCTTTCATTCCAATCCGGCATTGTTTCTTCCAAAAGTTTATAAAATTCTTTGCTATGATTATGATGCAAAATATGACACAACTCATGAATAATTACATATTCAATACATTCTTTGGGAGCCTTTATCAATTCAATGTTCAATGTTAACATTCCTTTTTTGGAGAGACTTCCCCATCTCTTCTTCATTTTACGAATTTTTAAAACCGGTTTTTCAATCATTGGCTGACGAAAACTTTTCCAGCACAAATCGTACAACTCATTAAACTTTTCCAAAGCTTTTTCATAATACCAATTATAAAGAAGCTCTTTAATTTTAACTCTATCTTGTGTGTTTCTTATTGAAACAATAAAATATCCACGTTTTAAAGTTACGTTCTCTCTTAATTCGGTTTTTAGCTTCAAACGATATTGCCTTCCTAAATACAAATGCGTTTCTCCATTAAGAAATTGTTTTGGTGGTGTACGTGGTTCGAATTGTTTAAAGTAATCGATTTGTTTAATAATCCACCTTGCTCTAAAAACAATTTTTTCTTTGATTTTAATTTGCCCACAATTACGCGGAGCGGTAATAATTACCGAACTATCGGGATGAACCGCTATTTCGAGAGTTTTCCGGTTTGAATAAATAACCGAATATTCAATTTTTCTGTTACCGTATTTTATCAATTTCTTTTTATTCATTTGGTACTTCTATGGCGCGCTACTCGAAGAACATCCTCAATTATATTATCAATTTGTTCAATACTCAAATCAACTCCCTTTTTCCCTTTAATCTCATCAAAGAGGTAATCGTCAATATCGTTCACAGCCGCTTTTTTGGCGTCTTCATCTTCCCAAAAATTTATCTTATCATGCTTCCTTAAAATGCTCTTCACTGCTAGTGAAATATCCGCAGAAATTTCTTCGGCAACCTCACTCGAAAGATTATGATTTTCAATTATTGGCTTAATCACTCCAAAAAACGCCATTGCGTCTTCGTTCGTTCTCAGTTTTGGGGGTAAGTCATCATGCTGTTTGGTTACGACTTTTTTCCTTAATTCCAAAACTGTTCTGAAATATTCAATATCTGATAATCTCTTTGCATTCCAATCGTCAATAGCCTGCTGAATCAGTTTGGAAAATTTTTGATAAAACGCAGGGTCTTCCTCCATCTTTTCGGTAATTACTTTTTTTACGGCATGAGCTATGGCATCTGCTTTTGAGGAAACTGTAGAGCCATAAACTTCTTGCGATTCTTTAACTACGTCAAATGCTTTTTCGTCAAAAATATTGACCGGTTCCGTAAGTTGTTTTACTTCATTAGCTTGAATATGTGTATCGAGTAGTTTTTTTATTTTAGGTTCATAATCTTTGAAACTAATTGACTCCGCATAACGATATTTTACAGACGCCCTGAGATTAACGAATTTTTTCAAATCGTTTTTATATTCCTTAATCTTCTCTTCGGAAGTTTCCATCAAAAACTTATCCGAAGACAATGCAATCCCTAATGTTTTTCCATAGGCGAGAAGACGTTCGTAAAATTCGTCGCGCAACTCCTTGTCTGCTAAAAGTCTTTCATATTCTTCTTCATCGTAGGAATTTCTTACCGACTTGAAAATATCCCACAGCTCAGAATGGCGAAGCGGAAGTTTTTCAATTTCTTCTCGAATGGAAGCGATAGTTCCGATAAGGTCTTCCTCGTCAAATTCTTTAAATTGCTCGTACATCGTAAGCGCCTTATCCAACTCACCCAAAATACCCGCATAATCGATTATATAACCGAAATCCTTGTTATCGTACAATCGGTTTACCCGAGCAATTGCCTGAAGTAAATTGTGTTCTTTCAAAGCTGCAGTTAAGTAAAGAACCGTATTCCTCGGGGCATCGAATCCCGTTAATAATTTACTGACTACAATCAGAATTTCCGGTTCATCGCCATATTTGAATTGGTTGATGATATTTTTATTATACTCCTTTTCGCTTCCATATCTTTTCATCATTTTTTGCCAAAACTTTACCACTTCATCATTAGGCTCCTCTTCCACTTCTTCGAATCCTTCTCTCATATCAGGCGGAGAAATAATAATTTCGGAAGAAACATAACCGAATTCATTTAAATACTTTTGATATTTAATTGCGGAAGCTTTATTAGGGGCGACCAACTGAGCCTTGAATCCGGTGCCTTTCCAATTCGCTCTGAAATGTTCGCTTATATCGAAAGCCCTCATATAAATTACACGGTCGGTTTTGTTCAGCATTTCGGCTCGGGCGTATTTCTTCTTCAAGTCCGCTTTTTGTTTATCGGACAAACCTTGCGTGTGTCTTTCGAACCATAAATCGATTGCCTCTTTATTTTGTGTAATCGATACATCCCTACCTTCGTAAAGCAGAGGAACAACTGCTTTATCCTCAACCGCTTGCCTTATTGAATAATGCGGCTCTATCAATCCGCCGAATTTTGCAAAGCTGTTTTTTTCTTTCTTCATCAGTGGAGTGCCGGTAAATCCAATGTAACAAGCATTGGGGAACATCTGCCGCATTCGAGCCGCTAAGGATTTGTAATTTGTTCGGTGGCTTTCGTCAACAAGCAGGAAGACGTCTGAAGATTCATCGCGGAAATTTCGTGCATTTAATGCTTTATCAAATTTATGGATGAGAGTAGTGATAATGCTCGCTTTTTTGATGGACACCAACTCAAGGAGATCGCGTCCGGATTTTGCTTGTACGGGACTCAATCCGCAATCGATGAATGTATCGCTCAGTTGCTCATCAAGATCCGTCCTGTCCGTAACCAATACAATTCGGGGATTAATCAGAGATTTATCCAACGCTAGATTTCTTGCAATCATTACCATTGTAAGGGATTTTCCCGAACCTTGAGTGTGAAATATAATTCCACCGCGCCTTACGCCTCTTTCATCGGTTTGTTTTACTCTTCTAATAGTTTCTTTAACAACAAAATACTGCTGATACCTGGCAATCTTTTTAATTCCCGCGTCAAAAACAATAAATTTATGAGACAGTTCAATCAATCTTTCGGGGCGGCATAAACTGTATAATATTCTATCCTGTTCGGTTACCATTCTGCCGCTTTCTTCAATTTTGTCGAAATACTCCTTTAAATTTTTATATTCTCCACTGAAAAGTTTTTCCTTTTCTATTTCATTCACGCTACGATTAACCAACTTTTCTATTTCACTTTCAACGTCTTCGAGCTCCCTCCAGACACTCCAAAACTTTTCCATTGCTCCAACTGTCGCATAGCGCCCTCTATTTTTATTAATACCTAGTAATATCTGAGCATAAATGAATAATTTAGGTATGTATTCGTCGTTTTGATTGCGAATAGATTGACTTATTGCTTCCTCAACTTCAACATTCGGTGATTTGCATTCTATTACAGCAAAAGGAATTCCGTTAACGAACAGAACAATATCGGGTCGGACGGTTTCGGCACTGCGCGTTCTTTCCACGTTGAATTCCGCCGTTACATGAAAAACGTTTCTCTCCCAATTCTGCCAGTCGATATATCTTAAATTGAAACTCTTCGATTCTCCTTCAATACTCTGCTCAAGCGCTGTACCCAGTGTCAGCAAATCATAAACCGATTCGTTGGTTTTCTGCAAACCGTTGTATTTAATGTTTTTCAGTTTCTGTATTGCCGTTTGGATATTCTCTTCGCTGAAAAGATATTCCTTCCCCTTAAACCGTATTCTGTTTATCCTTTTTAACTGTTCCCTCAGAATATTCTCGAGCAGAACGTTGCTCTTTTTACCGAGCCTCTCCTTTAACGTTTCTCCCGGGGTTAAATAATTATAGCCCATATTAATAAGAACCTGCAGCGCGGGAATTTGGGATAAATATTTTTCGTTGAATTGGAAAGAGCTATGAGTATTCATATCATTTTCCTAATTTTCTTGCTTGTTCTATGTACCATTCTTTATTTGCTAAATATCGATATTTTTCGAGTATATTCATATATGTACATATCATATATAAATTACCACAACCACAAGGACATTTTTCAAAATGTGCATCGCCTCTATCCATTCCAAGTAATTCAAATGCTTTTATTATAGAAGATTTATCATTTAATTGCAGCATTTTTTTATATTCAACTAAAAGCCCCTTTTCATAATGTCCAATCTCGTCGAAAGGAAACTTTTTTTTCTTATACTTTAGTTTATAGGTTAATCCATACAAGTACGGAATTAAAACGTTTTCAATATAATTATTTATAGTATGTACTTTGTTTAGTTCCATCATAAGACGTAAAGGTACCCCTAAACAGATTTTGCCGTCTTTTTCAATATGTAAATTAACATCTGGTTTAACCGATTTATCTAACATATAAAAATCGGGCAATTCATTAGGAAATTTCTCTGGTATGATAATTTTTAGATCATAAGCAAATTCTAGCGTTTCTAGTTCTTTATATTTTACCTTGGCATTTATTTTGCCCTTAAATTCAAGTGTTGAACCAGTTATTGGAACTATCCTTAATTCCGGGTATGCTTTCAATAAATTTAAAATATCCTCCTTGTCAACCTGACGCAATTATTCCTCCAACCAAGGTTCAATTGCCCTATCTATTTTTTTTGTCTTTGATTCCGTTATTATGGAAACCGGAACACCTAAACTTTTTCTAATAACTTCTTCATCCAAATTCACTCCTAATTTAATGATACATTGTTCTTTGAGCAGTCTAGAATCATCAGTTGATAAAATTAATTCAAAGTCAGCCTTTGCACTTAATAACCAATAGTTGAAATTATCTTCCAATTTGAGATGTTTATATTTTTCATCATACCATTTATCGGCAAAATCTTCACTTGGGTCAACAGGATTAGGAACTTTAGGTTTATTTGGATTAACTAAATTTCCCATTTCATTTAATATGTTCAAAATCGCTTCCGAAATCTCTGTGTCACCTCGATAAGCCTTGGCAGCTAATGTTGTTATTATTATTGAAATTGGTTTACTATCAGGATTGTCTTTATACATCAAATCTCTATGTCGTTTTAATAGTTGGATGGCTTGTTGCAAAGGTGTTTTCCATTTATATGTTGGTAATTCATCTATATTTGCTTTTTCCAACAATGCTCTTTTCTCGAGAAATTCTGGTGCTAGTTTCATTCTTGATTCGAACCATTTAGAATAACCTTGTGGATTACTTATTTTCCAGTCATTACAAATCTGAGAATATTTTGGATGTCTATCGTCTGTAATCACAACTGTAAGGTCGGCAACCAATTCAGATAAATAATCATCTACACCTTCTCTTATTAATTCTTCTTTAATAGATATTCTTTTAGTTTCTTGTTCAGGTATGCAAGGAACTATATCAATATGAAAATTTAGTTCGTCCTTATATTCCAATCGCCAGCAGCGGTGCTTTGGTTCTAATTCCTCTTGTATATTTCTTGCTTTACGGTACTTTTCAAGTTCTGCTCCAATCAGTTCTTTAATTTCCTTTTGGGTTGAATTTTCTTTTGTCTTTCCAGTTTCTAATTCACAAGCTAAATCTAAATCATAAGAATCTTCTCCTCCAATAGGTTTAATTGCAGTACCTAATCTGAACGAACCTTGAGAATAGATATGAGGTTTAAAGTCTTTGCAAACTGAATCCGGTCGTCCTAACCATTCTCCGATATCTTCATAACGGGTTTTGGCTTTTTCGTATGCTGTGTCAGGTAATTCTAAAGTGCTCAACATTTCATTGAGAATAATATTTTTTTGCTTTTTGAGTGACATTTTATACTCCATTAAATTATTTCAAAAAATCTTTTTATCTCCATAGTTCTATAAGTAAATTCTTTATCTGCTCTTGATATTAAATCATCAATTTGAGATAGCTCATCTAATGGGAGCTGTTTATCAGACTCAAAATCTATTCTAAGTATTTGCTCTTTATTTAACATTAATTGTAAATAATTATGTGTGGATTGAGACTGAAGGGATAGAATAAAGCCAATAAACTCTTTGTGCTTTAGCCCAGTTAAAAATCCCCAATATTTATTATTAGAAACACCATAAGCGATTTTTGAATGTCCAGTTCCCAGACTCAAAATTTTTATATTATCAAAGTCAATATTAAGTCTTTTCTTTGCATCAATTACTGCAGCAAGAGATGGATTATTTGCCCAGATACCACCGTCAGCTAATAAATATACATCAACTTTTAGGGGATCAAAGAATATTGGAGCCGAACAAGATGCGGCAACAGCTTCATAAACAAAAATATTTTTATCACGGGTAAACTCATCTGAATACCCGGATTTGAAGACATGAACATTCCCATTACCAATGTCCGTTGCTGGCAACAGTAAAGGTGTTTTAATATCACCTAATTGAGTATCACCAAACTCTTCTTTTAAAGCTTCGATCAGTCCATCATTTTTGTAAATACTTATGAAAGCAGGTTTAATAAATTTGGGTAATAATATATTTTCACAAATAAATATTTTATCTCCCTTCTCTTTATACAGTTTAATTATTTTTTTTATTGGTATATTACAAGCTATTGCAGAAGCTATTATTGAACCGGTACTTGTTCCCGCTATCATGTCAAAATACTTATTGATATCAATTTTAAGTCTTTCTTGCAAGCATTTCAGAATATGTGCTGGGAAAACCCCTCTGATTCCACCTCCATCAATAGCAAGAATATTAAAAGTTTTATTACCCATTTTTATCCTCCTCGTTAACTTTCACCCTCCACTTCCCTGTCAACAACTTCTGCATTAAACCGCGTTTTTGTGTTTTATATGTTTCTAGCAATTCTTTTAGAATATCCATTTCTTTTTGAGCTTTATTTAGAATATCTGATATTTTTTCTTGTTCTTCTAATGGAGGATATGGAATCTTAACCGTTTCAAAATCTGGAAAACTTACTTGTTTTCCATCACGAATTCCAATAATAGCAATTCTTAAATATTTTTTTATAAATATGTTGGTTTTAAAAAAAAATCTATAAAATTCGGAGTTAAGTGGTAGTTTATTTTTAAGCACTGTATAAGCCGGACTTACAATTCCTTCGTAATTTGAATATTCAATTCCGCCTTGGAATGAACGCAAACTGATTACAAAATCGCCGGGTTCAACTAACTTATAACCGGAAGTTGTTCCATTCGGTGACATAACTCTGCCTTCTAAATGAGAGCGTGGGATAACTCCTCTATCTTGAGTAACTGATAAAAGTTCTTTATTTGGGTGGTTTTTACTAGTATAGTTTTCAAATATTTCTTTAACTTTTTTATGCTCCCAATTTTCACAATTTTTGTCAATTAACTTTTGAACAATAGCGTTAAACTGTCTCTCCTTCGCCTCAATCAGCCGCTCGGTTTTTTCGATTGCTTCGTCCCAAACGGAAAGGAGCGACGCGATGGCTTTTCTCTCCAATGCATTTTCAGGTATGATTATTTTCAGATTACTAACATCTTTGTTGTTTAATGCCGGATAATTTGACCCAACCACCAAACTATAAATTTGAGATTTAATTCTATTTGAATACAAATATTGATAAACATATCCCGAATCAGAAGAAACTTTAGGGGTCAAAACTGCAAACCCAGTTGAAGCAACAACATTATTTGCATCATCGTTAAATCGAAAATAACCCTCAAGATTTGGTCTAACTGTTGAAAATAGTATATCTCCCTTTGATACTATTCTTCTTGCTCTTGATGGTGCTTTCGAAAATTTTATCGTTGGAATGTTCTTATTTATTCTTCCTGAGTTAACATCCGACAAAGAAATATATTTAAATTCAAAGTCTTTTGGAGTATTGTCACCAAGGGTTTTTGAATTTATTATTACGAGTTCGCTAAGCTTTATTTCCTTCCAACCTTTTCTTAATCTCATAATTACATTTAGACCTCTATTTTAAAAAATTCTTTGATTGATCACTTTCCCATGATTTTTAAGGTTCCTTTCCCTTTCTCCGTCAACCTATATTTCTGTTTCCTACTGTTCGGCTTATCAGGGATATTCATTTCAATCAAATTGAGAGACAAAGCCGGCTGTAAGTAGCTTTCTCGGAAATGTTTCCCGTCCGCCAAACCCAATTTGTCCTGGAGTTCCTTGCGCGACATTTCCCCGTCAAGAATTTGCAAAAGCCGTTCAACTTGTGGGGTAACATGGGGGGTAACATAGGGGGTCGCATAGGAAATTTTCTCCTCCGCTACAACATTTTCTCTTAAATATTTCTTCCCCTTTTCAGATAGCCTGTACTTCTGATAGCGGCTGTGCGGCTTATCCGGTATTGTCACATCAATTAAATTTTCTTTCAAAGCGGGCTGTAAATACGCTTTTTTGAAATTTTGCTCATCCGTTATATTCATTCTTTTTTGTAATTCTTTGCTCGACATTTCTCCCTTAAGGATCTGCAAAAGCAGTTTAACTTGAGGGGTAACATGGGGGGTGATTTCACCCCCTATGTTAACGGATAATTTTATGCGCTCAATCCCTTTTTTCGAAAGTTTGTATTTTTGATTAATACTTCGAGGTTTGTTTGGAATTGTCATTTCAATCAAATTTTCCTTTAATGCGGGCTGTAAATAGCCTTTTCGGAAATGGCGGACATCCCTCAAGCCTAATTTGTTCATCAGTTCGGAGCGGGTCATTTCCCCTTCAAGCGCGAGTAAAAGCCGCTCGACATGGGTGGTAACTTGGGTGGCGACATAGACGGTATCTTGGATGGTTACATGGGCGGTTTCGTCTAAAGGCAAATGCAATTCGAAACTTGTATCCGTTTCCTTAAACACCGGTTTGGCGCCGTTTGCGTAAAGCGGAAGATACTTGTTAATGTTAGTTACTCCGGAACCGAGTTCGTCAAACCGCCCTAATTGAATCATAAATTTACAGATTACCGGATTCTTGGAAAACGGCTTCAAGTTTTCGGGCGTAATTTCACCAAAGTGATGCTGTACAGAAGGATTGTCCATCACGACTCTGTCTTTATAAATCATCAGCCTTGCTGGCGCGGGGCTTGTATATTCTCTGTGAGCAATTATATTGGAAACCGCTTCGCGGAAAATTTTATCGCGCAAACTGATCCGCATATCTCCCTCGAGATAGAAGGGGTCGTTCAAATGTTTGCTTACAAATTCCATCATCAAATCGTAAGCGTCAATCAGATTGGTACGTATAGTCAAACGGTCGTCGTAACGGTCGGTATTTACGCGGCGTAGAAGGCATTCGAATTTATAACCGGGAACGATTTGCTGAATTATCTCGTCTTTGCCGAACATCAAAATAGCAGAGAGAGTAAGCGCCTGTTTTCCGCTATTGGAGTCGAAAGCGTAAAATCCTCCTATTTTAAGCAATTCTTCGTTCGATAAACTCAACCACGGATGCTGCGAATTGATCGAGCGCATAAGCCGGCGTGCTTTGTCGAAAAGATCTGCACGTAAATTGTTTACAGTTAAATAATGATAGGTACGCTGCTCTGTAAAAAGTCCGAGTTTTCGGTTTAGTATTCCTGCCAATTGCTGGGTTCCCCGCATCCGATAATCGCCATCCTCGCTGCGCAGAAAAATTTCGCCTCCGGTTTTGTGCAACTGCGAGCTAAGCGGCACTTGAACAGCAATTATTATTTTGCCCTTTATCTCGAATTCGTGAGGAAAAAGAAGGTAAGGGGGATCGATCTTCTGCGGATTATTTGAAAGATTTGCCAAATCGGTTTTTAATTTTTTAACAGAGCCGGGATCTACACCGGTAACTTCTCCATTATCTTTTACGCCGAGAAGAATTATCCCTCCGTCTGTATTTAAAAAAGAGCAGACAGTTTCGAACAAATCGGACGGAAGTTTATTCCATGCTTCTTTAAACTCGGTGTGTAAACCTTCGCCGGAATTTATCTCCTCGTAAATCTGCTTGACGTTCATATTTCAACCGTTATTCATTTGTTATGTTGTATTAAAAAAACTCCCGCTCCGGCAGAGGCAATCCAAAAGATAATTTCGGTTGTTTCAAGTATAATGTAAAAAAACGCTTTCGAGCAAAATTCAAAAGATTCTTTCGTCGCTCCGCTCCTCAGAATGACTATAATTGAAATTTTTGGACAAATCTTTTGTGATCGTTTCCTGCGGTTATTTATATTAACAAACATAGATTATTTAGTCTCTTAAAATTTCTTTCAATTTCTCTCTCATCTGCTCCTGCACTTCGGCTAATTCCTTTTCCAGCTCCTCAATTTTTTTCTGAACTTCGTCTATATCGATTTCTTCTTCTTCTTCGAAGGTATCGACGTAGCGCGGAATGTTTAGATTAAATTCATTTTCTTTAATTTCGTTAAATTGTGCAAGATAAGAATATTTATCTTTAACTTTTCTCTCTTTATAAACGGTTACTATTTTTTTAATATGCTCTTCCGAAAGTTCATTCTGGTTTTTCCCTTGAACAAATTCCCGACTTGCATCAATAAATAACACATCTTTTTTATTTTCATTTAATCCGCCTTTTTCCCTCGAACGATCAAAGACTAATATTGCCACAGGAATATTTGTAGTTGGGAATAAATTTCCAGGTAGACCGATAACTGCATCGAGCAAATTTTCCTCTATCATTTTCTGTCGTATTCTACCTTCGGCTCCTCCGCGGAATAAGACGCCATGCGGCACAATTACTACTACCCGTCCTTTCAAAGGTTTTGCTGTTTCAATCATGTGAGTTATAAACGCCCAGTCACCTTTGCTTTTCGGAGGCACGCCGCGCCAGAATCGGTTATAGCGGTCGTTACTTGCGTTTTCCGCACCCCATTTATCGAGCGAAAAAGGAGGATTGGCAACTACACAATCAAACTTCATCAACTTGTCGTTTTCCACAAGCATAGGACTGTTGAGCGTATCGCCCCACTCAATTCGTGCGCTGTCGAAACTATGGAGAAACATATTCATTCTGCAAAGCGCCCAAGTGCTTCCGTTGGATTCCTGACCGAAAAGGGCGAAGTTGTTTGAACCGACAGCTTTTCCGGCTTGGATGAGCAATCCGCCCGAACCGCATGCCGGATCGCAGATTCTGTCTCCGTCTTTCGGAGCGGCAAGTTTTGCAACCAATTCGGTTACTTTAAGCGGCGTAAAGAATTCGCCCGCTTTCTTGCCGGAATCTGCTGCAAAACGCTCTATTAAATAAATGTATGTATTCCCGATTACGTCTTCGGATACTTTGCTCGGGCTCATATCCAATTCCGGTTTGTTGAAATCTTCAAGCAGTAGTTTCAACCTCCGGTTTTTATCCTTAGTTTTGCCAAGATTCGCCTCACTGTTAAAATCGATGTTTCTGAATACGCCTTCCAATTTCGACTTGTTTTTTTCTTCTATATCAGCCAATACTATGTTGATTAAATCGCCGATGTTATCGGCATTTCTGCGGTCGTAAAGGTTATAGAAATCGCCGAGAAATCTATCCGTAACTTCTCCGGTTTCAATATCTTTTATTTCAACATAATCGAGTATAAATCTTTCCCTTTCAAGTTTTCTACGTATCCTAACCTCGTCGTCGCCATACTGTTTTTTATATTTTTCATAATGATCTTTCCAAACATCTGAGATGTATTTTAAGAAAAGCATAACGAGTATATAGTCTTTATACTGCGCTGGATCAACAACGCCGCGAAAAGTATCACACGCTGCCCAGGCTGCATTGTTAATATCTTTTTGATTTATTTTTTTGTCTGTCATTTTTCTTTCCTTACGCCTTTGAATGGTTTATCATCCGCTTTCTGATCTATGAATTTTCCATTTTCCGAATTACGCTTTACCCACCGTTTAGTTCTAGGATTGTAAGTTTGCGACCTTTTACGTACTGCACCGTATCTGTGTCCGTCGCCTGTCGGAGGATTAGTCGCCATGTTTTTCCTCCTTTATACTATTTAACAAAATAGCCGATATATATTCATCTTTCTTTTTTGCCAATTGGTTAAGAAGTGATAATTCTTTCTTTGCCAATTGCGAAATTTTTACAATCTTTTGTTGTTTTTCAATAGTTGGAATTTCTATTTCAAGTTCTTCCAGAACCTGTTTTGTAATCATTTTTTGAAATGTCCCTTTTGCTCTACTATTAAGAAAAGCTTGAGCGGGAGTTTGATTTATATACCAAAGAACATACTCAGGTAAAATATTTTTAGATTCAATCCTAATTTTAATAAGCGGTGCAGCTAAAATTGCATTCTTTACTTCTTCATCTAAAATACAAGCTGTTGTATCCAGCCCTCTTGTTTTAAATATTATATCATTTTTCAGCATTTTGTAATGATTTTTCAAGTCCTGAATTTCAGTTTTATCTAAATTGCTTGTATCCACTATAAATTCATCCGTTAGATCTTTCATTTGAATTACTCGTACATTCCAATTCTTCTCTTTCAGAATCTTGGTGCGAAAAGAGTAACCTAATTGAATATTTGCTATATTTTTGAGTTTTGTTTTCAATAGCCCCTATTAATATTTACAGAAATCTCATTACTGTATTGCAAAGATACAAGAACAATTGAATTTTGTCAAGAACTTTATTTTGCAGAAACGGCATTACTGCTCATTATATTACTTTAATCGGTTTTTTCTTCAGATAAACTCAACTGCCTAACTATTTTCATCCAATTGTAAATCACCTTACATTTTATATCGTCATCTTAAAATAATTTTAGAATATGATTTTTATTCTTCTTTTCATTTCCGTGATATTTCTCGCTTACAGTAATGGAGCGAACGATAATTTTAAAGGCGTGGCCACGCTTTTCGGCAGCGGCACGAACAGCTACAAAAGAGCGTTAAACTGGGCAACGTTTACCACTTTTGCCGGTTCAATCGCTTCTATATTTTTCGCGAGCGTATTGGTTAAAAACTTTTCCGGTAAGGACTTAATTTCCGATGAGTTAATAGGAGCACCGGAGTTCGGCGCGTCAATCGCTTTGGCTTCCGCGCTTACCGTATTTTTGGCAACGAAAATCGGTATGCCCATTTCGACTACTCACAGTTTGGTAGGAGCTTTATTCGGCACAGGAATCATAGCCGTAGGAAGAAATTTTAATTTCGAAAAGCTCGCTTCAGTATTTTTAACGCCGCTGATTGTAAGTCCGCTTATTGCCGCCGTCCTAAGTTTTGCGATTTACCACGCATTTAAATATTTCCGAAAGAAAAGTGGAATTAAAAAATCTACGTGTATTTGCGTCGGCAACGCTTACGTTCCGGTAAATCAACTCGCAACGGATAATTTCGTTTCGGTCTATCCGGAATTGCAGACGTCGATAAGGATTTCCACCGACAGCGAATGCCGCGAAATTTACGAAGGGAAGTTCCTCGGAATCGGCGTTCAAAAGGCATTGGACTACGCTCATTATTTAAGCGCGGGAGTGGTAAGTTTTGCAAGAGGATTGAACGACACACCTAAAATCGTCGGACTAATTCTAGCGATTAACGCGCTGAATATTCAAGTTGGTTTGATTGTTTTGGCGGTTGCCATGGCTGTGGGGGGACTATTAAACGCAAAGAAAGTTGCGCAAACCGTAAGCAAAAAAATTACGCCTATGGACGCCGGACAAGGATTTACGGCAAATTTGATCACCGGATTGCTTGTAACCACCGCAAGCATACATGGTCTGCCGGTTTCAACCACTCACGTTTCCGTCGGCTCCCTATTCGGTATTGGAGCGGTAACCCGGAAAGCGAATTTGGGAATGATACGGAAGATTCTTTTATCATGGGTTTTAACTTTGCCCGCAGCGGCAATTTTGAGCGCTTCTATTTACAGTCTCCTTTCGGTTTAGTAAAATTAATCACTCTTTATTTCAGACATATTATTTGATTGAACACAGATGACACCCGTTCAAGTAAACCTGACCAGGCAAGCAGATTTAACGGATTTACACAGATAGGAAAATAATTTTCCTCTTTGTGAATTTTGAGCCCTCGTTGTGCTTTTTTTTCATTTTCATTCTTATAACTTTACTCACCCCACTGAATCTCCCCTTCCTAAATTCAATGTTGTCAACTTAAGAAAAGTAAGACAAGAATTATTAATTAAACTGCTTCGCACTTTCTAATGTAAATTATAGTTTTAGACGAATACTAATACAATATTTAAATTATACCGACTGCAACGCAGTCGAATTTACAATAATCTCGAACGAAGTTCGGGGGTTAAGAATAGGAAACAAAATCACAACTGCGGCGCAGTTGAATTATAACCTAATTCTCATGAACACACGCTAAGTTGACAGCATTAAATAAATAGAGCAGGTTGAAAAAATAATCAAGAATAACTGAAAATTTAATTTGCATACTCTCCTCTATTTTTTTTTGCAAAAAGTTATAATAAGACGTTAAGCTCTTGGAATAACGGATTGGGTGTCTTAAATAGAGGAGAAGGAGTTAAAAACTTGGGAAGCAAAACAAAGGGAAACAGCGGAGGGCAATTGGAATTAAAATGCTTAACTCCAAATGAAGAGATGTTAAACTCACCGAAAAAACTTACCGCATGGAAAGGCACTGCAACCATACCGAAATCTGCAATATCAATTAGGAGTCTGGAAATGAAAGGGTTAATTTTATTATTATTTCTGTTTTTGGGCAATGATATCTTTGCTCAAAATAGTGAGTTATCTCAATTTAATGATTATGAATTTACTTTAACTAATAAAAATTATTATTCTGAAAATATTAACCATTCAATGCCGCCTGTGGACGCCTCCAATAATAAATTACGAGGTTTTTTCTTTTATCAAGTATAGGAATTATAGAGATAGCTTCTTGGGGATTGGGTTATCAAATATCGGATAACTATTCTTTAGCTCTAAAAAGAGCAGGAACTTGGATCGGTTCCGGAGGAGGCTTCTTTCCAAATGGCGCGGCTGGATATGCCGTTGAGTTAAGCTATTATACGCCAATTCTGTTTGGAAATACAATTACCAATGCATTAAACAACGTCGCATCTTCACTTTTTACAAGTAACTTTCATTGGGAAATAACTTCAACCCCTCGCGGGGTTGTTTCCCATTTTTTGCTTTTCCCCCGAACTGCGCTCGCGGTTATTCATATTCGACCGCTGCGCGGTTGCGAGGAATATTCCAATCTGTGAAAATCATAATAAATCATGATAATCTGCGTCCTATTGATGCATAGATTTATAATTCACTTCGAATCACTCAGAAACTGTAAATTACTTTTCCGTAAAGCATATCGTTTTTATCGTATTGACCGAATGACCCTTCGCTGCCTGTAAAAATGTTTGCACCGAATTGAATGTTAATTGCGTCCGAAAAATCGTATAGTATTCTGGGACGAATCAAAGAACCGGAATATTCGAAATCGTAATAAGAAAATAATTCGAACGTTAATGTTTCGTTCAGCGTTGAATAACGGGCGAGGTAAGTCATCATATTGTTATTTTCGCCTTTGAAATAAGGATTAGAGACAATAATGTTTTCGTAATTCATGATTTTGCGCTGAATGAATTGAGTGCTGAAATTAATATCCCATAATGTGAAATCAACGCCGAACATGTAATGCAGATAATCCTTTTGAATCACTCCGTTGTTTATCGAGGGGTCAACAGTATTGAAATATTTTCCCCAATAGTAAGCGCCTTCTCCGCGGAAAACAAAAGGTCCGACTGTTGTACTAAAACTTCCGCCTGCTAATGTTAATCTTTTGTGTTCCGGCGTAATAGTGAGTTTTTTAGTCATCGTATTCGGATCGAAAGTGAGATTCGAAAACATCGTAGGATCGTCGTCCCACATATAACCGCCCATAAGTTCGAAATCGACCAATTCGGTTAGCGAGGAAAATTTCAAAAAGATTTCGCTGTTTTCCATCGACGGCGTTACAGTCTGCTTCGAATAATCAAAGTCAGGCTGAATGGGGAAATCGGGTAATTTAGGCGCCCAGGCGGATTTGGTGTCGGGATAAACCGTGGGAGTAAATACCGGAAGCCATACCAATTCGAATGTGCTGTTGTCTATGTAATAATCGAATTTCGCACCGATTACGCCCCTGCGTATTTCGTCGAATTCCGGCAGCAAAAATTCGAACAAATCTTTCGGTGAAACAATATCGGTAATAAAAACACCGTCGGCTTTGCCCCAAACTATCTGCTGCTTGCCTATCCGCAAATCGAAATCATCGAAATACAAATCGAGGTAAGCTTCTCGTAAACGGAAAGTTAAACTATCCGAATAGTTGTGGTATATCAGCGGGTTCACTTTAAAAGCAGTGCTTCCGAAATTCTTTTCTATGTTCAAATTGAATGTGTTCTGCATAATCACAAAATCGCTGGAACCGTTGCCTATCAGCATTCCGGGATAGGTTCTAACGTAACCGGAAAAATCAACGTTCTGTGCTTTCGTAGCCTGAACTGTTAGCATCAATGCGAATAGAATTGCAATTATCTTTTTCATTTTCTTTACTCCTTCCAAATTTAGATGCCTCTGGTCATCATTCTTTCGGTAAATTTAGACTTTGGAATATTTGTGTTTATTTTAACGTGCTTCAATTCCATAATGGTTTTGTGATTTTTCTGTACGTTGTTCATTTCCGTATCAACAATAATCCAGAATCCTTTAATTTTATCATATTTTTTAACCGTTAAAATTTTCAGTAAATCGCCGTCCTCGTCGTAGAATTCTTTTTTAAGACCTATCCATTTATCCTTGATAATCCAAGAGATGGTTTTGGAATACATATAATCTTCATCTTTAGGAATGCTTTCTACAACGTAACACTCTTCCCCGTTAAGTGTTTCTTCTCTCAATAATTTATGTGTGTCGTCCGAAGGTTTACGATCACCAAGATCATCGTATGTAAAGTCGGAACCCATAAAATAATCCCCTTTGCTGTCGCTTGAAATTCTCTTTATTTTTTTCAATGCCGGTAAATAAATCCACTGATCATCGGCTTTGCCTTCTTCGTCGTAACTCCAGTTCATAAAAGAAGTGTTCTTAACGTCTGCCGGAGCTACAAAGAACATTATTTTCTTTTCCACATCTCCGAAATCGCGCGAGAATTGTTTTATTTTTCTTACTCTTTCCTTTCCGCTCGAATTTCTAAGTGTCATGGTTAAATCGGCAGTCATATCATTTCCTACTGGACGATTATATACGTTTTCTATTATTTGCAGTCCTGTTATTTTTTGCGCCAGTCCGGGTACATTTATTATCATTAGCAATACTGCTATTAACATTGATATTCTTATGCTTTTCATTTTTATTCTCCTTTAATTTTATTTTCAAAGTAAATATTCGATTTATATAATAGAACCAGCATTATTGTTAGCGTTCCCACAAAACTTATAAACATATTTAGTGATACGAGAAATCCAAGTTCTCTGTTTGGTGGGAAAACTGAAAATAGAAGAACCAGAAATCCTGCAATTACAACAATTGCGTTGAATAAAATCGCTCTACCTGAATGAGCCATTGTTTTCCGCACTGTAAGCATTTTATCGCCTGTAGCGGAATTTAATTTATACTGCTCAATGAAGTGTACCGCGTAATCTATTCCAATTCCTATCGCTATACTGGAAAGTAAAGCTGTGGTTGTATTCAGCGGTATTCCGAACCATCCCATTATTCCGAAACTTATCGCAGCGGTTATCATAATTGGCACAGAACCTATTACCCCGACTTTCCAATTTTTGAACATTAATGAAAGAAGAATAATTACAATAAATAGCGACATTATTAAACTCATTATCTGTCCTTCTAGAATCAAATCGGTAAACACAAGGGCTTTATATCCTGAACCGGCATAGTTAATTGATACGCCAAGCTTTTTAAAATCATCTTCGAATTGACGAATTTGTTCCAATGCTGCATTGATCGACTTCGAATTATCGCTTTTTAATTGGAAAGTTACATTTGCTTTGGCGTAATCGTAATCGACAACTTTCCACAAGTTTTCCGGATCTCCCGACATTTCGTAAAGCAATAGATACTGTGCTATCATATCTTGAGAATCGGGAATTGTATTGTATGCTTCGTCGTCTGCATGCATTACTTTATTCATTCTTCGCAGATAATCTGCAAGCGAAAAAGAATTTCCGACAACTTCCAAATTGTCGTCAACGTTTTTTTGCATTCTATCCACAACACGCAAAATTTCAGGATTTTTGAATGCGTCTTTGTCCTTGCTATCCAGAATTACGTTTAGTGTCGAGGTTCCCCCGAAGTGTTCATTTATGAATTTATCCGTTAAAACAATGTCACTGTCTTTTTCGAATTTCTCCAAGAAACTGGAATTAATCCAGACTTTCGAGATTCCCAGAACGGAAATCACTATAATAGCGACTGTAATAAAAGTTGTTAGACCTTTATGTTTAATTACCTTTTCCGCCATTTCGAAAGCGAATTTATCCCCTTCGTTTTTGTTTATGCTTTTCTTGAATTTTGGTAAGCCGAATATCATTATTCCTGCCGGAATTAGAACGAGAGAAAATAACATCGCCGCCATAACGCCAAAAGCTGTGAATAATCCGAAATATTTTATAGGATAAACCTGCGATGTTAGAAGTGAAATAAATCCTACGGCTGTTGTTACTGAAGTCATTACTGCTGGCGACCACATATGTTGAATCATATCTTTCACCGCATCGATTTTTGTCGTATCAGGATGTTTTCTCATATAAAGATGCAAATGACTGTAAAGGTGAATTCCGTCCGCTACGCCGATGGCAATTAACATCACTGGTATCATAGTAGAAACTGCATAAATAGGTATGTTTACTACTGCCATTAATCCGAACGCCCAAATTGTACTTATAAATACAACCATCATTGTCAATATTGTACTTTTCACGCTGCGTAATGTAAAGTACAACACAAGTGTTATCACCAGCAATACTATGGGCACCATTCTTTTCATATCAGCGGGACCGAGCAAAGCCATCGTTCCTTCCACTATCGGACGACCTGCAACGTAAAGTTTGATGTTATCGTTTTCGTATTTTTTTGCAAGAGCTAGAATTTCCTGATAGAATTCCTGCGAAAAAACTTCGTTGTCAATTGCCGCAATAATTACTGTCACAGTCTCGTCAGTAGAAACGAGTCTTCCGAAAATCATTTCGTTGGATTCGACTTTCTTCTTTAGCTCCTCCAATTTATCTTTACTCTTAGGAACCTTTTTATAGAATGCCTTAACGTCCATCCCATCTTCTGTACCAACTATATTATCGGCGGTATAAAGAGAAGTAACGTCGTTTTTTTCAATTTGAGGAAATTTTTGAAGCTTCTTTGTGAGTTTTTTAACTATATCAAGAGTTTCGTAATTATAAATGCCCTTTTTATTTTCGACGGCAATTATGATACCGTCCTTTATGTTAAACCATTCTTCAGCCTTATCACTATATATGAACGCCGGATGGTCCTCGGGCATATATTTATCGAGATTTGTTTCCATTCTCGTATTTTCTTTCATTTCTAGAACGGATAGAACCGTGATTATAATAATTATTCCCAGTACGAGATAAGGAACTTTCAACAATTTATTGAGTAGCTTTTCCATCTAGTTACCTTTGTTTTTATTTAACTTTACTAGTCCGGTGAATTTACCCGATGCATACTCGGTATGACAAGTAATGCATCCGTTGAGCATATCGCCGTATATTTTTGTGCTTCTGTCGGTTTGGCACAATTTTAATGCTTCCGACAGCATTTTCGCGTTTTTATGAAAGGCTCTGTCCATAGTTATAAAATCCTTCGGCAGTAAGCCGATTAGTTCTTTTAATTCATTTGGGGACAGAGAGGATTTCAGGATAAAACTATTATGAATTTTATCTGCCAGTTTGGAAGCTTCTACCAATTCGCCTCTTGCCATAAGGGGAATCAAATCGCGCATAGCATATTCAATTTGTCTCATTTCGGCAACCAGCAGAGTTTTAAAATTTTCAGGCAGCTGCAATCTTTTAACTCGGGGCTCATTACTTGCGCCTTTAGAGTAAACCACTGCAGCAGTTCCCAATAAAGTTAGAGCAATTATTATATATTTTATGTTTTTCATTCTTCTTCCCTTGTGTTAGTTAGTATTCACTACGCTCATAGATAAAAAAATTTTACGGTTTCAACATGATTTTAATCGAATTAAATAAGTTTCTTCCTTCTTTTTCCAGATCAAAAATGTATTCGCTAATTTCCCATTTTTTAACGAGAATTCTGAAAGAACCCATTATAATTATGGCTAAATGCTTTGCGCTTATATCGTTTCTTATTTCCCCGGTGCTCTGACCGGCTTTTATAATAGAATAGAACATTTCTTCGTTACTCTGCATCAGCTTTGCAATTCGAGCTGATAGCATTTTATCGTTTTTAAATATTTCATCCGAAAAAATAACGGAAACTAATTGAGGAGTATTCGTAAATCTGTTGAAATATTTGCCGAAAATAAATGCTATTTTTTCCAGAGATGTTTTGCCGTCCATCATCATTACATCGGAAATATTGGGCATCAGACTCTTGAAACTATCCAGAATCGCAACTAAAATGGCTGTTTTGCTTTCAAAATGGCGGTAAAGAGCCGGTTCTGATACTTTAATAGCCTTTGCTAAATTTTTGATAGTTAATCCCTGAATTCCCTTTTCGGCAATAAGCTTTATCGATGCGTTAATTATTTCATTTTGTCGTTCAGTCATTACAATTTCACAAGTTAGTTAATATTTACTAACCAAAATTTACGATAATTTATTTTTAAATGCAAACAACAAATATTTATTCTCAAATTCACCATTGATAAATTATTCAACGAATCTGTATCGCAGTTTTCCAAGATCAATTAATCTGCTTTCCGTCTCTTTTTTCCCATCCCCGATCCACCAAATTATTTTTTCACTCTATCCTTTATCGGCAGCTTATAATATCTAACCCCGTCGTATTGAGCAAAAGCATTGGCAACAGCTCCAGCTGTGGGAACGAGTCCAATTTCTCCCACGCCTTTAGCACCGTGTGGTCCTACAGGGTCTGTAACTTCCACACCAATTACTTCAACTTCGGGCATTTCTTTCGCACGCAGTATTCCCATCTTTCTGTATTTAGTTGTTTTCGGGTATCCGTTTTCGAATTCCAACTCTTCGGAAATAGCATAACCCAAACCCATATGCAGTGAACCTTCAATTTGACCTTCGAACAGATTGGGATTAATGATTTTTCCCGCATCGTGTGCAGCAACAATCTTTTCAATTGCGCCGTCGTCGTTGAGTAGAACAACTTGTGTAGCGTAACTGTATGAATAATGAGTTACTATTTCTTTTACATCCGCACCCGGTTTTGTAGTCCAATCGCAAACCCATTCGCCCTGATAAATTCTTCCTTTTAATTCTCCGAGTGAATGAGTCTCCAAATCTTTTTTCAAAGCTTTAGAAGCTTCAATAATCGAATTGCCCACCAAAGAAGTTGCTCGGGAAGCGGTAGTCATACCTGCTTTGGCTTCTTCTTTGGTATCGACTCTTACTTCAACAATATTCGGATCGATCCCCGTTTCGCTGCAGAGGAATTGGACAGCCATAGTATTTACGCCCTGTCCCATTTCCGTCCAACCATGATGTATTATTACTTTGTCTCCGGAGACTATTTCAATTTTCACCTTACTTTCGTCGGGCATACCGTTTCCGATACCGGTGTTTTTAATTCCGCATGCAATACCTGCATATTTTGCATTCTGAAAAATATCTTTAACCGCCAAAAGAGTTTCTCTAACACCTGTTCCGCCGCGTAAAATTTGTCCCGTGGAAGTAACGCCTCCGTCTACCAACGCATTATCAAAACGGAACTGCCAGCGGTCGAAGCCGCCTTTTTTGCACAGCTCGTCTATGCATTGTTCAATAGCGAAAGCAGTTTGATTAACGCCGAATCCCCGCATCGCACCGCAAGGCACATTGTTTGTGTAAACGGCTCTGCTGCGAATATACGCGTTGGGGATATGATACGCACCGGTTGCGTGTCCTGCCGCGCGTTCTAATACTTTCATCCCTACCGATGCATAAGCCCCCGTATCACCAATAATTTCCGCTTTAATAGCCGTAAGCTTACCGTTTTTATCGCAAGCCAATGTGTAATCCATTATCATCGGGTGACGTTTCGGGTGCATCAAAATCGATTCTTCGCGTGTAAGTGTTATCTTAACCGGCTTTTGCAGCAGATAGGAATAAAGCGCAGCGTGATGCTGAACCGACAAATCTTCCTTTCCGCCGAAACCACCGCCGTTGGGTACGAGAATCACTCTAACTTTATCTTCCGGAAGTCCGAGTACTTTTGCAATTTGTTTGCGGTCTTCATAAACACCTTGCCCTTGTGAAAGAACCTCGATCCCATCATCTTCCGGTTTGGCTATTGAACTTTCCGGCTCGAGGTATCCATGTTCAATTCTTTGAGTTTCGTATCTTCCGGAAACAACGAAATCCGATTCGGCAATTGCTTTATCGGGATTTCCGCGATCGATCAACGTTTCGGAAAGTAAATTTCCTTTGGGATGAATCTTCGGTGCGCTCTCTTCAAGCGCTTCGAAAGGGTCTGTTAAAGGTTTAAGTACTTCATATTCAACTTTAATTAACTCAACCGCTTTGCGGGCAATTTCTTCCGTTTCAGCCGCAACTGCAGCAAGAACATCGCCAACGTAACGGGTCTCTTCACCAATCGCAATCATTATAGGCCAATCGGGAATTATCAATCCTGTAAACCGATCTCCGGGAACATCGCTGGCAGTAAATACTTTAAGAACGCCTACAAGTTTTTCCGCTTCGGAGGTATCGATAGACAAAACTTTTGCACGAGGATGGTCGCTGAATTTTAATGCTGCGTAAACCATTCCATCGATACGGATATCAGCCACATAGGGACTTTCGCCGAGAGTAAGCTTATCGGCATCATATTTCGGATGGCGTTTGCCAACTTTTGCGTCAGTATTAGGTTTAGGTATCTCGCGCATATCGCGAATTGCTTCGGCAGCATATTCAATCGAATCAATTATTTTTTTATACCCTGTGCAGCGGCAAATATTGGGCTGTAAAGCGCGGGCAATTTCTTCGCGGGTTGGATTCTGATTTTTATCAATTAGTACGTTCGCCTGCATTACAATGCCGGGAATGCAGAATCCGCACTGTACTCCGCTTTTTGCAACAAAAGCATTTGCAAAAACCCTTCTGCGGTATTCACCCAATCCCTCGGGTGTTATTATTGATTTCCCTTCAATTTTCTTCATTGGAGTAACACAGGAGAGTTTTGCTTGATTGTCGATTATTACCGAACACGCTCCGCATGCCGCTTGAGGTGCACAGCCATCTTTAATTGAAGTTATTCCCTCAACTTCTCTTAAATATTTAAGTAATGATAGTTCCGGATTGCCGGTGTATTCTTTTTCTTTGCCATTTAAATAAAATTTCATTCCTTTCCCTTGTTGATAGGAACACAGTTATTTATGAGTTAAATAATTATCTCAAACAACTACTCAATTATTCTTTCTTATTCATAAAAAACCGTATTCTAACAGTTTATACTTAAAAATTTCAATGATTGATAAGAAATATCCAAAGATTTTTTTTAATTCGCTAATCTTTTTAATACTTGGATATCGAAATTATTCGTCAAAAAATTTGAATTATTTTTGTCATTTGTCAAATATTAATTTACCTTTCGATGTAAAATTTAATTCCGCAGTAAGTCAAGAATTACAATTCCCCTCATTTTTTAGCTCCATTCTTGTTTTATTGCAAATTCATTAATCAATTAACAAGGTGTAACTATGCAAGTAGCAAACGACAAAGTGGTTTCGATTCACTATACTCTCACTAACAAAGACGGAAATGTTTTAGACACATCCGACGGAAGAGAGCCTTTGGCTTATATACAAGGCAAGCAGAATATAATTCCGGGATTAGAAAACGCATTGGCGGGAAAAGAAGTAGGAGATAAAATTAATGTAACAATACCACCTGCTGAAGCGTATGGTGAGAGATCGCTTGAACTTATTCAAGAAATACCACGTGCCGCTTTCGGTGAAATTCAAGACCTTGAAACGGGAATGCAATTTCAAATGCAAAGCCCAAACGGTCCGGTAATTATTACTATAACAAATATTCAAGATGATAAAGTTATTGTAGACGGAAATCATCCTCTGGCAGGAGAAGAATTAACTTTTGATGTCGAAATTGTTGAAGTCCGTGAAGCAACAGAAGAAGAACTGGCTCATGGTCACGTCCACGGTCCGGAAGGACATCAGCATTAATATTAAAGCCCGAATTATTCGGGCTTTCCCTTTCTTTTTAATAACTTCATTATTAAATAAAAATCACAATCCCAATAAAGCAAAGAGCCGTACCGGCATCAAAAAATTAAGTTTAAAAAGAGTTAATAATTACATTCTAATTTAGGGACGGAATTATTATATTTCGTTCATTGATGAAAGAATGTATAATTAATTAAGGACGAAGAGCTGATTGATGATTCGAGTTGGGCAATTGCTGCTCATAGCAACACTGCTTGAGTAGAGGAAAGTCCGAACACCGCAGAACAGGGTGCCGGGTAACGCCCGGGGGATCCGGTGTAATGCCGGATTCACGGAAAGCGCCACAGAAAATATACCGTCCCGACTTTGTCGGGATAAGGGTGAAAAGGCAGGGTAAGAGCCTACCGCACTGCCAGTAATGGCAGTGGTCCCTTCGGGGAGTCCCGACTTCTGTCGGGATCATGGCAAGCCCCACCCGGTGCAAGGTCAAGCAGAAAGTGTCGCTTTTGCGAGCGGATTGTTCGTCCGTAATGCTTTCGGGTAGACCGCTAGAGCCAAGCAGTAATGTTTGGTCGAGATAAATAATTGCCGTCCCGGTTTAACCGGGATTACAGAATTCGGCTTATAGACTCGGTCATTCAATCAGCCTTCGGTTATAAATATGATAATAGAGAAAAGATGGACTCTAAGGGAGGCGCCTGATCCAAATCAGGTGCTCGCTATGGCCGATAGTCTGAACATTTCGAATGTTCTTGCTACTCTCTTAATACAGCGCGGAATTAAGAATTTTTACGAAGCTAAAAAATATTTTCGTCCGTCGCTGGATGAATTGTACGACCCTATGCTGATGGACGGTATGGATATTGCCTCTAAAAGGGTAATAGAAGCGTTAACAAATAACGAAAAAATTTGTGTTTATGGTGATTATGACGTTGACGGTACTTGTGCTTCCGCATTGATGTATATGTTCCTGAAGGAATTGGGCGCCGAACCGGAAATTTACATTCCAAATCGCTTAACCGAAGGTTACGGACTTTCTTTGGAAAGTATGGATGAGTTATATAACCGGAATGTAGATTTAATCATAACGGTTGATTGCGGTATTACTGCCGTTGAAGAAGTTGCGCACGCTAAAAAACTTGGTATCGATACAATTATATGCGATCACCATCAGCCAAAGGAAGAATTACCTGATGCAATTGCTATTCTCGATCCCTTAAAACCAGGGGACAACTATCCATTTAAATATCTTTCGGGAACCGGAGTTGCTTTCAAGCTAGCGCGAGCAATCGCCGGCAGGATTGGACAGCAAGATATTGTTCTTAAATATCTTGATCTTGTAGCACTTGCCGGAGCTGCGGATATTGTATCCTTAACGGATGAAAATAGAACTCTGGTTAAGAAAGGTATTGAAATGATAAATACCAAACCGCGTCCGGGTATTTTGGCTCTTATTAAAAGCGCAAGAATGTCCCCGGGAAATTTAAGCGCCGGTCAAATCATATTTTCGATTGCTCCGAGAATTAACGCAGTAGGAAGATTAGGAGATGCTTACCGCGCGGTAAATTTATTTATAACAGACAGTGTTTCCGAAGCGGAAAAATTAGCCTACACATTAGAACAAGAAAATTTGGAACGCCGGAAGATTGACGAGGTGACATTCTCTCACGCTCTTAAGATGGTTGACGAAACAATGGATATCGACAAAGACCTGGGAATAGTTCTCCATCACGAAGATTGGCATCCCGGTGTAATTGGAATTGTTGCCTCTAGACTGGTGGAAAAATTTTACCGACCGGCTATAATGCTTACTACAATTGACGGTGTGGCTAAAGGCTCCGCACGCAGCATTCCCGGTTTTAACCTTTACGAAGCATTGGAGCTGAATAAAGATTTACTGCTTCAATTCGGCGGACATGAAGCTGCAGCGGGATTGGCTCTCGAAGTAGATAAAATACCCGAATTTCGGAACAGATTTAATGAGTATTTGAAAAATAAAATTACAAAGGATGATATTATCCCCGAAATTATGGTTGATACTAAAATCTCACTCAGCGAAATAACTCCGAAATTCATCCGAATTCTGGATCAATTTGCACCTTTCGGACCTGGAAATATGAAACCGGTATTTTTAGCCGAAAATGTTAAAATTGTTGGTTATCCGAGAATTGTAGGAACGGATCATTTGATAACAAGCTTTGCACAAAACGGAACCGATAAAGTATTTGATGCAATCGGTTTTAAATTGGGTTACTTCCTCGATAGAATTGATAAAAATAAAAATTTAGCAGATATTGTATTTACGATTGAAAAATTTGTGAGAGACGGACGCACATATCCGCAATTAAGAATTAAAGATATGAAATTGAAATAAATTAGGAGAAATATCATGTCAGGTCACTCAAAGTGGTCAACTATCAAAAGGAAAAAAGCAGCTCTCGATGCTAAACGAGGCAAGATATTTACAAAATTAATAAAAGAAATTACTATTGCTGCGAAAACAGGCGGCGGCGATCCTGATGCAAATCCTCGTTTGAGATTAGCAATAGATAACGCTAAAGCGGCTAATATGCCGGCTGATAATATCGAAAGAGCTATAAAAAAAGCTACTGGTGAATTGGAAGGTGTTAATTACACCGAATTAAATTATGAGGGTTATGGTCCCGGTGGTGTTGCTATTTTAATTGAAGCAATGACGGACAATAAAAATAGAACCGTTGCGGAAGTCAGACATTTATTGAGTAAGCATGGCGGTAGTCTTGGCGAATCCGGTTCCGTTGCGTGGATGTTCGATCGTAAAGGCGTTATCACACTTCCCGCTCAAGGTAAAACGGAAGATGATATTATGGAAATTGTTCTTGAAGCCGGTGCAGATGATATTTCCCGCGAAGATGATTTTTTCGAAATTACTACAGATATCGAATCATTTGAACCGGTACGTAAATCTTTAATTGAAGCCGGACTCGAAGTGGAGAATGCATCGCTTCAATGGATTGCAAAAAACACCGTAGCCGTTGAAGGCGAAACAGCGGAAAAATTGGAAAAACTTATTGATGCTTTGGAAGACAATGATGATGTTCAAAATGTATATTCCAATGCAGATTTCCCGGAAGAGTAATTAAAGATGATTATTTTAGGTGTTGATCCCGGAACTCAATTTACCGGTTTCGGGATCATTAATTATAAAAATAATTTGCTTTCGTATATTCATTCCGGAGTGATTTCACTTCAAAAAGATAAAAGCATTCCTGAAAAATTAGAAGTTATTTATAACAAGATTAATTCTTTAATAAAAGAATTCCATCCTGATGAATTTGCATTGGAAACTGCTTTTTACGGTAAAAATGTACAATCAGCTTTAAAAATTGGTTATGCTAGAGGAGTAGCAATGCTTGCTTCGGCACATAATAATTTAGTTGTAGGTGAATATTCCCCCCGCGAAGTAAAGAAATCGGTTGTCGGAAATGGTAATGCTTCTAAAGAGCAAGTGCAATTTATGATATTTAAATTGCTTTCTATGAAAGAGACGAACATAAAATTTGACGAGACCGACGCCCTTGCCGTTGCGGTTTGCCACGCTTTTAATATAAATAGTCCTGCTAAAGGTTCCAGCAGTTGGAAAAAATTCATAGATAAAAATCCTCATTTAGTGGAGAGCTGAAATGATTGGATATTTAACGGGAAAAATTATTTCCAAAAAACCTACAGAAATATTGCTCGATGTAAACGGTGTAGGTTACCAAATTAATATAACTACCGTAACATTCGAATCGATATCCTCCGAAGAAAGTGTATCCCTTTATACTTATCTGAGCGTTAAAGAAGATTCCCTTACGCTTTACGGATTTTCTACTTTGGCGGAAAAAGATATGTTTAAATTGCTAATTGGTATTAGCGGTATAGGTCCGAAATTAGCACAAAGTATTTTATCCGGAATTCAAATTGATGATTTAAAAAGTGCAATTCAGGAAGGTAATTTATCCCGCATCATTGCGGTTCCCGGAATAGGCAGAAAAACTGCAGAAAGACTGATTGTTGAATTACGCGATAAAGTAGAAGCAACAATTGATATGTCGGGTGAAACATCATTCAGTTCCGTAAGATCCGATGCAATTGCCGCGCTTACTAATTTGGGATATAACAAGAATAAAGCCGATAAAATTATTAGAAGTATAATAAATACCGAACCGGAGATTCAAATAGAGGATTTAATTCGCAAAGCTTTGGCAGCATTAAACGCTTGAGTTGTTCTTAGACTTAAATGCCATTAATAATCCAAGAATTGCAAGAAGAAGAATTAAAAAAATTCCCACGGCGCCAATTATTTCGTCTATCGACTTTATTCCTGTAAACTGCAAATAATGAAGTTTGTAAATTGTATCGATTATTTCGGTGTCTTTCCCGTATTGATAAATTGATAATGTATTCCAATCGAAGTTTATTCTTATTCCTGTGTTAGTTAGGAAATACCCCGATTCATATTTTATTACCTTTCCATAGCGTTCCGGATCAATAGATAACGCATCGTCAATTAAGAGTTTGAGCGAATCGAAGGAAGGCTCAGTATAATTAGTCAATGTGAGGGCATTCAAATGAGAAGTACTTTCATCATTCTTTAATAATAGATGATAACCTAAAATGGTTCTTAAAATTTTTACTTCGCCTGCACCAATATTTTTTCCGATTACTATTTCTTTTTCGATAGGATAAGTTTTTATCTTGAGTTGTTCATATGCTTTGTTATATCCGGGTTTAATATAAAATACTAATGCCGTAAATCCCCAAATCAGGAATGGTAAAAACATTACAATGCCAATAAACTTATGGTATTTATAAATTCTATTCATATACTTTTTAATTGAAAATGATGTGATGTAAGTCAACAAAAATACATAAATTTATACTTTTCAAACCGAAAATATCCTTCTTTCTTTTTTTATTGCAACTGCATTTTTATATATTAGACAAGCGAATAATGTTTTGTTATGAATTAGATAGCATATAAAGAGGAAAAATTGTTTCATTCTGTGGAAAGTGAAAAATTCATATTAGGTTTGTTGATTGGTTCCCAAGATTTAATTTCATCAAATTTAATTGTTCCAGTCGTTACAATATTATTGCTAATAATTGCTTTATTGGTGTTTTCATTTTTAATAAAAAAAATTCCCTTCTCCAGTCGAGAAAAGTAAATCAGTATAAAATAAGATTGAAAAAAGCCAAAATAGCTTACGATACATTAAAAGATGATTTTGAGAGACTAAAAAAAATATATGAATTCGACAAAGAAAGAATTGATGAGTTAAATAAATATATTGTAGAACTGGAAGAAATCAACGCAGAATTACTCGAAAAGAAGATCCTCGCCGAAGCAAAGGTAATGAAATTGGAAGCGCTAAAGAAAAAGCGTGATGAATTATTTGCCTTAAATATTCACGACCTTAAAAATCCGATTAATGTAATTAAGGGTTACGCAACATTAATAAATGAATATGAACTCAATTCCAATGAGCAAAAAGAAATAATGGATTCAATGATCCGTTCCGCGGATAAAATGATGAAAGTTGTTGCTCATTTAACTGAAATTATTCGTCAGGATATAGATGATAATAAATTCACAGATGATGTTTCAATACGCCATATAGTGGATGATATTTGTAGAAATAATGCCGCGTATGTAAAGAGAAAAGGAATTAACTTAATCAACAAAACTCAGTTGGATTTACCAACATTGCGCGGGAATAGTGAAAAAATAGAATCTGTCATTGATAATTTAGTAAATAACGCAATCAAGTATGGTCCGGAAGGGACTACCGTAGAGATACTTTCCGATTACGATGATGAAAGTATTACTCTTGAAGTTCAAGATGACGGTGTTGGAATTGAAGAAGATGAGCAAACCATAATATTTGAAAAGGGTGGAATTGCTTCCAATGTTCCAACGCACAACGAAGAACAAAGCGGTTTGGGTTTGTGGATAGTTAAACAAGTAATTGAAGATCACAAAGGCGAACTTTGGGTAAAAAGCGAGAAGGGCAAAGGAAGTACTTTCGGATTTAAATTGCCACGCAATTTATAATCATTTTAACACCATTATCTTAATTGTTTTTACAAACCTTTGAGCATCAAATTTAATAAAGTAAACCCCTGTTGAAAGATCACCAGAATCGATAATCTGCTCATATTTGCCGGGAGCTAAAACACGATTAAGTAATGTTTTAATTTTTTGCCCCAATACATTATATAATTCAATTGTAATTAAAGATTCAAACGGAACGTCAAAACTGAAACGGGTTTGGGAGTTAAAGGGATTGGGATAGTTTTGATACAAATGAAACCTGTCTGGAACATTATCACTGTTTTTCTTTTCAACATTAACGACGAAATCGTTTCCGAACAGGCGATGAATTTTATATGCTTTATCTTTTAATAAAGAAATACTATTTGTATTACTCGAACCGAGTGCCATAATGTGGGCAAGAATAATTGTTTGTGTATCTGCCGGGGAAAAATCTACCGGACCGGAAACCAGGTAATATCTTCTGTCGCCGGGATAAGGCGGATGACTTCCAAATGTTTCGCCGGGTGGCCAATCACCTCCTTCGTACCAGCCGGATGAATCTTCCGGATTGCCGGATAAAGGAAATTTA
The DNA here is from genome assembly GCA_964573255.1 of uncultured Melioribacteraceae bacterium. Taxonomy (GTDB): domain Bacteria; phylum Bacteroidota; class Ignavibacteria; order Ignavibacteriales; family Melioribacteraceae; genus CAYNUJ01. The sequence continues at coordinate 74,144 of CAZNJB010000008.1, forward strand.
GTAACTGCATTATTATAAGGATTTATGAACGGATCGCCGTTTGTTAACAATCCCCTCACAACATTGTAATGCTCTTCACTGTTACGCGGATCGAATGATGTTGAACTCACCTTAAAATTTGGTCCGAATGCACTTAGCATTAAATTTTCTCCATCAGAGAAAAAGCCTGAAAGAACTGCGTGACCCACTGCCGGGGCAATTTCTCCGTAAAACGGATCATCTAAAAATGTATTCCAAGCATAGCCCAGATATAATGATGGTGCACAGCCTACGTAATCATCCATTGGATAACCTAAGTCCGCATCAACCCAATATGCAGCAAAAAAATCTGTGATGGTTACGGTATCTTTATTTATAATCTCTATTTTTTCAAATACTACATCTGATAGTAATTCAGTTGAATCGGAAGCCCAAAGTGTGATGTTTATTTGTATTGCAACGTGATTTGTATCGTCTTCGTATAAACTGCTTGTTTCTTTAGAATTATATATTGAATAGAAAATCACCTCATCCCCAATAAAATCAGGCATATCAATTCCTCTTGTAAAACTACCGTCATTGTTAATATCAATGTACGGCGCCCCCAAATTGCCCGGCCAATTTTCATAATTAAATTTCAAGTATTCTTTTTCCTGTCCATCATCCAGTAATTCCCAGTTCTTTTTTATTTTCCATATTCTCCCTACAGAATCATTTACTGCATCAGTAAATTCTAAAACCCCGCTATTGTAAGTAGATTTATCATAACTTATTCCGCCGATGGAAAATCTTTTATTTATCAATCCACCCAATTGGATACCGCTTAAATAAATTGCATGTTTTCTTGTATCACCGTTGTTTGGCCAATAAAAACCGGCACTGTCTATTTCCGGATTGTAAGATTCCCAACCATTATTCATAACCCACATTTTTATATTATTTGCCGCAAGTGTATCCGCCGTTCTTTTGGGAACTTGAGAAACAATTGATGATAAGCTTCCGGAAATCACTAACAGTAAAGAAATATAGAATAATTGATGGCGCATAAATAATTTATACCAGATTTTTACCTAATTTACGCAATAAGCAATTAAATTGAAATGGAAAATGAATGACCATGAGAAGAAGAATATAACAATTCGCTTTTATGAAGAATTAAATGTCTTCTTAAAACCGGTAAATCGAAAAGTCAGATTCGATTATTCTTTCTGGGGAACTCCTTCTGTTAAAGATATAATTGAATCTCTCGGTGTTCCGCATACCGAAGTTGATTTGATATTGGTTAATAATAAATCCGTTAATTTTGATTATTTAGTATATAATGGCGAAGATATAGCGGTATATCCTGTGTTCGAATCTTTCGATATAAGAAATATTCAACATCTTCGTCCACTTCCTTTGCGGGAAACAAAATTTATACTCGATGTTCATCTGGGCAAACTAGCCAAACTCCTTCGTTTTTGTGGTTTCGATACGTATTACAAAAATACTTTAACGGATGATGAAATAATTACAATTTCGATAAATGAAAAAAGAACTATTCTAACGAGGGATGTTGGAATTCTTAAAAATTCGAAAGTTGATCGCGGTTACTTTATCAGGAATACTAAAGCAGAAAATCAATTACTGGAAGTAATAAAAAGATTCGATTTAAAAAATAGCTTGAACCCCTTTTCTCGTTGTTCAATATGCAACTCATTATTAATTCCTGTCGAGAAGAAAACTATTATCGCCGAATTGCCACCAAAAGTTGTAGAATACTATAATGAATTTTGTAAATGCGAACAATGTAATAAAATATATTGGCGAGGTTCTCATTTTCAAAAGCTGAATTCCGTTATCAAACGGGCAAAGGAAGAATAATCAATTTTTCTTACCAAGATGTTGATATAAAATTCCTCCCACAATTAGAACCAATCCGGTAATTGATGAAATTAATATTTTCTCTTTTAACACTAGGGCAATAAATATTACTGATAGAAAAGGGGAAAGATACGCTAATGTTGAAGTTTTTGCCTTATCATTGCTTAATTGTAATCCTTTCATCCAAAGGAAAAATGTCAAACCCATTTCAAATAATCCTGTATAAGCTGCTCCCAAAATATATTTGAAAGATGTAACATAGAAGGAATCGAATATTGCCAGATAAATCGCAGTTATAACAGTCCCAGTCATAAACGCTGCAAGAAGTTTTTCGTCGGCATTTCTTTTATCGATTAAATTCAGTGTCCAAAATGAAGCCCAAATAACTGAACTTCCAACTGCAAGCGTGACTCCCCAAATATTATGAAATTGTAATTGTAAAATTTGTCCGCGAGTGGAAATAACTACTACCCCCAAAAACGCAACTACCAACCCCGTGATTGTTCTAACGGATATTCTCTGCTTGAGAAAAACTGCAGAAAATATTGATATCATTATAGGCCAAGTATAATTTAACGGCTGTGCTTCCTGTGCCGGTAATAGTGAATAGGCTTTAAAGAGAACCAAATAATACAAGAAGGGATTGATTAAACCGAGTAGAATATTCCTCTTAATGTTTTGTCTGCTGAAAATTCTTGTGAGTACACGTTTATCCTTCATTAAAGCATTTGCTAACAAAAACATCAAGCTGGTTAAAGAAGAATAAAAGAGTAATTGAATGTAACTCATTCCTGCTAACGATAGTTTAAAAGCGGTAGCAACGGTAGACCACAGCAATACGGCTGAAACAGCATAAAGGAACGATTTTTTATTCGAGTCTAACATATATCCCGATAATGTATTATTTTTAATAGTAAAGCAAAAATAAGCTATGGTAGTTTATTTTGAAAAAAGAATTTGATTATAGAGACTTATTGCAACCTGAAAATATGATTCACCTTTATGCTCAGGGTGCGTTCCCGATGGCAGATGATAAGGGAGCGATTAATTGGTATCTACCGGAAATACGTACAGTTATTCCCCTCGATAATTACAATACACCACGTTCATTGAAACAATTTATGAAAAAAAATCATTTCGAAATTATTTACGATAAAGATAAAATAGATATAATCAAAGAATGCGCAAGACGAGAAAAAACTTGGATTACTGAAGAGTTAATAGAAGCATATAAAAAACTTGATGAACTCGGACATATTCATAGCGTTGGTGTTTACCGGGATAATAATTTAGTTGGAGGATTGTATGGAGTAACTTTCAGGGGGGCGTTCTTTGGCGAGTCTATGTTTTCCAGAGTTACTCAAGCATCTAAAGTTGCACTTTATCATTTAATCGAGCATTTAAACCGTAAAGGCTTTGTCCTTCTCGATGTTCAATATATGACTGATCATTTAAAAATGTTTGGTGCTGTCGAAATTTCATTTGAAGAATATCTTAATCTTTTATTAAAGGCTTACGGAACGATAACAGAGTTTTGATAAACAATTTTTTATTCCGGATATGTGGGCGCCATACTTCAACTGCCAAATGCAAAACAGGAAAAGAAGAGCCGAGATCTTACGTTATATCGCAATGAGGAATTTTTACTTTTGGAATTAGAAGTTGTTTGAATTTCAGGTTCAATTAATTTATCGAAGAGTATTCCGGATTTTTCTTTTTAGTAATTCTTGTAATTTCAGTTTATTTATTCTTTATAAATAAAGAAATGATGCAAAGAAGAATGTGAGGAAAAAGGTAGAGGGGAACCGAAAGGCTCCCCTTAATATTTATGCTAATTCATTTTCTTCCAAATATCTCTGGGCGTCTAATGCTGCCATACAACCTGTTCCGGCTGCAGTAACAGCTTGACGGTAAGTCTTATCAGCAACATCACCTGCGGCAAAAACACCTTCGATGTTGGTTTTAGTGGATCCGGGTTGAACAATCAAGTAACCCGTTTCATCCATTTCCAATTGTCCTTTGAATATATCGGTATTCGGCTTGTGACCAATTGCTATAAATATACCGTCCACTTTTATTTCCCTGGTAGAACCGTCTTTAGTGTTTTCCAAAATTGCACCGGTAACTTTTTTATTCCCCATCACTTCTTCGCCGAGAATTTCTTTAATAACGTGACTCGTTATTAAAGTTACCTTTGGATTTTTCTTAACTCTTTCAGCCATAATTTTCGAAGCGCGGAATTCATCTCTTCTATGTACAAGAATTACTTCGGAAGCAAATTTGGTCAAGTAATTAGCTTCTTCCATTGCGGTATCGCCGCCGCCTACTACAATAACTTTCTGATCCTTGAAGAAGAAACCGTCGCAAGTAGCACAAGCGGAAACGCCATAACCTTTATATGCTTCTTCACTCGGAATACCAAGCCATTTTGCGGATGCTCCGGTAGCAACAATTACCGCATCTGCAGTATGAAGCTCACCTTCAACTTTCAATTCGAAAGGTTTTTTAGAAAAATCCACTTCATCTACAGTCTTAAAGAAACAATTAGCACCAAATTTAGTAGCTTGTTTTCTCATTACATCCATCAATTCCGGACCTTGAATACCGTCAATGAATCCGGGATAATTTTCAACTTCGGTGGTGATTGTTAATTGTCCACCTGGCTGCATTCCTTCGAATACAACCGGCGCTAAATTCGCTCTTGCAGAATATAATGCAGCCGTTAATCCGGCTGGACCTGATCCTATAATCGCAATTTTGTGGTGATTATCTCCCATTTTTATCTCCATATTTTGAATACCATTTTACTAATTTTTACTATTAAACTTAATAAATTTACAAACATTATTTTTTACTAGTTATGTTAGATACTTTACACTCCTAACAGTTTCAGAATATTGCAAACACCTACAAATTGTCGTGAATTGCGCCATTATTTGCTTTCAAAGACTTAATTTTTAACCGATATACGTTTAATTACTAAATTTATCAATTAAAAGTACTTAGATTAAATCTTTGCTCGATTCAAGAAATTTTGCATTTCGTTTCATCCCTTTGAGTCGCGCTCTATTTATTGGACTAACGGCAAATCTCTTTTTAAATTGAGAGTTGGTCATCTCGCTTATTTCATTCAAGTTTAGCTGCATATTCGGTGTATCAAAAAATTCTTCAACTCTGGTAGCCTGTGAAAACTTTCCATTCCAAGGACAAACATCCTGACAAATATCGCATCCAAACAGCCAATTATCTATTTTATCCTTAAATTCTTCTTCAATTTCCCCTTTGTTTTCTATTGTTAAGTAGGAAATACATTTATTCGCATCGACCACATAGTTTTCCACAATTGCACCGGTAGGACAATTATCGATACAAGCAGTACAACTTCCGCAATGATCAGTAATGATTTTACTGTAATCAAACTCCCTGTTACAAATTATATTTGCAATAAAGAACCAGCTTCCAAAACTCCTATTTATTATATTTGAATGTTTTCCCATCCAGCCCAATCCAGCTTTTACAGCCCAAGCCTTATCCATTACCGGACCGGTATCCACATATGATTTCGCGGAAAATTCCGGATCGATTTCCTTCAATTCGTCAATTAATTCTTCAAGTTTTTCCCATATAATGAGGTGATAATCTTTACCCCAGGCATATCTGGAGACTTTTCCGGCACCTTCTTCCAACTCGATATCTTTATCCACATAATAATTCATACCGAGTGAAATAACGCTTACTGCATCAGGCAATATTTCCCTTACGTCTTTTCGTTTCTCAATATTCCTCTCCATATATGCCATGCCGGCATTATATTTTCTTTCAAGCCATTCGTTTAGATGCTCTATTTCATCGGTTAAAGAATCAGCTTTAGTAAACCCAACTAGATCGAAGCCCTTTTCTTTTGCGTGATGAATGACGATTTCGTTGGTTAGTTTCATCGGTAATTTACCAATTTAATTCGTGCTTAAACACTTTTATATAAACATCGTTACCCTCAATTTTAACATCATAACAGTCCAATCCTCTTCTGCCTTCTCCCATAGTTCCGTCTTTTAAATTAAACTCCCAACCGTGAAGAGGACATACAATTTTTCCATCTTCTATAAAACCGTCATAAATCATTGCTGCTTTTTGATGAGGGCATACATTGCTTACCGCGTGCACATTACCATTCACCTTAAATAATGCCACGTCCACATCGTCTACCATAAATCTTTTACCGACGTTTTCTTTTAAATCGTCTAATCTGCAAATTTTAACAAACTCGTTCAAATCGTTTCCTTCAGTTTTCATAATTGTAAATTTATTGTGAAGACTATTTTTCTTAATCATATTCATTTAAGTTAATTTATCAAATTTTTCCGTAAGCACAATTCCTTTTTCGTTACGGGTCACTTTTCCTGCCAAGCAATATGGATCATGTTCAAAGTATAATATCCAATCTTCTTCAACCGCTTTCGAAAGAATTTCCTTTTTTTCTTTGACGGTAACAATGGGCTGAAGATCATATCCCATTACATAAGGAATTGGGATATGCGATGATGTAGGGAGTAAATCCCCACAAAACAATAACGTTTGGTTTGAATCGGAAATTTTCACCATTTGTTGAGCAAAAGTGTGACCGTTAATAATTATAAATTCAATCTCATCGTCAAATTCGGTCGTTTCTAATAATTGAAGAACACCTTCGGAAATAAGCGGTTCGAACCTTTCCTTTATGAAACTTCCTCTATCTCTGTCGGATGGGTTCATCGCCCAATCGAAATGCTCTTTTTGTATATAGTATTTTGCATTTGCGAATGCCGGTATCCATCTCTCGTTCTCCAATTTCGTTGAACCGCCGGTGTGATCGAAATGAAGATGAGTAAGAATAACATCTGTTATATCTTCGGCGGAAACACCAACCTCTTCCAAAGATTTCTCCAGATAACTCTTTTCATTCTGTAAATCGTAAATTTTATAAAATTTATCATCCCAAAATTTACCGACACCGGTATCTATCAAAATGTTTCTTGTATCACTTTTAAGAAGCAAACATCTTACTCCCAATTTTATTCTATTCTTTTCATCAGCAGGGTTTGTTCTTTCCCATAGTGGTTTGGGTATAATTCCGAACATTGCACCACCGTCAAGTCCGAATGTTCCCGTTTCAAGCGGATGGAGAGTATATTTGCCGATCTTCATATTCTTTCCTTTTAATTAAAATTATAGAATCAAAGATAATAAATAGGAATTCGATTCGGAAGCAGGTATTTCCTATCAGATATTATGCTACGAAATGGAAGATTCGCTTTCTTACAAGTAAAACAGTGTTAAATATGACGTTTTATAGAATGTGAGCTGATTATGTTGTAAAAATGCAGAGTTTGTTTTGATATGTAAGTTGAATTCGAGGGCAAAAATACAAGTAATTTATTTCGGTAAAACGATAAAGCTTTAATAATGCTGATTCAATTAAAACTGCTAGCCATCAAAATGAGAAATAAAAAAAGAGCCGGCAATTAACCGGCTCTTAAATTCAATTAGTTGAATATATATCTCAGTCCTAACTGCATCTGCCATCTAGATAAGATACTCGGATCATCAACAAATGTAGTTTTTGCTGTTCCTCTGTAATTAAAGACTGGTGCACCGTCGGGAATACTGTTTCCCGGGTCGGAATCAAATTCAACCAGTTGCAAGGGAGAAGTTGCGGCAGAATTTGCAACCTTGCGAACACCCCAGTTGGAGTTGAGTAAATTGGGAACATTCAAAATATCCAAGCTAAGTTGGAATGTATGATCAGATCCACCCAAATTGAATGTGAAGTCCTGAAGTATTCTCATATCAAGATTGAAATACCAAGGATTCAACAATCCGAATCTTTCGGCTATTTCTCCTCTATGTTGACTTAAATAGTCGTCCTGTTCAATGAATGCATTCAATTTATTCCACTGTTCATCTGGAGTAATAGTGTTACCGGCTTCATCGGTATAAGGGGCAAGATATATATCGTTTTTATCTCGCGGAATATAAATTAAGTCGTTACCCGCTTGTCCGTCGCCGTTAACATCACCGGAATAAACAAATGAATACCTATTACCACCCGCTCCGGCAAATCTGTTTCCTTGTCCAACTTCGACGAACACACCGAAACTGGTAGCCAATGTTTTATTCCATTCTTTTCTATAAGTAAAGCTGCCGATAAAGCGGTGTCTCTGACCAAATTCCGAATAACTAAGTTCGGGTTTGTTCGGATCACCTTTTACCGGATTTTCAGCCCAAAGAACAGATGCTATTTCGGTCGATTTCATCAAACTTTTCGCTTCGGTAAAACTGTAAGCAAGCATTGCATTCAAACCGAAATCGAATTGCTTGCGAAACTGAGCTGTAAAATTAAAGTTATAACCTTGATCAGAATTGTCGATTACATAAGCACCAGCACCGCCGTCGGGATTAAGTTCGTTATTACCTGCACCGCCAAAATATGGGCGTCCATCGGGCAAGTATCTTTCAGGTTTTTTCAAATCGGCATTTCTTACATAAATAGAATTAATGTCTTTTCCATAAATTACTTCCAATGTGCCAAGCCAACCGCCGGGAAGAATTCTATCGACTGCAAGGTTCGATGTCCACACTTGAGGCCATTTAAAATCTTCAGCCATAGCGTTCAAATCGAAAGATTGAGCCAATGTAGATCCATCTTTAGTGTAAATAGGATCGCTGGCAGGATATAAATTAGGATTAGCACCTGGATTAGAGATATTATTTCCAATCCACACAAAAGGTAATCGGCCGGTAAATATACCGGTACCACCGCGTAATTGTGTTATTCTATTTCCTGAAATGTCCCAGTTAAATCCGATTCTCGGAGAAAACAACGGAATAACTCCTGGAAGTTTACTCTGATCAACCGTTTCAGGTTGATCGTTTTCATCCAGTAATGTTAATCCTCTCGAATAAGGGTTATCCACCGGTTCTGTAAAATACATCGGCATATCAACTCTTAAACCAAAGGTAAGACTTAATCTGCTCGAAGCTAAATATTCATCCTGTGCATAAAAGGCTAACTGGGCAACTTCAATAAATTCGCCTTTATAAGGTCCGGAACCCACCATTCCTCTAAGATTAATCGGGTTACTCGGATCAGTTTGCGCAAAGAAATCGGCTAAGCTGAAAAATGTAGAACCGTTAGGTATTCCATCACCTTCAAAATCTACAAAGTATGGAAGGAAGAATACACCGTGACGGAAAATATTGAAGGAGTTGAAAAATTTGTAATATTCAAATGTTGAACCTAAGGTAAAAACGTGTTTGCCGTAGTAATAATTGAAGTTATCCGTTAATTGAAGTACATCCTGATCCAGAATATTATGGATGGAAAACGGTTCGTGTCCAATAGTAGTATAAGTTACGCCGTTTTCTGCAATATCGATAGTCGGGAAAGGTTCACTTTTAGGATCTCTGTAATCTCTGAAACGATTGTAACTTGCAAAAAATCTATTGGAACCACTTCTAAAACGACTGTTCAATTCCAATGCGAATGAATTCAATCTGTTATTAATTCTATACCCGGAGTTTTGGAATGGAAGTGAGTTTTCATTCGGACCGCGACCGGTTCCGTTTGGACTTAACACAAATGGATGCGGAGGAAGCTGTCTTCTTGCATCCAATCTGTTATAACGAAAAGTCAGGTTATTATCAGTATTAATGTTCCAGTCTATTTTAACGAGTAATTTTTCATTTTCCGTATTGTTTATATAACCTTCGTAAGGACCGGTTTCATATCCGTAAACTTCTTTCATTCTTCTACGAATTGAATCCATAACACTTGCACGAACGCGGGATTCCCCGAAAGTGATATTTCCATCACGGTCGGCAACAAAATTTGAACCGGGATCCTCTCTTCTTTCAATCTCTCCGTTAATATAAAAGAAGAGTTTGTTCCTTATAATTGGTCCTGAAGCTGCGAAACCACTTTGGTTGTATGTTAAAGAAGGATTCGCAACAACTTTATTTCCGCTTACTTCATTGCCAATCATACTTTCGTTACGGAAAAAACTATAAAGTGAAGCTCTGGGATTATTGGTTCCACTTTTAGTTACGGTATTAATACCAGCACCCGTAAATCCGCCTTCCCTTACATCGTAAGGAGCTACAGATACTTGAACCTGCTCAACCGCATCATAAGGGACCGGTTCGGCATTTGCCTGTCCGCCTGGTGCCGGATCGTCCAAACCAAAAGGATTATTGAAATAAGAACCGTCTAATGAAATACTGTTATAGAGCCAGTTTTTACCTCCGAAACTGAAGTTGCCATCACTTCGTGGATCTAATCTGGTTAAATCCCTAGTACTTCTTTTGATTGATGGTAATTCCTGGACTTGTTTGGCATTTACGTAAGTTGCTGCACCGGTTCGATTACTGTTCATTACTTCATGTTGTTCTGCTGTTACAGTAACTTCTCCCATTTCAACTGATCGATTTCTTAAATTGAAATCGAGTCTGAGTTTTTCACCTAAACTAAGGTAAATATTTTCCTTAGTTTGTGGTTCGAAACCGACATAAGATACTGTGATCTTATAAGGACCGCCAATTTTTAAATTGGGCAAATTATAAGCTCCGCTTTCACGCGAAGATGTACCGTATTGAGTGCCGCTAGCTACGTGCACTGCAATTATATTTGCTCCGGGTAGTGGATCGCCATCTGTATCGTTAATTATACCATTAATTGATGCCGTGGTAACACCCTGTGACCAAATATTGGAATTAGTTAAAATGAATATTGCAAGGAATGCAATTAAAAGGTGTGTGTGTTTTCTCATAACCTCTCCCTATGTGAGTGGTAAATTTATTTTTTTGTGACCGATGTCACAAAATAGAAAATATTTTCCAAAATGAAAAACAGCAACTAAAAACAATTAAATTGAGGATTCGTTATCCTAATTAGTAATTTTTATTGCTAGCTGAATTGTTAAAAAATATATAAGTTCTATCGAAACTATATTTTTACTAAATTCCGCTTGCAGACATTTTTTTTTGTCAAGTCATTTATTACATTACTACCTGTCTAAAAATTAATTATAAGAGAAATACAACAGGAGAAAATTAATGGCGAGTAAAAGTGATTACTTAAAAGACGTAATAAAGCATATCGATATTAAACAGCAAAATGTGGTTCCTCTAGTTGATGCAATGGGAAATATGGCTTTTTCCGCCAGGGATTTGCACCGCGCTGCCGAAATATTTGAAATGATGGTTAAAGACGAAGATACTACTGTAATATTAACACTTGCCGGAAGCCTTTTCAGTGCGGGATTAAAAAAAGTAGTTTTTGATTTAATCGATAATAATATGGTTGATGCGATTGTATCTACCGGTGCAATTATGGTGGATCAGGATTTCTTCGAAGCACTTGGATTTAAGCATTATATCGGTTCACCTTTTGTTGACGATAATGAAATGAGAGAACTTCATATAGATAGAATTTACGATACATTTATCGATGAAGACGAACTCAGAATTTGCGATGATACTACTGCCGCAATATTCGATAGTTTGGAACCCCGTGCTTATTCTTCGAGAGAACTGCTCTGGCATTTCGGAAAATATCTTGATGAAAACGGTGGTCCTAAAGTTGACGATTCCGTAATTTATGCAGCGTACAAAAAGAATGTGCCTATTTTTGTCCCTGCGTTCTCGGATTGCTCAGCAGGATTCGGAATTGTAATGCACCAGACTAAAAATCCAGACAAGCACGTTTCTTTCGATTCCGGTAAAGATTTTCTTGAGTTGACTCAAATAAAATTAAACAGCAAAGAGACCGGAATTTTCATGATTGGCGGAGGAGTTCCCAAGAACTTCACACAGGATATTGTTGTAGCTGCGGATATTTTACAAGAAGACGCACCGATGCATAAATACGCCGTTCAAATTACAGTAGCCGATGTTCGCGATGGAGCACTTTCTTCATCCACATTAAAGGAAGCAAGTTCGTGGGGTAAAGTTGAGACTACTTTCGAACAAATGGTTTATTCCGAAGCTACCATTGCAATGCCATTGATCGCAGGATATGTTTATCATAAAGGTGTTTGGAAAAACCGTAAACCTAAAGAATTAACAAAGCTATTTACAAAAGTTACGGTTGATTAACCGAATCAATAAACAGAAACTTGAAGAAGATTAAAGCCGGATGCAAGTTCGGCTTTAATCTTAATTTCTTGATTTGAAATCTTTGTCATTTTAAAATATCAACTCAGAAAATTTCTTATATCCGGAGGTTTAATATTTTGCAGTTTTCTATTCGTTGGGTAAGATTAATGCGCCTGTTCGATGTGATCTTGGGAATTGGCTTTTCAATCCTTCTGTAGTGGCAATAGCGGTTCCGAGTGTATAACCATTGAACTTAACAACTTTCTGTCCTCGCTCCAATTGAAATGTTTTAATTGTTCCGCCTTCCAAATATGTTTTAAGATGTTCGTAACTCTCTAATTCGACAACGTTCTGAGTGAAATATTGACTTAGATTCTGAGCGCTTTGTGTGTGAAGATGCGCAAAGCCCCGGCTATCAATGTTTCCGAACTTCGTGCCTATTCTATTAAACGGAGAAAGCGTTTCAGCATACCATTCGGAATTCACGTAGAAGATATCTTTACCTCTCAATATATATTTGTAATTATTTAGAACTCCTTCTTCTATTCCGAACCATTCCTCAATATGTCCCAAATATTTTTTTATTTCTTTCGCTTTGGCAAACGAGAAATTGCTCTTTCTTTTAACCGGAATATCTCTTTCTTTTTTGTCGGTAATGTCAGTTTTTATAAGCTTCGCAACAAAGAAGCCCTCGCTATTTATATTCCAAGGGATTATTCTTCGTGCTTTCGAAATTTCCGGGTTAAGGGGTGTTCCCTTATAAACTGTTTTTGCCGGTTCACTATCTACAGGTAGTTTTATTTCATCCAGCTCAACAGGATATTTTTTTAGTATCGTATCGAGCACCAATTCGTTTTCTTCCAATGTAAGCGAACATGTGGAATAGATAATTTCCCCGCCAACTTTTGCCATTTTAATTGCAGCGATGAGCAACCGTAATTGAAGATTTGCAATTTTCTGCATTTGGTTGCTGTTCCACCAATTTGTCACTTCTTCTTTTTTCTGAAGTATTCCAGTTGCACTGCAGGGAGCATCGACTAATATCTTATCGAAATAATGATCGTAAACTTTGCTTAATAATTCTCCCTTTGCATTAAGAACACCAGTGTTCACTGCATTTACTTTATCCAAGTTGTGAACCAAACTTCTTAATCTGGGAACGCTAATGTCATTTGCGTAAAGTGTTCCCCCGTTGTTCATCATTTCGGAAATTTCAGTGGTCTTGCTGCCTGGTGCGGCGCATAAATCGAGCACGGTATCATTTTCGGAAGGCGATAAAACTATTGGCGGAATCATTGAGGAAAGGCTTTGAATATAATATTGCCCGATCATAAATTCGAAAGTTTTACCGATGTTCTCGATACCTTCATCAATTGAATAAGCATTCGGAACATTGTTTACAGGGGACAAAGCAATTCCATATTTCGATAACCCGTCAATCAGTTTTTCGTTATCGCCCGATATCCTTGCGCGGATATAGTATTGCGGTTGACTCTGAATGTATTCTTCATAACGAGTTAAAAATTCAAGACCGAAATTTTCGGTTAGGTAGGACGATATGTTTTCCCCTAAAATGCTCAATATCTGTGAAGATTCAAACTGTTGAAAATATTATTTGATACTTTGTTGAAGTTCTTGGATTCGGGAAATTTTGCTGAAAAATCTTCGCGCATTTTAGTTATTAATTCGTCCAAATATGTTTGGTATTCCTTGACAGCCGATTTAACGGTTTCAATGTCATTCGGAATAAATATTTTATCGGGTTTTGAAAGAGAAGCATAAACTAAATATTTAGCTTCGGCATAATCGGAAACCTGTGCTACTATTTTCCCATCCACGTCAACAATTTCGTAAGAACCGAAAAATTCACCGCCGATGGTTAGCACCTTGTTGTTGTTAGCAATCTCCTTGCAATTTTCCAATGCAATAAAATCGGATGGGAAATTCTTCCCTTCCGATTTAATTTTATCCATCCAATATTTTTCGAATTCTTTTTCCGTCATACTATTTCACAGATTTAAAATCTATATCAACTTGTTCCGGATTTTCAATCCAATCCGCCACAAATACATTTGTATCGTGAGTCGGTTTTCTTTGTGCATTTCTGTTAGAGCAGAAAACAATTTTCTTTCCATCGAAAGAAAACATTGGAAAGGCATCGAATGTACCACTGTGGGTTATCTGTTCTAATCCTGTTCCGTCGATATTGACCATAAAAATATCGAATAATCTTCCGCCTTTATCGAGTGAATGATGGTTCGAACAGAAAAGAATTTTCTTACCGTTCGGGTGGAAAAACGGCGCCCAGTTTGCACCGGGTAAATCGGTAACTTGCCGTACATTCTTGCCATCGATATCAGAAACAAAAATATTCAAAGCTTTCGGTTCAACTAAATTTTGAGATAGTAATTCTTTATAAACTTCGGCTTCTTTCCCTTTCGGACGGCTTGCGCGCCAGACAATCATTTTAGAATCTCTGGAGAAAAATGCTCCACCATCGTAACCAAGAGTGTTAGTTAATTGCAGCATTTCTCCTGTTTCAATTTCATATCTCCAAAGTTCCAAGTCGCCCGATCGAGTTGAAGTGAATACAATATATTTCCCGTCCGGAGATACAGTCGGTTCAGCATCGTAGCCTTCGCCGCCAATCAATAATTTGAGATCGCTTCCGTCGGGATTAGCAATGTATATATCATAAGTTGAATATATCGGCCAAACATATCTGCCGCCGGAAAACATAACAGTTTCAGGACAATTTTCATCTGCTGCATGTGTGGAAGCATAAATGATTTTACCGTTCTTTAAGAAATAAGAACAAGTTGTTCTTCCCTTTCCGGTAGAAAGCAATTGATACATTTCACCGTTGGGAAGAGGTGAACCGTCAACGTTCATCTTAAATATTTGATCACAACCTTGAGAATTTATTTTATCCCAATCGGATTGAAAAATTAATTGCTTATCATCGAAACTCCAGTATGCTTCGGCATTATTACCCCCGAAGGTTAATTGCCTAATGTTCCGTAAGTGCAATTCGCCGCTAAATCGAAGCGTATCCGATTCGGGTGAATATTCATTACTACTTGAATTGTTGCAACCCCAAAATAAAACAGCAGTTAAAAATGAGAATAACACTAGTTTCATAATAAATTGTCCTATAAATATTTCATTCTTTAATTGATTTAAACTTTAACTTATAAAGAATTACTAATCCAGCAATTATTAAGGGAATGCTTAAAATTTGCCCCATATCCAATGCCATTCCTTTTTCCCAAGCTTCTTGATATTCTTTAAAGAACTCCACAAAGAATCTAAATGTAAAGACGAGAATTAAAAACAATCCGAACAAAAATCCGTCCTTTAATTTAGAACCGTGTTTTTGGTACAAGGTGAAAAGCCACAGAAAAATTAATAAATAAGCTGTTGCTTCGTAAATTTGTGTGGGATGCCTGGGAATATTATCAACTCTCTCAAAAATGAACGCCCAAGGAACATCGGTTTGTCTTCCGATTATTTCGGAATTAAAAAGATTGCCGGTTCTAATGAAAAATCCGGCTAAAGCCACAGTAATGACTACCCTATCAATCACCCAAAGAAAAGGTTGATCGGCTTTCTTTTTTGAATAGAGATATATCGCAATTAGAATTCCGATAGCTGCACCGTGACTAGCAAGTCCACCATGCCAAATCATTAAAATTTCGAGCGGATGGGATAAATAAAACTCCGGATTATAAAATAGGCAATGGCCAAGTCTTGCTCCTACAACAGTCCCAATTATCATATACCACAACAGATCGTTTAGATCATCCTCTTTTTTACCTTCGGCTGCGAATATTTTTCTCATTATTTGAAAACCGAGAATAAAGGATAAGGCAAACAGTAATCCGTACCAGCGGATTATAAAGGGACCTATACTAAATATTTCGGGACTAACATTCCAGTGAATCAAATTTTTACCCGTAAATTATGAGAAATAATCCATACGAATTTTAAATTTAAAGAATAAATTTCGAATAAGCTAAGATTCTAAGATTTAACATGCACGGCAGCGGCAAAATCATCAATCTTATTCCAATTACCCTCTACTTCAAAGTGATTACCGGTAACAATTATATTAGCGCCGCTTAATACTTTTTCGTGTGCCTCTTCCGGAGTGCGAATACCACCACCGACGATAACAGGAATATCAACACTTTCGGAAACCATTTTTATCATTTCGCTCGGTACCGTTAATTCAGCACCTGAACCACCCTCCAAATAAACTGATTTCATACCGAACATTTCCGCTGCCATAGCCGTAGCCGCAGCAATCTCCGGTTTATTCCGCGGTATTGGTTTACTGCCGGAAATATATTCGGCAGTTGTGGTTCTACCCGATTCAATTAACATATAACCGCAGCTGATAGTTTCCAAATTGAATTTGCGGATTATAGGAGCAGCTAAAACTTGCTTGCCGAATATTTGTTCTGCATTTCTTCCGCTTATCAAACTTATATAAAGCAATGCATCTGCATAAGGAGAAAGTTGTTCAATCCCACCGGGAAAGAGAATAACCGGCAAACTGCTATGTTCTTTTAATGTTGTAATAGTCGAATTTAAATCACCTGAAATCATAATGCTGCCGCCTACTAAAAATCCGTCAACTCCAGCGGATTCACATTTTGCGGTAAACTCGGCTAATTTTTCTCCTCCTATTTTATCCGGGTCAATTAATATTAAATAACCCGCACCCTTTTTGTTGATTGCATCTGTTAAATAAGAATATGTTTTCATACCTTCATTAAGATAAATTGAATTACATTGTTAAAGATAATAAACTTTATTATTATTCACATTAACTTCAGACTAAATTTGAATAACAAATCAATTTATGTAATCATTTTTATAATATTGTGTAGATTATAATACTATGGGCATTCAAATAAAAGGAGGAATAAAATGTCTAATCTGAAAATCTTTTTGTCATTCATTTTTGTTCTTATTATTTCCACAACAATTCAAGCTCAAAATGAAAATGAATTTAATCGATATGGGTTGCAGTTTGGTGTTAATTCGAATTTTACATTAAAAAGTTTTAACAACAGTAGTTTTTCCGGGAAATATCTTTTTAGCCCGAAAAGAGGAATCAGATTTTCCGTCGCTTTAAATGGCTATTCAAAACCTATTGAGAGATCGGTAGCAGATCAAATCGATAGAAATGAAAATGAAAATGCATTCCAAATATTACTAATACCAGAATATTTTTTAAGATTAACAGAAAGTTATGATACATATTTTTATATTTTAGGCGGACCAAGATTCGGATTCAATTTTTTTGAAAACAGCTCGGAATATTTAAGTGATTATTCAACTCCTTCTAATTCACGTAAACGTGTTACTTACACTTTGGGTGTACAAATCGGTTCGGGTGTTGAATATTTTTTCAGAGAAAATATGAGTTTAAATGCAGAATATGCTCTGTTAATAGATTATATATTTATAACCGATGAATTAAACACAGAAATTAAAACACTTTATAAACAGGATTCAATTTATTTACAACCACTGAATGTTTTATTCGGACTAAGCGTTTATTTTTAAATGATGAAAATAAAGATTTGCTGTATAAAAAATATTGAAGAAGCGGAATTAGCAATTAATTTGGGCGCGGATGTTCTGGGATTGGTCTCGGAAATGCCCAGTGGTCCGGGAGTAATTGAAGAGGATTTAATTGCCGAAATTGCGGCAAAGGTTCCTTCATCAATTGAAACATTTTTACTTACCAGTAAAATAAATGCAGCGCAGATAATAGAGCAGCATAAAAGATGTAAAACATCAGCTATTCAATTAGTAGATAAAATTAAAATCACTGATTATCCGGTACTTAGAGAAGCATTGCCCAATATTAAATTAGTGCAAGTAATTCATGTTAGAACCGAAAGTGAAATCGAAGAAGCCCAAAAAATACAGGATTATGTGGATTATATTTTATTGGATTCGGGTAATCCAGATTTAGAAAGGAAGGAATTGGGTGGAACCGGAAGAACTCATAATTGGGATATAAGTCGAAAGATTGTTCAAAGTGTTAAAGTGCCGGTATTTTTAGCCGGCGGACTCAATCCAAGCAATATTTGCGATGCTGTAAACTCAGTAAAACCTAACGGAGTAGATGTTTGCTCAGGCGTTAGAACTAACGGCAATCTTGATGCGGAAAAACTAAGTTCATTTATAAAGAATAGTAAGTTGTTGTAAGCGATTCTGCTTTTTAATGAGTGGCGTGAAAAATTGCACCTTCTAATTTAAGGCAAATCCAATTCCACACTGTGGTTTTACAAATAATTAAATTACTATTGTTTATTGATTCAACAAATAAAAAGATAAATCAAGTTTACTCGATTATTGTGTAATATGTACTTCACAACTCTTCAGAGAATCACCCCTTGAATTTGATGGGTGTGTTCCTACACTCATTAACCTCAGACTTAAACAAGGCAGACAATTGCCCGGGCTTTCAGAAATACAAACTTTATTATTATAAATTAAATATTTACTTCTGAAAGGTGCAGGAGTAAACGAAGGCATTACTACATTAGCTCCTGCAAGTATTCCAAGTTCACGCCCATGTTCATTTAAGGTGGCCAATGCTGTTGTTGCCGGAATGTGAACGTTTTTTAAGTGAATCCTCGCAATTGCCATTGTTTTAAGAGTAAGTTCGAGATCGCATTTTTTCTTATTAGCCAAAGGAGTTCCCTCTGCAGGCAAGAACGGACTAAAGGACGCCATGTCAACATTCAGTTCTTCACAAAGAAGTATATCATCGGCAATATCTTCAAAAGATTGAAAAGGTATGCCTATAATATTCCCGCTACCTGTTTGAAATCCTATACTCTTCAAGTATTTAATATTTTCAATTCGCTCTTCCAGTTTTTCATTGTTATGTAGCTTTGAATAAATAACCGGATTTGCTGTTTCGTGCTTAAGCAAATATCTGTCGGCACCGGCAGCTTTCCACAGGTCGAATTCCCATTTCTCTCTATCACCCAAACTAAGGGTAATTGCCACATCACATTTTACTTTTATTTCGCTTATTATTTCTTCAATGTCTTTTGCCGAATAAGTAAAATCCTCACCCGATTGAAGTACTATTGTTTTGATTCCGCTTCTATAAATTTCTTCAGCCGTTTTAATAATTTCCTCTTTAGTCATACGATAGCGCTTTAATGATTTATTCCGCTTTCGCAAACCACAATAAATACAATTCTGCTCACAATTATTTGAAAACTCGATAATTCCCCTTAAATGAATTTCACTGCCGAAGTATTCTTCTCTTACTTCTGTTGCTTTTTCGTACAGAGCCTTTATGCTGCGCTTGTCCTTTAGATTTAGAAGATAGACAATATCATCTTTTGTAAATTTTTCTTTATCTAAAAGTTCTTTTAATTCCATTCTAAAAGTAAACGTCCCTTTTTCCGTTTTCTACTTGTTTAATCATTTTAAGTGTTTTGTTTTTCGATTTTTCAGGTAAATTTTTGATTTGCCTTTCGAGCCAAATTTCACCGGTGTTCCTTGTTTCTCCGGAGGCAAAATCGATTAAATATTCTTTAAAGGTAGTCAACGCATTAGGGTTGCAAATCTTCCCTATATTCCCCGATTTTGCTAAGTCCATAAATTCTGTTCCTGTTCTTTCTGAACGATAGCAAGCGGTACAGAAACTCGGCAGGTATCCCAAATTACAACAATCACGAACCACTTCATCCAAACTGCGGTGATCACCTAATTGAAATTGTTCCATTTTATATTCGTATGAATTATTTTTATAGCTGCCCGGTGATGTTTTGCTTCCTGCGCTTATTTGGGATACACCAACAGAGAAAAGCTCTCTTCTCAATTCAGCTCTCTCTCTTGTAGAAAGTATGATTCCCGTATATGGAACACTAAGTCGAATAACAGCGACCAGCTTTTTAAATGAAATATCATCTACAGCATATGGCGGATTAACCGAAGTCGGAGCGTTCATTGCCGGTTCTATTCGCGGAATTGAAATGGTATGTGGTCCAACTCCGTAAGTTTTGTCTAAATAATTTGCATGCATTAACAAAGCTAATGTCTCAAATTTGTAATCGGTTAGACCGAATAAAACACCAATACCCAAGTCATCTATTCCTGCTTGAAAAGCCCTGTCTGGAGCATATAAACGCCATGCATAGTCATTTTTCGGTCCGGTAGGATGCATTATCTTATAAGTGTCATAGTGGTAAGTCTCTTGAAATATTTGATAAGTACCTATCTGAAAACTCTTCAATCTTTTAAATCCGTCGAGACTAAGAGGAGCGATATTTACATTTATCCTGCGTATGTTATTACCATTGTAATCAATATTGTAAATAGTTTGTATTGCTTCACCTACAAAATCAAGATTCGAAATTTTTGGATGTTCTCCACACACAAGAAGCAATCTCTTGTGTCCCTGTTTTATCAAGCATTCTGCCTCTTCCCTTATATCCTCTATTGTTAATGTAATTCTTTTTAGTTCTTTGTTATCTCTTCGGAAAGCACAATAAAGGCAATTATTAATGCACGCATTTGTTAAATATAAAGGAGCAAAAAGAACCAATCGGTTTCCGTAAATATCCTCTTTAATCTTCTTTGCCGTTTCGAAAAGATTTTCGAGATTTTCCTGGTCTTCTATTTTTAAAAGAGCAGCAGCTTCTTCAAGTGAAATACCTTTTGCTTCTTTCGCTTTTTCAATTATTTCACTTTGTAGTTCTTGGTTATTTAAGTCTTCGTTTTCAAGTAAACCGTGTATTAACTTTTCGTTTATAAATTCCATCTTATAGCCCAAAAATTTTACTTGTATAAAAACAAAATGAATGCCAAACAAATCATTTAATAGAACTTAAATAACGATTTCAAAAAAGAAGATTCTATTATTTGAGAAATGATTGGTATAATTTCCTCCCGATTCAAGAAAATAGAGTATAATCCATTCGTTTATACAAATACAACCAAACAATTTATGGCACACAGTTTGACTAATTGAAGTTATGAGAGTAGAAGAGGATAACATAGGAAAAGTTAAGATACCGGATGATTTACCAGTAGGAATAAACACGATGCGTGCTGTAGAAAATTTCCCTTCCTCCGGTGAGCGGATTAATCCATTTTTAATCCGCGCTTATCTTTGGGTTAAAAAAGCGGCAGCTATTACAAATTATAAATGCAAGAATCTTTCCAAAGAAAAATTTAGCGCAATAATTTCCGCAATCGATTTATTGATTGAGGAAGTAAATGCGTTTATTGAAAAGAAAAACAATTCAATATACGGGAAGATTATAACAGATCCACTTCAAGGCGGGGCAGGCACTTCGCTTAATATGAATGTCAATGAAGTAATAGCAAATACAGCTTTAAAATTATCCGGACATAATTACGGTGAATATCAATTCATTCATCCTTTGGATGATGTAAATAAAAGTCAATCTACTAACGATACATATATAACTGCAGTTAAAGTTGCTTCATTAGAATTACTGAAAGAATTGCAAAACGGTTTTGCGGTTCTACAAAACTCACTACAAAAAAAGGAAAAGGAATTTAGCGGTATAATCAAATTAGGAAGAACACAGTTACAAGACGCGGTTCCAATGACTTTAGGTTCAGAATTCGGAGCTTACGCTCAGGCAATAGCCAGGGACAGATGGAGAATATACAATGCCGAAGAACGTTTACGTTCGGTTAATCTTGGCGGAACGGCAATAGGTACTTCTGTAGCCGCTTCCCGGAAATATGTTTTAAATGTCGTAAAGGAATTGAGAGCTATTACATCTCTACCCATTGCCAAAGCAGAAGACTTGATAGAGGCAACTCAAAATTTGGATGTGTTCGTTGAAGTGCACGGGATAGTAAAAGCCGGGGCAACATCCGTAATTAAAATTTGCAATGATTTGCGTTTTCTTTCTTCAGGACCGGGCGGAGGTTTGGGAGAAATTATTTTACCTAAAATGCAAGCCGGCTCTACAATAATGCCGGGTAAAATTAACCCCGTAATTCTTGAGAACACAATACAAATTTGCGAGCTTGTGAAGGGGCACGATTCGATAATAACCAATTTGGTTGCCGCAGGAAATTTAGAGTTAAATCAATTTGCTCCTATGATTGCACACTTGTTCTTAAAAACTCTTCAACTTCTTACGTCAGCGTTAAATAATTTATCAGTTAAATGTATCGACGGTATTAAAGCGAATGAAGAAAGATGCAGACAAAATTTACTCAATTCTACTGCAATTGCCGCTGCATTTATAAATGAATTCGGATATGAAAAGATAACTTCAATAGTTAATATTTCCGAAAGTAAGGGCGTGAACTTCATAGACGAATTAAAAAACATACTAATGCTTGAAGATGCACAAGTATATGAAATTCTAAAAAAAGAATTAGGTATAAATAATGTTGTCAGTTCCTAAATCCGAACGAAAAAATATTGTGATTACAGGAAAGAGGAATGCTGGAAAATCTTCATTGATTAATGCCCTCTTAGATCAGGATATGTGCATAGTTAGCAATATAGCCGGAACTACCACCGATCCAGTAAAAAAAGCAATGGAGTTAGCTCCTTTTGGTCCTGTTGTTTTAGTTGACACTGCCGGAATAGACGATAAAAGTGAATTAGGAAACAAAAGAATAAATAAAACAATTAAAGAAATTACTAATGCTGATTTTTTACTCTACGTTTTAGACGCCTCAGAAGGACCCGATGAAATTGATTACACTTATTTTCGATATTTTAAGAAATGTGGTATTCCTTTTGCCGTTGTTATTAATAAAATAGATTTAGGCATTTCCATCGAAACAAAACGATTTATTAATGAAACAGAATATAATTGTATTACTATCTCTTGTTCTGAAAAAACAAAGATTAATGAATTAAAGAAAAAAATAGCTTCATGGATTCCCAACGAAGAACATTCTCCTTTGATCGGTGATTTAGTAGGTCAGGGTGAAACCGTAATTTTCGTTGTTCCCATAGACTTAGGCGCACCAAAAGGAAGGTTAATAATGCCCCAAGTTCAAGCAATACGGGAAGCATTGGATGAAGATTCAATAGTTATTGTTTGCAAGGATAAAGAATTGAGATCTGTTTTGGGGAATTTGAAAAGTCCTCCAAAACTGGTAGTAACGGATAGTCAAGCTGTGATGCGTGTTGCAGCAGATGTGCCTGATGATATTCAATTAACTACTTTTTCAATTTTAATGGCAAGATATAAAGGGGATTTGCTAAAACTAGTAGAAGGATTGAAAGCAATTGATAGTTTGGAGAACGGAGACAAAGTTTTAATTGCCGAAGCATGTTCGCATCATGCTCAGGAAGACGACATAGGTAGAATTAAAATTCCACGTTGGTTAAAAAATTTCACCAGAAAAAATTTAATAATATCACATTCTTCCGGGAAGGACTTTCCGGAGGATTTATCGGATTTTAAATTGGTAATTCATTGTGGCGGATGTACTTTAACCTCCAAAGAAATGACTGTCCGAATTAAACAAACGAACTATGCATGCGTTCCAATTGTTAATTATGGTGTATTAATTTCATATTTACACGGAGCAATACCCAGAGC
>CAZNJB010000009.1:0-92107 GCA_964573255.1 uncultured Melioribacteraceae bacterium
ATATTTAATAATATAGGTGCCTAGATATTTATCTATTGAGTGCTTAGGAAATAATAATTTTTTGACTTGACATTTTAAGAAAAAAGTTCGATATTATCTCTAGTTCTTTTAAGTTTGTAAGTAAAAGTTTTTATAAAAGTTTTCGCAACCCTCCATTAACAACTATCCTGGCTGTCATGGTCCGCCCTCTACCATGGCAGCCCGCCCTCTTTTTATTTTAATCACATTTTTAATATTTTTAAGAATAAGACACTGTTATTATGTCTATTTATGAAACGGGTGATTTATTTCATATCGCTTTTAATGATTTTAAACCTCAGTTTACTCCACGCGCAAACTCCCAAAGACAGTATAAACAACACTAAACTCTACATCATCGCCGGAGCTTCTACAGCAGCCTTTATTTATGGATATGCTGTTCAGAATACTATTTGGTGGAAAGGATCAAAAAGTAAATTTCATTCTAATTTCAAACAAGACTGGGAATATGCACTAGGATCGGATAAATTCGGTCATTTCTTCTTCGGTATTTCCATCACAAGATTATATTCTCATGCCTTAATGTGGAGCGGAATGAGTGAAGAAAAAGCACTTTATTATTCGGGCATTGTTGCATTGTCCTATCAAACGTTTATCGAAATTAGAGACGGTTTTTCGAAAGATTATGGTTTCAGTTGGGGAGACTTTGCAGCAAATTTAATGGGTGCGATTTATCCCAATCTACAATATCGTTACCCTTATTTGAAAAATTTTAATTTCAAGCTTTCCTTCTATCCTTCCGAAAGATTCAAGCAGGGATATAATAAATATATCCTTGATGATTACGAAAGTACATATAATTGGCTTAGTATTAATTTTCGAAATTTTCTACCGGATAAAATTCGTAATTATATCCCACCATTTATAAACATCGCCATTGGCCATAGTGTTAAAAAATTAAATCTGCAAACGAGACATCACGAGTTCTTTTTGGCGCTAGACTGGGATTTTTCTTATATTAAAACGGAGAATCATTTATTAAAATTTCTGAAATCGCTTTTGGGACTGTATCATCTGCCATCTCCGGCAGTACAAATTTACCCCGACGTCATTTGGTATGGCATTAAATTCTAAAGCGCCGGCAGAGCTTTCAAAATGGTTAATAATTAAGGCTTTTTTTTCGTACTTTTGCAAACTAATTGAAGGAAATTAAAATGACAAAACCGAAAACAAGACCAAAATGGGACGAATATTTCCTCAAAGTTGCAATGCTCGTTTCCGAACGCGCAACTTGCCCTCGTATGCACGTTGGTTGTGTTCTCGTAAAAGATAAACGAATTCTGGCAACCGGATACAACGGTTCTATTCAAGGGCAGCCCCATTGCGATGATGTTGGATGCCAAATTGTGGAAAATCACTGTGTAAGAACTATTCATGCTGAAATGAACGCAATTATTCAGTGTGCAATTCACGGTGTGTCAACTCAAGGCGCAACAGCTTATATTACAAATATGGCCTGTACTAATTGTGCAAAGGCACTTATTGCTGCCGGAATTAAAGAAATAGTTATCTTCTCCGAATATCACGATACATTGGCTGAAGAATTCTTTGAAAAAGCCGGAGTAAAAATAAAAAGGCTTCCTATGCCAGAAGGTACTATTGAATACGATCTTGATATGTTTACTTCTGCCAGAAAATTTAAAGATAACGATTTAGATGAAGAATAATATTATGGAATTGAAGAAAGAATATTTAAAGAAATATTTCGATAAAAAGAATTTTATAAATAGAGACGTAAGTTGGATTGAATTTAATAGAAGAGTCCTCGAAGAGGTTCTAAATCCAGAATTGCCTCTTTTAGATAGAATAAAATTTATTTCAATATTTTTTACGAACCTTGACGAATTTTATATGATCCGCGTTTCGGGTCTAAAAGAACGTATAAGGGCACATGTTTACGAACCTTCTATTGATGGATTAACACCAAACCAGGAATTGGTTAAACTGGAAAAAGAAGTTTCCCAAATGTTAAAGGAAATCTATTCTTATTGGAATGATACTATTCTGAAGGAATTGGAAGAAAACAACATCTATTTATGTGATTTCAACAGTTTGACTGACAAAGAGAAGGAATCTTTAAAAGAATATTTCAGCAAAGAAATTTATCCTGTATTAACTCCCTTAGCTTTCGATCCGGGCAGACCGTTTCCCTACATTTCGAATTTGAGTTTAAGTTTTGCAATTCTGGTTAAGAAAAGCAACGATGAAAAACATTTTGCCAGAGTAAAAATCCCAAGCGTTATTCCTCGTTTAATTAGAATTGATACACTACTGTCTAAAAAAGGAAAGAGCACAACTTCTCCAAAAAAATTCAAATTTATATGGCTTGATGATTTAATCGAAAACAATCTTGATTTATTATTTCCCGGTTTGGAGATTCTTCACGCGAGTAAATTCAGAATTACAAGAGATACCGATTTAGAAATACAGGAAGATGAAGCAGACGATCTTCTTGAATTAATTGAAGAGAACGTAAAGCAAAGGAAATTCGGTTTTGTTGTTAGACTTGAAGTAGATAAAAATATGCCGGTATTTATGCTGGAAACCCTTACTGAAAACCTGGAGATAACAAATAGAGACATTCACAAAATTGACGGACCTTTAGGCTTAAGCGATATTATGCAGTTGTACTCTCTTCCCAAACCGGACTTAAAGGAAAAACCTTACTATCCGGTTATTCCATCTATTTTTGAAGAGGAGGAATGCTCTTTTAACGTAATAAAGAGTCACGACGTCTTACTGCATCATCCTTACGAGTCTTTTAAGCCGGTAATTGATTTCATTAAAGAAGCAGCAAGAGATCCTGATGTTCTGGCAATTAAACAAACATTATATAGAGTAGGACCAAACTCACCAATCGTTAAATATCTTATTGAAGCTGCAGAAAGAGATAAGCAAGTCGCGGTACTGGTTGAACTAAAAGCCCGCTTTGATGAAGAGAATAATATCTTTTGGGCAAAAGAATTAGAAAAAGCCGGAGTGCATGTTGTTTACGGATTACTTGGGTTAAAAACTCATGCAAAGATGACTTTAGTTGTACGAAAAGAAATGGACGGAGTAAAAAGATATGTCCATTTAAGTACCGGTAATTATAACCCTACTACCGCTAAAATTTATACCGATTTAGGACTCTTTACTGCAGACGAAGATATTTGCGCCGATGTCAGCGAAGTGTTTAATTTTCTTACCGGTTACTCAGAACAAAAAGAATACCGGAAATTGATGGTTGCACCGCTGAATATAAGAGATACATTCTTGAAATTAATTTCCAGAGAAATAGAAAATGTTAAAAAAGGCGGAAGAGGACATTTAGTATTCAAACTAAACTCCTTAGTTGACCCAACTATCATTGCTGCATTGTACGATGCATCTAATCAAGGAGTTCAAATAGATTTGATAGTTAGAGGCATTTGCTGTCTCATACCACAAGTGCCGGGATTGAGCGAAAATATTCGTGTAAGAAGTATAGTAGGAAGATTCCTTGAACACAGCCGAATATTCTATTTCTACAATAACGGAGAAGAAGACCTTTATTTAGGAAGTGCCGATTTAATGCAGCGAAATCTCGACAGAAGAGTGGAAATTATTTTCCCAATTGACGATCAATTTATCAAGAGAAGAATTATTGAGAACATACTTTTTATTTCCCTAAAGGATAACACCAAAGCAAGGATAATGCTTCCTACAGGAAAATATGTTTTCAACAAGCCGGTATCTACGGAACAGAAAATCGGCTTGCAGGAATGGTTAATGAAAAACACTTCCGCTGCCACAAGAAATGTAGGAAGATCGAAACTGGCACAAATTTAAGAAGTAAATATTCTCCAGATTTGGGCTACAATAAAAGTAACAAAAAGACCAATGATTAATGGAAGAAATGTTGCTACAGTAGTCCATTTAACACTTCTTGTTTCTTTATATATTGTATAGATTGTTGTTGAACAGGGATTGTGAAGCAAACTGAACAACATCAAATTTATTGCCGTTAAAGCCGTCCAGCCTCCTGCCGAAAGAATTGCTCCCGTATCTGAAATGGAATTTGCTTCAAATATCACTCCGCTGCCCCCTCCTATTCCAGTCATCCCCGCAGATAAAACTGTCAACATTAATATGGTGGGAATCACAATTTCATTAGCCGGAATTGCAATTATATAAGCTAATATAATCACTCCGTTTAAACCGAAATAGAATGCCGCCGGATCAACATAATCAATAAAATAAACGGCAATACTTTTTGAATCAATTGTAATATTTGCGGTAAGCCAAATAACTATTCCGGCCGGTATTGCAAAAACAATTGCCCGCCAAAGAACAAAAATGGTTCTATCAATCAATGAGGTATATAATGTCTGCATAATTTTAGGCGGTCTATAAGGAGGTAATTCCAAACTAAATGCAGATGCTTCCCCTTGCAGCATTGTTCTCGAAAGAAACCAAGAAACAACTAAACTGAAAAATACTCCTAACAATGAAACTAGAACAACGGACGCAGAAGTAACAATACCAGCAATTGATGCCGGAACTAAACTACCTACAAACAATGTAGCAATTAAAATTTGAGTTGGCCACCTTCCGTTGCAAAGAGAAAAATTATTTGTGATGATAGCAATCAATCGTTCTCTCGGACTATCAATTATCCTCGCAGCAATAACTCCCGCAGCATTACATCCGAACCCCATCGTCATTGTTAAAGCCTGTTTACCGTGTGCTCCAACTTTCCTGAAAAGGAAATCCATATTAAATGCCACTCGTGGTAGATATCCGAAATCTTCCAGTAATGTAAACATCGGAAAAAATATTGCCATCGGTGGAAGCATCACCGCAATAACCCACGCCATTGATAAATAAGCACCGTCAATCAACACTCCATCCAACCACCAGGGCAAAGATAGAAACGCGGAAACATCTTTTAACAAAGGATATAATTCATCTATAAACAAACTGCTCAATAAGGAAGACGGGTAATTTGCTCCTTCGACGGTTAACCAAAGGACTAACGCCAAAAGTAGAAACATTATCGGAAACCCCGTCCATTTGCTTGTTACCAACCTATCGATAAATGCATCAATATTTTTATTTTTTACACCTGTTTTTTTAATGACAACATCAGACGCAATTTTAGTGGCTTCTGCATAAACTCTTTTGGTAAGCAAATCGTGAATACTCTCATCCAGCTGCCATCTTAAATCGTTGGCTTTTTTTAGTAATTCTTCTTTTTGCATTTTACACCACCTCCGGAATTTGCTGCATAGGCTTAATATTGCTCAACTCACCTGACTTAACAGCATCAATTATCGATTGGTCACCTTCAAGGAGCCTTAATGCAATCCAACGTGGATTGGGTATTTCCGGAAATAGTTTTACAAGATCTTTTACCAATTTCTCAATTGCATTATCCAAAGAATGAGAAGTCTCACTTATTCTTAATGGATTACACCTATACTTTCCACTGGCCACTTCATCAATACTTACAAGGAGCTGCTCCATCCCTTCTTTTTGCCTTGCTGCGGTTAAGACAACTGGTATTCCGAGTTTCTTCGCTAATTTTCTATCATTAATTTCAATACCGTGTCTTCTTGCTTCATCGATTAAGTTTACGCACAACACTGCTCTTTCTGTAATTTCCAAAACTTGAATAGCCAAATTTAAATTCCTTTCCAGCCGTGTTGCATCAACTACAATCACCGTTACATCGGGTTGACCGAACAAAATAAAATTCCTTGCTATCTCTTCGTCAGTACTTGTAGAAAGCAGAGAATATGTTCCTGGCAAATCAACAATTTTGTATCTGTGATTGTTAAAAATATACCCACCTTCGGCTCTGGATACAGTCTTACCCGGCCAATTTCCCGTATGCTGTCTTAATCCGGTCAAATTATTAAAGACTGTACTTTTCCCGGTATTCGGATTTCCGGCCAATGCTATAACATAATCGGTTTCACTCATATCTATACCGAGCTTAACCAGATTGCCTAAATTATGAACTGGACAACTTTCACACTTATCGTTATGCTGCATTTTGTTTTTCCCTTCTTATATAAACCCATTTTGAAATGGATTTACGTAATGCAATTGTAGTCTCTCTTACCAAATAAGCTGTCGGGTCTTTCCCAACACCTCGTAAAAGAGCTTTAATTTTAGTTCCGGGCACTATTCCCAGATCGAGCAATCTTCTTCTCTGTTGACCTATTAAAGCGTTGGAAATATCAACAACGACAGCTTCTTCATTAAGCTTTAATGAATCAAGCGTTTCGAAATCAGATTGAATAAGAGAAGGATCTTCTACTTTTTTAACTGTAATATTTTGTGCAAAAGGCAGTGCAAGAATAACCTCCTCTCCTTCTGCATCAAAAGATATTTTGGAACTGTCCTTTGAAAGAACTCTTATCTGCATACCCCGCCGCAAACCGAAAGCGGATATCTGCTGATAAACGTGTTTCGGCTCGTCTTCAATATGAGTAATTATTCCATATTCATTTTCCTTTAAAGAAGTAAGATGAACACCGGAATATTCGGGTAATTCACCTTGTGGAGTTGGGATAGGATCACCGTGAGGATCGAATACAGGATTACCCAGCTTAGCAGATATTTTTTCGGCTTCCGCTTCGGATAATTTGTGCTCTACTATTTCCGCATTATTATGCCAATCTTCAACAGGCACACTGGTTTCTTCCGCTAAATAACTTTCCCACAATCTATGAATTCTGATAATCTTCAAAGCGTACGACCTGCCATTCGGGGTCAAATGCATTTGATCTCCGTTTACAGTAACTAAACCCAATTCACTTAATCTTTTGATAAGCTTTGCCGCTTGATTAATATCTATGGATAAATTACCTGCTAAACTTGCTATCGTTGCAAACATCCTCTTATATTCATAATCATAAAGATGCTTTAACGAATCTTCAATTAAAATCCTTTCGGAGTTAGCCGAATAATTATTCAACTTATTTCTAATTCTGTACCGGTTACGGAATATAAAACCAATTGAAATCAGAATAGAAACAGCAATCAAAAGCATTATTATCGGTTGGTTCATACTTCCTCCTCAATTTTTTTGACGAATACATTCGCACAAATTGTGGAGCTTAACGATACATCAGAATTATTGATTTGAATGCTTACTGAATTGTCAAATTGTCTTTTTTCATTAACTTTAAATTTAGAATTTAGCACCAGTCCGATGGATGCTAAATATTTCACTAACTCGCTATTATTATCGTTTACTCTAAGAACTTCATAATCTTCACCCGAAGATACTTGAGTAAGTGGAATAGAATCTTCAATTTTAGGCATAACTCCGTCTTTATTTGGAATGGGTGCACCATGCGGATCTAATTTGGGATAATTCAAATAAGCTTCAATTTTATCAATTAAGCTGTCTGAAGTTTCGTGTTCTAATTTTTCCGCTTCGATGTGAACTTCATCCCAGTCCATTCCCAGAACTTCCATAAGAAACAATTCCCATAATCTATGTCTTCTCAAAACCCTTAGAGCAGCCAATTTGCCTTTGGTAGTGAGTACGACACCTTTATATTTTTTGTACTCAACCATTCCTTCGCTGTTCAGTTTTTTGAGCATATCGGAAATTGCCGCCTGTGAAACAGATAGTTTTTCGGCTATATATGAAGTTGTTACCGGAACCCCAGAATCACCTGATTTGCTATAAATAGCTTTTATATAATCTTCTCTACTTGCTGTTGCCATAATCAAACATAATTTTGTTTTAAATTTAAGTATACTTAACTTTATTGTCAAGGATACTTATCAGTGTTTTTTAAGCTGAAACAATGAATGAATTGAGGTTCTTTGGTGAAAAGAACATTTATTCATAATTTTAGGAAGCAATTTTTTTAAGAAAGGATAGTATATATGTCAACTATAACAAAAGACTCGATTGTTAATTCTTTGAAAAAAGTGATTGATCCGGATTTGCATAAGGATTTAGTTACCCTGAACATGGTCAAAAATGTTGAAGTAAGCGGAAATGATGTTAAAATTGAAATTCAACTTACTACTCCTGCTTGCCCATTAAAAGAAATGATTAAGAATGATGTTATCAATGCCGTCAAGGAAGACCATTCTGGAATTGGAGAAATAACTGTAGATATGAGTTCATCCGTTTCTCCACATGTAAACGCTTCGAAAGAAGCTCTTTTACCCGGCGTTAAAAATACAATAGCTGTAGCCAGTGGTAAAGGCGGTGTTGGAAAATCTACCGTTGCTGTTAATCTGGCTTTAGCTTTGGCGAGAGAAGGAGCTAAAGTAGGATTGCTCGATGCAGATATTTACGGACCAAGTATCCCAATAATGCTTGGGATTGGTGAAAAACCGAAAATTTATCAAGATGCGAAATCCAAGAAAATGCTCCCATTGGAAAATTACGGGATTAAGTTAATGTCGATTGGATTTTTAATCGACGATAATACTCCTGTAATTTGGCGTGGACCAATGGCAAGTGGTGCAGTTAAACAATTTATGTCCGACGTTAACTGGGGTGAATTAGATTATCTGATTTATGATTTACCACCGGGAACCGGTGACATACAATTGACTTTGGTTCAAACTATTCCTCTAACCGGAGCTGTAATTGTTACTACTCCTCAACCTGTATCATTAATAGATGCTAAGAAAGGTTTAAGAATGTTCGACCGGGTAAATGTACCCATACTCGGACTGGTTGAAAATATGAGCTATTTTATAGCCCCCGACACCGGAAACAGATACGACATATTCGGTAATGGCGGTGGAGAAGATTTAGCCACAGAAGCAAACGTTCCATTCCTCGGAAAAATTCCAATCGATCCGAGAATTAGAATTGGCGGCGATACAGGAAAACCTTTGGTAGTCGAACATCCCGATTCCGAGGAGGCAAAAATTATTACACAAATCGCACGTAATTTAGCTGCTCAGATTAGCATCAGTAACGCGAATTTGAGTGCACCAAAAATTGAGATTTCTTTAGAGAATCAATGAGTCTAATTTCCGAAGATAAAGTAAAAAAAGCGATTGATTCCATTCGTCCCTATTTAAAAGCTGACGGGGGCGATGTTGAATTAGTTGGAATTAGCGAAACCGGTATTGTGGAAGTTAAACTAATTGGAGCATGCGCCGACTGCCCAATGTCTACGATGACTCTAAGAGCCGGAATCGAAAGGGCTTTAATGCGCGAAGTTCCGGGAATTAAAAGAGTAGAAGCTAAGTAATTATATAAATTATGGGAAATTCATTATGAGAAAAACTGTTGTTGCCGGTAATTGGAAGATGAACAAAAATCTTTCGGAAGCCGTCGAACTTATTTCCGGTTTGAAAAACGGATTAAATGAATTCACACCAAATTGTGAAGTAATCATTTGTCCGCCGTTTACAAATTTGGAAACTGCCGGAACTATAATTAAGAATTCCGCGATAAAACTCGGCGCTCAAAATATGTATTTTGAAGATAGCGGAGCATATACCGGAGAAATTTCTGCCGATATGCTTCTTTCTGTTGGCGTTGAATATGTAATTCTCGGTCATTCGGAAAGAAGAGCTATTTTCGGTGAAAGTGATGAGATTATCAACAAAAAAATTAAAAAAGCCTTAAGCAAAGGCTTAAAGCCAATTTTTTGCATCGGTGAAACACTCGAGCAAAGAGAAAGCGGCGTCATGAAAGACGTAATTTCAACTCAAGTTAAAAACGGATTGCAAGGAATTTCTGCCGAAGAAATGGCTAATATTATTCTTGCATACGAACCTGTTTGGGCAATAGGAACAGGAAAAACTGCTACCCCGGAACAGGCGCAGGAAGTTCACGCATTTGTTCGCGGAATCCTTAGTGAATTATTCGGATCGGAAACATCCGAAAATACAACAATCCAATACGGTGGTAGCGTTAAACCGGAAAATGCCGCCTCTCTACTATCTCAAACTGATATCGACGGTGCATTGGTAGGCGGAGCTTGCTTAAAAGCCGATTCTTTCCTTGGAATTATTAAATCCGCATAATTTTTGCTAAACCCTCATAAATCCTTAATTTATGAGGGTTTACGCCCCTTCTTAATTGATTTGCCCTCGTTTCTTTAGTATATTTGTAGTCTTTATTTTCCCTTTTTAGGATGAAAGAAATAGTGTCTAAATTTCATATAATTTTATTCTTCATCAGTTCCCTCTTGTGGGGTCAAATTCGATTAATTGAACTTCCGCAAGTTTCTCCAAATATTTATTTTTCGGCGGAAAACACTTCCGAATATTATTCATTCGACTCGGATTGGATGGTATATAAATCCAATCGTCCGGATAAAAGAATAAATCTCGATCTACCAGCCGTTTTTGATAAAGAAGAAGACTTTGTTTTTGAAAAAGAATTTGAATTATCGCCTAACTTAAAAGGGAAATATGTTCAATTACATATTTTAGGACTAAACTATACGGCAGATTTTAAATTAAACGATATTGTGATTTACCGTCATACAGGAGGTGAATTCCCCTTCAAAGTTCATCTGCCGAATAATTTACTTAATTATGATTCGAAAAATGTATTAAAAATTAACGTTCATTATTTCGAAGATTCAAAAGTCACTATTCCTCTTGCACAAAAGTTCTTATTCCCTAAAAACAGAGGCGGTTTTTTACGTGATATTTATTTGGAAATCACTTCACCTATTTCATTCGATAAAATAAGTGAAAGCTATTCTTATAATTACAAACGTAAATCAACCGAAATTGATTTTTCGCTTTCACTATTGTTCGAAGAAGAGCTTCTAGATTCGTTGAATACAAAAGAATATAAAATTGGAATTAATATTTTCGATGGCGAAACTAATTTAACAAAAGATATATTCCCTGTTAAATTAAGCACGGATACCCAATTATTTAAAACGACAATTCATTCCATAGTTGAATGGAGTCCACAATCTCCTAAATCCTTGAAAGCTGAGTTTGTAATATTTGATAATGAAAATATACTGCACAAAAAAGTAAAGTATATTCATCCTCATAATTTCTCTGCAAATGATAATGGACTCGAATTTAACGGCAAAAAATTTTCTTTTAAGGCTGTTACGTTTGTTCCATTGGAATCAGATGATAAATTAAGAACTGATTATTACGACAAGCAGATAAGACTAATAAAGGAAGAAGGATTTAACGCAGTTCGTTTTTCCAAGGTTTTGCCGGATCCTTATATTCTGAAAAAATTAAATGAAATCGGTTTACTCGCTTTAGTCGATATCCCAATAGATGGTGTACCGGAAACTTTAACCGAAAAAAATGATTTCATAAAAAGAGTTACAACTTACGCCGAACAAACAATTTCTTATTATTCCGGTTTCGATTGCGTTATAGCTTTTGGGTTGGGTTCTTCCTATCTCAAAAATTCTGTTATTCATAAAAACTTTTTGGAAATATTAACTGGTAATCTAAGAAACTCAACCGATAAATTATTTTATGCTTCTTTTATCAACCGTCCCGAAATTGCTGTTAACGGTCTCGATTTATACGGTGTCCAATATTTTGTTGATCCGGTAACCGAAATAATTGAGGAGTTGAGTGAATCAGAATCAGATATTCCCGCTGGCAGGTTGTTCATTTCTGAAATCACTTACCCTTCTATGTATGGTAATTCCAACGGTTACCTGAACCAATACACGGTTGAAGCTCAATCAAAATACTTTGCTGATTTAATCTCTAAATCTAAAAGAAACGGACTAAACGGATATTTTATTAATTCAATGTACAATTACTCCGGTAATGTTTCATCCTTATTCGGCGGTTATTCGGATCAGAAAGAATACAGTATCGGTCTGCAAAAAAGTCCCGATTCACCGCTTAGCTTTACATTGAAAGTCATTAAATCCAAGCTAACCGGAGACGGTAAAATAAACATACCCTTGGGAACAAAAGACGACCGTTCTCCAATTTTCTTTGTTGTTATTGCCCTGGTACTTGCTATCATAATGGGAATATTAGTCAATACCAAAAGAAAATTCAGAGAAGACGCAACTCGCGCATTGCTCCGTTCCTATAATTTTTATGCTGATATCCGGGATCATAGAATTCTAAGCGGTGTTCACACTTTTATTTTAATGATTATTATTGCCGGTTCTTATTCTTTGCTGTGGACAGTTTTATTATACTTTTTAAGAATGAATATATTATTTGAAAAAATCATTCTTGCTTTTGATGTTGATTGGCTTACAAATGCTGTTAGTTATTTGGCTTGGAATCCCTCAAATACATTTATAATTTGCTTTATACTATCGATTCTGGGTTTTGTATTATTAAGCGTTGTTATTAAAACATTCTCAATTTTTGTTAAGCAGAGAATTTTATTTTCAAATATTTATTTTGTTGTTGTCTGGTCTTTCTTACCACTGTTGTTACTTCTTCCATTAGAATTAATTTTGCATAAAGTTTTGTTACTGAATTTATTCAATTTATACATCTATATTATTCTGGCAATATTTTTAATTTGGTTTACGATAAGATTACTGCGCGGTATTTATGTAATATTCGACGTTACACCGTCAACTGTTTACTTTTTCTCATTTTTGTTCCTCTTAACTCTTTCCGGAATAATGATAATTTACTTTCATTTTGCCAATAATTCATTTTACTATTTAGTAAATGCATTTAAACAACATCCATTAATTTAATTTGGTTGGAAATTGTATCTATCAAAATTAGAAATATTCGGCTTTAAGTCTTTTGCAAATAAAACTACCGTTAATTTCACAAAAGGAATTACCGGTATTGTTGGACCAAACGGCTGCGGGAAAACCAATATCGTCGATGCGATAAGATGGGTATTGGGTGAGCAAAAATCGTCTACACTCCGCAGTGATAAAATGGAGAACGTTATATTCAACGGAACACGCCACAGAAAACCTATGGGTATGGCGGAAGTTTCTCTAACAATTATTAACGATCAAGGAATTCTCCCGACTGATTATTCCGAAGTAAAAGTAACAAGAAGAATCTTCCGTTCCGGCGAAAGTGAATATTTGCTAAACAATAACATCTGCAGGCTGAAAGATATTACTAACTTGTTTATGGATACCGGTCTTGGTTCCAATGCTTATTCGGTAATAGAGCTTAAGATGATTGAAACTATTCTCAGCAGCAAAGCCGAAGAAAGACGTAAATTATTCGAAGAAGCTGCCGGAGTGAATAAGTATAAACTTCGCCGGAGACTTTCACTTAAAAAATTGGACGATGTTAAATCGGACCTTACTCGCGTTAATGATATTGTTTCGGAAGTTGAAAAGAAAGTTCGTTCCTTAGAAAGACAGGCGAAGAAAGCCGACAAATACAATCAGATACAAAGTGTTCTTAGAGAAAAAGAAATAAATTTAGCAGAACACGAATTTACTCTTTACAGCCGCAAAATGGCTCAATTGAAAGAAAGACGTGAACAACTTTCTTTGAGAAAAAATGAAATTGATACATCTATTAGAGGCATTGAAAATCAATTAATAACTTTTAGGAATTCTATTCTTGATGTAGAAGAAAAATTACGTATTAAACGACAGGAAATATCAAGAGTAACCGGAAACCTTCACGAAATACAGAAAACTATTTCGGTAAATGAAGAACGCTTGAATTCATATAGTACGAACATTGAACGTTATAAGAAAGAAATAGAAGATCTTTCCGAAGAAAGAGATGAAAACATTTCTCTGATTCATGAAAATGAAAATAAGATTATTAGTTTACAGGAAGAACTGGCGGAGAGAGAAAAGGAAATTGATTCCTTCGGCGACGGCTTGGAACTACTTAAAGCCGACGTGGATAATAAGAGAAACGAATTAAAAGCAAAGTCGGAAGAAGTAGTAAATAAAATTACTGAGATTAACAGCGTTAAGAGCCGTTTGCAAAACTTGGAGCGCAACCGCGAGCAAATTGACGCCCGCATCCGTAAGATTAATGATAGAATTGAAAAAATTACAAACGATATTGCAAAGAGTGTCGGTTACTCAGAACAACTGCAGCAAGAGCGTGAGCAAGTAGAAGCGCAATTGAAAGAATCGGAAAAATTATATGCTGAAAAACAAGCGGAAAAAGAAAATCTAGAAAAGCAGCTTAGTGAATTAAGACAACAGGAACTGGAAGAAAAAGGATTATTACAGAACCTTCAGAATAAAATTGAATTGCTGCAAAACTTGATTAACAATTTGGAAGGCGTTTCGAAAGGTTCTAAAATATTGCTTGAAAGCAAAACCTGGACAGAAAAAGAAAAAACTATGTTTGCCGATGCCGGAAGCGCCAAAGATGATAAATTCCGCTTCGCATTGGAAGCCGCTCTTAAAAATGTATTGAACAATCTGCTTTTGGAAGATTTTTCGGATCTGAAAAAAGCTATAGAATATTTACGCAAAAATGAATTGGGGAAAGCTTCGTTTTATTTGCTTTCCAATCAAAAGAAAAAAGGTGGTTTAGTTAACCTTATTACAAATTTCAGCAAAAACAGACAAACTAAAAAAATAGCTAAAGAGCCTGCTTTCCTCGGCTGGTGTTCCGAGTTGATAAAAACAACCGAAAAATGGCAGCCGTATTTTAAGAAGGTATTGGACAGTATTGCCGTTGTAGATACTGTCGATAATGCAATAGAACTCGTAGCAAAATATAATGATATAAATTTCGTTACTCTTAATGGCGACTTAATTAAAAACGACGGTGTAATAGAAGCCGGATCGGCTCCCACTGTTGATGAAGCACTTTTCGGTAGAAAACAATTGCTAAAAGATCTTCAAAATGAACTGCCGACAATTGAAGCGAAACTGCAGGAAGTAAAAAATAAAATTGCTAACACAGAAGAAAAGATTTCGCAAATCGATTTGAAGATCCTTTCCGAACGAGGTAAAGTACTTTTAAATGATCTCAACAATATAGAGAAACAAATTTCACAATATGAATTTGAAAACAAAAAAGCTAATGAGGAAATAGATAAGGCCCAAAGCGAAATACAAGAACTTGCTACGGAATCTAATGCACTTGATAACGAAGCAAATGAATCGAATAAAATTATTGAGGAATTGACAAACGAGAAAGATGCTCTTTCAGAGAAAGCGGCTCAAATTGAAGAAGAACTGCGTTCTTTAGAAGAAAAATATAATGCGGAAGTAACCAGACAAAACCAAGTTAAATTGACTTACGAACGGTTGAAAGGTGAACTTAAAAATTTAGAGAACGCTATCTCCAGAGCTACAAAAGCGATTGAATCTATTGAACTTAATATCGAAAAAAGAAAAAGCGAAATCGCTTCTTCGGAAGAAAAAATTGTTAGCTTGGAAAATTCATTGGAAGATTCTCAAATTGAATACGATGAAATTTATGCAGAGCGAAATAAATTAGAAGAAGAAGAGAAAAAAATTGAAGTTGAGTTAAAAGAGATAAAAGAAAAAGCATCAGAATTGGAATCGGAAGTTTCCGGTATCAGAAGCGAAAGAGAAAAAATATCTGACGAAATGCACTCCATCGATATTGAAAACAATAAAATATCGATGAAACTGGATAACTTAACAGCACATATCAAAGAAGAATATTCTATTGATTTGGAGATAAAAGAGTTCGAGGATTTAGAAACTTTCGATTATAATTTTGTATCGGACGAAGTGCATACATTAAAAATGAAACTGAAAAATCTTGGTCCGATAAATTTATTGGCTTATTCGGAATACGAAGAAGAAAAAGAACGACTCGATTTTCTCCTGCAACAGCGAAACGATTTGGTTGAATCTGAAAAGGATTTAATCAATACCATCAAAGAAATTAACGAGACGGCAGAAAATGTGTTCGTCGAGACATTTGAAAAAATCAGGGAAAACTTCCAAAAAATATTTAGAACGCTTTTTAACGAAGAAGACGAAGCTAATTTAATTTTGGAAGAAGGAGTTGATCCTTTAGAAGCTAAAATTGAAATTTCGGCTAAACCGAAAGGTAAAAGACCTACTTCAATTGAATTGCTCTCCGGAGGAGAAAAGACACTTACTGCTACAGCACTCTTGTTTGCTATTTACTTGGTAAAACCTTCTCCGTTCTGTATTCTTGATGAAGTTGACGCACCACTTGATGATGCTAACATAGACCGCTTCACAAATCTATTGAGAGAATTCAGCAATAATACTCAGTTCATTATTGTAACACACAATAAGAGAACAATGGAAGCAGCCGAAAATATGTACGGCGTTACTATCCAAGAAGAAGGTGTTTCTAAACTTGTCGGAGTTCAATTTAACGAACAATTGGAGAATATAGTACCAAATTGACAGTTGTAAACGGAAATAGAAAATTTAAGGTATTCATAGATTTCGACGGTACGATAACTAAAACCGACGTTGGCGAAACTCTGTTTATTAATTTCGGAGATGCGGAAAGAGCCAGGGAAATTGTTAATCTTTATTTGGAAGATAAAATTTCCTCCAAAGAAACCTGGAAATTACTCTGTGAAAGCATCGATAATTTTGACGAACAAGGGTTTTTAAAATTTTTGGATTCTATTGAAATAGACAGTGACTTCAAAGATTTCATTCAATTTTGTGAAGAAAATGAAATTGATACTTATGTTTTAAGCGATGGGTTGGATCTTTATATTAAAAATATTCTCAACCGCGAAAATTTGAATCGAATAAAAGTTTATTCTAATAAATTAAATATTATTGACGGGAAATTTTATCCTGAATTTCCGCACACCGACGAAGAATGCAATCAATGCGCTAATTGCAAGAGGAACCATATAATTGCAAATAGCTCCGATGAAGATATTACTATTTATATCGGCGACGGATGGTCGGATAAATGCCCCGCACAATATTGCGATTTTATATTCGCAAAAAATTCATTGTTGAAATTTTGCGAGCGAAATCGAATCTCTTATTTCCCCTACCGGAACTTCAGTGAAATAAGATTAAGAGTAAGAGATTTGTTAAAAAAGAAAAGAATACGAAAAAGACATCAAGCAGAACTAAATAGAAAAGCAGTTTATTTACAAGGATAATTATGAAAAGCTTTGCACAAAGATTATTTGAATCAAGAAGTTATACGCCAATTCCATTTTTAATAGTGATGTTAATTTTTGCACATCCAACAGTTTACAGTATAATTATTGGTTTCTTAATAGCAATAATTGGCGAAACATTTAGATTGTGGGGAGTTGTTTATGCAGGCAGCGAAACACGAACTACCGGCAGCGTCGGAGGGACTTACTTAGTTGTTAGCGGCGCATTTGCTTATTTAAGAAATCCCTTATATCTGGGAAACATTTTACTGTACACGGGAATCGGTATAATGTCTATGGCACTATTCCCCTATTTGCAAATTGTAGCTTTACTCTTTTTCTATTTCCAATATCGACTAATAATAAGTGAAGAAGAAAAGTATTTGGAAAAAACTTTCGGAGAGGCCTACGCTACTTACAAAAAAAATGTTCCTCGATTAATCCCAAGTTTTAAAAAATTTAAGAACCCAGGCGTTGAACAGCCGAGATTGGATATATCTGCAGGATTAAAATCGGAAAGAAGATCCCTGCAAGCATTTTCGATCATTACGATTATAATGATAGTTATTTTGTTAGCGGAGAAACTTTGAGTAAAACTTTAATGATTATTGCCGGGGAAGCATCCGGAGATCTTCACGGTTCGGCAGTTGTTGAACAGTTGAAAAAGAAGTATCCGGATTTGGATATTGTTGGCATTGGCGGAGATAGAATGCAGAATGCCGGCATGGAATTATTATTTCATATCAAAGACATGGCTTTTCTCGGGTTTACCGAAGTTATAAAGCATATTCCGTTTATAAAAAGAGTTCAGAAAAAATTGTTGGATGTTATTAAAAGCAGAAATATCGGAGAGGTTGTACTAATAGATTACCCCGGTTTTAATCTTAATTTTGCACGCAAAGCTAAAAAAACGGGCGTTAAGTTAACCTATTACATTTCGCCCCAGCTTTGGGCTTGGGGTTCGCATAGAGCCGATAAAATTAAGAAACTCATCGATAAGATGTTAGTCGTCTTTCCGTTTGAGGAAAAATTTTATAAGGACAGAGGAATAGACGTTGAGTACGTGGGTCATCCCCTGTTAGAAAGAATTGAAAAATTTGAATTCCTTAGTGAAGAAGAGATAAAAAAAGAAATCGGATTGAATTTAGCTGACGATTATCTTTTACTATTACCCGGCAGTAGAAAGCACGAAATTGAATTAATATTTCCGGAAATAATAAATGCCGCAGAAGAGATAAGCAAAAATTATAATTTAAAAATAGTAGTGGCTTGTTCGGATAATATAGATGACAGCTTGTTTTCACAATTCGAAAGTAAAGCAAATTTCATCGTTGTTAAAGGCAATACTTACAATTTGATGAAATATGCAAAATTCGGAATTGTTAAAAGCGGTACATCAACCCTTGAATCGGCACTTATAGGTATGCCGTTTATTCTTGTTTACAAAACAAGTTTATTAACATACTTAATAGGCAAAAGCTTAATTAAAATTGACAGTATTGCAATGCCTAATATAGTTGCCGGTAAGAAGATAGTTGACGAATTGATACAGTCTGATACTAATAGTAAAAACATTGTAAATAAAATTCGTAAGTATTTGGAAAATAAAGATCATTACGAAAATTTAATAGATAATTTAAAAATCGTTAAAGAAAAACTTTCCGCCGGTAAATATTCCGCATCCGAACGTGCGGCGGAAGTAATTGGTTCTTTAATTTATGAAGTTAAGTAACTATCAAAAAAAAATATTAAGGAACTTAGGTAATTTTTTATTACCAAGAATTATTGATGTTCTTTGTAGAAGTTTGAAAATCAACGTTGAAAACAGCGGTTCATTAAACACCAATGGCGAAAGGAACAACTATATTTTTGCCTTTTGGCACGGCAAAATGGTTGTTGGATGGTACTTGTTGAAAGACAAGAAATCTGCAGCTATTATAAGCGCGAGCAAAGACGGTGAACTGTTGAGCAATATATTGAAATATTGGAACTATCGATTATCTCGAGGTTCCAGCTCAACAGGCGGGAAGGAAGCATTAGCCCAACTTGTCGATTTTGCCAAAGAAGATTACAATATTGCTATTACGCCTGATGGACCCAAAGGGCCCAAAAACGAAATGAAAGCAGGCTGTGTTGTTACCGCTAAAAAATCAGGGGTTCCTCTAGTTTTGGTCGGAATTAGATATTCAAAATACTGGCAGTTAAAAAGTTGGGATAAATTGCAAATCCCCAAGCCTTTTTCGAAAGTAAATGTGATTTTGTCGGAACCTGTTTACGTTGATATGAATCTAAGCTATGAGGAAACTTCGAAATTAATTAAAGATTGTGAAAAAAAATTGAATGAATTGGATTCATCGGAAAAACTTGATTGATTTAATAAAAATATTGCTTTACCCTTTTGTACTTGTCTATACTTTCTTTGTTAGATTTAGAAATCTATTTTTCGATAAAGGCATCTACAAAGTAGAAAAAGTTAATGCCAAAGTAATATCAATCGGTAATTTAACCGTGGGAGGTTCGGGCAAAACACCTACGGTTATTTACGTAACTAAACTCTTACGCAGCAAAGGCATTAGCGCTGGTATTCTTTCAAGGGGATACAGAAGGAAGTCAAAAGGATATCAACTTGTTTCCGATGGTGAAAAATTTTTCAAAAACGTTGAACAAGCGGGTGATGAAATTTACTTGGCAGCAAAAGAATGCCACGCACCTGCAGCAGTTTGCGAAAGAAGAGTTAATGGAGCTAAACAATTTATTGACGATATTAAATTAGATGCAATCGTTTTAGACGACGCATATCAGCACAGATGGATTCACAGAGATTTGAACATTCTTCTATTCGACCAAAGATTTCTGTTAAAACTGAATAAAATGGAACAGAAACTGTTACCAACTGGTCAAATGCGAGAACCGTTTGATGCGGTAAAACGTGCTGATATTATTATTATAAATAGAAAATTTGCAGAAAAAGAAGAAATTCCGGTTAAATTGAAGAAATTCTTTACGGGTATTCCCGTTTTTTATTCGCATTATATCGCAAAAGGCATATATGACGTGAAAGACGATAAGGAATACTCACTTAAAGAATTCGAAGGTCAAAAAAGTTTAGTTGTTTGTGGAATTGCTCGGCCCTATTCTTTTCTACATATTCTTGAAAACAATCATATAAACATAGAAAACAAATTGCTTTTCCCGGATCATAAATATTACACTCACAACGAAGTCCAGAAAATTCGAAAAGCATTTTACGATACAAACTCTCACTCGGTGCTTACAACTCAAAAGGATGCAGTAAAATTGAGCAATTACGCAAAAGAGTTGGATGATATAGATATATTTTATTTGAAAATTGAGGTGGAGTT
The DNA here is from genome assembly GCA_964573255.1 of uncultured Melioribacteraceae bacterium. Taxonomy (GTDB): domain Bacteria; phylum Bacteroidota; class Ignavibacteria; order Ignavibacteriales; family Melioribacteraceae; genus CAYNUJ01. The sequence continues at coordinate 20,377 of CAZNJB010000009.1, forward strand.
TGACGATAAAGAAAATTTTGATAATAAGATAATGGAATTATTTACTTCAAATTAAAAAGGAGAAATACTCAATGGCTAAACGTAGCAAAAAGTATGTTTATTTTTTCGGCGGTAAAAAAGCCGAGGGTCGAGCAGATATGAAAAATTTGCTCGGTGGAAAGGGTGCAAACCTTGCGGAAATGGTTAATATAGGATTACCCGTTCCCGCTGGTTTTACAATTACAACCGAGGTGTGCACTTATTATTACGATCACAAAAAAAGATACCCGAAAGAACTTAAAGAGCAGGTATTAAAAGCATTAGCTAAAACTGAAAAAATAATGGGCGCGAAATTCGGCGATAAAAAGAATCCATTGTTGGTTTCGGTAAGATCTGGCGCTCGTGTTTCAATGCCCGGTATGATGGATACAATCTTAAATCTTGGTTTAAACGACACTACAGTTCAAGGTTTGATTGAAAAGACTAACAATCCCCGCTTTGCCTACGATTCATACAGAAGATTCGTACAAATGTACGGCGATGTTGTTTTAGGCTTGAAACCGGTAGATAAAAAAGATATCGATCCTTTCGAAGAGATTCTTGAAAAGAAAAAAGAAGCTGCAGGTGTAGAAAGAGATATCGATTTATCAACTGACGATTTAAAAGACTTAGTAAAAGAATTCAAGGCTCTCATAAAAGAAAGAACCGGACACAACTTTCCGGAAAACCCAATGGATCAATTATGGGGTGCAATCGGTGCAGTATTCGGATCTTGGAATAATGAAAGAGCAATTGTATACAGAAAATTAAACGGCATTTCAGACGACTGGGGAACAGCCGTTAACGTTATGTCTATGGTCTTCGGTAATATGGGAGAAGATTCCGGTACAGGCGTTGCATTCACTCGTGACCCCGCTTCCGGTGAAAATATATTCTACGGAGAATATTTGTTCAATGCACAAGGCGAAGACGTTGTTGCCGGAACAAGAACTCCGCTTCCGATTGAGGATTTGAAAAAAGACGATCCTAAATCTTATAAGGCTTTAGAGAATATCAGAAAAATACTCGAAAAACACTACAAAGATATGATGGATATCGAGTTTACCATTCAGCAAGGTAAACTATGGATGTTGCAATGCCGCGTTGGAAAAAGAACCGGTTTTGCTGCAATCAAAATTGCAGTAGATATGGTTCGTGAAAAACTTATATCAAAAGAAGAAGCATTGATGAGAATTGAACCTAATCAGTTGAATCAATTGCTTCGTCCTATCTTCGATGCCGATCAAAAGCGTAAAGCTCAGGAAGCAGGAAATGTTATTGCGAAAGGCTTGAATGCAGGACCTGGAGCCGCAAGCGGTAAAGTTGCATTAACTGCTCAAGATGCAGAAGCAATGGCAGCTAAAGGCGATAAAGTAATTCTTGTTAGAATTGAAACTTCGCCGGAAGATATTAAAGGTATGAATGCTGCGGAAGGTATTTTAACTGCACGCGGTGGTATGACTTCGCACGCAGCTTTAGTTGCTCGTCAAATGGGTAAGGTTTGCGTTGCAGGCTGTTCACAATTAAATATCGATTACAAGAAAGGTGAAATTCGTGTTGCAGGTAAAGATGTTGTAATCAAGGAAGGCGATTACATTTCAATCGATGGTTCTACCGGCGAAGTAATTGTCGGCGAACTTCAAACCAAACCTTCTGAAGTTGTTCAGGTTCTTATTACAAAAGAACTCGATCCTAAAAAATCTGATGTTTACAAAACATATCGCGATTTAATGAAATGGGCTGACGAAACAAGAGTTCTTGGCGTAAGAACCAATGCTGACCAGCCGGATCAATCAGCTAACGCAATTGCTTTCGGTGCTGAAGGTATTGGATTGTGCCGTACCGAGCATATGTTCTTCGGCGGCGACAGAATTAAAGCTGTTCGTGAAATGATTCTTGCAGATACACTCGAAGACAGAAAGAAAGCATTGAAGAAATTGCTTCCATTACAGAGAAAAGACTTTGAAGGTATATTCAAAGTTATGAAAGGTAAACCGGTAACAATTCGTACTTTAGATCCTCCGTTACACGAATTTTTACCACACGAAGACAAAGAAATAAAAGAAGTTGCTTCCGATCTTGGTATTACCACTAAGGAGCTTAAAGATAAAATCGAATCGCTCAAAGAATTCAATCCTATGTTAGGATTCAGAGGCTGCCGCTTGGGTGTTAGCTATCCCGAAATAACCGAAATGCAGGCTCGTGCAATTTTTGAAGCGGCTGTTAATGTTGCTAAAGAAGGATTTAGGGTTTATCCTGAAATAATGATTCCTTTGGTTGGTCACGTTAACGAATTGAAACTTCAAGAAGCAATTGTAAGAAGAGTTGCCGATGAAGTATTCAAAGAAAAAGGTAAAAAAGTTAAATACTTAGTAGGAACAATGATAGAATTACCAAGAGCAGCTGTAACTGCAGATCAAATTGCAGAAGTTGCTGAATTCTTCAGTTTCGGAACTAACGATTTAACACAAACAACATTCGGATTATCGCGCGACGATGCAGGTAAATTCTTACCGTCTTATGTTGATCGCGAAATCTTGCCAAAAGATCCGTTCGAAAGCATCGATCAGGACGGCGTTGGTGCATTGGTAGCTATGGGTACTCAAAAAGGTCGTTCAACCAGACCTGAATTAAAAGTAGGTATTTGCGGAGAGCACGGTGGAGATCCGGAATCTGTCGAGTTCTGCCACAGAACCGGACTTAATTACGTTAGCTGCTCCCCGTTTAGAGTTCCTATAGCAAGATTGGCAGCTGCTAGAGCCGCATTGAAAGACGGTTCCGGCAAGCCGAAAAAAAGAGTAAAAAAATCATCAAAAAAGAAATAAATAATTCGGGGATTGCTTTCGGGCAATCCCTACATTTTGAGATGATGACGAAGGAAAAGATAATCGAGGAGATAAAATGAAACTATCTGATTTCAAGTACAATCTGCCGAAATCGGCAATAGCGAAATTTCCGGTTGAACCGAGAGACAGTGCAAAATTGATGGTTCTTAATAGAGAAACACAAGAAATTGAGCACAGGGTGTTCTCCGATTTGCCGGAATTTTTGACAAAAGGCGATGTTCTCGTGGTTAATGAATCTAAGGTTATGCAGGCGAGACTGATTGGGAAAAAGGAGAGAACAAACGCCAATATAGAAGTATTCGTATTACGCGAATTAAACAAAAAAGAGAATATTTGGGATGTTATAGTTGATCCAGCACGAAAAGTACGTATCGGAAATAGAATTTATTTTTCCGACAAACTCTGGTGCGAGGTGATAGATAATACAACATCCCGCGGAAGAACAGTCCGTTTTAATGACGATGCCGGCGATATATTCGCTGCTATTGATGAAATTGGACAAACTCCCCTTCCGCCATATATGAAGAGACAACCGGTTCCGGAAGATCGCGAAAACTATCAAACAGTATACGCTAAAACCGACGGATCCGTTGCTGCTCCTACAGCAGGTCTTCACTTCACAAAGGAACTCTTAAGTCGTATTAAGAAAAAAGGCGTTAAAGTAGCTACCGTAACATTACATATCGGTTTAGGTACTTTCCGCTCAGTTGAAGTTGAAGATTTAACAAAACACAGAATGGATTCGGAATTCTTTGAAATACCGGAAAGAAGCGCTCAAATAATAAACGAAGCGCTTGAAAAAAAGAAAAACGTTGTAGTTGTAGGAACCAGCGCAGTAAGAGCGTTGGAAAGCAGCGTTACAGCTGGCGGATTCGCAAAACCGAATATCGGTTGGACCGATAAATTTATTTTCCCGCCATACGAGTTCAAAATAACTAAAAAGTTAATCACCAATTTTCATCAAGCGGAATCTACTCTTCTTATGCTTACCGCTGCTTTCGGTGGATATGATTTAGTGATGAAAGCATACAAAAAAGCAATAAAAGAAAAATACAGATTCCTCAGTTATGGTGATGCAATGTTAATTCAATAAAAATGAAAACAATTGCTATTATTCCATCCGGAGGCAAAGGTCTCCGGATGGGTATTGATACTCCCAAACAATACCTCGAATTCGAAGGTAAGGAAATTATTGCCCACACACTTGATGTATTTCAATCTTCAGACAGAATTGATGAAATTGCAGTTAGTGCAGATCCAAAATATTTTCCGTTACTGAATAAAATAAAAGAGAAATACTCGTTAACAAAATTAAAATATATAGTTAAAGGCGGAGAAACACGGCAAGAGTCTGTTGCTAATGCCCTTTTTAATATCAACGCAAATAAAAATGATTTGGTTGCTGTACACGATGCTGCCAGACCTTTATTATCACTGCAATTATTAAACAGTGCGATCGATTTTGCAAAGAGTAATGGTGCTACAGTAGTTGCGCTTCAAGCGAGAGATACTATCATTGAGGGAGAAAAGTTAGTAGAAAAATATCATTCACGGGATAGAATTTATTTAGCACAAACACCTCAAATTTTCCCATATTATATTTTAACTACTGCGATGAACAAGGCAATAGAGAGCAATTATATTGGTACTGATGAGTCGATGATCGTAAAAAATGCCGGATATGAGGTCAACATTTTCCCCGGGAATTCTATTAATATAAAAATTACAACTAAAGCCGATTTGAAGCTTTATAAATTCTTAGTTAAATTTAAGGACAATTTGTAAATAATTTTAGGTTTGAGAAAGATATGCTTAATTTAATCGTAATACTTCTTCTTTCATATATGGTTGGTTCTATACCAACAAGCATAATAATAACGAAATTAGTTAAAGGAATAGATATCCGCGATTATGGAAGCGGCAATGCCGGCGGCACAAATGTAATGCGTGTGCTTGGCAAGAAATACGGTTTATTGGTAATTATATTAGATGCCTTAAAAGGTGCTATAGCCGTTATATTAATTGCGCGTCTTTATTTGGGTAATTTCCCTTTCTCAAATTCAACACCTTTCGATGATTTTACACTTGTTCAAATTTTAGCCGGACTGGCTGCAGTTTCCGGACATATATGGACAGTCTTTGCCGGATTTAAAGGCGGTAAAGGAATTGCCACCGGTTTAGGTGTTCTTATTACAATTGTAACATTGGATATGCTAGTTGCAATTGGAATTTTTATTATTGTTGTTTCCCTCTCAAGATATATATCACTCGGCTCAATCACTGCCGCACTATCCATTCCAATAATTATGATAATTAGAGAGAATGTTTTCAATGTAGATATTCCCGGCTACCATACACTGCTACCCTTTGTTATCCTGCTTGCATTGCTTGTAACTTTTACACACAAAGCAAATATTAAAAGAATTCTTAACGGAAGTGAAAATAAATTATCATTTAAGAAAAAAGTATAGCTATGCGTATATCTGTTTTAGGAGCCGGAAGCTGGGGCACTACCCTTGCCATTTTACTGCATTACAACGGGCATGACGTAACCCTCTGGGAATACAAAAAAGATTATCATAAAGTACTTCTGAAACAGAGAGAAAACAAAATCTACCTGCCAGGGGTAAAGATTCCGAAAGAGATAAAAATTTCCAATTCGCTTAAAGAATCTTCCGAAAATCAACATATGATCGTTCTCGCAATACCATCACAGTATTTGCGTGAAGTAATTAGGAAAATCAAAAATTTTAATTATAAGAATACAACATTCGTGAGCGTGGCAAAGGGTATTGAAAGAAATACTCTGATGACCGTTTCACAAATGATAAAAGATGAAATCCCTAATCTACCCGAAGAAAATATAGGAGTACTTTCGGGACCTTCTCATGCGGAAGAAGTAAGCAAAAGAATTCCAACTGCAGTAGTTGCCGCTTCAAACAGCAGAAGAACAGCAGAAGAAATACAGTCTGCTTTTATTACTTCTTATTTTAGAGTTTATTCAACTTGTGATTTAATTGGGGTAGAATTAGGCGGTGCATTCAAAAATGTTGTAGCTATTGGCGCTGGTATAATTGACGGCGCAGGATTTGGAGATAATACTAAAGCTGCAATTATGACCCGCGGTATTGCCGAAATTACAAGATTGGGCTTAGAACTCGGTGCTAAACCGGAAACTTTTGCCGGGCTATCAGGTATGGGTGATTTGATAGTAACTTGTATGAGTAAGCATAGCAGAAACAGATTCGTCGGTGAACAACTTGGTAAAGGGAAAAAACTCAAAGACATTTTGAAATCTATGGATATGGTTGCCGAAGGAGTTGAAACTTGTAAATCTGTTCATGAGTTATCTGCTAAATACCAAATAGAAGCCCCCATTGCTAGCGCAGTATATAAAATTTTGTTTTTAGATGTCGATCCGGTAAAAGTCACTTATGAACTTATGACCCGCGACATGAAATCGGAAGATTAATTCTGTCCGTAATAATATATTTTCAAAGAAAATAATGTCTTCAACTCTTGATCAATCCATACAATACTTAAAAAATGTTGGACCCGTCAGAGCCAGGTCTTTTGCTCGCATTGGTATTCACACCATAAGAGACATTCTATTTTACTTCCCTTCAAAACATCTCGATCGCTCAAATATATTAAGCGTAAAAGATATTCTTCGTTATATCCGTAATGGTTATGAGGGAGAAGTAACGATATTTGGCCGTGTAGTTGAATCCGAAATAATCAAATACGGTAAAAAGCAGTTATTCAAAGTTGTTTTTATAAATAATTTCGAAACCTTCGATTGTGTTTGGTTCCAAGGTATAAAATATTTCAAAAATAACTTTCCCCCAAATTCCCACTTTGCTATTTCGGGTAAACCGGTAATAACAAAATACGGGCATCTGCAATTCGCCCATCCGGACTTCGATAAAATAAATGAAAAGGAATCGAACGAGTTTTTAAATACAGGGAAAATAATTCCCTTTTATAAATTGCCAAAAGAACTCCGTTCAGTGAATATCGGTGATTTAAATTTAAGAAAGATTATTCATGATGCAGTCATTAAATTCGCCGGGGACTTGGAAGAAACATTACCAGAAACCCTTATAAAGGAACTCGACCTTTTTACATTAACAAAAGCTGTTGTTCAATATCATTTCCCCCAGAATAAAGAAAATTTATTAAAGGCTATTCAACGGTTTAAGTTCGAAGAATTATTTTACATAGAATTACTGGTCGCCTTAAAACAGCATAACATAAAGTTTAAGAATAAAGGAATTAAATTCAAAGTACACAAGCAGCCGATAAAAACATTTTTAGACACTCTTCCGTTCGAACTGACAAATGCACAATTAAAAGCACTGCACGATATCCGATTGGATATGGAGAGCGAACAACCTATGAACAGGCTGCTACAAGGTGATGTAGGAAGCGGTAAAACAATTGTTGCTCTTATTTCCGCAATCATAGCCGTATCAAATAATTACCAAGCAGTTTTAATGGCTCCCACCGAAATATTGGCAGACCAACATTATAAGAATATTACCAAATTAATTTCTCCCTTGGGATATGAAGTATCTCTTTTAATTGGCGGACAAAAAAAGAAAGAAAGAACCGAAGTATTAGAAAAAATAGAAAACGGCAGTGCACAAATAATAGTAGGAACACACGCTCTATTTGAAGAGAATGTTATATTCAATAATTTAGGACTTGTAGTAATTGACGAACAACATAGATTCGGTGTATTACAAAGAGGAAAGCTTATCAGCAAAGGTATTGCGCCTGATATATTAGTAATGACCGCTACTCCCATTCCTCGAACGTTAACTATGACAGTTTACGGCGATCTTGATGTTTCTATTATTAATGAAATGCCCAAAAATCGAATACCAATAAAAACATATCTAAGAGGCGAAAGCAAACTACCCAATATTTATCACTTCGTTAAAAGTGAATTAGATAAAAAGCATCAAGCCTTTATAGTTTATCCATTAGTTGGAGAATCGGATAAAGTAGATCTAAAATCAGCAGAAGAATATTTTGAGTTTCTCTCCACAGAAATATTTAGTGAATATAAAGTGGGGTTAATTCATGGTAAAATGAATTGGAGAGAAAAGGAAGAAAGAATGCTGAGATTTGCTAATAAAGAATATGACGTGCTGGTATCTACAACAGTAATTGAAGTGGGAATAGATATTCCCGATGCAACTGTAATAATTATTAACGATGCCTATCATTTCGGGCTATCTCAACTACATCAATTAAGAGGTAGAGTGGGTAGAAGTAATAAACAATCTTACTGCATATTGATAACCAAAGATGAATTACTAAATGCCAAGTATTCAAATAACTTTGATCCGGAATATTTATCAAGGAAAGAAATAGAAAAATATAAATCTCTTATAAGACTAAATTCAATGGTAAAATATACGGATGGATTTAAGTTATCCGAAATCGATTTAAAGTTACGTGGACCGGGAAATATTTTCGGAAAAGAACAGAGTGGTTTCCCCGAATTAAAATATGCAAACATAGTTGAAGATAGCGAATTAATTATCAGAGCAAAAAAAATAGCTTTTAATATTATAAGCAAAGATCCATCATTATCATTACCTCATCATAAGCTAATAAAATCAGTACTGAAGAAAGAATATTCTAATCATATATTGTATTCATCGATAGCATAAGCATTATAAACATAAAAACTTTTTTAAAAAGAGATATTGCATATAAAATATAAAACATTATATTGCAATAAAATTTTTACGCTTATTTTGTTAATGAGAAGATTAAAAGTTGTTTTAACATATAATATAATTCCCACTGATACTCAACCGGGGATGGAAGAGAGCACTAGTACGTTTACCCTTGATAATATTGACTATGACGACACCTACGCTGAATGGGATACAAGCGAAACCATTTATGCAATTCGTGATGCTTTAAGTATAAATCATGATGTAGAACTTGTTGAAGCAAATGAAGATGCGTATAATAACCTACGAACTTTAAGACCCGATATTGTTTTTAATGTATCTGAAGGTTTACACGGTATAAGTCGTGAAGCACAAATTCCGGCTATGTTAGATATGCTGCAAATACCTTATACAGGTTCCGATCCTTTAACATTAGCAATTTGTTTAGATAAAGCAAGAACGAAAGAAGTATTGTCATATCATCAGATTCCCACTCCTAGATTTAAACGAATTACTTGTATTGATGATTTAGAAGACCTGGAAATAAATTATCCTTTAATTGTTAAACCGGTTGGTGAAGGTTCGAGTAAAGGTGTCTATAACAAATCAGTTGTTGATGACAACGTTCAGCTTATTGAAGTTGTTTCAACTCTATTAGATAAGTACAAACAAGATTTAATAGTTGAAGAGTTTTTAACAGGCAGAGAATTTACTGTAGCAATAATGGGAAATGGAGCCGATGCTTTCACACTTCCTATTGTCGAAATAGATTTTCAAGACTTACCCGCAGGACTAAAACCAATTTATTCTTTTGAAGCAAAATGGCTTTTTGATTCACCCGAAAAACCATTGAATATTTTTTCATGTCCTGCAGACATTGATGAACAACTTGAAAATAAAATTCGTTCGATTGTACTTAAAAGTTATAATATCCTTAATTGCCGTGATTGGTGTAGAATGGATATAAGACTTGATAATGATGGATTGCCCAATATTATTGAAGTAAATCCTCTCCCTGGAGTTTTACCCGATCCGGATAACAATTCATGTTTTCCCAAAGCTGCACGAACATTCGGACTTAGTTATGAGGAAATGATTAACAAAGTACTTTACTACGCAGCAAAAAGGAATAAACTGATTTGAGTGAAAAAAATAATAAAATATTGATCTGCTACAACGAACCCTTTGTTGCATACGACAATTACTCCGGGAAATATGCCGGTCATCAAGATGCTATTGACTTATCGGAAAGTGAATTCTTCACGCATTTAAATATCATAGAGTCTATCTTAAAGAAAAATTTTGAGGATGTAAGACACCTTCCGATTGGAACAGATTTTTATGAAAATATTAAAAATATAGAATCATTTAATCCCGATATTATTTTTAATTTTGTAGAGTCGATTGAGGGACGTTCGGAATATGAAGTATATGTTGCCGGATTGTTTGAAATATTAGAGATTTCATATACTGGCAATAATGGTCTCACGCTTGCTAATTGTCTTAATAAATTTAGATCGAAACAAATTTTAACATCCTATTCAATAAATACACCATCGTTCACCATCCTTAAACTGAGGGATGATATTGAATCGACTGTTAATGATTTAGATTTTCCATTAATTCTCAAATTAAATAAAGAAGACGCAAGCATTGGGATATCCGAAAATTCTGTAGTGCATAATTATGAAGAGTTAATTACAAGAATAAACTTTTTAAGAGAGACTTATAATCAAGATTTAATTATTGAAGAATATATAGAAGGGCGAGAATTTAACGTTGCTATTCTTGACGAAGAAATACTACCAATATCAGAAATCAACTTTTCCGGGCTACCCGATAATTTACCTAAAATAGTTACCTACGAAGCTAAATGGTCTCCGGGAACAATTTATTACAAATACACCACACCGGAATGCCCGGCTAAAATATCGCCGGAAATAAAGAAAATTTTGGAAGAAACCGCATGGTCAGCATATTCGGCAATGGAATGCAGAGATTATGCACGAGTTGATATAAGATTGGATAAGAATAATATTCCATACGTAATTGAAGTAAATCCGAATCCGGATATTAGTGAGGATAGCGGATTTGTTAGAGCAGTAAAAGCTGCGGGGAAATCTTATGAATCATTAATTTTACAATTAGCTCAATTAGCAATAGATAGAATTTACTATTATGATACGGAAACTGAAGAAGACGGACAGACCGCATCTTAAGCGAATAATTGATTCTATCGAAATCTTCAATGAAGAAGAGAAGACTGTTGCTATTGAATTAATTGACGAAGCGATAATTAATGAAGAACAAGATTATTATAATATATTTGTATATGAAGAAAGCGAAAAGTTACTAGGTTATCATTGTACTGGTAAAAGATCTTTGACAGACGGAGTATTCGATCTTTATTGGATTGTAGTTGATCCGCAAGCTCAGTCAAAAGGTATTGGGAAAAAACTTTTACTTCATGCTGAAGAGTTTGCAGTAAATAATAACGGCAGATTAATACTGATTGAGACTTCTTCGAAAAACTCCTATTCTGCTACAAGAAATTTTTATTCAAAAAACGGTTACGAAATTTTAGCAGAAATAAAAGACTTTTATTCAAAAAATGATAATCTAATAATTTTTGGTAAGTATCTAACAACATAAAGGACAAATGTATGGAATTATGGCAACAAATGATAAGAGATAGCATCCATTCAGTTGATCAGCTTGTGGAAAAATTCAATCTCGACCGATCGGTTGCCGAAGGACTTGACGAGTTCTTTCAAGCCAGAATTAATCCCTATTATTTAAATCTTATTCGTTATCCCGGCGATCCGATATGGAAACAATGCGTTCCTGACGGAAAGGAATTGGAGGATCTAGACGGATACGAAGATCCACTAAATGAGGATGGCATGAGTCCCGTCCCTAATATTACTCATAGATATCCGGATCGTTGTCTATTCTTAGTAACCAGTCAATGTGGAATGTACTGCCGTTTCTGCACCAGAAAAAGAAAGGTCGGTGATTCAGGTAAAATTTCGATGAAAGAACTTGAATCAGCTTTTAAATATATTGAAGAGCATACTGAAATTCGTGATGTTATTCTCTCCGGAGGCGATCCATTGATGCTTACCGACACAATGCTCGAAAAAATAATAAAAAGACTGAGACAAATAGAGCATGTTGAGATAATACGACTCGGCACAAAAATGCCGTGTGTTCTTCCCCAAAGAATAACTGATAATCTTGTAAACATGCTTAAAAAATATCATCCCATTTATGTTAACACACATTTTAATCATCCTTGGGAAATAACTCCCGAAAGCTCTGCTGCCTGCGAAAAATTAGTTAACAACGGTTTCGTAGTTAATAATCAAGCGGTTCTTATGAAGGGTGTTAATGATGATGCCGAAGTACTTAAAGAATTATTTTTAAAATTATTAAAAGTACGCGTGCGCCCGTATTATTTATTTATGGCTGACGAAACAAAGGGAACCGGACATTTCAGAACAACTGTTGATAAAGGCTTGGAAATAATGGATAAACTGCGCGGACATATAAGCGGCTTGGCAATTCCTCATTTCGTAATAGATGCTCCCGGTGGTGGAGGAAAAATTCCTCTCTTGCCCAAATATGTTCTGCATAAAGATAAAGATAAAGTTATTATGCGAAATTATGAGAATGATATTTTTGTTTATCGCGAAGTAAATGTAAATAAAGAAGAAAAAGAAAAAATTAGTGAAATCACTTTACAAGAAATGAACTAAAAAAAGCCGGTTAATTCCGGCTTTTCTTTTTTATTATCGTTTCGAAATCTAATTCTAATGATTCTTCAGGCGCTTCGATTATTCTTCCAATTTCTTTTTCACCTTCCATAAAAATAATTGTCGGAACAAGTTCTATATTCCATCCCTCAGCCTCATCAGCCAGTCCTTTCTTATCTCTATCTATAGCAATTATCTCATATTTATCTTTATCAAACTTTAATGAGTCTAAAATTTTAATAAATCGAGGCACCTCTCGTCTCGAATCACTACACCAAGTTCCCATAAAAATTTTTATTGTTAGATCATCGTTTATTGACTTAGATATTTCTTCCAAGGATTCTTTGTCAATTCGGTAAAAATTATATTGATCATTAAACCACCAGCTAAAACTACTGTCTTTAAATTCTTCCGTTGTGATTTTCCCAACTAATATAGTCTTTTTGCTTTTGGGATCGATTTCCTTTTTAAAATTCTGAGCTGATAAGAGTGTTACACCAAGAAAACAAAAAATAAAGATTAAATTATTCATTTATCTTTCCTCTGAAAATTCTTACTTCTTACATCTAACCCCCAATAAAGTTTTTGTCGTAGAATTTCAAAATAGTTCGTGGACTTGGAATGGACTAATTTCAGAGGGTATTCCGATTTGAACACTTTTATGCTGAAGGGCGGTTTATAATAATTCACTCGTTGACCGTCACAATTAACTTGCACGGATGAATAGTGAGATGATACCTCCACCGTAATTTGTTGATCGGAAGATAACACAAGAGGTCGCATAGTTAATGTATGCGGTGATATGGGACTTAAAGTGATGGCTTTTGCTTTGGGACTAACTATCGGGCCACCTGTGGAAAGAGAGTAACCTGTTGAACCGGTAGGAGTGGCAATAATTATTCCGTCAGCTGAAAATGTAGACACATAATCATCATCGACTTTAAGTGTCATTTCAATCATTTTAGGCCACCTGCCTCGATCAATAACAATATCATTAACGGCATATAAATACTCATCTTGCTCACACTTGCAAATGGCTTCCAAAGTGATTCTATCTTCTATAACAATATTGTTTTCTTTAATATCACGAACCAACTTATCCAATTCGCTGAAATCAAATTCTGCTAAAAAACCAAGCTTGCCAAAATTTATTCCTAACAATGGAGTTTTTGTTGTTCTTGCAATATATGCAGAACTCAACATTGTCCCGTCGCCTCCAATCGAGACAATCATATCACATTTAGCACATAACTTATCATTTTCTAAAAAGTCTAGATTTAAGCGTTCATCTTGAATAGAATAATTTCCATTCAATAGATCTGAACTCAAAACAAAAGGAATATCATATTCATCCAATTTTTTGATGAACGCCAAAACTGCATCACCAATGTTTTCTTTACTTAAATTAGGTATTATTCCCAGTCTCATATTATCTATTTATATTTTTTCTCAAATAATTTCGCATATTTTGTGAACACATACATCGACGAAAAAGCCGCAAGAATAAAACCGTGAATTCCGTCTAAATAACCGGCTCTAAAAATAAACATTTTTAGAAATATAAGAAGCGGTCTTATTAATAGATCAATCAAATTTGCAGTTTTTCCCTTTTGATACAATTCATCGGCAGCGAGTGAAGTGTATCTATTAAATTTATCGAAATAATGTTTTATATCCGGATCAGTATAATGATTAATATCATTTTTTAATGTACCTATTTCACCGTTTACAACAAGAAACTCGTGAACATCGCTATCCGAAAACTCCGCACCGTTTTTATTGAAAAGTCTCGTAACGTACCCGGGATACCATCCGGAATGTTTAATCCATTTGCCTAGGAAAAATGCCCTTCTCGCAACTTTATATGCAGTATATTTTTCTTCCCTATTCTTCCATTCTTCCAGTTCGGATATTAGATCCTCCGTTAATTCCTCATCGGCATCGATCCATAAAATCCATTCATTCGAACATTTTGCCAAGGATAATTTCTTTGTCTCCGAATAACCTTTCCATTTTACATATTCCACAATGTCAGCATATTTTTCGGCAATTTCGAATGTATTATCCTCACTGGAATCGTCTACTAAAACAATAATTTCGTCAATCACACCCTTTAACGAATTTAAGCACCTGCCCAAATTCCTGGCTTCATTTTTAGCGATTGTTATTGAGGATATTTTTTTTATCATAAACATTCAAGATTTAGACTACGCCTAAAATAAAAAACTATTTTCACATTTCTAAAACTTAATTTTTATTAGTCGCAAATGACTCCGATTTATTTTACTTTTGTAGTTAAATAATAAATTTATTGTTTAAAGATATTGAAGATAACCCTTAAAAATCAGCATATTCGGAATTATTCTTGGAGAATTATTCAATTCGTCTCCAAGCAGAGTGTTAATCTGTTTATTCTCTATTTCGCCGCAAAAAACTTAGATAAAGAGACATTCGGCATATACAATTATATCGTCGCAATTGCCTTCTTATTTACGGTTCTGGCAGATTTTGGAATTTCGAGGGCTGTAACTAAATTCACCGCTGAATACAATGCTATCAACAAAGAAATAATTAAAAAATTGTTCTTTAACACCGGTTTAATTGTTGTTTTACTCTCTACACTTTTGACAATATTCATTTATTTATTTGCAGAAGTAATCGCTGACAAATATTACGATAAAATTTTTTATTTATTACCTCTATTTTACATAATCCCCCTTTCATCTTTATTTGATGGTATATATATAGGTCTTAGAAAATTTAAAAAATTAGCAGTCATAAATTTAATTAGTGCATTCATTGGAATAATTACATCATACAATCTTATTAACGACTATGGTTTGCATGGTGCATTCTATTCACTCGATACTTATTATGGACTTCTATTTATAATTATGCTCTTCACTTTTCCACATTACAGTTTCAAATTTGATAAGAAAATACTATATCAGGTAGGTGGTTATGCTTTTATTATAGGATTTGCAAGTTTAGGACAGTTTCTCTACAGTCGTGCAAATTCGATTATAATGGGTAAATTCAATTATTTAGTTGAAGTCGGTTTTTTTGAAATATCCGATAAGATTTTAGTCTTATCTGCAATTCCATTTATGATATTGGGACAGGTAATTGCACCCGGAATAACGGAAAAATTAGCTCTTAAAAGGAATAATGAAATTTATTATTATTATAAAAAAATAATGTTAATCAGTTTATTGATTGGACTAATAATTTCCGTTTCTCTTTATTTCATAATTTCACCACTTATATCACATTTTTTTGTAAAATATAATACTCCGGAATTCTATGAAATATTTAATTTGTTATTGATCCAACTCCCCTTTTTAGTTGTATCGAATGCATTGGCACAGCCTTTTATAGTTGGAACAGGCAATGCAAAGTTAAGCCTTTTAACAATCCCTTTTGGGATACTTAATGTAATTTTAGGAATTCTATTGATAACCGAAATTGGTTATATTGGAATGATTTATTCTACTCTTATTACTTCAATTGGAAATAAACTACTAACATACTTTCTACTCACAAATAAATTAAGAAAAGCAGATGACACTACAAGTAAATAGTAAACATTATAAATTTTCCGATTATGTCGATAAAAATAGATGGATGTCATTCTATCATCAGCTTAGAATAATTGATAAATATAATCCCAAATCTATCTTAGAGATTGGTCCTGGGAATAAATTTCTAGGGAAACTGATTGGGGACAGGATCAAATATGTAAGTTTGGATATCGATCGCGAATTGAACCCGGAGGTTCAAGGCAGCATACTGAAATTACCGTTCAAGAATAATTCATTTGATACAATTTGTTGCTTTCAGGTTTTAGAACATTTCCCCTTTGAACAATTTACTCATATATTGAATCAATTGATTGATATAACCAAAAAATATATTTTTATTAGCCTACCCTTTGCTAATCATAAATTCTCTTTTGAGTTTCACGTACCGGTAATTAATGAAATTCAAATGATCGGATTAATTCCTCGCTTTTATAAGCAACATAAATTTGACGGACAACATTACTGGGAAGTCGGAACAAAGGGTTATGGCAGAAAAGCGATAAGAAATTTGTTAAAAAATAATTATCGGTTATTAGAGGAATTTGTACCAAAGGAAAATACAAATCACATATTTTATATATTGGAGAAAAATAGATAATGCCTAAAGCATTATTTATATCTGCAAATTACTGGACTACCCCTTTCCAAGTTGGAACTCATCATATTGCGAAGGGGTTGGCTAAGAAGGGCTGGGATATTGCTTTTATTTCAGAACCTGTTTCTCCACTTCATAAATTAAAATATAAAGACACGCATATTCAAAAAAGATTCCGTATCCATAAGGATAATGGCGGAGAAGACTTAAAAGGGAAAATCACATATTACGTTCCGTTTACATTTCTGCCCTATTATAATCTATTTCCTTTCAACATTCGGTATAATATTTTTAATTGGTATAAATTCACTTTTCCGTCAATTATTAAATTCTTAGATCATATTGATTTTAAAAAGGTTGATTTATTATACTTTGATACAATTCGACAGCCCTTTTGGCTTAAAGTAATTAATTACGGAACTTCTGTATTTCGCATACCTGATTTCATCGGCGGTTATTCTTCATATTCTAATGCTTTGAGAATAAGTGAAGAATACTTAATTAAGAATGTAGATAAAGTATTATATACAGCAAAAAGCTTAGAAGATCATATAAAAAATTATCGTTCAGAAAATATTCACTATTTACCAAACGGAGTGGACGTGGAATTATTTTCAAATTCCCAAGATTATCTTCCGGAAGAGTTAAATAATATTCCCGCACCACGAATTATCTACATTGGAGAAACCGAAAAAAGATTCGATCATGATTTATTAATTGAAGTTGCTAAAAAATGCTCCAATATCTCCTTTATTATCATTGGAGATATACCTGAAAGATTAAAAGATTATTCGACTATAGATAATGTTTACTTCTTAGGTAAAAGAAGCTACAATTCGCTTCCTGCCTATCTGAAAAATTGCAATGCCGGGATAATCCCTTATGATGTTAGTAATAAAAAGAAATTGATCGATCATATAAATCCATTAAAAATGTATCAATATTTTGCTGCCGGATTACCTGTTCTTGCACCGGAATGGAAAGAACTAAAACTGCTTAATCCACCGGTTTCAATATACAGGGACACCAACGATTTAGTTCAGTTGTTGAACAAACTCAATTTGAATGACATCAAATCAGATGTTTATAAAGAATATGCCTCACAATTCGATTGGGGAAAAATAATAGATAAATTTATTGAGATTATAAATTGAGTAAACCGATTTACATAAATGCGAGGTTTTTAACCCAAAAAATCACAGGTGTTCAGCGCTTTGGGATGGAGATAAGTAAACAATTACAAAATTTTTGTGATTGTGTATTTATTTCACCACCGAATATTTTATACGATGATCTATCAAAAGAATTGAATGTACAAATAATCGGTAGAAGTTCTTCTCATATTTGGGAGCAATTTGAACTCCCAATTTATTTAAAACAAATGGGTTCTCCCCTGTTATTCAACTACAACGGTCTAGGCCCTATTTTCTATCCGAATAAGATTATAACAATTCATGATTTATCATTTATGGAGAACCCACAATGGTTTTCCTGGCAATATTCGATGTTTTATAAATTCTTCACTTCCGTATCGGCAAATTACAGTAAAAAAATTGTTACAGTAAGCAAATTTTCGAAAGACGAGATTATTCGAAAATTAAATTTGTCTTCATCAAAAATTGATATCATTTATAATGCTGTATCGATGAATGAAACGGATGATACAAACAATTTAATCGGTTCTCCTTATATTTTAACCGTTTCCTCATTAGATCCGAGAAAGAATTTAAATAGGTTAATTGAAGCTTTTAATAAATTAGGATTATCTGATTATAAATTGGTAGTAGTTGGTAGCAGCAATAAAATCTTTAATAAAAGCAACAAATCAATCGCAAATGAAAATATTATATTCTGGGGACACGCAGATAACAAAGAATTAATTTCTCTTTATAAACACGCAGACTTATTTGTCTTCCCTTCCCTGTATGAAGGATTCGGAATTCCACCGTTAGAAGCAATGAGTGTAGGATGTCCGGTGATTTCTTCTAATGCAACGAGTTTAAAAGAAGTGTGCGGCGATGCTGCAGTCTTTATCGATCCTTATGACATCAATTCCATCTCAACCGCAATTCAAAAGTTAATCAACGACAAAGAAATTAGAAGTAGATTAATTGAAGCGGGATATAAAAACGTTGCAAGATTTTCGTGGAGGAAATCTGCCGAAAAATTAGCTCTTACTTTTAAGGAATTGAATTCATAAAATATGCTTATTTTTGTTCCATTAATCTTAAGAATTATTAGATGAATTTAGCAATTGTACACGAATGGCTGGTTAATTATTACGGTTCGGAAAAATGTGTGGAGTCTTTCACAAACATTTGGCCGGATGCGCCGATTTACACCTTGGTGGATTTCCTAAATGACGAAGAAAGAAATATTATCACAAAAGGAAAGAAAACCAATACAAGTTTTATACAAAAATTACCTTTTGCAAAGAAACATCATCGAATTTATTTACCGTTATTTCCTTTAGCCGTCGAACAGCACGATGTCTCGTCGTATGATGTGATAATTTCCAGCTCCCATTCCGTAGCAAAGGGAGTGCTTTCAAATTCAAATCAATTACATATCTGTTACTGCCATACGCCTATTAGATATGCATGGGATTTATACCATCAATACCTAAACGATTTGAATATTAAAGGTGGATTAAAGGGAGCTTATGTAAGATGGTCGCTCCATAAAATTAGGATGTGGGATTACATTTCTTCTAATCGTGTTGATTATTTTATTGCGAATTCTGCACATATAGCCAAAAGAATAAAAAAGATTTATAATAGAGATGCGGAAGTAATTCACCCACCCGTTGACATAGAGAAGATCTCACCTTCATCAAAAAAGGATAACTATTTTTTAACTGCTAGTCGTTTTGTTCCTTATAAGAAAATTGACCTGATTGTAGATGCATTCTCAAAATTGCCGGATCAAAAACTAGTTGTAATTGGTGAAGGACCGGATAAAGAAAAGATAAAAAGCCTTGCCGGTAGCAATGTTGAAATACTACCAAGACAATCATATGATAAATTAATAGATTATATGAAAAATGCACAGGGATTTATATTTGCAGCGGAAGAAGATTTCGGAATTACAATGGTTGAAGCATTAGCAGCCGGCACCCCTGTAATTGCTTATAATGTAGGTGGGGCATCGGAAATAGTTCAAGAAGGGAAAGGCATTTTATTCGATAAACAAACTCCCGAAGCTCTTGCTAACGCAGTTCGCATATTCTTAACTCAACAAAACAAATTTAACTCGGTTGATATTTCAAAATACGCACAGCATTTTTCCCGTAGCAATTTCGAAAAGAATATTAAAAACTTTGTTGATGATAAATATTCGAAATTTTTAGGCTGATAAAAAATGATTGTAAATAAAAAATCACTTTATACTCTTAGATTATTGACTGATCTAGCAATCATTTCTTTTTGCTTTGTTATTGCCGGTATATTTGCTCAGTCTTTAGAATTATTTTTTTCAAAAAATATATTATTCGTACTTTTAATTTTAACCAATGTACTTTGGTACTTCTCATCAAAATTAACAAGCCTATACGACGATACTTCAATTCGATTATTTTCGACGACATTATTAATTATAATAAAAAATGTTTTAACTCAAATAGTGTTTGCCGTATTGTTTATCTTCTTCTCAAAAGAATTGCTCTTCACAAGAAACTTCATAATCTTTTACGGAATTTTAATTTTTATTGCTATATCTATTAAACATTATATTTTTCAGAAATTCTTAATTAGTTGGCGTAAAGAAAATTACAGGAACTTAGCAATTATCGGTACTGGGGATACCGCAAAGAAATTCAAGCAATTACTGGATAATAATCCTGAATTCGGATATAAATTTATCGGTTTTGTTTCCACACAGGAAACAGAAATTGATAACTGCATTGGTAACATAGATTCGTTGGATGAATTAATTAAAAGCTATAGCCTAACCGATATAGTAGTAGCTATTCCGGTAAATGAAACAGGATTAATCAATAATATAACTAAAATATGCGATCGAAATGCTGCTAAGTGTTTTATTGTTCCGGATTATTTAAAATTTGTTTCGAAAAAATTTGAGTTTTCACTTTTTGCCGATTTCCCAATAATATCTGTTCGTGTCAGTCCTCTCGAAGAAGCCCAAAATAGATTTATTAAAAGAATATTCGACATTACTTTTTCTTTGATTGTATTCTCACTCATTCTTTGGTGGCTGATTCCCCTTATTGCGCTCATCGTAAAATTGACATCCAGAGGACCTGTATTCTTTATCCAGGATAGAGTTGGTTTGTACGAAAAAACAATCCGCGTTATAAAGTTTAGAACCATGACACACGAAGCAAGCAAAAAAGGATATATAAAATCAGTTGAAGAACGTAAAAGAGAAATAACTTCTATTGGGAAATTCCTAAGGAAAACAAATCTAGATGAAATCCCTCAATTTATTAACGTTCTCAAAGGAGATATGTCTGTAGTTGGTCCACGTCCGCATGCAATCCAATTTAATGAATCTTACCGAGAGATAGTTGATGAAATTAAATTGAGAAACCGTACAAGACCCGGAATAACAGGATGGGCTCAGATACATGGTTATAGAGGAGATGTTCAAGACGAAAATTTACAGCGGATTAGAACAATGAAAAGAATTGAGTATGATATTTGGTACATTGAGAACTGGTCTCTCTGGCTGGATATCCAAATTATATTCGAAACTATTATTCAAACACTAACCGGTAAAAATAAAGGGAGTTAAACTTTTACCTTTATTTTTTTCAAAGATAAAGCCATCCCTACAACGAACCATATAAATGTAATTATTTCATGATCACCGAAATTCCATTCGGTTAATCCCGCAACTAAAAACGATACAAAGACACCAACAAATCCAAGCGCAAGAGTATTTTCGAAAGTATCATCCTCATATTTCCTTACCGTTTGTAATAAAAGAATAAATATCTTAATCAATAAAGCCATTACAGCAATAAAACCAATAATACCGAGTATTGCTAAAAAGTGGAAATAGTTATTATGAAGATGACCTTGAATTTCTTTATCTTCCGGTCGTTTATATTGTTTATATAATTCAGCAAGATCAATATCTCCGACACCAAATAAAGGATGATCTAAAAACATCTTTATACCCGCACGCCAAAGAGCAACCCTATTAGCATTAGCGGGCAAATACGGATCGAATATAGAACTTAATCTGCTTCTTTTCGAATGTGCGGCAAAAAGTGTATCATTCCTTACCACAATTGACTTTGGATTATATCCAAACGAATATATTTGTTTTACACTTATTGAATTGTCATTAAAACTTAATCGTATAAAATCTCCCCCAAGGAGCGTTGCAAAAATTTTGTTATTGTATTCAAATAATTCTATCACTTCCGGTAGTTCAGAAGTAAATTCACCTAAGAGTTCCAAATTTTCATTAAATACATAGAATTTGTTTTTAGTCTGTACAATTAACTTATCTCCGGCGCTGTTAACTGAGATAACAGACTTATCCTCGTCAAGAATATTTCTCAGCTCTGCAACTTCCCCATCAATTATTTTAGCAGTATAAACCCCTTTGGCTTTACTGAATAAAATAATGTTATTATTAATAACAAGTAATTTCTTGAAATCTCTGACTTGCTTGCAGACTCTTCTATTCTTTAGGTTAAAGGGATTCTCAATAACGGTTAATCCTGAATCTACATCCAGGATATATAACGAACCGTTCGCTATTTCAAAATCCTTAGTCATTCCCGAGGACATAAACCGGTCGAGTTCAACAAATTCATTGTTTTTATTTTTGCCAACAAGCACAAAACGAGTATCAATTAATTTAGCCACATAAAAATTATCCTGCCAATGCTTGAATTCTACTACGGGAACGTCAAAATTCAATGATGATTGTAATTGGTTTTCATATTTTATTAAACCACCATCATAATCGGAAATAAATAACTCGTCACCGATTAAATCAATGTGTTCAACCTGCCCTTTAGTTTCGTATGCGGCTATTGGTTTTAATTCGGGTTTAAAGGAAAACAATTCTATGCTGCTAACTGACTTCTGCGTTAGGGAAAGTACAATCACCCCCAATACAAAAGGTAATAGATAAATATATTTTCTTTTCATTATAATAATTACAACAAGTCCTGCGGCAAAACCTATCCACCCTGTTCGTTTAAATGTTGCAAGTAAAGATAGAATTGTGATTATGAAAGCCAGTAAATAAAAAATCCTTTTTTTCAGAATTAAATTCTTTTGGATTACAAAAGGAAACAGAATCAAAGATGTAAAACTGAACAATTCACTCGTTGTAATCGGATAATGAAAAAGAAAAGGTCCTGAACCTGTTAACTGAAACAACCCCCTTAAATAGAACGAATAAGAATTCCAAAGGTAGAGTAGCGAGCTAATTATTGAAAAATACAGAAAAGTATAAAATAGTTTACTTACACGTTTAGGATTTATTGCAACTGCGGTCATTACATAAACTACCGGAATCAACAGCAACCGCTTCAAAAAATTATGAAATGCATGTGCAGGCTCCACGGAAAATATTGCTGATATGAATTCAGCTATCAAAAACGCAACAAAATAATATTCCAATCCGTTACGTTTGAATGGATTTTCTTTTTCCGTAAAATATTTAACAAGAAGAAAAAATAAAGCACCGTAATAACCAATTTGATTAACGAAAATTGAATTGGTAAGAGATGCCGCAAAAATTACTAAGAATGCAAATATTATTTTATCTATCAAAGGAGGATTTGATTTCGACATTACATTTCCCTAAACTGCAAATCGTATAATTTTTTATAAGTGCCGTCACTAACTTTAATTAAATCATCGTGACAACCCAATTGAACGACTTTACCTTTTTCAAGAACCACTATTCTATCCGCATTTCGAATAGTACTCAATCTATGTGCAATTACAAAAGTAGTTCTTTCACTCATTAATCTTTCAATTGCTTCTTGAACAAGAGCTTCCGATTCACTATCCAACGCAGAAGTCGCCTCATCAAATATCATTATCGGAGGATTCTTGAGCAAAGCTCTAGCAATTGAAATTCTTTGCCTTTGTCCACCCGATAGTTTTGTACCTTTTTCACCAATTACTGTATCATAACCATTTGGCAGGTCAATAATAAATCTGTGAGCATTAGCTGCTTTGGCAGCTTCAATAATTTTCTCTTCGGGAAAATCACCCAAACCGTACGCAATATTTTTTCGAACTGTTTCATTAAACAATACGGTTTCCTGTGTTACAATTCCCATTAAATTTCTTAACGCATGTAATTTTATTTTTCTAATATCGATTCCGTCAATTAGAATAGCCCCTTCAGTGGGGTCATAAAATCGAGGCAGTAAATCGACTAGAGTTGTTTTACCGGCACCGCTGCTCCCAACAAAAGCAATGATTTCCCCTTTTTTCACAGAGAAATTTATGTTCTTTAATACAAATTCATCAGAATCATCATATTTAAATGATACGTCCTTGTAAACAATCTCATCATTAAATTCGATATTGTCAATGGCATCCGGCGCATCAGATATAGCAGGAACGGTATCCAGAATTTCAAAAATTCTATCACCTGCAGCGCTCGATTCTTGAATCCTATTATTTACACTACTCAATTCCTTTATTGGGGGCATTAACTGGAATATGGCAAACAAAAATCCGAGAAATTCACTGGCTTTCAAACTATGCTCAACCAAAACCAACCTGCCTCCATAGAACACCAACGTTACACCTACAACAACACTTAAAAACTCGGTAGTGGGAGAAGCAATGTTTCTAACACGAACCATCTTTAGGATTAACCTAAAAAATTTATTGGTCTCATCTTCAAACTTTTTATTTTCGTATTTCTCCATCCCAAAAGCTTTTACAATTTTTACTCCTGTGATGGTCTCGTGCAATACAGTTGTTATATCAGCCATTTTTTGTTGTATAACTGTACTTTGCTTACGCAGTATTTTACCAATATAACTTATTATAGCTAATGAAAAGGGTAAAATAACAAATGAAAAAAGTGTCAATTTAAAACTGATTGAAATGGCTATTCCGAGAAATACAATTATCGTTAAGGGTTCACGAATTAAATTAAGAAATACAGCACTAACACTTTGTTGAATAATATTTACGTCATTGGTTATTCTGGATATTAAATTTCCCGTTTTCTCATTTTTAAAGAACCCCATCGGTAATTTATGCAGATGGCGATAAGCTTTATTTCTGATATCTTTAATTACACCCTGTTCTACATAAGCTAAAAAATAAGCCTGCAAGTATCCGAAAATATTTTTTCCTAAAAAGGCTATTAAAATCAATGCACAGATTTTTAATAATATTTCAGATGTATCTCCGCTAAAAATGAACTCCTTGAATGAATTCGATACATCATTTATAATTCTTGTAATCCAGTCCGGCATAATACTTGTCGATGCCGGAGATTTTTCAACAATTTTAGGTGCACCGGACTTTAGCGATTCCTGAAAAAGAGTATCCAATAATGGTATTGTTAGATAAACCGAAGCACCGTTTAATAAAGCATAAAGAATGGTGAAGACGACCGATAAGCCTAAATGTCCTCTATAAGGTTTAACAAATTTTAATATTCTAAAATATGTGTTATTCATTTGATAAATTCACGTAATTCAAAATGTAAAGGTAAGAATATTTACTCATTCTTTTAATATCTATGGTGCAAATAATAAATTAGAAGTCCATTCTATTAAACTCAAAAAGTATTTCCAGAGAGGACTATAAATCAATAGCATTAAAATAATCAAACTATAACGGGATATTGAAATGAAAATGGGCTTAAGATGAGGTGGTAAAAGATGATTCAGCACATGTGAACCGTCCAATGGAGGTATAGGTAGTAAATTAAAATAGAACAAAAATATGTTGAAAATAAAAGGCATATATAAATAATTTATCAATCTGCTTTCACTAGGCAAATAATTAAGGAGAATGGAAAACAGAACCGCCAACATCAAATTAGAAATTGGTCCCGCCGTTGAAACTATAATATCATCCCGAACAGGGTTCTTGAAATTATGATGATTAACCGGTACAGGTTTAGCCCAGCCGATTACTGCAAAACCTGATAATAACGAAATAGCGGGAATAATTATTGAGCCGAATAAGTCCAAATGTTTGAGTGGATTAAGTGTTAGGCGTCCTTCATTTTTAGCTGTGTTGTCGCCGAACCTGTATGCAAAATATGCGTGTGAAAATTCATGAACTGCCAACGATATTAAAAAAAACGGAATAAAAACCATTATGTAAAAAAGTCTGGGGTTAATTGTAATATCCATTTATCCTCTCGGGTGAAAATCGTGATGAACTTGTTTAATATATTGTCTATCTATATGAGTATAAATCTGAGTAGTAGAAATACTTGAATGTCCCAGCATTTCCTGAACAGCCCTCAAATCTGCTCCACCTTCAATTAAATGTGTAGCAAATGAATGTCGAAAAGTATGCGGATGAATTTCCTTCTTGATTTCCGCATCTTTAACATACTTATCAATAATCTTCCATACTGCCATTCTGCTTAATTTGCTTCCCCTTACACTGAGAAAAACATAATCCTTACTAACATTTCTTTTAACCAAAAAAGGTCTGGAATTAATCAAATATTTGGTAACCCATTGAATCGCAGAGGTGCCGATAGGAATAATTCTCTCTTTACTCCCCTTGCCAAAAACTCTGATTACTTCATCTTTTAAAAGCAAATCACTCTTTTTTAAATTAATGGATTCACTAACTCTCAAACCACAGGAATAAAGAATTTCCAATATAGCCCTATCACGAAGCCCGAATTTATCATTTGTATCCGGCAAGCTAAAAATTTTATCAATCTCTTCAACTGAAAGAACTGTAGGTAGTTTTCTTGAAAGTTTAACGGACAACATAGATTCAGTCGGATCACTCTCAATATAATTGGATTGATGCAAATAGCTGAAGAATCCTTTTAATGAAGAAATATAACGTGCAGTTGTGGAAGATTTGTAGCCCGCTTCTCTTTGTATTTGCATAAATTGAGAAATATGCACTGAATTTACTTGATTTAAATCATCTATGTCATTTTCTTCACAAAATATGAAGAAGTTATTAATATCATTTTTATAAGAATTAATTGTATTATCAGATAGATTCTTTTCCAGCCTGAGAACGGCAAGATATTCCGATACAAATTGATCAAACATTTTCTTCGCCGGAATCTTTCTCCATGTCGTCTTGATGAGGATAACGGATTCTTCTATGATGCTGGCCAATAAGCGTATTCACATAAGATTCTTTAATTCTATTGAGATCTTTAAATGTAATAGGCGCATAATCCAACTGACCGTCTTCCAATCTTTGTTTGAAAATGTTGGAAATAATATTTTCCACTTTTTGTTTATCCGGCTGCTCCATTGCCCTTACGGCTGATTCACAGGCATCGGCAAGCATAACCAGTGCGGTTTCCTTCGTATTCGGTTTAGGTCCGGGATAACGGAATTCATCTTCAGTAACCTTCTCTTCACCCAATTGTTCTTTTGCTTTCTCGTAAAAATAGCTAATTACCATAGTGCCGTGATGCATTGGAATAAAGTCAATTATGGAATTTGGGAGATTATTTTCTTCAGCTAATTTAATTCCTAACTTCACGTGATTTATAATCAGTTGAACACTTTCCCTAGGATTTAAATCATCGTGAATATTCTTATTCATCTGGTTTTCTACAAACCCTTCAGGCTCAACTGTTTTCCCAATATCATGATAATACGCTCCTACCCGAGCCAAAATTGGATTAGCCCCGATTGCTTCTGCCGCGGATTCAACCATCGAGCCAATAGTTAAGGAATGATTAAATGTGCCCGGTGCTTTTCGGGCTAACTCCTTAAGCATCGGAGAATTAAAATCAGTCAATTCAAGTAATGTTAAATCGGTAGTAATCCTGAAAATTCTTTCGACAAAAATTATCAATCCATAAGCTAAAACCGGACTTATCAACGAATTGCTTGCAGCAAAAGAAGATGATATCAGAATTTCCTGAATCGATTTATAACTTTCCAATCCAAATGCAAGAATACTTAAAACATAGCCTATCAGGATAAATAAGAATGAACGGAAAATCTGATTCCTATTTTTAATATCTCTAACGGAAAAAACTGCCAAACCTCCGGCAACTATATTCATTACGGAAAAAACATAATCGTTTCCGTGTATTCCCCCCGTAATTAAAGATGCAATAACCGTAGTATAAAAGCCCATCCTTGAATCGAACACAATCGTAACTAAAATAGATACTACTGGAATTAATATTAATAACTGAACGGGAGCGTTCACCTCGATTTGATGGACTAAAAATGTAAGAAAACTTACAAACAATATTAAGACTGAAAGTAAGACTAGTTTAAAGTTATCGTTAAATATTTTCTTACGGAAGAGATAAATGTAATTAATGTAAATAATAAGTATTACGAGTATATGAAGGAACTTACCCCGTATTGGGAAAGTTGTTCAATAATTGAAGTAACTTCGCCTTTTGCTTTTCTGTATGCTTCAATTTTATCTTTTATCTCTTTGGTAATTCGATCATGCTTGGCTACTATTCTCTCATTTTCATTAACAATATATTTCGTTCTGGGAACCTTGTCTTTAGCTAATTTAATTGCTAAATCGGTTTCGGATTGACTGAAATTAATATTAGGCTTTAAGAATTTCTCAATAATTTCTAAAACGGCTTGATTCAAAGAGAGATCGAAACTAAAGTTATTGTTCAAATATTTTGTAATAAAATCTTTAGCTGATTCATAATCATAAAATTTTGTCTTTTTCACCAAATCTTCAAATTTCCCGTCTCTCAGGGCAATTTTCTCTTTTTCAATTTGATCAATAGGAATATCTATTATGCCTCTTCTGTATATACGCCTAATTAACGAATAGATAATATTAAACACATCATCTAAGGTTTTTCCGTTTGCAGTTGTAATTAATTTTTCTGCTGCACGAACTTGTTTCAATTTTTGAAGAGTGGAAAAACTCAACCCCATAATTGGCGCATCTGATGCACTGAATATTGTAGTATCCAGTATTTCAGTTAATTTTTTTTGGTAAATCTTAATAGAATCTAAAATTTGTTTCTGTATTTCTGTATTTTTAATAAATACTTGCGGTACTTTTTCAGCCTCTTCTCTCTGCTTTTGAAGATAAATAACCGGATCTTCGGGTACTTCGAAAGTCATAGATGCAATTAAATCATCCTCAATCCAAATAGTGCCCACACTAATATCCGATTCTAAAGATTCCCCCTTGGGAAACATGAGTACAATTAAAGTAACAGATACCAAGAGTAAAGCAACTTTAATTGTACGGCTCGTTTTGAACCTGTTTTTGATATCTTCCTTCATATTATTCTTTTGCTTCTAATATCATTTCAAATAATTCAGCAGTTGCATCCTCGTTATTTGTTCTCTGAGTAATGTGGTCAGCAAGCCGTTGAATTTCCGGAACGGCATTCGCTACAGCTACTTTTATAGCTTTAGTTTCAAATAAAGATCTGTCGTTATACCAATCTCCCACAACAACGGTTTCTTTCATCTTTATTTTCAAATGCTTCTGAAGCCTTTTCAAACCAGTTCCTTTACTACATCCATGTTTTCTACTTTCAATATAATAAATTCCTTTATTTCTATGGGATTTATAATAATTTGTATTAAGTCCAAAAGAATAATGAAACATTAACTTTATACAAACCTTTTATAATTTCTTTGATTCTTTTCCAATCATGTAGTCATTCAAGAATAAACCATCTAAATCCAGTATAACTGACTTTACATTTTTATTTTCATTTTTGATTAACACATACACTTAAATTTACTTAAACATTTTCAAAAAAATTATTTTTTACTTAAGTCCAATTTGGATAGAATAGAGCCAATCGAAATAGTTACAATTACCCCAATAATCGTAAACCAAGTCCAAGCTACTAAATTAAGAGCAATTACTGTAACCATAACGAAAATACCTGCGGTAAATCCAGCGAGTGCATCCTCCTGCGTTGCCCCTTTAACAAATAAACCCAAAAAGAAAGTCCCCAGCAATCCGCCGTAAGTAAACGAAGCAATACTTAATGCCAATTCAACAACCGTTTGTGGTGAATTCATAAAAAATATTGCTGCAAAAACGAGCATTACAGCCCAGAAAATCGTGAATAATCTAGATACTCTTAATTCATTTCCTATCTTTCCCCCTCTTAAAGGACGATAAAGATCCATCATACTGCTTGAAGATAAAGAACTGATTGAACCTGCTAAAGTTGACATAGCAGCAGCAAATAAACCAGCAATAATTATCCCCGAAAAAGGAGATGGAACTTTTTCTATAATAAATTTAGGAAATATTTCGTCAGATTTAATGCTCATCGGTCCATAATATGCATACAGCATTACACCGACAATCATAAAAATAAGGAACTGAATATTTACTATAATTCCACTGCCAATTAAAGCTTTTCTTCCATCTTTTAAACTTTTAGTGCTTAACAACCTTTGTACTATCAATTGATCGGTACCGTGAGATGCCATAGAAAGAAAAGCACCTCCCATCAATCCTCCCAATAACGTATAAGGCTGGGTGAAAAAACCTTTAAGACCATTATCAAACCCTAAATTAATAACATCCAATTTACCAGCCGCTGTTGCCATTACATCGTTCCAACCACCGGGAAGATAGGTGTTCAATAAAAAGACTCCCGCTAGAATTGCCCCACCTAAATAAATAAACATCAATAAAACATCTACCCAAATTACACCCTTTAAGCCGCCTGTTGTTGTATATAAAAGCGTAATCACCGCAATTATGATAATCGCTAGTGGATAGCTGATATCAAGCATTAATTTCAATGGAATTGCAGTTGCAAATAACCTTACACCGTCGGCTGCGGTTCTTGTAAAAAGAAAAACCACAGAAGCAAAACTACGAGTTTTTTTCCCAAATCTATTTTCCAAGAACTCATAAGCGGTTACCAAATTCCCTTCATAATATTTAGGCAAGAGAAATATAGAAATAAAAATACGTCCCAACAGATAACCAGCAGTAACTTGAAGGAAATTCAAATTAGTTAAATAGGCTAACCCCGGAATCGAAATAAAAGTGAGGGTAGAAGTCTCGGCTGCTACGATGGAAAAACAAACAGCCCACCAAGGAATGGACTTAGCACCAAGAAAATAATCATTTACAGTGCGTTGCTTTCCCCCGCTAATTGCGCCTAAAACAGCTGTTCCAATTAAAAAAAGAATAATAACTAGATAATCCACAAATTATCCCCTAATTTACCTATTGCCCTTTTAGATCATTTATGGCTTCTTCAACAGAATCGCATACAACGAGGATTCTATTGAGCTGTGAAATATCAATTAAATTCTTCACTCCTTTTTGCGGATTAGCTATTCGTAGTTCTCCATCAATCCCCTGAAGAAGCCGATATGCTAATAATATTGAACTCAAACCGGAGCTATCACAATATTCAACATCCGACAAATCGATTACGAGCTTCTTTACTTCACCGCTTGTAAGCAGAATTGTAAATTCACCTTTAATATAACCTGCTATAGAAGCATCGAAACGACTTTCCTTCAGCTTAAATACAGCCAAATCACCGTCATTTTGCACTTCTATCTTAATTTCTTCATTCATATCAATCTCTGTATGCTATTTATACTAAACAATCAAAACATTTGTAATGAATTTAATAAATTTCTATAATAAATTTCAGGATTTATTTCATTTGTCTTTATCATAAAATTATAACATTCCGGCAGCATATCTCCCCAATGACCAATCACAAACTTTGCGTTAATCAAAGCACACAAACCGAGTAGAAAAATATCCGAATTAATATTCAAATTGACAAACACATCGAATTCTGTATCGGAAAATTGTTCCGCAATTTTTTTACCTGGAAGACCAAGTTTAGTGGCTCCCAATTTGTTATAAGGAATTAATTTAATTCCTTCATCACTAACTTTACTATAAGACGTTTCTAACAATAGCAAAGTGCATTTTTTTTTATGAATTTTAAAATATTTAACTATTTCAAAAGCATCTTCAAAATAAGCGGTATCCTCAGGCATCACAAAACAAAAGTTCATCGAGGATGTTATAAATTTATTTGAGATCTCCTCCCGGCTCTTTTTAGCAAGCTTTCTTTTTAATAACCCAAGCGCAACTTTTGTCAACAAGTTTTTAATCACGAAATCATCTCCAAAAACGTATTTTCATCCAATATCTTTATTCCGAGCTTTTTCGCTTTGTCATATTTAGAACCGGGCTTTTCACCAGCTACAACATAGTCCGTCTTACTGCTAACCGTAGAGACAACTTTCCCACCCAAAGAAAGTATTCTTTCTTTAGCTTCATTTCTTCCCATTGTAGAAAGAGTGCCGGTAAGCACAAAAGAAAGCCCCATTATTTTAGACTCTTTTATAGTTTCAATTTCCTCGGTAAAATTCAGTCCGTAATTTCTTAATGTTTCGATTGTGTTAATATTTTTTTCATCACTAAAATATTTAATTAAGCTCTCACTAACGCTTGGACCAATATCCTGCACTTCTTCCAATTCTTCTTTACTGGCTTCCATTAGAGCGTCAATAGAATGGAAATGTTCTACTAACTTTCTCGAAGTTCCGGCACCTACATATCGAATACCGAGAGCAAACAAAACACGGTGAAAAGGTTGTTCTTTACTCTTTTCAATTGAATTGAGCAAATTATTCACACTTTTTTCGCCTAAACGCTCAATCTTTATTAATTCTTCTCTCCGCTTATTTAACTCATAAATATCAGTAAAGTTATTCAATATTTTCATATCAACAAATTGATCGATCAGAGATTCGCCAAGCCCCTCAATATCCATCGCATTTCTTGAAGCAAAATGAATAAGTTTACCTTTAATTTGCGCGGGACAAGCACTATTTACGCAATATACAGCCACTTCTTCCGTCGGTTTGAAAAGTTCGTGTTGGCAAACTGGGCATAATTCCGGTAATTGAACTTCCTCGGAATCTTCATTCCTCTGTGCTTTATCTACTGCAACAATTTTAGGGATTACGTCACCTCCCTTTTCGATGATTACAACATCACCTTGACGAATGTCCTTTCTTCTGATCTCTTCAATATTGTGCAGCGTAGCCCTGCTTATTGTAGAACCGGCAAGAAATACCGGCTCGAGCTCAGCAACGGGGGTTACTGCTCCCGTTCTCCCAACCTGCCAGGTAATTTTATTCAATTTTGTCTTAGCTTTTTGTGCTTTGAACTTAAAAGCTACCGCCCAACGGGGAGATTTAGCGATTGAGCCAAGTCTTTTCTGCTGCTCGGTAGAATTTAACTTAATTACCACACCGTCAATCTCATATGGCAGCTCATCTCTTTTTTCTTCCCAGTAACGACAGTATTCAATTACTTCAGAAATATTTCTGCATAATCTAAAATTTGGATTAACCTTAAATCCAGCCTTAATTAAATAATTCAAGTTCTCGAATTGGGTTGAAGAGAATTCTTCATCACCCAAAAGATAATAAGTGAAAATATCGAGTGGACGAGATGCAACTATTCTCGGATCCAGCAGTTTTAGGGTGCCTGCTGTAGAATTACGCGGATTTGCGAACAATTTTTCATTGTTAGCCTCTCTTTGCCGGTTTAATTCTCTAAAATTTTCAATCTCCATAAATACTTCACCGCGAACTTCAAATTCCGAATGAAGCGACTCCGGCAAAACAGAAAGATCAACTTTAAGCGGCACTGATTTGATTGTTTTAACATTTGCAGTAATATCTTCCCCCGTAGAACCATCTCCACGCGTTGCCGCTCTTTCAAATACTCCGTTTTTATAAAGAATACTTACCGAAACTCCGTCTATTTTTAATTCTGTAACATAATTATATTCCTCGTTCGGCAGCGCTTCTCTAATTCTTCTATCGAAATCAATAACTTCATTTTCATTGTAAGTATTCGCCAGACTCAGCATTTTAACTTTATGAACGACTGGTGGAAATTCTTTTGTTAAATCAGAACCCACACGTTGAGTGGGACTGTCGGGCGAAATAAACTCCGGATGCTCCTCTTCAAGCTTCTGCAATTTCTTTATCAGTTGATCATATTGATAATCAGGGATTTCCGGTTCGGCTTTCACGTAATAAAGATAATCGTGCCGGCGGATTTCTTCACGGAGTCTTTCTATTTCAAATTTTACTGATTCCATTAATCGGCTTTTTTTTCGATTGGGAGATATTTTATGCCATCCTTATTAACCAGAACATGCTTTACCTTTTTAACTCCGCCTTGTAATTCCAAATTTTTATTATTAAAAATTAATTTCACTCCGGCAGAATTTCCGATAACAAGATCAAAATCATTGTTTCCGGTAAAAGTTTTGGAACGCTCCGGATAGAGGATGAAATCTGTGGTTGAATCGGCATCAATAGTAACTTGCACCCAGGAAGTATCTATAGCTACAATTTTTAGTGTATTTAACTTTTTCGATTCCGTTGCTTTGGATTCTTCTTGTTCAATTACTTCGAATCGCTGCTTGCTTTGTTCAATAATTTCTTCATAAGGTTTTTCTTTTACAATCAAATCATCATTCTGGTTGAAAAATGCAAAATATATAATTAAACCGAGTATAACTACGCTAACAGCGGCAACAGCAGGAACAAACCAGGGTTGATTAACCGTTGAGGTACTCGACATTGGGACAGGTGTTTCGGTTGTACTGTCATTGAATTGCGGTGTTTCTTCAACTGCCGGTTCATCTTGCTGAGGTATTTCAGCGGCGGAAACTAATTTGCCTTCACGCGCAAGGTCGTATTTACTAAGAGTTTCTTTTGCATTCAGTCCGATACTTTCAGCGTATTCTCTAATAAATGCTCTCATATAAACCTGAGGCATTACATCAAAATTTCCGTCTTCGATAGCCTCCAAATAAGTTAGATCAATTCTTGTTCTAACTTTAATTTGCTGCAGAGTAATGTTTTGCTCCTTCCGAATTTTTTTCAATTCGTCGGCAAATGCTTTTAACTTGGCAGAATCCATAAAATACCTCTATCTTAATCTTTTTAATTTAGCGGCAAATGAACCGTCAATTCCATGAATATGGGGATAAGTTTGGACACAACCGTTTTCGTCGAACAAAGATTCATCAAGTCCTAAATGATTTTTAACCAATTCAAAATTAGGATGTTCAAGCAAAAACTTATTTATAATTTCAATATTCTCCTCCGGCTCGATAGTACACGTCGAATAAACAACATAACCACCAACTTTAACTAAAGTTGCAGCTTTTGCAAGCAAATCATATTGCAACGGATTCAGTTTGCGAATATCTCCTATATCGCGTTTCCATTTGATATCCGGTTTTTTAACAAGTGTACCCAATCCGGTACAAGGCGCATCTACAAGCACTCTGTCGAAATCTTTCTCATCAAATTCTAATGCATCAATAGCTACCGCTCTAAGATTTTGAATTTTAAGTCTTTCCAGATTTTTCTTCAATATGTCTAATCTGCTTTCATACCTGTCAATTGCAACCAATTCACCTTCGTTATTCATCAATTCAGCAATCATACCGGTTTTACCGCCCGGTGCGGCACAAAGATCAAGAACTTTCATTCCAGGCTGCGGTTCTAACAATTTTACCGGTATGCCGGTACTTTCATCTTGAATACTAAAATAACCTTTTTTAAAATATTTCCAATCTGTTATATTGCTTAGAACCGAAAGATGGAGAAAATTTTTCAAATATTTACCGTTTGTATATTTCATATCAACTTCTTGAAGCAATTTTTCCATTTCCGTAATCGAAGTAATTAAACGGTTTACTC
Organism: uncultured Melioribacteraceae bacterium; assembly: GCA_964573255.1. Classification (GTDB taxonomy): domain Bacteria; phylum Bacteroidota; class Ignavibacteria; order Ignavibacteriales; family Melioribacteraceae; genus CAYNUJ01. Next base: position 55,742 of record CAZNJB010000009.1, read on the forward strand.
TTAGTGTGTGTGTGGGCTTTTGATTATTTGCTTCAAGTAATTTTTCGGTAAATTCTTCACCATATCTATTCAACCATCTTTTTACCAGCCAGGAAGGATGAGAATAATAAGCGCTAAAAAACAGTGGAAGGTCTTCTTCCCTGCTGGCATATCTTATTCCATCCTTACTTCTTATAATACTTCTTAATACTGCATTAACCACATCACCGGATTTCTGACCTTGAAGTTTTTTTACAAACTCAACGGCTTCATTAACTGCCGCATAATCCGGGACTTTATCAAGAAAGAGAATTTGATATAAAGCAACGCGCATGGCGTTCTTCATATTTGGAATACATTTGGGGAATTGTCCCTTATAAAATCCGGTTAATATCCAATCTATTCTGCCTAACCAGCGAATTACTCCGTGAACAATTTCGTAAAGAAGAGCTTTATCCTTCCCATCCAATTCGGAATTTTTTAATTCTACCTCGAGTAGTTTATCAAGATATGCATCCGTTCTGTCAATTCTATTTAATAACTTTATTGCCGTACCTCTTACTCCGGCATAAAGTCCTTTCAACTTACCATCAGTTTCTGAAATGTTATTCGACATAATTAAGCAATGTTAGTGACTGAAAATTTTCCGATAAAGGATAATGTAAATTTCGATAATAATATAAATAAGATTACCTAAATTATCGGAATTAACAAAAATAATAAAAATGAATGAAACGATTAAAAATTAGAAATGCAAAAAAAAAGCGGGCTAAAAACCCGCTCAAACTCGTTAGGCTGATTTCAACCCATAACGTTTGTTAAATCTATCAACACGTCCGGTTGAATCAACAATTTTTTGTTTACCAGTATAAAAGGGATGGCACTCCGAACAAATTTCCAATTTAATTTGAGGTACTGTTGCGCGGGTAACAAAGGTATTTCCGCAAACACACGATACTTCGCATTTTTGATATGTAGGGTGAATTCCTTTTTTCATCTTCTCAATTCCTTTAAATTTTAGTCCCGAAATATAAATAATTCACTTTCGAAATTCAATTCTAATTTAATCTTCCGTTCCTTTTGTTCGCGCGTTTCATCGAATCGATTTTCGATTTCATTTTTTGCAAAGAATCTCTGTTTTCCTTCACAATATAAAACCCGTCGAACTCGAAATACGGATCTTTCGACCCTCCGACAAGTACTTTCGGACCGGTAATTGTAGATTTCCCTTTAACGCCGCCTTTGGCTATATATTGGTCAACATTCACAGTTTTAACTGTGGAAAATTTTGGAGGAGTCAATCTTTGCGTGACTACAACGTCATTCGGTTCGACTATTACTTTAATTGTATTTGACTTTTCTATTGCTGAAGAAGACTTGGATAAAAATTCCTTAGGTTCTCCTAAATTCTTAGCGGTTACTTCTTCTCTCAATTTAGGTTCAGGGAAAAGTGAACCTGAATTGGTAAATTGCATAGAATCGAAAACAATAAAGAATACAACCGCACTAAAAACAATTGCCAATGCCGGAGCAAAAACCCATACCGGAAAACTCTGTTTCGCATTTCCGCCGGAGAGTTCAAAATTTCCATTCTCAATTTTAGTCATTAAACGGAATTCAAAATCTTCCGGGGCTTTTTCTTCCGGTAGATTTTTGAGCATGGCTATAATTTTGGAGTATTTCTCCTCACTGTTAGAATTGTAAACATTTATTCCCATAGGCTACTCGTTATAGATATTTTTTAATAATTTTTGTAATTGACTTCTTCCACGATTAATTCTTGATTTTACAGTCCCAATAGAAAGACCGGTAATTTCAGCAATTTCTTCATAAGAAAATCCTTGAATATCCCTTAGCACCACAACTTCGCGATATACCGGTTTAACCTTCATTAACGCTTTCTGAATGATGTCATTCTTTATGCTGCTATCGGCTAATCTATCGGGTCCTATTACATTTTTATCCGGATATTGGTAAGACTTGTCTTCGTCATCGTTATTCAAAGAAAAGATTGTTCGTCTTTTCCTTCTCTTCAATTCGTTCTTTGCCAAATTTCCGGCAATTGTATAAATCCATGTAGAGAACTTCGCAAATGATTTATAAGAATCTTTGTTCAGGTAAAATTTAATCATAGTATCCTGAACGATATCGGTTGCAGTATCTTTGTCGCCAACAAACCGAAAAACAAAATTCGTTAAGGGGTCCTTGAATCTTTTAACAAGTAACTCATAAGCTGCAAGAGTATTGTTGTCTTGAAACTCCTTAATTAATTCTTCGTCCGAAAGTTTCTTTAATTCTTCTTTCAACTCTGGGTTATACCTTTTTAATTTTTATTTGTTTCAATAAATTTGGTCAAAATTTCACCAATAAATTTACTAAATCGGAATCTATTATTGTAACATTTCGGCAATCATTAATGTAGCTGCAGTCTTTGTATCCACTGAACTTGTTTTAACTGCCAATTCTAAATTCAGCAATGCCCTTGCGGCATTATGCAGGCGTCTTTCATTCAGCAGATAGTTAGCCATAGCACATTTTTTATAATAGTAAGGAGATACTCCCAATTCCCTTGCAGCCTCTTCATTAGAGATTCTATTTCTCTTAAATTCATGCGCCGAAGCTAGAGTCATTATAAATTTAGTTAGCGTAGCCGAAATACGTAATATATCCACTCCCGAATCTAAAAGATTCAAGCATACTTTTAGAGCTTTCTTTTTATTGCCGCTCCCTATCGCATCTTGCAACTCGAATACAGAATATTCCTTAGTAGCAGAACTTAAATTTTCTATTATTTCCTGAGTTACTTCACCTTTGCCATTTAAGAATCCGGCAAATTTTTGTATCTGCATTTCGAGTAAAGATTTTTCTTCTCCTACAAACTCCATCAGCATCAATGCATTTTCATGCGGAATGGAAATCCCGTATTTTCGCGCTCGACCAATAATCCAATCTGCAAGTTCAGAAGGACGGAGTTTTCTATCTTCAAATAAATAACCTTTCGCTGCTAATTCTTTAAACGGCTGCTGATTTAAATTTTTTATTTCAGAATTATAAGTGATAATCATTACCGTAAAATCTGCAGGAGATTTTGCATAAGGTAATAATTTCGATTTATCGGTTACATTTTCGAATCCCCTAACAATTATCAGTTTTTTTTCGGACCCGAACGGAAATGCAGACGCAGATTCCAAAATTTTATTGAAATCAATTTCTTTATCCAACGAAAATATTTCCAAATCGAAATCGGATTGAAGAAGAGGTTCTACAGCTTTTTTTACCTGCTCCAAGGCAGATTCGATTGAAAATTTATCATTACCCGCTATAAAATATATCGGCAGAAGAGAATCCTCTCCGAGAGTATTTTCTATTGCATCTAATGTAGGTAATCCTTTAGCCATATTATTTTTTCATACTTTCTTTTTTAATTGCGGTATAAAGCAATAAGCCAAATCCGCCCCAAACAATTCCACAAACTATAACCAAAGTTATCCAAGCAATCATCAGTCGCTCAAAGTCTTGTTAACTAATATTCTATTGAAAAACACAAATATCGAAATAATTATAGTCCATTGAAAAATGCAAGTACCTGCATTAGCAACATGAAAAGGGTTCCACCACTCAGGATCCCATTGTGCCGAAGATACCAACCACCAAACTAACAAAATTACTACTTGTAAAGGAATCAAGAATTTAATAATAAAATTATAAAATTTACCTACCTTAATATCGGAACCCTCGCCGTTGATTATCTCGGTTCTAAATTTATCAACACCAAACCGGATAATAGAGAATGAAATGAACGCTCCGCTTAAAATTAGTCCAACGCCCCAAACCCAATCTTGGTTTGCAAAAAAATCCATATTCAAAGCTGATGGAACTCCAAGTAAAAATCCTGATGCAGCCACAATAATTATAGCTCTTTTTCGCTCAATTCCGTAGTCAATAAATGTACGAGTTGTCAATTCTACCAAAGAAATTAAAGATGAAAGAGCCGCCGATGAAAGAGCTAAAAAGAATAGAGCCCCGAAAATATAATTGATAGAAACATTGGATGACATTTTTGAGAATAAGAGGGGCAAGTAAATAAAAGTAAGTCCTGTATTAGCCGGTCCGGATTGAGAAATTTTATCCATCGCTTCGGCACCGCTAAGTGAAAAGACCGTGGAAAATATTATTATTCCTGCTATCAAAGAAATCGAATTATTTCCAAATCCCAGAAGTGCAGCATTTAAAGGAACATCTTCTTTTTTTCTCATATAAACGGCGTAGGTTAAAATCAAGCCCCACCCTGCACCGGTATCCCAGGCATTCTGGGTTAAAGCGCTTAACCAAACCTTATAATTGAGCAAATAATTAATATCAGGTGTAAAAAAATACTTAATCCCTTCAATTGCATTGGGAAGAGTTACAGCTCTTACCAACAATACTAATAGAATAACAACCAGCGAAGTAACAAGAATTTTATTTGCTTTTTCGATACCGTTTACAACACCCCGGTAAATTACCGCAGCGGAAAGAAATATTGCCAAGAAATGGAAAAGAATAGGTAAATAACCGGAAGAAAAATTCTCCCAATAAAGAAGATGATTTTCCGCAGTAAATAAATCACCCGAGAGTGCGGAGAATAAATAATAAATACACCACCCGGTCACAACCGAGTAATAAAACATAATTGCCGTAGATACAAAAGCAATAAATCCTCCCATCCAGCCGAATCTTTTTCCAGCAGTAATTGCAATAGCACCGAGAGGACCTTTGCGCGTAAATTTTCCGAGTGCAAATTCGGCAATGATTAGAGGGACCGACCAAATTAGAAGAAATATTACCCAGGGAATTAGGAAAGAACCGCCGCCGTTTTGTGCGACGATTCTCGAAAATCTCCATATATTCCCAGTTCCAACGGCTATTCCGAGAGTGGAAATAACCAAAGCCCAACGGGAAGTGAAAAATTCCTGCTGTTTCATTTGTTATTATCTGTGTCTTTTAACAACTGTAACGCTTTCCATTACAACCGGAGTAATCGGTTTATCCATTGCTCCGGTTTTAACTTTCCCGATTGCTTCAAGAACATCCTGTCCGGAAATGATTTTACCAAATATAGTGTGTCTTCCGTTCAACCAAGGTGTTGGAACTAACGTAATAAAGAATTGGCTTCCGTTTGTATTCGGACCTGCATTAGCCATTGCTAAAAGTCCGGGTTCAGAGAACATTAAATTCGGACGTATTTCATCTTGGAATTTACCGCCCCAATAACTTTCTCCACCTCTGCCTGTTCCGGTTGGATCACCGCCTTGAATCATAAATTGATCAATCACTCTGTGAAATGTTACACCATCATAATATTTCTTAAGAATTAAACCCACAAAATTTTCAACGGTTTTAGGAGTTTCGTGTGGGAATAATTCCAACTCCATAGTTCCCATATTTGTCTTAATTGTAGCAACTAACATTTCGCTGTTGTTTGTATCCATTAAATCTTTCACTTTTGCCTCGATATTATTTGTTGTTTCTTTTTTTATTTCCTTTTTACCTTCATCTTTTCCGCAAGCCGCAAGCATAACAACGGCTAAGAGTATTAGAAGAATCCTTTTCATTTTACCTCCTCTATGGATTGATAACATTCCAGTAAATTAAACCTAAAATAACAAGACCAATTATTATTCTATAAAATACAAAAACGAAAGTAGTATTTTTTCTCAAAAATTTTAATAAAAACTCGATTGTAAGATATCCGCTGATGGCTGCAGCAGCAGTAGCGGCAATTAGCGCAATACTACCCGAAAAATCAATATATTCTAACGATTGGTAAAATTCCAGAAGACCGCTGCCGAATACTGCCGGGATGCTGAGCAGAAACGAAAACCTTGCAGCTACTTCACGCTTGTAACCTAAAAACAATCCGGCTGTAATTGTAGTACCCGACCTCGAAGAACCAGGAATTAATGCGAAAGATTGAGCTATTCCAATCAACAATGCCGAAAGCCAATTTATCTGGCTCAAATCTTTCTTAAAATTCCCCTTCTTTTCGGCAATACCTAAAATGATTCCAAGAATGATTAAACTGAAAGCGATTACTTTCAAGTCTTTCGTAAATGCACCTTCAATTACATCCTTAAATCCCAAGCCTATAACAATTACCGGAAGCGAACCAATAATAATGTACCATCCCATTTTGGAATTCAAAGATTGCTCGGAAAATTTTTTCCTTTTAAAAAGATTATCTTTGAAAAAATCATTCAAAATTGAAATGATATCATTCCAAAAATAGATTAATATTGCCAATAGAGTTCCTAACTGAACAACGGCTATAAAAGATGTCCATCTTTCAGGATGATCGGCTGATATAAGTCCCAATAATTTACCTGCAACTGTTAAGTGACCTGTGCTGCTAATGGGTAAAAATTCCGTTAATCCTTGTATAATCCCCAAAAATATCGCTTCAAAAATATTCAAGAGACACCTCTATAATGAATAAACAATACCTAATTTAATTCCGGCGGAAACTGAATTTAAAGTAACGTTTTCACCCAATCCTCTGTTGTAAAGAGCAACACCTTCACTCTCAACTTCTCCCGGGAAATCGAGTCTTGCATCAACTCCAATGTAAGCATATAAATTGTCGCCGAGAGTAGTCATTCCGAATGCCTTTGCCACAAAACCGTATCCCAATGCGGTATAGACTTTTTCAACAGAAGTAGTGGGTAATTTCTCCGTTAAAGAGACGTATCTTACTCCTCCTCCGCCTCCGAATTTGAATTTATAACCTTCCCCCTTATAAACATAATAGCCCATAAGCGATGGTTTATGCTGCAAATACGAGAAATCATAAACGGAGAGAAATGATGCATCGGTATAAGAATAAATGGAAATAGCGTACTCTAAACCTATATCAAAATTATTTTTCACAGAATAATCTAATTCACCAAAAAATTCCGCTTCGGTTTCAAAACTTTTCACTTGATTCGATGCACCTGCAAAGTTGATATTTATATAATCTTTAACTGAACTGCGAGACGATAAATTGATCCCCATCCCGGCTGATATATCTATCTGTGAATAGATTATAATAGGCACAAATAAAAGAATTAAAATTATTTTTTTCATAACTCTTCACTGTCCATACTTTTAATAACATTGAGGAAATTTAATTTCGGTTTCCCTTCTTCCACTCTCTTTTTATTGATTATATAAATAAAGAAGAATGCGGAAAAAATGAATATAACGTAGGAAATTATATGGGTCAAAATTGCGTATGCACTGCTTATTTCCTGATCGAAAGAAAAAATAGTAACTAACACAGAAATAGTGATCAAATGATAAGAACCCGTACCGCCGGGTGTAGGAATAATTATCCCGAAGGCGCTAATAGTCATAAGAATCCACGCCATACCATAAGTTACTTCTTTTATCGAATCCATTCCTACCATTTTGAAGGCAATCCACGAATTGAATGCATAAACAAGCATGATAACTACACTAAGAAAGAATGTCATAAAATAGTTTTTCCATCCTTTCAAACTTGCCAATCCTTCAATTAAAGTATCGAAGATGTATTGCAGTTTAAGTGAAATTTTTTCAGAAAAAACATTCGTCATTTTCAAAAGTACAGCAGTGAAGCGTTCTTTAAAAATCACTAATAAGAAAATTAAAATAATCAGAATACCATTAGCAATAAAAACAATATTAAGAGTGTATTCCAGCCAAGATATTTCAGTGTAAAGATCACCACCATATATTAAAACGCTTATTAATACAGAAAATGAAAGGGCAAGGATATCAATAATTCTCTCAAGAATTACCGTTCCGAAAATTGAAGTTCTGGATATTTTTTCCCATCGCCCCAAGAAAAAAGAACGGAAAATTTCTCCGGCACGAGGCACTACAGCATTCAAACCGTAACCAACCATTACAGCACCGAAAAGGTGCTTTACGCTAACGTCTCTTTTAACCGAAGAGAGAATATACTTCCATCTTATCGCTCTTAAAAAATGTGAAAACATAAAGATTATAATAAAAACCAAAGTCCATAATGGATTTGCCTGAGTGACTAATTGAATTGATGAGAATAAATCAACATTGTAAAAAGCTAAATACAGAAATATTACCGTAAGTAGAAACGGGAAAATTATACTAATAATTTTTTTAGATTTTTCAGTCATCTTAGGTCAATAACTCTAGCATTATCGGGAAATTTTAATTTGAATGCACTTTCAATGTTTGAAGGATTGAGTTCAAACAATTCGAAAACAATTTTAAGTTCATTATTATCTGTTTGATGAATCAGTAAATTTTTCACGATATAATTTTCATCGGTAAATACATCAATAAAATTCACATTTTCGATATCGACATTAGAAATTCTAAAACCGATTTTACCTTCAACTTCCCCTAATGTTTCAATATTTTTTGAATTTAATAAAATATTCAGCATATCCCCTAAATTCAAAGGCGTATCATACTCTTCAATATTGGAAATAACAACTCGATTCAATTTTGAATTGTAAGTTCGTACAACCTCTCCATCCGACAAAATAATATTATTTTTTAATATTAATTTTAACTCCTCAGGTTTTCTAAAATAAATTTCACCTTTCTTGAGAGGTAAATCTCCGCCGGAAAAAGATGCATCAAAAACAATATGAAGGGAGTTAACGGAATTATATTTCTCCAAAAATGATTTAACTGAATCTTCTTGGGAAAGAATTGAGAGGGAAATCAAAAAGACGACAGAACTTAGAATATATTTAATCACTACAACGACCTTAATACTGTTTCTAACTGTTCCTCGTTTTCAACTAAAACTTCACGAGCTTTACTACCAAGCGAAGGACCGACAATTCCCGCTTGCTCCAATTGATCCACAATGCGGGCAGCACGAGCGTAACCCAATTTCAATCTTCTCTGTAAAAGTGAAACAGAACCCTGCTGATGCCGTACTATCATTCGGGCTGCTTCGTCGAACATCGGATCTAAATCGGCAATAAAACTACCGGAAGAGCTCGATTTTTTCTCGAATAATGAAGGCAAGAAAAAGCGTTTGGAATAACCTTTCTGTAAATAAATGGAATCGGTAATTCTTTCCACCTCGCCTGTAGATATAAAAGCATTTTGGATTCGGATTGGTTTAGGCAAACCGCCGGGAAGGAATAACATATCTCCACGACCAAGTAATTGCTCCGCACCGTTCATATCCAATATTGTACGTGAATCTATTTTAGTTGCAACTTGATAGGCAATCCTTGCACTGAAATTAGCCTTGATTACACCGGTAATAACATTTACCGAAGGTCTTTGAGTTGCTACAATCAGATGAATTCCAACGGCACGTGCAAGCTGAGCCAGACGAGCAATCGGTTCTTCAACCTCTTTACCCGCGGTTATCATCAAATCCGCCAACTCATCAATAATCACTATTAAATAAGGCATTTTATAATGTTTCAGCGTATCGGTATCTTTCGGTCTGCTCTTGGGATTCTCAATTTTTTTATTGTAATCTATAATATTTCTTACACCAATTTTAGCTAACTTGTCATAACGCTTTTCCATTTCCAGTTCTACCGCTTTTAATGCCACTAAAGCGTTTTGCGGATTAGTAATAATCTCTTCATCCAAATCGGGCGATACGGCAAGAAAATGCCTGTTTAATTTTTTGTAAAAGGATAATTCTATTTTTTTCGGATCGATGATAACAAATTTAATTTCCGATGGATGCTTGGCATAAAGCAATGAGGTAATAATCATATTTATACCAACACTTTTACCGGAACCGGTAGAACCCGCTATTAACATATGCGGCATAGTGGCAAGATCCGCAATATAAACATCCCCAGCAATGGTCTTTCCGAGTGCCATCGGGAGTTCGGCATTTGACTGTTTTAATTTCGGTAGAACACTGCGAGCGCTTACGGTTATTGCTTCAGCATTCGGAATTTCAACACCAATAGCACTCTTACCCGGTATCGGCGCAATAATTCTAATACCGCGCGCCGCTAATGCAAGCGCTATATCATTCTCCAACGATATTATCCGGCTTATTTTTACACCGGGAGAAGGGACAATCTCGTACAACGTTACAACCGGACCTGGAGTAACAGAAATGTCTTCAATCTTTATATCAAAAAGAGCTAATTTTTCTTTTAATAATTCTGCATTATGCTTTAACTCGTTTTCGGGAATTTTAACTTCTTCATCTTTGGGTGGATCGAGCAAGGCTAAAGTTGGAGGTTTGTAATTAATTTTTTCTTCCCATTGATCCGGCAGCTGTTCTTCTAATTTGAAATCAATTGCTTCTTCAATTTCATCAGCTTTCTTTTTTTCATCCTCTAATTTTTCCTGTTCCGATTTTTCTACCGGTTCATCTAATACATCCAAACCTTGAACATTAATAGTTTCTTCAACACTTTTTTGAACTATTCTAATTTTTGTTTCTTCTTCGGTTTCTTCCGGCTCATTTTCCTCTTCAATAAACGAAGGTAAATTATCTTCGTCATCTTTAAGCATTATTTTCTTTCTCTTTCTTTTGGTGGAGAGCTTCTTTATTTTGGCAATATTATCCTCTTCTTCTGCCTTCTTAATTCTTATTTTAGTATCGGATTCTTCCTCACTTTCCGGTTCTTCGTCTTTAAATAAGATTGCCAATATTTTTTTTAGCCAAGTAAATTTCAAATCGAATGTTATAAAGAGAAGAACAAATACCAATGTGATTATAATTATCACACTGCCCAGCCCGCCGAATAAAAGAGAAAGACTTTTGCCTAAGAAAGCGCCAATATTTCCGGAAAGCTCGTTTACTTCTTCGAAAAGAGAAAAATCGGGGGAAAAACGTAACACACCGAAAAAAGTTGAAATCAGAATTCCAATAGCTAAAAGAATATTTGAGGCTGTAACGGCAAGAGAATAATTCTGTTTTCTTATTATAGTTATTGCCCATACAAAAGCTATTAGAGGAAATACTATAGAGAAATAGCCGAGAGTTTTATGAATAAGAAAATATGATAGATAAGCTCCGAATATCCCCAGCCAATTGTGAATTGAACTTATTTTCTGTGTAAACTCGGGGTTATTGCTAAATACTTTAAAAACATCGAGTAAACCGTAATCGGAAATAAATTCATCATACCGGGAATAGGAAAGAATACTCAAAAACAAAAAGAAGGCGAAAAGCCCTAAAAACAAACCGATAATTTTCAGTTTCTTTTCGGGGGGAATAATGAAATCTCCTCCGTTTTGCGTTTTCGTTCCAGCTTTTGATCTATTTACTTTCCTTTTAGCCAATTATTCTTTTTCCTTATTCAATTCGTTAATTTGAGGAAGAATTTTCTCATCGGCACATTTAAGAACGCTTTCGTAATACATAGGAATTACCGAAGAAGAATTTAATTTAGCCGCTACTTCCAAATCCGCAGCAAATCCATTCTTTATAAGTAATTTGCCGTGTTCAGAGTTTTGAAGCATTTTTAATATACTCTTTCCGAAAGTTTTAGACAATGATAAACTTGCAGCTGAAGCATCCGAATAATCAATATCCGCATTTAATTTAATTATTTCGGAAATTAATTTTCCAGCACAAACCGTATCTTCCATACAAAATTGTCCATTCGCTCCGGAACAGAGTATTTCGACATCTTTATTTAATAGAACCAATAATTTTGCAATAATTTCAATGTTATTAAAAGATGCGACAAAAAGGTTTTCGGAAAATTTTGCTTTAGTGATAGCTTTGGATCCGTTAGTTGTATAAAGAATAATGGATTTTCCTTTTACAACATCTTCGGTAAATTCCAAAGGTGAATTCCCGAGAGCAAAACCTTCGACTTTTAGCGTATTTCTCTCTCCGGCTAATAGTGTTTGTCCGCAAAAAGCGCTACCCGAAACTTTAACGGCAAAATCTACCGTATCTACAGGAATTATTTCTTTAGCTCCGTTTTCCAAGGCTTTAACTATAGTAGTTGTAGCGCGCAAAACGTCTATCACGACAGTAACTTTGCCGGTAAAATACAATTCTTCAACATTATGAGGAGAAAGTAAAGTATGTATTTTCATATTATTTCTTTACAAATGGTAGTTTTGTAACTTTTGCGGGAATCTCTTTATTCCTGATAACAAAATTAACTTCTTTGCCTTCCTCGGCGAATTCTGTTTCCACATAACCCAATGCTATCGGTTTTCCGAGAATTGGAGATAAGGTTCCGCTAGTTATAGAGCCAATTTTTTTACCACCGGAAGAAATGTCGTATCCGTGACGTGGAAACGCACGCTGTGAAGAAATCATAGGAACTAATTTTCTTCTTAATCCTTCCTCCTTCACTTTTAGCAAGGCATCGCGACCGATAAAATCACCCTTTTTCAATTTGGTAATCCATCCCAAACCGGCTTCGAGAGGATTAGTTGTCTTATCAATATCATTACCGTAAAGACAGTATCCCATTTCGAGTCGGAGAGAATCTCTCGCACCCAATCCGGCAGGCGAAATACCATATTCTTTACCGGCTTCAAATAGCGCATTCCAAACTTTTGCGGCAATTTCTTCGTCACCTTTGAAATAGAGCTCATAACCGAGTTCACCTGTATATCCGGTTCTGGATAACAGCATATCAACGCCGGCAACATTTGCGAAGAAATAGCTATAGAACTCCAAATCAATTTCTTTGTCGCAAATTTTTTGGAGTACATCCTTCGACTTAGGACCTTGAACGGCTAATAAAGAATATTCGTCGCTTTCATTTACAAGCTCAACGCCGAAATTATTATTGGAGTTTAACCATTCAAAATCTTTGTCTATATTAGAAGCATTAACCACCAGCATAAACTCGTCATCTTTAATTTTGTAGACGAGAAGGTCATCCACTATTCCGCCATCTTCATAACACATTGCAGAATACTGAACCTTACCCTCGGTTAATTTTGCCACATTATTTACAGTTACATACTGAACAAAATCGAGAGCTTTTTCACCTTTAACCAAAAATTCACCCATATGGGAAACATCAAACACACCAACATTTTCTCGTACATTCTTATGTTCGTCTATAATGGATGAATAAAGCACCGGCATTTCGAAGCCGGCAAATTCTACTAACTTAGCACCTAAATTCTTGTGAATTTCATAAAATCTTGTTCTTTTCATTCCACCACCAAAAATAATATTCAAAAAATAATAAAATTAAGCGTATTCTTCGGTCAAATCTTGACCTGTACGGGTAGAAAAAATTTGGAATGATTGCGGATTCATCTTTTCATCTTCAACTAATTTCATCCTGAAGAAATATTTAAATCTCAATTTAGTGAACCGCGAAATTTTACCTTCTTTTAGTTTTCGACCTAACGAAGGATGAACGACTAATTTAAGAGCTTTTTCTTTACCTTCTAATTTATATCGTTTCAACCATTCTTCAATTTCATAAATCAAATTATCTCTCTTTATCATCATTCCCGAACCTTCGCAATAGGGACAAGGTTCATACAAAGATTGAACAATATTCTCACGAATTCTCTGACGAGTAATCTGCATTAAGCCAAAATCGGTCATATGCAGCATAGCCACTTTAGCTCTATCTTTCCTGAATTCCTTACGAAGTTCGTCGTAAACCTTTTTCCTGTTCTTTTCATCCTCAAGATCTATAAAATCGACAACAATCAATCCGCCGATATCCCGAAGACGGAGTTGTCTAACTAATTCGCGCGCAGCTTCCAAATCGGTTTTGAGCGAATTTAATTCCTGCTCTTTCTTAGCGGCATATCTACCGCTGTTTACGTCAATTACCGTCATTGCTTCGGTATGTTCAATAACAATATGACCTCCGCTCGGTAATGGAACCTTCTTATGGAACATTTGTTCGATTTGATCTTGAATTTTGAAGGCTTCGAAAATTGGTTGATTTCCTTTAAAAAGCTCTACCTTATCAACCAAATTTTTCTGCATATATTTAACGTAATTGCGGATTTCCTTATAAACTTTCTTTGAATCCACAAAAACCTTGTTAACATCGGGAGTAAAAAGATCTCGAATAACGCTCAGCGTAGTTGCAACATCTTTGAAAATCAATTCGGGTGGTTTACTGCTTTTTAAGCGTTCTTCAATATCTTCCCAAGTTTGCAAAAGATATCTTAAATCCGCAGCTAGAGCTTCTTCATCTTGATTCTTTGCCGCGGTTCTTACAATTAAACCGAATTTTTCAGGAATAATGCTTCTTGCTATTCTTTTTAATCTTTTTCTTTCTTTGTAATGAGATATCTTTTTAGAAATACCAATTTTATTGTCCATTGGCAAAAGAACACAAAATCTGCCGGGAATAGATATACCGGTAGTTACCCTAACACCTTTATTCTCGACAGGTTCTTTAATGATTTGGACAATAATATCTTCCCCTTTTTTGAGTTTGGGGTAATTTGTATTGTTTGATGATTTTTTCTGATTATTAGAAGAGCGTGAAGAGTCTTTTTCCTCCACGTCGTGATCGTAATCTTCGTCAATGATTCCTCGCAATTCATCGGTAGTTTCTCCGATATCGGAAAAATGAAGGAATGCATCGTGTTTCATTCCAATATCGATGAATGCGGCTCTAATTCCAGGTAAAACCCTGGCAACTTTACCGTGATAAATATTTCCAACCATTCTCCGACGATCCAATAGATCGACGAAGAAATCAACTAATACTCCATCTTCCGTAATAGCAACACGGTTCTGCGTTCCGGAGGAGTTTACAATTATTTCTTTGCGCATATTTTAAACTCTTTTCATGCAATTTTGGATTTAATAGTTTCATTATCTTCAGTTAAAAGCCAAAAAAGCACTTTATTTTCAAATTTTAATTTCACATCCGATAACTTAGCCGGCGCAAAAGCGCCTGCAAGCACGGACTTTGTATGAGAATCTATTACATCAAATAATAGTGCAATAGACTTAGTCTGTAAAACTCTTGGGATCAGAACTGATATGCCATCGTAAAAACGAAGATACCAGATCGTATGCTTTTTGGCTTTATCCAAAGCACGGAACTCACCAAATTCTCTTACGAGTAAATGGAGATGTTCTTTAAGTACTTCGGTACTTGTTAAAATATCCGGCTCACCCGGATCTTCCTCCCCGTTTAAAATTTTATTATACCGGGAAAAAATAAAAGGATTCCCTATAGCACCTCGAGCTACCATTACGGCGTCGGCTTCAAAATCATTAATTAGCCTTAAGGCATCTTGTGGTGTAAATACAGAACCATTAGCTACAATTGGAATGGAGATATTCTTCTTTAACTTTTCCATCCAAGAAAAATCCGGTTTAACATTGTATCTATCGGTTCTGCTGCGAAAATGCACCGTAATAAAAGTAGCACCGTTGTCCTCAGCTGCTTTTGCGTTCTCCAAAACAGATATATCAGATTGGCAGCTTCCAAGTCTTAATTTAACGGATATTGCCGTACCCTCCGATGCTTTTACCATCGATTTAACAAGATCACCCAATAGTTTTGTATCTTCTAAAATACTTGAGCCTAGATTATTGGCTCTTACATGCGACACGGGGCAGCCGCAATTTAAGTCGATAACATCGGGTGAAAATTTATTTATTTCTTTAACTGCAGCGGATAATATTCTGGGTTCATTCCCTAATATTTGAACTCCAATTGGCTTTTCATCCCTGCCGAAAGAAAGATATCTTGAAGTTATAAAATTGTTTTTTATCACTCCCTCTGCGGAAACCATTTGGGTATATGTAAGTGCGGCACCAAATTTTTTAGAAATCTTTCTAAATGGTGCATCTGTTACTTCCGCCATAGGCGCAAGCAATAATTTTTTACCTATGTCCAATCCGCCAATATTCACAACAATATTATAATTTCAAGAATTAACAGTTTAAAATACAAGCGCCGGATATATTAATCCAGCGCTTTAAATAATTAAATTAATCTTCTTTCTTATCGTCTTTTTTCTCGCTGAGGAGAACTTTTCTGGAAAGGCTAAGCTTTCCATTTTCAATTTTGATAAGTTTTACTTCAACAATATCCCCTTCCTTAAGGAAATCAGTCACTTTATTAACACGTGACCTATCAATTTGGGAAATATGAAGTAACCCTTGAGTACCTGGTAATATTTCAACAAATGCGCCAAAATCGGCTATTTTAACCACCTTGCCTTTATATACTCTACCTAATTCAGGTTCGGTAGTTAAAGCGAGAATATATTCTTTAGCCGCTTCGGTAGTTTCCGAATTTTGACCGGCGATATTCACAGAGCCGTCGTCTTCAATATAGATAACAACTCCGTAATCCTTTTGTATTTTTTGAATTACTTTTCCGCCAGGTCCAATAACGGCGCCAATTTTTTCAGGATTGATTGAAATATTTATCAATTTAGGAGCATATTCAGAGATATTTTCACGGGGAGCAGGAATAGCTTCGTTCATGATGCCAAGAATGTGCATTCTGCCTTCTTTGGCTTGTGCTAAAGCTTTTTCCATTATTTCGTAAGATATCCCCTGTATTTTAATATCCATCTGAATTGCTGTTATCCCCTTATCAGAACCGGCTACTTTGAAATCCATATCACCAAGGTGATCTTCGTTACCCGAAATATCGGAAAGTATTGCATATTGGTCTTCTTCTTTTATAAGACCCATAGCAATACCGGCAATAGGACATTTAACCGGCACACCGCCATCCATTAATGCCAAAGAACCGGCACAAACAGTTGCCATCGAAGACGAACCGTTCGATTCGAGGATGTCGGAATTTAATCTAATTGTATAAGGGAAATCGCTTTCCTTTGGAATAACGAATTTTAACGCTCGCTCGGCAAGATTACCGTGACCAATTTCCCTGCGTCCGGGAGTGCCATAGCGGCCCGTTTCCCCAACGCTAAACGGAGGGAAATTATAATGCAGAATGAAACGTTTTTTATATTCGTCCTGTAATCCGTCTATTATCTGTTCGTCACTCTTGCTACCAAGAGTAAGCGTTGTTAAACTCTGGGTTTCACCTCTTGTAAAAAGAGCCGAACCGTGAGTTCTGCTTAATAATCCGAGATCGATTGTAATCGGACGGATTTCCGTAGTAGTTCTGCCATCGAGTCTCTTCCCTTCGTTAAGGATTTGTTTTCTCATCAAATCCTTTTCCATATCGTGAAGAATTTCTTTTATTGCTCCTTCACTTTCAGGGAATTTCTCTTCCAATGCGGTAATAACTTCTTGAGCTAATTCTTTATTTTTAGCAGACCTTTCTTTTTTCGAAAGAACGGTGGAAACCAATTCTTTCATTTTATCGAAAGCCAAGCTATTAACTTCTTCTTCCAAACCGGGTTCGTAAGAAGGTTCTTCAATTTGCATTTTTTCTTCGCCTATTTCGGAAATCATTTCATTTTGTACAGCAACTATTTTTTTGATTTCCTCATGAGCGACTTTTAATGCTTCGAGCAATTCGTGTTCACTAACTTCTTTAGCTTCGCCTTCAACCATCATTATGGAATCGGCTGTTCCTGCAATAACTAATTCGATATCGCTCTTTTCCGTTTGTTCGATGGTTGGATTGACAATGTATTCACCGTCAAGGCGTACAACACGAACTTCACCGATCGGTTCGAGAAATGGAATTTTTGATATTGCCAAAGCCGCAGAAGCACCTACAGCAGCAATAACATCGGGATCATTCTCACCATCGAATGAATAGACAAAAGCCGCAATTTGAGTTTCGTGTCGATAATTTTTAGGAAAAAGAGGTCTTATAGGTCTATCGATTAAACGAGCGCTTAATATTTCTTTTTCACTTGGCCTACCTTCGCGTTTGAAAAATCCACCGGGAATTTTACCCGCAGCGGCTGAACGTTCACGATATTCCACTGAAAGAGGTAAAAAATCCAAATCCTCTTTCGGTTCATCTGAAGCAGTTGCGGTTACCAGTACCATTGTACCGCCAACCGAAATCATTACCGCACCACTTGCTTGACGGGCAAATCTTCCGGTTTCTATTTTAAATAATTTACCGCCAACTTCAATTTCTTTTACATAATTCATTTATAAAACCTCTATTTTCTTAAATTCAATTCTTTTAGTATTGCACGATATCTACTGATATCTTTTCTTTCGAGATAGTTCAAAAGTCTTCTTCTCTTACCAACCAATTGCATCAAACCACGACGAGATGCATGATCTTTTTTATGATCGCCGAAATGTTCGGTTAATCTTTTAATTCTTTTAGTAAGAATAGCAATCTGAACTTCAGCTTTTCCGCTGTCGTTTTCGTGATTGCCAAATTTTTTAATGATCTCCTGTTTTTCTTCTTTTGTTATGGATGTCATTTTTGTTACTCCTTTTTTAGTTTACGATTGAACCCCAGAATTAACCGGGATTAATTAGTTACTTAAAAACTTTTTTGCTTCTTCTTTATCTTTATTTAATTGTTTAATTAATTCATCTACCGAAGAAAACTTCTTTTCAGCTCGTAAATATTTCAAAAATTCTATTTCAACTTCAATGTTATATATATTTTTATCAAAATCAAAAATAAAAACCTCCATTATCAATTCTGAAGTATTCTTGAATGTCGGTCGATAACCGATATTCATCATACCTCCGAATGTTTCACCCCCGAATTTTACTTTAACGACATATACTCCGTTTTTAGGAATTAATTTATCGGGATGAACCTTACCGATATTCGCTGTGGGAAATCCTATTGTTCTTCCCCTTTTGTCTCCTTCTACTACGGTTCCTCTCAAACTATAATTATAATCCAAGAATTTATTGGCTTTTTCCAAATTACCTTCAGCCAAATATTGCCTGATTAACCTGCTGCCAATAGTCTCATTATCAATTTTAACCGGTCCAACAGTAGAAACTGTGAAACCATGCTTTTTCCCCAATTCACGGAGTAAATTTTCATCACCGCCTCTTCCCTTTCCGAATTTGTGATCGTATCCCACAACAAAATGTGAGATTCCGATTTTAGATACAATTAAATCAGTTACAAATTCAGATGAAGGGGTTTGAGAGAATTCCTCTGTAAAATTAACAATGAATACGTTATCAATACCATTCAATTCAAAGAACTTCTTTTTTTCCTCGGGCGAATTTAAAAGTTTAATATTATTATCTTTCGCAAGAACCTTCCTAGGATGAGGTTCAAATGTAATAACAAAAGTACGCGCGTTCAATTCTTTAGCTTTTTGAACAACTTCTGCTAAAATATATTTGTGACCTAAATGCAAACCGTCGAAAGTTCCAACGGTAACCACAGTATTCGGATCGTGCACAATCAAAGCTTCGTCAGTATATACATTCATAAATCAAATTCACTTTCACCTAATTACAATCTATTCCACTAAAGCGCTCATTAAATTCATCAATTTTAAGTGCGTTTTCAACATTATATTCGCCAATTGAGATCCTGCGTAATTCTTGCAAATACGCTCCGCATCCTAAAGCTGAACCGAAATCATCGGCTAAAACTCTTATATAAGTTCCTTTAGAACAAGATACGGTAAAATGAACTTTCGGCAAATCAATTTTTTCAATCTCAAAATTCAAAATTTCAATTTTAACGGGCTTTCTTTCAATTTCTACGCCTTTTCTGGCATATTTATATAGGGATTTTCCCTTAAATTTCTTGGCGGAAAACATAGGAGGTATCTGTTCAATTACTCCTAGAAACTTCTTCCGCGTATTAAAAATTTCTTCTTCGGTTATATTCTCAAAAGAACCTTCGGAAATTATTTTTCCTTCGGGATCCATAGTATCGGTTCTTTTACCCAAATAAAAAACGCCCGAATATGTTTTATATAGATCTTGATATTCACTAATCTGTTTGGTCATTTTTCCCGTGCAAATAATAAGCAATCCGGTAGCAAACGGGTCCAGAGTACCGGCATGACCAACTTTTTTAACACCGGCAATATTTCTTATCTTTTTCACAACATCAAAGGAAGTCCAGCCGGCATCCTTATCAATCAGAATAACTTCCCCTGCTGCAAAATCCACCGGAGTTGTTTTATTCGTCTTCTTTGTTATCATCTTTTTTATGAATCTTTTTAAGGATACCTTCGACCTTTTCAACAAAATCGAGTGTATCGTCAATATAAAAAGTTAATTCGGGAACACGACGAAGACGAATTCTATGAGCCAATTCGGTACGAATCAACCCCTTAATATCATTCAATTTTAAAAGGGTTTTTTCGCGAGATTCTTTTTCAAAGACCGAAACATAAACCTTTGCGGTTCTTAAATCCGGCGATACTTTAACATTCGTTATAGTTAAAAATCCCAACGCCGGATCTTGTATTTTATGCAAAAAGATGAGACCAAGCTCATCTTTTATCAGTGCAGTAATTTTTTGCATTCTAAGCGACATAACTAATCCAATTTCTGGCGAGTCTCAATCATTTCATAAGATTCAATTATATCGCCAACTTTGATATCGTTGAAGTTTGCAATATTCAATCCACATTCATAACCAGCATCAACTTCTTTAACATCATCTTTAAATCGTTTAAGTGATGCGAGTTGACCTTCGTAAACGACAACTCCGTCACGGAATAAACGTATTTTATTATTACGTGTTATTTTGCCATCAGTCACATAACAACCTGCAACCGTACCGACTTTAGGAACTTTGAATGTTTCCCTAACTTCGAGTGTAGCAACAAGTTTTTCCGAAACAACCGGTTCAAGTAAACCTTCGAGAGCCGATTTAACCTCGTTGATGGCATCGTAAATCACGTTATAGAGCCTAATATCAACCTTTTCACTTTCAGCAAGTCTGCGTGCATTTACGTGCGGACGCACATGGAAACCAATTATAATAGCTTGAGATGCAGCAGCAAGCAAAACGTCACTTTCTGAAATTGCACCTACGCCTTTATGGATAACTTTTACAGCGACAGACTCGTTGGATAATTTCATTAAAGAATCTGAAAGTGCTTCCACCGAACCATCAACGTCCCCTTTAACGACAAGCGGTAATTCCTTGTAACCACCTTTATTAATTTGGTTTGCAATTTCGTCAAGAGTAATAAGTCTAACTTGACGTAAATCTTGTTCTCTCTTAAGCTGCTGTCTCTTGAGTGCTATTTCGCGAGCTTCTTTTTCGGAATCGACAACCACAAACATATCGCCGGCTTGAGGTGCTCCTTCGAAACCGATTATAAGAACCGGAGCGGAAGGCTCTGCTTTATCTACTTTTTTGTTTCTTTCGTCGAACATAGCTCTTACACGGCCATGTTGATTTCCGGCAACGAATGGATCACCAATTTTCAAGGTTCCTTTTTGAATAAGAACCGTAGAAGTTACACCGCGACCTTTTTCCAATTTAGTTTCAATAATCACACCGCGAGCTTTTCTATTCGGATTTGCTTTTAATTCAAGCACTTCAGCTTCGAGCAAAATCTTTTCGAGCAGCTCATCAATATTCTGACCGGTTTTAGCTGAAAGTTCAACAGACTGATATTTACCGCCCCATTCTTCAATGAGAACGTTTCTATCAGCAAGCTGCTGTTTAATTTTTTCAACGTTAGCATTAGGTTTATCAATTTTGTTTATAGCAACAATCATCGGTACTCCTGCAGCTTGAGCGTGATTGATCGCCTCAACTGTTTGCGGCATAACCGAATCATCAGCTGCAACCACCAGAACTACGATGTCTGTAATGCTAGCACCACGTGCGCGCATAGCAGTAAAGGCTTCGTGTCCAGGAGTATCGAGGAAAGTAATTTTCTTTCCATTATCCAGTGTAACTTGATAAGCACCTATATGCTGAGTAATTCCACCAGCTTCACCTGCAACAACGTTTTCTCTACGAATAAAGTCAAGGAGTGAGGTTTTACCATGATCAACGTGCCCCATAATAGTAACAACCGGAGGACGTTCTTCCAAAGTATCTTCAGGATCTTCTACATCTTCCAATACATCGGAAGTGTATTCTTCTTCCAGTTCAACCTCAATGCCAAATTCATCGGCTACCAATGTAATAGTTTCGAAATCCAATCGCTGATTAATCGAAACCATCATACCGAGTTCAATACATTTCTGAATTACTTCGCTTACATCAACACCCATCAAGTTAGCCAATTCGCTAACGGCAATAAACTCGGTAACCTTAATTTTAGATTTTTCAAGTTGACGAATCTCTTCTTGCTTTTCAATCTCTTCTTTCTTTTCCTTCCGTTTCTTCTTACGGAAACTCGCTCTTTCACTTAGAGCCGAGTCGTCCATACTCATTAAAGTACGCTTAATTGCTTTGTCAACTTCTTTCTTGTCGACTTCAATCTTTTTACCTTTTTTCTTCTTCTTAGAAGGGATACCACCTTCACCTTCGCCTTTTTTCTTAGCTTTTAATCTCTTCTTCTTTTTCTTTTTACTAGTAGCATCTTTCGTGCTCGGTTCTGCAGGCTTATCAGTTTTTTCTTCTAAAACCTTCGACGCTTCAGCTTCTTTTTTCTTAGGCTCGCCTTTCTTTTTCCGCTTCTTCTTTGAAGTATCTTCTAATTCAACTTTACCGACAATCTTAAGTCCGGTTTTAACTTTTTTAAGAGCTTTCTCTGTTTCCGTTACGAATTTTTCTTCTTTCTTCTCTTTTTCTCCTTCTTCTTTAACTTCAACCTCATCTTCCTGAGGAACTTCTTCAGCAACTTCTTCGGAAAGTTTTTCCTCAACCGTTTCAGGTTCAGGGACTTCCTCACTTACTTCAGCATCGGATGTTTCTTCCTCCACAGTTTCAACTGTTTCGGTAGAGTTATTTCCATCCGAGTCAACGGATACTTCTTCAGGCTCTTCGGGAACTTTACTCTCTTTGTCAGCAGATTCTACAACTGCTTCTTTATCAATAATCTTAATTTCCTTCTTCTCAGAATCACCTTCCTGAGAATCAGTTTCGAGATGAACCTCCGCATCTCTAGGAGTTTCGCTGCGCATCTTTTGAAACTCGGAAAGTTTCTTGTAATGCTTCTCAGCTTTTTCCATTTCCTTTTTATAATGAGAATGGATTTCAGCTAACATTTCATCAGTAAGTTCCGATCTAAAGGATTTAATATTATATCCTTTGTCTTTAAGGAAAGCAATTAATTCATCGGACGATAAATTAAAATCCGCAGCAAATTTGTAAAGTCTTAGTTTTTTCTTCTTGGTTTCAGCCATAAGTATATATCCGTAAATAAATTTTTATTCTTCTTCCTCAAATTGACTCTTAAGAATATCAATAATTTCTTCGGCTTTATCCCTTAATGCAGGAATCTTCTTCAGTTCTTCAGCACCTGCTGTTAATACTTCAACAGCGGTATCATATCTATTATTGATTAAGAGCTCAACAATCTCAGGAGTTAATTCTTCTTTAAGTTCTACAAGTTCGATATCATCTTCATATTCATCGAACGGTTTTTCTTCCCGGATCACTTCGATATCGTACCCGGTTAATTTCATTGCAAGACGAATATTTACACCGTTGCGACCTACTATAAGAGAAACTTGATCGCTATCGGCAGTAACAGTACAAACCTTAGCTTCTTCGTCAATTTCCAGCTGTTTTAATTTTGCCGGTGCTAAAGCTCTTTGAATAAATATTGCCGGATCGTCGGAATAATTAATAACGTCTATATTTTCATTATTCAATTCGCGAACAATTGCATGAATACGAACCCCTTTCATACCAACGCAGGCACCTACAGCGTCAATTCTTGTATCTTGGGATTCGACCGCAACTTTAGCTCTTTCCCCGGGTTCGCGGGCAATTGCTTTGATTTCAATTACACCATCGTAAATTTCGGGAATTTCAATTTCAAATAATCTTTTTAGGAATTCATTATCTGCACGAGAAACAATGATCGAAGGACGGTTAGAAGTCTTTTTAACTTCTTTTACAACAGCACGAATAGTTTCTCCTTTGCGGTATTTTTCGCGTGGTATTTGCTCGTTACGTGGCAAAAATAATTCATTTTTGTTATGGTTTATCAAGACATCATTTTTACGAACTTGATAAATATCACCCACAACAATTTCGCCGATCATATCTTTATATTCGTTATAAATAATATCTTTTTCAATTTCTCTAATTTTCTGATTCATATTCTGACGGGCTAAATTGACCAACCTTCTTCCGAAAGAAGCGAGTTCCAGCTTTTCTACGAACTCGTCACCAACTTCAAGCTCGTCTTCGTTACCCCGTTCATTTACTTCGTCTATGCTTATTTGAGTGTTCGGGTCTTCAACCTCTTCAACAATTTCACGAACGAGAAATATTTCGATATCGCCTTTATCCATATTCACAACAACTTCGCAGTCGGCATCTTGTCCGTATTTTTTACGAACCATCAGTTCGAATATCTCTTCGATTATTCCCGCAAGAACGTCTTTATCAAGACCTTTCTCGCGTACCATCTGTGCAAAGGATTCAACTATTTCCGAATTCATATTTTATGCCTCCGATATCAAAAGCTAATTAATACTTTTGCTTTTTTTATTTGGTTATGGTCTATTACTATCAAATTTTCTTTATCGGCAAATTCCAATTTATCATTTTTCAAACCTTTTAGAACCGCAGTAGTTTTAATAGTTTCTTCACCGCTTAAGTATTCAATTTCGAATTTTCTGCCGATATGCTTAGGGTATTGTTCGATAAATTTAAGTGGTCTATCAATACCGGGCGAGGAAACATCTAACCGGTATTTGGTTTTTGAAATATCTGTCTCTTCAATCAGTTCGTGGATTTTCCGGCTAATTTCGGAACAATCCTCAGTGGTTATACCTTTCTCACTATCGACAAAAACTTCTATAACCGGCGAATTGCTACTTCCGCGAACTATAATGTCAATTAACATAAAACCGCTATTTTCAAGCGATTTTTCTGTAATTTGCCATATTTGCTTTCTAATTATACTCATACAAACAAAAATCGCCCCATAGGGGCGAAAAAGAGAATAACAAATATAATGTTTTATAAGAGGAAATTCAATAAATTGATAAATTATAATGATTTTCAATTTCCTGTCAATTTGACTTCCTCTTACAAAAAATCAAATATTCGGCTGACACAGTTTTTCCAATTTCTTTAGATTTTCAGTTTCCCCTATGGCAATGAGTTTGTCATCTAATTCAAGAACCGTATTAGCGTTCGGATTGTAAACAAATTGTCCGTTGGCTTTATACATCGCCACAATAATGATATTTAACTCCTTCCTGATTGGAGATTCAAGCAAAGTTTTACCGCATAAAACACTATCACGGCTAATTGTAACTTCTTCCAAATTTATTTCCATTTTATTGCCTCGAGCCACACCGTCAATAAAATCCATAACTCCCGGTTTAAGCAATAAATTCACCAGCCTATTCCCACCAAGTTCATATGGCTTTACTACACGGTCGGCTCCGGCTTTTCTCAGTTTAGACTCAGTACCCTCGTCAATAGCACGCGCAACAACAAATAAGTTCGGATTCAATTCTTTGGCCGAAAGTACCGTAAAGACATTGTCCGCATCTGATTTTATAACCGCCACCAATCCTTGTGCTCTTTCAACACCTGCTGCGAGAAGTATTTCATCGCTTGTAGCATCCCCATCAATAAAAGGGACTTCACTAAAATCGAGATCACTTATTTCCTCCGCACTGTTTTCAATAACAACAAAATCTCTCCCGCTTTCTTTCAATCCTTCACATATCACCTTACCCATTCTACCGTAACCGCAAACTATATAATGATTATTCAATCGAGCTAATTTCCTGCTCATTCTTCTTCTCCTGAATATTTGTTGTTCTATTAATATTTGCGCGCCTTTACCGCCCGTATATGCAATTGTAAGAATTCCGGATATTATTAAAATTATTGTAAATATCCTGCCGCCTTCCGAAAGGGGACGGACTTCTTGGAAGCCTGTTGTGGAAATTGTAATAATTGTCATATAAAAAGAATCGACAAGATCATAGGAGGGTTCCAATATCTCGTAACCGATAGTACCGAAAACAATAATAAGCGTTAAGATTACGATACCAATTTTAAATTGCTGAAGTAAGTTAGATGCCATTTTGCAAATTAAAAATTTGTTTCGACAAAAGAAAGAAATTGGAAGTATTAAATCAAGAGGAGCTGAGAGTTTTGATATATCAAAGAACACAGGCGGTAGAGAATTGAGAATTGAAAATGGAGAATGGATAATTGAGAATGTTTTCCAATTGTAAGAGTTTGTGATGAATCTGGGAAGCCACTTTTATTCGCGTACTATCTTTTTATTCAACAAGCAATAGAATAACGGTATATAGAATAATGTTAGCAACGCTGATAGTCCTATACCGCCGATAATAGAAAGACTGAGACTCCGCCAAAACTCGGATTCCGTAAAAAACAATAACGGTATCAGCGCTGCGATGGTTGTAAGCGTGGTGGTAAAGACCGGTTTTAATCTGTGATAACTCAACTCAATAACTTCAGCGGATGTTTTGCTTTTTAGATTTTTAGAAATGTAATCGGTCAATAAAATCGAATTGTTTACGGATAATCCCGCCAGCAGCAGCAATCCGGCATACGCTCCTCTGTTAAAAGTGAAATCGAACAAATAGAAAAGAAACACCACACCGACAGCGGCGAAAGGTATTGCCGCCATTATTATCGCGGGCTTTTTGATATCTTCGAACAGCGCGCCGGTTATCATAAAAATAAGAATTGTGGCTATTATAATTATCTTCCACTCTTCCGCTTCCTCTTTGTCGTTGAAAAAGAAGAACATCTTGCCGCGCTCCATCGAATATCCTTCCGGAAGAAATATTTTAGACATGGAAGATTCCAAAAATTCCGTTCCGTATTTATAGGGACCTTTATACTCGAAACTGATGTAGCGAACATATTGCTGGTCTTCCCTCACAATAACGGTTTGCACTTTGCTTTTTTTGAATTTAACTATGTCTTTAATTTTAACATACGCGTTTCCCCCTTTGATTATTGCGTTTTCCAGTTCATTCAATTGAATGTTTTTATAGCCGGCATATTTAATCGTTAGGGGCGCTTCTTCGCCGGCTACGGATACTTTACCGTAAGTAAAACTGCCGCTAACCGCGGCGGATATTTCGTTTGCCAAGTCCGTTACCGTAAGTCCGGCGTAAGCCAATTTCTTTCGATTTATTTCGCCTATAATTTCATAAGTATCTTTTGCGCCGTACCGGAAAGATTGGTCAATGTCAATGTTGTCAACCCGCGGATTTGTTTCGATAACGGTTTTGAATTCTTGAGCTATTTTTTTTACTCTTTCAAAGTTAAAACCTTTAACTGCAACTCTGTACGAACTCATAGTTCCGCCCAGCCCGTTGTAAAATCCCGGACCGAAGCCGTAAACGCCCACTGAAATACCTCCGATTCGTGACGCGTAGGAAGTGAGATAATTCTTAAGCATAAACGGGAAAGCTGTGTTTGACTGCTCCTTAGTAAAAACAACATTTATATACGCTATTTCCTCGTTATAAACGTTTGCGGTAACGTAATCAATTTGTTTTTTATAATTAAGTATTTCTCTTTCGAACGCTTTGCAAATATTGTTTATTCTTTCAATTCGGTTTCCGTTCGGCAATTCAATTCGAACGCTTATTCTCGTCTCTTCGCCGTAATTCCATATTTTCCCTCTGTCAATTTTGTTAAAAAACAAATTCAAACTGCCGCCTAAAACATTATTGACATACGGCTTTATTTGTTGATATGCTTGACTGTCAAACAGAAAATTATAAACGTCGCCCACAACCGGAGTTTCAATTCTTTCCGGTAAAAGCCAAACGGGCAGACCAATAATTAAAACAATGAATATCAACGCCGTTTTTTTAAACCGGATAATTCTTTCGGTGATTGCAATATATATCTTTTTCACGAAATGTCCGTTACTCTTATGTTTACCGCCGTTTCCCGAAAACTTAAAATAGACATGCGGAATAACAGAGAAAGCCACAATTAAAGAAGCGGTTAAAGTAAAAATTATTCCCTTAGCAAATTGAACAAAATATAACCGCAGTTCGCCGGAGAGAAACACC
The DNA here is from genome assembly GCA_964573255.1 of uncultured Melioribacteraceae bacterium. Lineage (GTDB taxonomy): Bacteria > Bacteroidota > Ignavibacteria > Ignavibacteriales > Melioribacteraceae > CAYNUJ01. Next base: position 83,691 of record CAZNJB010000009.1, read on the forward strand.
AGCGGAATAAACACCGCGACGGTAGTTAACGTAGAAGCAAACAACGCGGGAAATATTCTTTCTTCTAAAACAGCCAAGCGTTTAGGATTTCTTTTATCGCCGTAGCGGTCTATAAAATCGACAACCACAATCGAGTTGTCTACCATAAATCCAAACCCGAGCACAAAAGAAGCGATGGTTAATATATTCAATGATAAATCGAAGATAAAGAACAAAAGGAACGACAGCAAAAGCGAGAATACCACCGAAGCGATAATAATAAACGAATGTTTAACGCTTCTGTATATCGCGAAAAGAATAAGTATAATGGCGGCAAGCGAAAACAACGCGCCGGAGAATAACTCGTCCAATTCCTTTTTCATCCGCTCGCTTTTATCTATTTCCTTTTTTACAACATATCCTTTTGGTAAAACGGAGGCAAGTTCGTTTATTTTATCCTTCACCCGTTCGGCGGTTTGAATTGTATTCGCGCCTTTCTTTTTATCTATAATTAAATTAATTGTTTCCTTGCCGTTTATTCTATAATACATATACGGTTCGGGATAAGTATATTCAACTTCGCAGAAATCGGATATTTTAAGAACCCTTCCTTCGCCAGTATCCTTTACCGGTTGTTCTTCTATGAATTTCAAATCATACGCGCCCGAGAAAGATAATCTCAATCTATAATCATCGTTAACGATATTTCCAATAGCACCTTTCCGTTCCAATTCGGAGACCGCTCTATTTAAGTCGTTCACTTCAACGCCCAGCGCTCTCATCTTCACGCGATCGATAGTTATCGATACTTCCCTATCGGTACCTCCCATTATACTTACGTTTGCCACACCGTCAACAGATGAAAGCGGAACAAGCATTTTATCGGAGACTGTTTTTCTTATCAAACCGGCGTGATAAGGCGCCGATATTGAATAAGTCAAGAACCCTTTCAACTCGCGTAAATCTTCCGGCACATAATCGGTAAGCTTCGGAACTCCGGCACCGTACGGCAGATCGTTTTTCAGCATCGATATCTTATCGAGTATTTCCAGCCTGGCGAATTGCATATCCGTATTCGGATGGAACTCAACGGTTATCCGCGAATTTCCCGCCGACGAACGAGATGATATTTTCTTAATTCCTCTTATCGAAGCCAAAACCGATTCTACCGGCGAAGTAACCCTCGCTTCCATAACTTCGGGCGAAGCTCCCCTCCAAGGAATAGTGATTGTCAATTTAGGATACTCTACTTCGGGGGTTAACTCAACCGGTAAGTTGAACGCCGAGATTATCCCGAGAACCGTTACCCCGGCGAAAAACATAAATGTGGTTACCGGTCGCGATAAAAATATATAAAATATTCTTTTCATCAATTTGCGTCGTTATAAGAAGCGTTAATCTATCACGTCAACTATTTTAATTTTTGCGTCATGGTCCAAAGTAAAATGCCCTTCAATCAGTACGAGGTCGCCTTCATTAACGGGTTGATTTTTGCCTCTGATTATTTCGATGTATTGATCATTCTCTCCGCCTATGTCCACGTAATTCCACTTTGCCAAAGAATCTTCCGCCATAAAAATTAAATTCCGGTTATCCCTTACAAGCAAAGCTTCTTTGGGCGCTAGCAATCTGTTCTTGAGGCGTTCCACTTCAATTTGCACTTCGGCATACATACCCGGTTTTACTTTGTGTCCGTCATCCTTAAACGCGACAATCACTTTGCACGTTTTGGTTTCCGGGTTCACAATGGGACTTACAAATTTAACATACCCGTTAAAGGCTTTATCGGGGAAAGAAGAAATATAAATTTTCACTACGGCGTTTTTACTAATTCTTGCGGCTTCGCTTTCGAGAACGCCCGTCTCGATACGCAATTCCGATATATCCACAAGTTTAAACAATTCGGTTCCCGCAGAGATTCTCTGTCCGACACTCAAATCCGCATCGCCGATCACCCCTTGAAACGGCGCTTGAATACTGGTGTATTCGAGATTTAACTTTGCCCTTTTGATATTGTTCAACGCTCCGGTAAAACCACTCCGGCTTTTAAGCACATCTTGACGCATTATACCGGTAAGAATGTAATTGAGGTCAAGTTGCTCACGAAGTTTTTCGTATTCATCCTTTTCTATTTCCCCTCTCGCGAACATTTCATCCAATTTATTTATTTCTTTCTTAATACTATCGGCTAAGGACGTGTTGGCAAACTCGATGGGAGACCTTTTATTCTGCAGAGCGTATTCAACCTTCGCGTCGAGCAGCGCGGCTTCGGCTTCTTTAAGCGCAAGTTTATATTCCCTATCGTCCAGCTTAACGAGCAAATCTCCCTTGTTTACTTTCTTCCCTTCGTAAACATTTAATTCCGTAATTATTCCGCTCAAATTGGAAACGACCGATATTTCTCTGTTGGCTTTGACTATACCGTTGGCGTTCACCGAAATAATCAAATCCTTTCTTTTTATCTTTGCCGCTTTAACTTTAAAAACAACTTTGCCTAAAGAACCGTAGTTTATATCCGCCGAAGTTTCCGGCGCAGACGCGACTTTTTCATTCGGCGGGAAAACGAAATATATCAGCGACGCGAGTGTTAACAAAGATACAATTACTGCAGCGGATTTCTTAAACGATATTTTCATTTCTTTACCGGTAATTATTTTATAATATATTTTATTTCTTCGATAGTCTTTCAAAGTAAGTGTACAGCACTGGTATAACCACCAAAGTGAGAACTGTTGAAGAAATCAAACCTCCGGCAATTGCCAGCGCAAGCGATATGCGCAGTTGCGTTCCCGCAACGCCGAATCCAATGATCATAGGCACAAGTCCGAAAATAACTGTTAGACTATTCATCACAATCGGACGGAATCTCTCTTTGCCCGCAAGCATAATGGCTTCGTGCACGTTATAGCCCTCGGCTCTCTTACGCAGAATAAATTCCACTTTTACCACCGCGTCGTTATCTGAAATTCCCACAAGTATAATCAAGCCCATCACGGAAATAATATTTATACTTTGACCGAAAATATACAAAAGCAATATTCCCCCGATAAGTCCCAACGGTACGGCAAATATAATAATAAAAGGAAAAACAAAAGATTCGAATTCGGAAGCGAGTATCATGTACATCAGCAGTACGGAAACAAGCAAAGCCGCGGCTAACGAAGAAAACGAAGATCTGATTTCCTCGTCGGCGCCGCCCATTTCGATTATTTGTCCCGAAACAACGCTTGCGGATTTTACAATTGGCGACACTGCGTCAGCCACATCTTCGGTAAAGCCCGGAGCCGTATCCAAATACAAATAAACGACGTGCGTTCTCTCCTCCCGCCATATTTCGTTAAAACTTTCCGTTCGTTTAACATCGACAAGTTTTTTAAGTGGAACCGAAATATTGTTTTTAACAATTTCTTTCGAAAGGACTTTATCGATGATATTTCTTTCGTTAATATCCGTTTGTATTTTAATACCGACCTTTTTATCGAACTCGGAATAATAAGCGGCGGCATTACTTGTTACGATATCGTTCAAGAAAGACGCGACATAGCCGGGCGAAAAGCCGTAAGCGGCGCAGTTCTTTCTGTCGATCGTCAGTTCATATCCGGGCGCGCCTTTTTCGGTTCCTATCCATACTTCCTTTAAGCCTTCGATATTCAAGTTATCGATTTCACGTTTAAGTTCTTCCGCTTTACCAAACGCCGAATGAATATCATCCTGTTTTATTTTGATAATTATATCGTGTTCCACCGGATTAAACACGCCGGAATACGCAGTCTTAACCGGACGGAAATCGTAATCGATATTCCCCAGATTCCTTAATAACGATCTTACTTTTTCCCTTACCGGATAATAGTAACTTTCGTTTTCCAATTTTATTGTAATCGCCGTGTTTTCAACCGAAACATTTTCCTTATTCAAGAAATCGTATTCGTTAACCCTTCCGATATTGGCGACTACATATTTAACGCCGGGAAGAACAAGCAGAGCTTTTTCAACTTCGCCGGATATTTTGGCGTTCCCCTTTAACGACACACCTTTGGGAAAAGTTAATTCCACCACAAATTCCTTTGAGGCGGATTCCGGTATAAATTCCTTTTTAATATTAACGAACGCAAACGCGGTAAGTATAAACAACAATGCGGTAACGCTTATAACAATCGCCCTATTATTCAAACCCCAATTCAAAAATATTTCGTACTTGTCAATTAGTTTATCCATCTTTTTATCTACGGCATTAAAGAACCGATTAAAGACGCCGCTGATTTTTTCGTTCAGATAAATAAATGTTCTTATTGCCGCGTGCCATAGAACGGTAAGCGTAAAAACAAACGGGAATGAAATATAAAACAATACTCCACCGATAAATCCCTTCTTCGAACGTTTAATTGTTATGTTGTCTCCGGCGTATTTCTGCGCATTGATAAGAGTTCTTTTCTTTCCCGAAATTATAAGCGGTATTAAAGTTAAAGCGGCGATAATGGAAGCGGAGAGCGAAAAGGCTATGGCAAGAGATTGGTCGCGGAAAATTTCGCCGGCAATGCCCGGTACAAATATAAGCGGAAGGAACACCGCAATTGTTGTAAGCGTGGCGGTAAAAACCGGCATACTTACTTCCGAAGCGCCCAGCAGAGCCGATTCGACAATTCCTTTACCCGTCTCTCTATACCGCACTACGTTTTCAATTACAATAATTGCGTTATCCATAAGCATTCCAACGCCCAGCGCCATTCCGCCGAGCGATATAATATTAAAACTAATATCGAAAGACCACATTAATATTATAGTAATCAATAAAGACGCCGGAATAGTAAGTGCGATTGCGATGATATTCCTTATGCTGCCCAAGAAGAAAAAGAGAACCGACGCGGCTAAAATTCCGCCGAATACAACTTCCTGCTTCACGTTAAATATCGCCGCGTTTATAAACTCGGATTGATCCGTAATAATCAAAGATTTGAACTCGGGATAGCGTTCCTTCATTTGAGATAAAACTCTTTTAACCCGCTCGGCTACATTCACGGTATTGGCGTCGGGTTCTTTATAAACAAGCAGTCCAACCGTTTCGGCGCCGTTTAATCTCGTCATTCCGTTCCGTTCCTTAAAGCTTTCCGTAACGCGCGCAATATCTTTTACAAGCGCAACGGCTCCGCCGCCGAGATTTTTCACCACGGTATTTTTTATTTCTTCAACGCCCGAAAATTCGCCTTCGATACGGAGCGAGTAACGGAATACCCCTTTCATTATGTTGCCGGCGGAAAGTTTTTTATTCGCGTTTCTAATTGCGGTCTTTATCATATCGGGAGTGATGCCGTATTCTTTCAATTTGCCCGGTAGAATATTGATTAATATTTCTTTCTCCACACCTCCAACAACAACGGTCTGTGCGACGCCGTCAATCTGTTCGAGTCTGCGCCGGAACAAAGCGCTCGCGGTTTCTCTTAAAGCCGTAAGTCTTTTTATTTCAAGAACCGGAGAACCCGGCTCCTCAAATTGAGTTCCGTTACCGCTGTTATTCAGAGCGAGCGCAAGGGTCATTATCGGCGCCGCCGAAGGATCGGCGTGTATTATTGAAGGTCTGCCCGCTTCGCGAGGAAGCGAGAAACGCATATTGTCCAGTTTTTCCCTAAGCGATAAAACCGCTTCTTTCATATCCGTTCCCCAGTTAAAATCGATTGATATTACCGACATATCTTCTTTGGAAACGGAGACTATTTTTTTAACTCCGTTAATTGAACCAACCGCCGATTCCAACGGTTCTGTAATTAGATTTTCAACTTCTTCCGGCGTTGAATTTTCGTATTCCGTTTGTACTATTAAATGAGGAATGTTTACGTTGGGCAGTAAATCCACGCCCATAAGGCTGAATATATACAACCCCAAAAAAGTTACGCCCAAGTAAAACATTATTGCGGTTACCGGACGGGATATGGAAAGATTAACAATATTCAAATGTCACTTAACCAATTTACTGGAACAACCTTCTAACTCTACCGCACTTGCGCTCAGCCGATAAGATGCAGTAATTCCCAATGTATCGGCATAATTTAATTGCAATATATAAATATATTTCGTTCCGGCAATAGGTCTTTTAGACCTAATTAAAATAATTTTTACTTAAGAATTTAACTCAATTAAGTTTAGAGTGGATTGTTTGGTAATGCCATATATATTATTTTTTATTTATAATACTGTTGACTCATAATAATTAAAATAGCTTAATTCGAAGGAGTCCTCTTTATATAATTTCAATTTTGGTTGACTTTTTGACACTTTTGGCGATAAAGCTAATAAACAGTTTTTAATAAATTCTTATAAAATGATTCTGATAATACTTCATCTCCATAAATAGGAATATGAGCATTTAGGATGGTATTATCTTGAATTAATAATACAAGAGGATATTTTTCATAAGAGTAAAAACTATTAGTTGCCGTTCTATTTGTAGTATACAGTGAAATATCATCATTCAATTCACAAATTTTTTTCAAATAATAAATTTCTTTTTCATCAAAACCAATATAAATTATCCACACCTTCATTTTCTTTATTAGTTCTGAATAATGTACTTTGATTAGTTCTAATTCTTTTATTTGACAAGGGTTACATGCGACATTTGATAAAAATACTACTAAATTCAGATTTGAAAAATCCGTATAAATTCTCTCATTTGATATTATTTTTTTTAATAAAAAGTTATCAACTCTAATACCCTTTAATTTAATATACGCTGTATTATTTTTTTCTGTGTGGATATTCGAGGAGCTATTTTTTTCATTCATTCTTGGATTTCTAATAATTCTGAAATAATTTATGATAGTCAAGCTTATTAATAAAATAACTGGTATAAAAAACAGGTATTTTCTTTTACTCATATCCTACGCTCGTTGTATTTATAAATTTCAATCGCCGGATTGGGTAAATTACCATGGTCATCAGGTTCAGGTTGAATAACTTTGTACACATAACCATTTTTTGCAGCCGCGAATTTTTGATCTATTTTCAAGTCTTCTTCCAATAAATATTTTCCATTCGTTGAATAAAGCTGAATAAAAATCACATTATTTTTTTCCTTTGTATGAAGATAATATATTATTATTGTTTCATCATCAAGTAAGTCGCAGCCCCAAGCTCTAGTTTTATTCATAACTACTCTATTAAACTCTCTTTGTAAATCGTTTGGACCGCCAAAATATCCCGCTCTAATATCTCTATCCATTTTACTAATATTATCTAGTCTTAATGCAAATTCTTCTTTTAGGCTAAAATTTTTATCGTATTTAAATAAATGCAAACTAAAAGGATTTAGCTGATAGATATTATCATCCTTGTCAATTACTAATCCGGCATACTCAATTCCTCTTGCTAATAAATTCCTAAATTCCGACGAAAATTTGCCAAAAGATAATAATTCTTTTCCTTCTTCATCTAATACTGAAAGTTTCGGCTGAATACCCGGCCAAGCATAATAACCCACAATATTTCCATTTGTTAAAAAAGCCCATTGACCTGGCCATAAAAATGAAGCGTTCATCTCGCCAATGCAATCCCCCTCAGCTGTAAACTTCAATCCTCTTGGATCTAGTATAATAATTTCTCCATTTTGTTTAAATTGTGCTTTTTCAGGTTTCCATTTATAACCAGGGTTACACTCTGTATACTTTAATTCCTTTATTAACTTTCCATTTCCTGAAAATAGAAATATTTTTCTCCTCATTTTATCTGTAACCAATAAATCACCTTCATCATTTACGTCCAAATAACTTATATCGGCTATAAGTACATCGTCATCTAAATATACTGTTTTAATAAATTGAAAGTAATTATTGAATTCTTTTGATAGTCCTTTATCATTAAAACTAATTCCTCTCCTCTCATCGTCCATTTTACAAGAGAATACTAGAATACTAATTAATATCGCTATATTCGTAAATCTTATTAATTTTGCCATAAATAATGAAATCCAATAATTATGAATTGGTTTTATTGAAGATGCAAGGTTAGTATATGTCGCCTTGCAGTATATCCGTATCTTTCATCATTGCAACTTTTATATTTGTGAACATTAATAACGTAAACAATAACGCTCCGCAAATCTTTCCGAGATTCTTAAATCTCTTTTTCGTTCTAATAGACATAACTACTCCTATCATTTATTGTTAATTAGTTAATTCAATAACCGCGCGGTTTTCATTTTTATATATATTGCCGTTATTAGGAATAAACCGTTTCTCAGAATCATTCCGGCTCCGAAACTGCTTTCCACTGCGCCGCCGAAACAACCGCATTCTTTATCCAATCCGATTATCGAGCCGTAAATACTTACCGCCAAAAATACTGAGAATAAGATAACAGCGGTGAGCAGAACTTCTTTCTTTTTATACTTCAATATCATTAGAGATGCAATAACAATTTCAACTACCGGTAGTAATGAAGCTGTAATT